>DAOTXN010000107.1:0-47947 GCA_034435435.1 Anaerolineae bacterium | reverse complement strand
AGCCGCGAATGCAGCGGGTGAACACGTCCATCATCAGCGCCAGGTAGACAAACTCGTGCTGCAGGTGGACATAAGTGATGTCACACACCCACACCTGCTCAGGTCCGTTCCTGCTCATCGCCGCGACTCGGCTACGTGGCGAAAATCTCGCCCGCTCGCTCCAACAACTCGACCTTCCAGCGGGTGAAGACTTGCGGGTGCAGTTGGCGCTCCCGACAAATCTCGACTTTGCTCTTGGCTCCGCTCAACTCCTCCAGTACGAGCCGAGCCTTGAACTCGGGTTTGAACTCGCGTCGCTTGGACATCTTGATTTCCCCTTTCTTGGACTCATTCTACTTGAACTAACGCACCTGTCCAATTTTAGGGGTTCACTACAGACTCTTACGCCAGAATGTTGCGCGAGATGACGATGCGCTGAATCTGGTTGGCGCCCTCGTAAATTTGCATCAGCTTGGCGTCGCGCATGTAGCGTTCAACGGGGTATTCTTTGCTATAACCGTAACCGCCGAAAATCTGCACGGCGTCGGTCGTGACCTGCATGCAGGCGTCGGTGGCGTAACACTTGGCGATGGACGATTCCAGATTGTTGGGTTGGCCCTGATCGGCCAACCAGGCTGCCTTCCAGGTGATGAGGCGGGCCGTCTCGACCTTGATGGCCATGTCGGCCAGCAAAAACTGGATGGCCTGATGCGCGGCCAGGGGTTGGCCGAAGGTCTGGCGCTCTTTGGCATACTGGATGGCGGCCTCCAGGGCTGCGCGGGCAATGCCGACGGCGCTAGCCGCGATGCCGGACCGGCTCTTGTCCAGCGTTTTCATGGCAATTCTGAAGCCCTCGCCCTCGCGGCCGAGCAGGTGCTCGGCTGGCAGGCGCACGTCCTCAAAAATCACTTCCGAGGTATCGGAGCAACGATGACCCATCTTGTTCTCTTTTTTGCCGGCCGACACGCCCGGCGTGTCGCGGGGTACGATGAACGCGCTAAAGGAGCGATAGTTGCGCTTGCCCGGCTCGGCGGTGGCAAACACAGTGTACAGCGAGGCCACGCCGCCATTGGTGATGAACATCTTGCTGCCGTTGAGCACGTATTCGTCGCCGTCGCGCCGCCAGGTGGTATGCAGGTTGGCTACGTCGGATCCGGCGGCGCTTTCGGTGAGGCAAAAGGCGGCCATGATAGGTTTTTCGAGGAACGGGGTCAAAAAACGTTCTTGTTGTGCGTCGCTGCCGTTGGCGACGATAGGCATCAGACCCAGGTTGTTTGCCAGCATGGATGTGCCCATGCCAGCGTCGCCGGCAAAGAACTCCTCGGCCACCAGGCATTCTTCGAGCGAGCCGGCGCCCACGCCGCCCAACTTTTCGGGGATGATGATGTTGAGCAGGCCAGCCGTGTGGGCCTTTTTGACCACTTCCCAGGGGAACTCGGCGCTCTGGTCGTGGTGCTCAGCGCGGGGGGCCATCTCTTTTTGGGCAAAGTCGCGCGCCAGCTTGCGGATGAACTCTTGTTCTTCGGTCAGGGAGAAATCGATCATGGTTGTCCCTCCGTAACGTGAACCAAGAAAGAAAACTCAATAGTAACTGCTCACCCTGGTAGCTCTTTGGACAAGATTTACAGAATTTACAGGATTTTTCCACGAATTCCATCCTGTGAATCTTGTGAATCCTGTCGAATGGCTTTGGGTTTGCCGCTTTTACGCATTTGGGCTGAGCAGTTACACTCAATAATTGTAGTGTAGTCCAAACCCGGCGTTTGCGCAAGACTTGATAGTCAAATCCACATTTGCCGACTGGCCCGCTTTGTGGTAGAATGGGTTTGAGTAAAGGGCCGGCCCGCAACAAGCCGGTCCTGTGATTGAAAGGAGTGTGTAAAGTGGCTTTGTCAAAACCTGAAAAACAAATGTTAATCCAGGATTTTCATCGACATCCCATTGATACCGGGTCGCCGGAAGTACAGATTGCGCTGTTGACCACGCGCATCCAGCAACTCACCGAGCACTTGAAAGAACACAAGCACGACGAACACTCGCGGCGGGGCTTGCTCCGATTGGTGGGCCAACGCCGCCGCCACTTGACCTATCTGAGCCGCAAGGACCCCAGTCGTTATCAGGAAATTCTTCAGCGTCTGGGGCTGCGCAAGTAACCGATACAAGCCACTTGGCGAGTAGAGGCAGGCTATTGCCCTAATCTACTCGCTTGTTGCTATTGAACAATTTTAGCGGCAGGCAAGGAGCCGGAGCGCGAGGGAGACCGAAGGTTGGAGATTGGAGATTGAAGAGTAACCTCTACGGACAAAAAAGCTTTACTCTTCAGCCCCTAACCTCTAACCTTCCCCTCACATTCGTTTCTGCGGTTCTTTTACCTGCCGTCATGGAGGTAAAATGAACGTGAACAAAACATTTTCTGTCGAGGTCGGCGGTAAACCGATCACTATCGAGACCGGCAAACTGGCCGGGCAGGCTGGCGGGGCCGTCACTGTGCGTCAGGGCGATACTTTGCTGCTGGCCACCGCCACGATGTCCAGGAGCGTCCGCGAGGGAATAGACTTTTTCCCATTGAGCGTAGAGTATGAGGAACGCCTGTACGCGGCCGGACGCATTCCTGGCAGCTTTTTCCGCCGCGAAGGGCGACCAGGCGAGAGCGCCATCCTCACAGCGCGGTTGGTTGACCGTCCGCTGCGCCCGTTCTTTCCCAAGGATATGCGCAACGATGTGCAGGTTGTTCTCACGGCGCTGTCGCACGATCAGGTCCACAACATTGACATCCTGGGCATCATCGGCGCGTCAGCTGCGCTAACTGTTTCGGATGTTCCGTGGGACGGGCCGGTGGGCGCGGTGCGCATCGGGCTGATCGACGGCGAGCTGGTTATCAATCCCACCATCCCCGAAATGGAGAATAGCGATCTCGATCTGCGCCTGGCCGGCACCGCCGACGCCATCATTATGGTCGAGGCGGGGGCCAACCAAGTGCCCGAAGAAACCATGCTCCGGGCGCTCCAGTTCGGCCACGCCGCGCTGCAACCTCTCATCGAGGTCCAGCGGCGCATGCGCGCCGAGGCCGGCAAGCCCAAGTTCGAATACACGCCTTTTATCCTGGATGAAAAGGTCCGCCAGGTCGTGGTAGAGCGTATTGGCGACCGGCTGGCCCAGGCCATCGTGCAATCCACCCACCTGGACAGAGAGGAGCGCAATCAGCTCATTGACGATCTACGCAACGAAATCGTGGATGCGTTCAAGGCGCAAGAAGGCGCAGAATGGGAAATCGCGCCCCA
The DNA here is from genome assembly GCA_034435435.1 of Anaerolineae bacterium. Classification (GTDB taxonomy): domain Bacteria; phylum Chloroflexota; class Anaerolineae; order S140-20; family S140-20; genus DAOTXN01. The sequence goes on along the minus strand of DAOTXN010000107.1, from coordinate 44,687 downwards.
GGACGTGCGTGAGGTTTTTAACGACGTTTTCAAGGCCGAGGTGCGTCGGCGCATTCTGCACGAACACATCCGGCCCGATGGGCGGGGTCTGAAGGAAATTCGACCGCTCTATTGCGAGGTGGGGCTGTCGCCCCGCGCTCACGGCTCGGGGCTGTTCCAGCGCGGCGAGACACAGGTGCTCACCATTGCCACACTGGGCACCCCACGCGAGGAACAGACCCTCGATGGTCTGTATCCCGAGGATAGCAAACGCTATCTGCACCACTATAACTTTCCACCGTTTTCCACCGGCGAGACCTGGCCCGTGCGCGGCCCCAGACGCCGCGAGATAGGCCATGGCGCGCTGGCCGAGACGGCCCTGCGCTCGATGATCCCACCCGAAGACGAATTCCCCTACACGATTCGGTTGGTGTCTGAAGTGCTCTCGTCCAACGGTAGCACGTCGATGGCCAGCGTGTGCGGCAGCACCCTGGCGTTGATGGACACCGGCGTGCCCATCGAACGTCCGGTGGGCGGCATTGCTATGGGCCTGATCAGCGATGGGGAGCAGGCCGCCATCCTCACCGACATCCAGGGCATGGAAGACCATCTGGGCGACATGGACTTTAAGGTCGCAGGCACTACCGAGGGCGTCACGGCGCTCCAAATGGATATCAAGATCAAGGGCATTGGCTACGCATTGCTGGAGCAGGCGCTGGCCCAGGCCCGCGAGGCGCGCCTACAGATCATCGACAAGATGTTGGAGACTATACCCGAGCCACGCGCAGAGCTTTCACCATACGCGCCGCGTATGACCATCATTCAGATCGATCCTGAAAAGATCGGCGCGATCATCGGACCGGGCGGCAAGATCATCCGGGCCATCCAAGAGGAGTATAACGTCAAGATCGACATCGAAGACGATGGCACGGTTTTCATCGCCGCGGTCGAAGGACCGGCGGCCGACAAGGCGTTGGCGCGCATCGAGGCGTTGACCGAAGAGGCCAAGATTGGCGACATCTATACCGGCAAAGTCGTGCGCACCACCGATTTTGGGGCCTTTGTAGAAATCTTACCCGGCACCGATGGCATGGTACACATTTCGCAATTGGCCGATTTCAAGGCTTCGCGAGTGGAAGACGTGGTGCAGGTGGGCGACGAGATCATGGTGATGGTGACAGACATTGACTCAGATGGCAAGATTCGCCTGTCGCGCCAGGCGGTGTTGGAGGGCTGGACATTAGAAGAAGCTCGCGACCGCGATCGCATCAGAAGCGGCGGACGGAGCGGACGGGGCGGCGGGCGTGACCGAGATCGGCGCCCGCGGCGGCGCTGAAATGGCTGGAGTATGATGGAAGAACTGGAAAACCAAGCCGGCGCAACGGCTGAGACGCCTGAGGCGCAGTCCGCATTGCCCGATGAGGGCGCGCTGGCGCTGGGACCCAAGTCGACGGGAGGCTGGTGGCGCGGTCCGCTGCAAACGATTCGCGCTTTGATCGAAACGATCGTCCCGGCGTTGTTGATCGCCGTGGGCATCAACTTGTTTCTGGCTCAGGCTACACAGGTGCAGGGACAAAGCATGGAGCCGAACCTGCATTCGGAGCAGCGACTGGTGGTGGAAAAGGTGACGTATCGTTTTCACGGTCCGCGGCGGGGTGACATCGTCGTCATCGATATGCCGGAGGCCGGGCCTGAGCTACTCATCAAGCGCGTCATCGCGCTACCCGGTGAGACGCTCTCTAGTCGCGGCGGGAAAGTATATATCAACGACCAAGCCCTGGATGAGCCTTATGTCACACATCCCGGCGGCCGAGACGTAGCAGAGCAGGTGGTCCCACCCTTGCACGTTTTTGTTATGGGCGATAATCGCCAGTTTTCTAACGACTCGCGTAACTTTGGCCCCGTTCCCATCGACAATATTGTTGGACGAGCATGGTTTTCCTATTGGCCTCTGGAGCTTTGGGGACCGGTTCATTGACTTGAGAGTAGGACGCAGGTAACGCGGATCGACGCTGACTTGAAATCAGCGTACATTTGTGTCCACCTGCGTCTTTTTTGGGAGCTGCGATGGAACAAGTCTGGTCTTCCACGACGAAGCGGACGATCGCTATCGGGGGCGTCCTCATCCTTTTTTTCCTGATTAACCGGATTTCGACCGTACTGCCCCCTGTCATCATCACGCTCATCCTGGCTTATATTCTGTCACCGATTGCCGATTTTTTCTCCAAGCACCTGCGTCTACACCGCACATTCGTCGTCGTTCTCATGTACCTGGTGCTGGTGACCCTGCTGATTACGCTTCCGGCGCTACTCATCCCCTCGCTGATCACACAGATCGAGAGCTTTTTGGAGGGTTTGCCCGAGTTCATCCAGGCTATCAATGAGTTCATCGATCAACCGGTGACGGTTGGCGACTTTACCCTCGACGTTCAAGACGTGTATGAGCAGGCCAGCAACACCATTGAAGGGTTCCTATCGTCGCTGGCCAATCAGACGATCGGTATTCTCTCCAACATCGCGTCGGCCCTATTCTGGTCGTTCTTTATTCTCGTGGCCTCTTTTTACTTGGTCAAAGACGCACATCTGATCTTGCGGTGGATTGACGAAGCAACCCCTCCTGACTATCGCCAGGACGTGCATCGTCTGCGGATGCAGGTTGTTGCCACTTGGAATGCTTTTTTGCGCGGGCAGTTGATTCTGTGTGTGGTGATGGGGCTGGTCGTGGGCATTACTATGGCAGCCATTGGGCTGCCTTATGCCTGGCTGATTGGCTTGCTGTTTGGCGTTTTGGAGTTTATCCCTAACCTGGGACCGACCATCGCCTCTATTCCTACCGTATTTATCGCTTTCATTCAGGGTTCCGATGTGTTACACATCAGCAACACCTGGTTCGCTGTGGTTGTGGTTGGCGTAAACACCCTGCTGCAACAACTGGAGAACAATTTCCTCGTGCCACGCATTATGGGGCAAAGCTTGAATTTGCATCCTGTAGTCGTGCTCATCGCCGCGATTATCGGTGCGCGTTTGGGCGGCGTGTTGGGCATTTTGTTGGCCGCGCCAGTGACAGCCACGCTGCGTGTTTTCGTCGAGTACACCTATTATCGTTTGTTAGACTTGCCGCCCTTTCCAGAACAGCGCCAAGCAATCCAAGTCCAGGCGGCGAGCGCGGGTGAGCCAAAGGTGGATATAGTTGTATCCCCCTCTGAGACAGCGGTGAGGGGTGCAGAGAGCAAACAGGCAGAATGATCATTGGGGCGTGTACGGTCGATTTGCATCTGCCGGGTAACGGGTCGCTGAAAGGAAAGCGTAGCCTGCTCAAGCCGCTACTGTCTCGCCTGCACAAAGAATTTAACCTAGCGGTGGCCGAGATAGACTATCACGATGCGTGGCAGTCGGCGCAGATCGCGCTGGTCTCTGTGAGCACCGACGCCGGTTATGTACACGGCCTGTTGGAGTGCGCCATCGAGTGGATCGAGCAAAACCGCCCCGATGTGCGGGTCGTTGATTGGCAGATCGAGGTATTCTGAGCAATAGTCCGGTTTCTTCAAGAAACCGGACTTCTTTTAACGTGGTTGTAGCATCGCGTATAGCTGTGTGACGGCCACGGCCAAAGGCGCGGTGGGCTGCACCCAGGCCAAGGGCTTGCCTTGCGGCAAGGCAGCGACCTGAGCCGGATCGAAAGGGATGATAAGATCGGGCGGCCGGCGGAGCGCCTTTTCGATGGCCGCCGCGGGCACGCCGGGTTGTGGTGAAATGTGATTCAGCACCACTGTGACTTTGGTCTGCATATCATTCAGCACTTGGAGCATAGCCACTGTGGACTGAATCGCGCCGACTTCGGGCGTGAGCACCAGTAAAATGCGGTCCGAGTTATCCAGCGCAGCCGCCCCGGCCGCATCTATCAGCGGCGGCGCGTCGATCACGATGGTTTTAAAGTGTTGCTTTAACGCTATCAGCGTCCCTTCTACCAAGGGAGCAGAGAGCATGGTGGCAATGGGCGGCTCAAACGGCGCGGCCAATACGTGAAGGCCCGAGGGGTGCACAGTGAGCAACCCTCTCAGTTCTTCAATAGAAAGATTTGTGCTGATGTTCGGTAGGGCCGTCCAGCTATGTTGGGCGCGTACACGAAGGTGCAGTGTGACTTGGCCCGACGCGGGACTCAGGTCTATCAGACATACCTGCCTCGCCTCTTGAGTTTGGGCCTTTATCGCGCTCAGGGCCAGGTTGACCGCCACAGTAGTGGCCCCCACACCCCCACGCAGACTGAACACACTGATCACTGTGCAATCGAGACATCCGTCGCTTGGGACGCCATGCAGGGCCAGTAATTCGTCCACTTTTTCCAATAAAGCCTGGGGGGTAACAGGCTTGGCCATGTGATCGTTGGCTCCGGCCTGGATCGCCGTCTGTCGGTCGATCATCTGTCCGCGGGCGGTGAGGATCAGGATGGGAATCTCGGTCGTCTGAGGCATATCGCGCATGCGGCGCACAATGTCGTATCCGGTCATACCGGGCATCATCACATCTACGATGGCCAGATCTGGCGGCGCAGAGAGTGCGCGGCTCAGGCCATCGGCCCCGTCGGCGCTCAGGATGACCTCGTGTTTGCCGCGCTCTTGCAAAATCAGACGCATCATCTGTAACAGGTCAACGTTGTCGTCAATCACCAGGATCTTTGCCATCACAACACTCCTCTCTGAAAACCCAATTTCCGGCTCCCCCCCCCTGTCAAAATCCCTATTCGTCTTCTCTTATGCACATGACGCCTACTGCGTCTTTGTTGACCAATATCATACCGCCGTCGAATTGAATATCGGGTTTGATGGAGGCAAAAGTTGTGCCGTCGACCAGCGGCATAAAGCGGTCGGTGCCGGTTGCCAGCAAGGCGTGCAAGTCGAACTTGCCGACTACCTGTAAAAAGCCGCGCACTTCAAATTGGGGCACGGTGATAAAAACGTTTTTAAGAGAAGTTCCAAAGTAACTGCCATAGCTCTGCTTTTTGGATAAACCGTCTTCTTTGCTGGCGAGAACGGCCATGGTGACGTTTTCTTTGCGCAGCGCCGCCGCCGCATAGCTGGCGGTGATGTCACCTGGGCGGTCAATGGGGGAAACGTAGGCATCTTCCAACATCAAATAGGAAGTGGTACGGTCGTTCAGTTGGTCCGCCAGGGGCAGACGGCGCACGTCTACCGCGCCGGAAATACGATAGCTGTGCGTGAAAAAATCCACCGTCACCCAACCTTTTCGCTTGACCGCCTGGTCTGCCCCCAGGCCGATTTCCTTTTCCGTTCCAAGTCGCTTCAGGCCCGCTGGTTCGGTCATCACTCACTCCCATCCAGGTCGTCGTATGGGGGATCAATTTTACCCCTGGCCGTACTCCTTTTGGTACAACCGCATAGCGTGTCGGATGGCCTGGCGAGCCGCCGCGGCCGGCTCCCAGCCCAGGGCTTGGGTACGAGCGCGTTCCAGGTCTTTGTAGACCGAAAAAAAATGGGCCATCTCGGCCAAAAAGTGCTGGGGGATGTCGCCGATGTCGCGCCACTCGGCGAAAAAGGGGTCATTTTCCAACACCGCCAACACTTTATCGTCGGGTTGGTCCTTGTCGGTCATACGAAACAGACCGATGGGGCGCGCTTCGAGCAGACAGCCGGGAAAGGTGGGCGAGTTGGTCATCACCAAAATATCCAGCGGGTCGCCGTCGTCGTAATAGGTTTGCGGGATCAGGCCATAGTCGCCCGGATAGTGCAGCGACGAATAGAGCACCCGATCCAATCGAATGACGCCTGTCTCTTTGTGCAGCTCGTATTTGTTGCGACTGCCTTTGGGGATTTCGACGATGACGTGAACAGTGTCGGGCGCTTCTGGCCCTGCGGAAATGTCGTGCCACAAGTGCATGTTCAAATACTCCCATCAAATCGGTCGGCGCTCACCCAGACCAGCGCCCAGGCTCTCGTCGGGACCGTATGGGCGCCAGCGGCGTGGGTGTTCTGTCCCCATCTCTGGCCCTAACAAAAGTGTCAATTGGGTCAGAGCGGCAGCGTCATAAAACGTGTCGCCGCACACGTCGCAGCGCCAGGCCGGCACCCCCGGCAAAACGACAAAGTGTCCGGCGTGCCAACGGGCGTAGGTCGCCCGATGGGGATACAAAGAGCCAGCGTGACAAATCTCGCAGAACTCTGGGGGAGACGATGATTTGGTTTCCATACGTTTGTGCTCTCCGGATGGGTGAGCGCCCAATGAGTCGGTTTTTCTTGTATAGTGCTCCCCATACTTGAAATGGATTATAGTACAGGTCCAGGGCAAAAGCAACCAGAACTATTTTATTTTTGGTATGAGCTTTGTTAGAATGGCCCGCTGTGCCAGCAGAGTTGGCTTGCACGCCCAGTTATGCTATAATTCTGCTCCGCGACTCGAACACTGGAGAGCCAAATTGCTGAATGAGGATCAAGTCCGTCAGATGGTGCGATGCGTGGTCTACCGCACGTTGGGGACGCCCCAGCGCCCCGAGCCGGTGACTACCCGCTCGCTGGTGTCGGAAGCCGATGTGCGAGATGTTCCGGTTGGGGCGCGGGTTTCTATCCCTGCCGGGGCGCTCGTCACGCCGCTTGCCCGACAGGTGGCCCTGGAGCGCCATTTGACGTTGGAGGTGAATGGCCCGTCGCCTGCGCCTGTGCCCGCTGACTCAGCCTCCGTCGGCCAGCGCAGCGTCGCTATCGGGGCCGACCACGGCGGGTATGAGCTGAAAGAGCTGCTCAAGCGCTATCTGGTCGAGCTGGGCTACGCCATAGTGGATTGTGGGACCGACAGCGCCGCGGTGGTGGATTATCCCGATTTTGCCTTTGCCGTCGCCCGGCTGGTCGCACAGGGTAAAGCCTGGCGCGGCGTCATCGTGGATGGCGCGGGCATCGGCTCGTGTATGGCAGCCAACAAAGTGCCCGGCGTGCGCGCCGCGATGTGTTATGATCAGGCCACGGCCGTCAACAGCCGCGAGCACAATCACGCCAACGTGCTCACGCTGGGCGCAGGACTGATCGGCCCCAGCCTGGCCCGCCAGATCCTCAAAACCTGGCTGGAGACGCCAGACGGCGGAGAACGCCACGCGCGGCGGGTCGAAAAAATCATGGACATCGAGCGCCGTTTTCTGAAAAGCGGCGCTGAGGGCAAAGCATGATCAAGCTGGATGAAGCGACGATCGAGCGCATCATCGAACAAATCACCCGGCAAGTATTGGTCTTGATCCAGGAAGAAGAAAAAGAGGCCGCCGCGCCCAGGCCAGAGCCGATTTCGGCGCACAACTATGTGCAGCGCGTGCGGCCGGTGGTCCACGCCGGGGCCGACCGAGTGGCCAGCACATTGGGCATCATGCCCACCGACGGCAGCCTGGCGCACATGATCGACCACACCATTCTCAAGCCCGACGCGACGCAGGATCAAATCGCCCAACTGTGCTACGAAGCCAAAAAGCACCAGTTTGCGTCGGTGTGCGTCAATTCGTCGAACGTCAAACTGTGCGCCGAGCTGCTCAAAGGCAGCGGCGTGGAGGTGTGCACGGTGGTCGGCTTTCCGCTGGGGGCTACTTCTACCGAGGCCAAAGTGTTCGAGGCCCAGCAGGCCATCCGCGACGGCGCCACCGAGGTGGACATGGTGATCAACGTCGGGGCGCTCAAGTCGCGGGATTATGAGCTGGTCGAGCGCGACATCGCCTCCATCGCCCGGGCTTGCCACGCCGCTAACGCTATCCTCAAGGTGATCATCGAGGCCGCTTTGCTGAGCGACGAGGAAAAAGTGATCGCCTGCCAGCTTTCCAAAGTGGCCGGGGCCGACTTTGTCAAGACCTCTACCGGGTTCGGGCCGGGCGGCGCGACGGCAGAGGACGTGGCCCTGATGCGGCGGGTGGTCGGCCCCGGCATGGGCATCAAAGCGGCGGGCGGCATCCGCACCTTCGAGGACGCCCAAAAAATGATCGCCGCCGGGGCCACGCGCATCGGCGCCAGCGCCAGCGTGAAAATTATCCAGGGCGCGAGTTAGCCGTGATGCAGCGCCGAAGGAATGGGTTCACAAGGAGTTAATGGAGAGGGAGGTCTGATATGCGTAACGAGTTCACGGCGGTTATCGAGAGAGATAAAGAGTGGTACATAGCGTATTGTCCGGAGATTCCGGGGGCCAATGGCCAGGGGCGCACCATTGAAGAATGTCGAGCCAATCTTACCGAGGCTATTGCCCTCATTCTTCAAGATCGACGAGAAGACACGTTGCGGGGAGTTCCCGAGAATGCTGTGAAAGAAATGGTCGTCGTGCAGTGAAGCGCGAGTCTTTGCGGCATCTGCGCAAACACGGGTGCTATCTCAAGCGAGAAGGCCGGGCCCACTTCTTGTGGTGTAATCCCCAAACGGGAGCGATTGAAGCCGTGCCACGCCATAGAGAGATTTCCAACTTGCTCGCAAAGAAGATTTGTCGCAATTTGTCTGTGCCGGAACCCGGTGGTTAGTAGGGAGCAAATTAGCCGAATAGAGCAGCGTCTGTACACAAAGTGGAGCAGGATCATGTTGACCTACAAGGCCATGTACAAATATCTTGACTGCCCCAACCTGCTCCAGACGCCACTGACCTGGATGCCGATTTGAAAGAGCCTATCCATTTGTTGCTGACGGCATTGAAGGAGAACACGCATGTCCGTTGAGTTACGCACCTATTGCTTTTTAGACAGCCTGCAGCCGCAGCACGCCGGATTTCTGGGCACGGTGGCGCGTGGCTTTTTGCCGCTGCCCTACGACACGTCATTGTGGGTCGAAATCTCGCCCGGCATCGAGATCAACCGCATCACCGACATTGCGCTCAAGTCCACCCGCGTGCGACCGGCAATGCAGATCGTGGAGCGGCTGTTCGGCTTGCTGGAGGTGCACCACGAAGATCAGGCCGAGGTGCGCGCTGCCGGCGCTGCGATCCTGCGGGCGCTGGAGCTGGACGAAGCCGACCGCCTCAAGCCGCGCGTCGTCTCCAGCCAGGTGATCCGCCACGTAGACGCGCATCAAGTGCAGCTCATCAACCGCATGCGCCACGGTCACATGCTGCTGGCCGGGCAAACGTTGTACGTGTTGGAGGTCGAGCCGGCGGGTTACGCGGCCCTGGCGGCCAACGAGGCGGAAAAGGCCGCCCACATCAACATCCTCGAAGTGGTCGCGTTTGGCAGCTTTGGGCGCGTTTACCTAGGCGGCGAGGAGCGCGATATTATGGCCGGTTACGGCGCTGCCGTAGCCGCTATCGAAGGCGTCGGCGGGCGCGAAATGAAGGATCAGCGCCGCGCATAGCAGGTAGACTGTCTACCATCTTTTCAGGAGCGAATAATGACTGAAGCATTAGGCATGATCGAAACCAAGAGTTTTCCGGCCATGGTCGAGGCCGCCGACGCGATGGTCAAGGCGGCCAAGGTCGAGTTGGTGAGCTATGAAAAGACCGGCGGCGGCTACGTGACCGCCGTCGTGCGCGGCGACGTGGCGGCTGTCAAGGCTGCGGTCGAAGCCGGCGTGCGCGGCGCAGAAAAGGTCGGCGAAGTCGTCGCCGTCCACGTGATCCCGCGCCCGCACACCAACGTGGACCGCACGCTGCCCCTGGGTCGCCCACCCGTCGAGAGCGAATAAGAGACCAAAGACGAAGGACGAAGGACGAACTCGCTCCGTCGCCTGTCCCCCCGGCATCGCTACGCTCACGGGGCGATGTGAGCACAGTCGAAGGATTCGTCTTTCGTCGTTCGTCGCCCAAACGGAGGGCCACATGCTACTGGGAAAAGTAGTCGGCACGTTGGTTGCCACGCGCAAAGAGCCGACGCTGGACGGCCTCAAGTTCTTGGTGCTCAAGCAACTGGACATCGAAGGTCACGAGACCGGCGGCTATCGCGTCGCGGCGGACGCCGTCGGCGCGGGCCTGGGCGAGGTGGTGCTGTTTGCCACCGGCAGCTCGGCCCGCCAGACCAAGTATACCGACCGCCGCCCGTGCGACGCCGTCATCATGGCCATCGTGGACACGCTGGAAGTCGATGGCGTCGTCACGTATCAAAAGTCCGAGGCTGAGTGATGCTGGACGACGCCCGCATCGACGCCATCGTGCAGCAGGTGATGGCCGAACTGCGCCAGGGCGAGCGAGTGCGCCACGGTCCGACCCCGGAATCGCTGGACGCGACCAAACCGCCCCCGCCCGCCCCGGCGCTGCGCCACGCCGACAACCTGTTCCCCGACGTGGATAGCGCGGTAGCGGCGGCCCGACGCGCCTTTGTGCAACTGGATGATCTGCCGCTGGCCGTGCGCGAGCATAGCATCGCCCACATTCGGCGCATCGCGCGCGAAAACGCGCAGGTATTGGCCTACGAGGCCTGGCAAGAGACGGGCATGGGGCGCTATGAGGACAAGATCGAAAAGAACCTGCTCAACGCCAACAAGACGCCGGGGACCGAAATTCTGAACCCGAGCGCGTGGAGCGGCGACGGCGGCCTGACGGTGGTCGAGTATGCGCCGTATGGCGTGATCGGCTCGATTGTCCCCAGCACCAACCCCACCTCGACGATCATCTGCAACAGCATCGCCATGGTCGCAGCGGGCAACGCCGTGGTGTTTAACGCGCATCCCGGCGCGCGGGCCTGCTCCAATCACACGGTACAGTTGATCAACGAGGCCATCGTCGAGGCGGGTGGGCCGCCCAACCTGGTGTGCGCCGTCGCCGAACCCACCATCGCATCCGCGCAGGCGATCATGGGCCATCCCGACGTGAATCTGCTCACCGTCACCGGAGGGGTGGGCGTGGTGCGGGCGGCCATGCAAAGCGGCAAACGCGCCATCTGCGCCGGGCCGGGCAACCCGCCGGTGGTGGTGGACGAGAGCGCCGACCTGGAACAGGCCGCACGCGATGTCGTGCGCGGGGCTTCGTTCGACAATAACATCATTTGCATTGACGAAAAAGAGATGTTTGCTGTGGCCTCGATTGCCGACGAACTCAAGCGCGCGATGTGCCAGCACGGCGCTTTCGAGATCGGCGCGTGGCAGCTCAATCGCCTGATGCGCTCTATTTTTGTCGAGGTCCCGCCGCCCGGCAAGCCCGGCATGATGAACAAGGATTTTATCGGCAAGAACGCCAACGTGCTGCTACAAGAGATTGGTGTGGACGCCGGCGACGAGGTGCGGCTGATATTGGTCGAAGTGGAGCGCGACCACCCGCTGGTGGTGTCGGAGCAAATGATGCCCATTTTGCCGCTGGTGCGCGTGCGCGACGCCGACGAGGGCATCGACCTGGCCAAGATCGTGGAGCACGGTTTCCGGCACACGGCGGTGATGCATTCGAAGAACCTGGACCACTTGAGCCGCATGGCGCGGGTGATGAATTGCAGCATTTTTGTCAAAAATGGGCCGTCCTGTGCGGGTGTGGGTTACGGCGGGGAGGGCTTTTGTTCCTTCACCATCGCCAGCCCCACCGGCGAAGGGCTGACCAACCCGATCAGCTTTAGCCGCCTGCGCCGCTGCATACTCAAGGACTATTTCCGAATTGTGTGATGGCATTCCGTCGTCCGTCATTCGTCCTTCGTCAAAAAAAATGATCCAACCCGCCCTGGCCTTACTCGAATTCAGCAGCATCGCCGCCGGCATCCAGGCCGCCGACGCGATGGTCAAACGCGCCCCCATCGACGTGATCAAAAGCGGCACCGTGCAGCCTGGCAAGTATCTGGTGCTCATCGGCGGCGCGGTGGCCGACGTGGAAGAGTCGTTGAAAGCCGGGCGCGAGGTCGGAGGGGCGGCGGCGCTGGATTTTGTGTACCTGCCGCAGGTACACCCCGACGTGGTGGCGGCCATCGGCGGCGGGCGCACGCCCGAGGCGAGCGACGCGCTGGGGATCGTCGAGACGAGCACCGTCGCGGCGGCCATCCACGCCGCCGACGCGGGGGTCAAAGGGGCCGAGGTGCGCCTGGTGGAGGTGCGGCTGGCCGACGGGCTGGGCGGCAAGGGCATCGTGCTGTTCTCCGGGCGGGTGGCCGACGTGGAGGCAGCGGTCGAGATCGGCGTGGGGGTGTTGGAGCGGCCGGAGCTGCTGGTGCGCCAGGTGGTCATCCCGCAACTGCACCCGCAGATGTGGGAGAACGTGGCCGGCGCGACGCGCTTTCGCAGCCGTGTAATCGGTCAGCTATGAACCCGATCTTGTGAAAATCTCCGATGCCGGGCGATGGAGCCGAGACGCTGGACGAAAAGGCAACGACTCATGAGCGAATCAGATACGGGCAACTCCTCCGAGACCAATTGGGCCATGATTGATGCACTAACAGACGAGATGATTGATCGGACAGAGCTTCCGCCGTTAGACGAGTCGTTTTTTGCCAGGGCTACCTGGCGCATGCCTAAAGGACAGGCAATCGTTGCCGTGCCTGTAGGCGCTGATTTACTGGCCTGGTTTCAGGCGCAAGGTAGTGAAAGCGAACAACGCATGATCGCTGCCTTGCGCATCTATGTCGAGGCGCACAAAGACGCTGTTCGTCGGCCGGAACCGGCGGCCGTTTAGCGTCGCGTTGTCTGCAAGTCAGATAGCGCTTGCCTGCTCGCCGTGGCCGACGCGACGCGCTTTCGGGCGCGGGTGATGGGGCGGTTGTGAATGGCTTGCGCCTGCGAGAGCGGGTGGCTGGCCATTCGATCACGCTCGTGGTCCGGTGGGGTGATCTGTGTGGTATTGGATAGGCCGCATAGTCACCGACTGGCACAGACACGCTGCACGCATCTGACCTGACGGTGTGGCAGATGGCGCGGCTTCGCTCGGCGTAGCAATTTATCTCTTGCTACTTTAGGCTGCTTTGCCCAGGTTGCACCTGAGCAAGTGTTGTGATATATTTGCAGAAGAACATGGGTTCTAAATCTTCTGTGAAAGAGGGGTGATATAGATGTCGCGAAGGAATCTTTTTTGTCGGTTAGATGATCTGATGAATGAAGCAGATGTCGAGCAAATCTTCGCACGTCGCCTGATCGAATATCTCGGGTACGAAGACAGACAAATTCGCCCAAAAGATTCGTTAACCAAACTAACCGTTGGTGGTATGCGTGGTACAGAGGCCCAATACCGGCCCGACTTCGCTATAAAAGTTGGCAATCAGGTTAGATGGATACTTGAGGCAAAGTCACCGAATGAAGACCTAGACCATCATCTATGGCAACCGCGCGGTTATTGTACGCTACTTAATGGTCAATACCGTACAGAGAATCCGGTCCTTTACTTTGTACTTTCAAATGGGTTCAAGACGCGTCTTTACCAGTGGGATGTAAATGATCCGATTGTGGAACTAGATTTTGATGAGATGGACAAGTCCAAACTAGGGTTCCAGAAGCTCGTTGACTATCTGTCCTCAGATAAATTCGCGCGTCCACGGGCGAGTGAAATGGATGGCGACATGCACAGGCTGGAAAAACGCCCATTAGAGGATGTGAATGCGGTCTTTGCCTGGTGTCACCAAGAGATATACAAGAAAGACAACATCAGTCAAGCAGCAGCATTTACTGAATTTGTCAAGGTTGTCTTTCTCAAATTGCTATCAGACCGCAAGTTACGTGATAAGCACCCTAGTGTTTTAGTTGAAGAATCGGTTGAAGTGCCTGCCGATGATGTTAGCTTTTCAACCAGATGGATTGAAGCCCAAGAGAGACACACACCCAACCCGCTAGATTCAATCCAATTCCACGACTTCATTAAAAGTATGGAGCGGGATATTAGCACCGGTAGGCGCAAGCGGATTTTTGACGCTGATGAACGAATAAACTTGACACCTGAGACGATTCGTAGTGTCGTAAGTAAAATCGAGCATATCTATTTGTTTGGCATTGATGCTGACCTAAACGGTCGTCTCTTTGAAGCATTTCTCAACACTACGATGCGCGGAAAGGACTTGGGGCAATATTTCACCCCGCGAAGCATTGTAAAATTGGCTACAAGACTGGCAATGCCAAAGGCTTATGTACCGCTTTCAGATGGGAGTTGGCACACGGATGTTGTGCTCGATGCTTGCTGTGGCACAGGTGGTTTCCTGATTGACGTTTTGGCAGCTATGTGGGAGAAAGTGAACAACAATGCTTCCTTGGATGATACCCGAAAACAGAATTTGCGCAGCAGAATAGCCAACGAGCATATATACGGTATTGATATTGGCCGCGAGCCTCCGTTGGCGAGAATCGCCCGGCTTAATATGTATCTGCATGGTGATGGTGGCAGCAGCATCTTTCAAGCAGACGCATTGGACAAAGAACTAAAGGACAGTGAAACGGATACGCCTGAATTGCTGGCTGAGAAAGCAGAGCTTCGCAATTTGTTCAGAGGAGATGGTTTTGCAGATATTGTGCTTACAAATCCACCATTTGCTAAAGCATATGAGCGCAAAACTGGTCGAGAAGCAGGTATTCTGGACAAGTATGACATCGCAATTAAAGAGGGGGGAAGTAAACGGCCGAGTCTTAGATCTAGCCTGATGTTCATCGAAAGATACTATGATTTGCTCAGGATTGGCGGGCGAATGATTACCGTCATTGACGATGGAATTTTGAGCGGACGAGATTATCAGTGGTTTCGAAGATTTATCCGCGAAAGATTCATAATCAGAGGTGTTGTGTCCTTACCAGGGGACGCTTTTCAACGCTCCAAGGCGCGAGTGAAAACATCGTTACTAATTCTTGAGAAGCGCGACCTCAGTCTGGGGCAGAAACAACCTTCCGTTTTTATGTACGGATGCCAATATGTTGGCATTGACGACCCGTCACGCCATCGCACACTGCCTATTGACCAAATAATCCGAGCTAAAGCTATTGAAGAGATTCATACAGTGGCGGGTGAATACACGGCTTTTCTGGCGGGAAGTGGCAATCCCGATCACATAGTATCAGCGGAAACAATACAGGATAGACTTGATGTCAAGTCCTGCTTGATGAAAGTGGGAAGGAAAGTAGACGACTGGTGTAAGCGCGGCATTGCAGTGAGTAAATTCAGCGATTTGATAATGCTAAAAGAGTTCTCCGAGGATGATGTCATTGAGACCAAAGATAGCGACGACTTTGTAACCTACCTTCGGGTTCGATACGATGGCTTTGCAGAGGCAGGTGACGAATTTGTAGCTTGTGACACACAGTACAGCCGCCTTTACCGCGTCCATGCTGGTGACATTGTTATCTCAAATATTGCGGCATCCTATGGCAGTGTTGCCGTGGTTCCCGAAAAACTTGACGGCTGCGTGGTTACATCTGAATATACTGTTCTGCAACCAAAGCCAGGTGAAGATGCCCGGATTATATGGATGTTGTTGAGGTCTCCTGAGGCTAGGGCAGACATGCTCTTGCTTGCCACAGGAGCAAACCGCACTCGCGTAAGATGGGAGATAATCAAAGATCTAAGATTGCCACGCCCCACAACGGATGCGGCAAGAGATGTATCGGCATTACTTAAACAAGCGGAAGATGCAGAGCGCGTGGCATTAGAGTATCGTCAAAAAGCAACACAACTGATAGAACTTCCATTGGAATTGGATAACGAGGAAGCTCAAGCCATCCTTCGTGCATTTAAGCCACCCAGATAGAACGGCACAACCTCTCTGTTGTGCATTTGGTGGCCGGGGAAAAGATAGAAGACAAATGAAATTCGCCCGCGTGATCGGCACAGTGGTCGCCACCCGCAAATACGAGGGGCTGGAGGGGGTCAAGTTCCTGGTCGTGCAACCCCTGGACCGCGATCTGCACTCGCGGGGATTGATTGGGGCCAAAGGAGGCTTTGAGCTGTCTTGCATTGGACGGTCCGTTGTCACGCAGAGGGAGTTTGAAAGATGAAGCGGTCCCTGACCCTTCTAGCATTGACAAGCCTGTTGTTGGCTGCCTGTGGCGGCACGCCAGTTTCCAAAGAGACACCTGGGCGAGCCACCGTTACTGCCATACAAACCGCACAGTCAATCAAGACACCGACACCCACTCGAACCACTGCGCCCACGGAAATCTTGGAATCGACAGCCACGCCGACACCTCTTCCAATAGGTACCTGGGAGACGGTTATCGACGGTATGGTTTACGACAAATCGAGGGGGCCTGGTAAACCAATCGCCGGGGTATCCATTAGCTACAACGTGATTCACTCGTACTTTTCCGAGCTTCAAAAGGGCAGGCCAAACAAGACCGTTACCGACCGAAGGGGAGAGTTTTCTCTGCCTGTGATGGTCCACGACACTGACAGTATCAGAATTCTAATTGAGGCGCAGGGATTCATATCTTGTGAAGAAAGGCTGGTTGGCATCGACCTGTTTGGTGGTAAAAGTTTTGACATCGGGCTGACCCCATTCGTGACAGCAACAGCGAGTCCGCCATGATTTCCGCTCTGCTGGCGCTTCGCGGGCGGCTGATATGCCCCTTTAGCCACAGGGGTCAGGCAAACAATGACTCAGGAAAAGGCAAAAGAAACATGAAATTCGTTCGCGTGATCGGCGCGCGGGTCGCCACCCGCAAATACGAGGGGCTGGAAGGGGTCAAGTTCCTGGTTGTGCGACCCTGACCCGCGATCTGAACCCGTCCGGCCCGGCGGCTCGACCCGGTTCGTTAGCCAGCGCCGGAGAAACGCGATATAATTCAGACAGAGGTATCTTGGAGGATGTCACTTGTGAACTGGCAGGATTATATCATCGTTGATCCTGGCATTTGCCATGGTAAAGCCTGTTTCAAGGGCACGCGTATTATGGTGTCTGTCATACTGGACAACCTCGCCGCCGGTCTCTCGTTGGATGAAATTCTGAGCAGTTACCCATCGCTGAAGCGCGAGGCGATACAGGCTGCTATGACTTATGCTGCCGAGCTCGCCCGCGAGCGCATCGTAGCCATACCTGCGTAGATACTCGATGAAGTTCAAAGTTGACGAGAATCTACCCATTGAGGTAACAGACTCGCTGAATCAGGCCGGCCATGACGCTGCCAGCGTGTCGGAACAACATCTCGAGGGTTCACCCGACCCTGACATAGCCTCTGTTTGCCAGCAAGAAGGACGTGCTCTGATCACCCTGGACACAGATTTCGCCGATATTCGCGCCTATCCACCCGAGCAGTATCCCGGCCTGATTGTCTTGCGCTTGCGCCGGCAGGACAAACTCCACGTTCTGGAAATCCTCGGTCGTCTGATACCAGTGCTTTCCAGCGAGCCGCTCGAACACCTGCTCTGGATCGTGGATGAAACGCACATCAGGATCAGAGGCTAGTTCTGACGACAGCCTTCCCGTTGGCAGCGGGAGAGCAAGCAAACATTGACTGGGGAAGACAGAAGGAAAATGAAATTCGCGCGCGTGATCGGCACAGTGGTCGCCACCCGCAAATACGAGGGGCTGGAAGGAGTCAAGTTCCTGGTCGTGCAGGAATTAGACCGGGATTTGCAGCCCAAAGGCCGGCCCACGGTCGCCGCCGACGCCACGGCCCAGGCCGGGCCGGGTGAGCTGGTGTTCGTCGTAGGCAGCCGCGAGGCGGCCCAGGCGCTGCCGGAGGTGTTCACGCCGGTGGACCTGGCCATCACGGGCATCGTGGACCAGGTGGACGTGGAGCGCGGGCCGCGCCGCCAGCAGCCCACCGCGACGTGGTATCACCAGGCGGAGGACGATTGACGATGTACATCGGCAAGGTCATCGGCAGCGTGGTCGCCACGATCAAGATTTCGCACCTGGAGGGGCGCAAGCTGCTGTTGGTGGACCAGCTCGACCTGGACGGCAACGAGACCGGCGCTTACGACATCGCCGTGGACGTGGCGCAGGCCGGGCCGGGCGACACCGTGCTGGTGATCGACGAGGGCAACGGGGCGCGCCAAATCCTGGGGCTCGACCCCGGCGCGATCCGGGCGGTGATCGTCGGGGTGGTGGACGAAGTCACTGTCAGCGGGTAGGGCGCGTTTTCCATACGCGCCGTTCTTTTATTCAGCCACAAACAACTCATCCACCGGCAGCGCCAGGTCGCGCAGTACGCCAGAGGCGAGGGTGTGACCGGGCGTATATTGCCCGGCCATGGCAAAAGTGCCGTCATTGGAGAGCGCATAGACCTCCACCGAGCGGGTAGTGGGGTCGGCCAGCCAGTATTCGCGCACGCCGGCTCGCTCGTAGGCGCTAAACTTGACCACACGATCGGTCCGGGCAGTGGAGGGTGAGATCACTTCGACGATCAGATCGGGCGCGCCGGTGAAATCTTCGGCCTCCGCGCCGGGAGCGCGCTCAGCGGCGATGTAGAGCACGTCAGGCTGCACCGGGCGGGCGATACCCGGCAGATGAACCTCAAACGGGGCGTGGATGACGATGCCCAAGCGCTGTTCGCGCACACAATCTCTGAGTGCGACAAATATCTCGCCGACAGTGAACTGATGGTCAAGACGTGGCGCCGCGGTCACGTATAACACCCCCTCGATGATCTCGTAACGCCGCCCGTCATCCGGCAGCCTTTTATAGTCCTCAAAAGTCCATTCGCCCTGCGCGGGCCAGGCCGGCTCGCGCGCAGGCAGGCGCGGCAGACGACGAGGGACGACGGTGGGGAGTGAGACTGTTTCCGCTAACATCTCGGCGCTCCTTCAAGCTGATGCCTTGATTATACCTCCATAGCCGGTCACGTCAAGGGTTTTTGGCCGTCCGGCGCACCAGCTCCACGAAATCCGGCTTGAGGCTGGCCCCGCCCACCAACGCGCCGTCCACTTCGGGCATGGCCATAAAGGCGGCGATGTTGTCCACGTTGACGCTGCCGCCGTATTGCACGCGCACGGCTTGGGCGGTGGCCTCGCCAAACAGGTCGGCGATGGCCCCGCGAATGGTCAGCCCGATGACCCGATTGGCGTCGGCGGGGGTGGCCGCTTTGCCGCTGCCGATGGCCCAAATCGGCTCGTAGGCGACCACGCAGCGGGCGGCCCGCTCCGCCGTCAGGCCCGCCAGGGCCGCGCGCACCTGCCCACCCACGAATTCGTGCGTCTGCCCGGCCTCGTTTTGGGCCAGGTTTTCCCCCACACAGATAATGGGGATCAGGTCGTGGGCCAACGCCGCGTGGACCTTGCGGTTGACGGCGGCGTCGTTCTCGACCTGCAGGCCGTCCTGGGGGTTGAGGAAGGCCACCTGCCCGGCGCGCCGCTCCGAGTGACCCAGGATGACGTACTGGCACAGCCCGGCCAGCATGGCCGGGGAAACCTCGCCGGTGAACGCGCCGCTATCGGCCCAGTGCATGGTCTGGGCGCCCAGGCGGATATGCGTGGGGCGCAGGATTTCGGCCAGCGGCGCGAGCACGGTGAACGGCGGGCACAGCACCCGCTCCACGCCCTCGATTTCGTTCAGCGGATGGCGCATGCGACGCGCAAAGGCCAGCGCGTCGTCCACGCGACCGAGGTGCATCTTCCAGTTGCCGGCGATGATCGGTTGGCGCACGTTACTTTTGCTCAGACAGGTCGGCGAGGTTCGGAAAAGTATAATGCGGCACTCCGCCCAGCTCGCTCAACGGCCAATATGAAATGGCGGCTTTGCCCACGATGTTATCTTTGTGGATGGGGCCCCAGTTGTGCGAGTCGTCGGAATTGGGACGATTGTCGCCCAGGATAAAATACTCGTCAGGTCCCAGATCAAAGTGAGCCGAATAAGAACCTGGTCGGACGATGTAGGGTTCTTCTAAAAGGATACCGTTAATATAAACCTGTCCCCGACGCACTTCCACCGTCTCGCCGGGCAGCCCAATGATGCGTTTGATCAGGTCGCGCCCGTTCTGGCGCGGATGGTGAAACACGATAATGTCGCCGCGCGCCGGATCGCCCAATTTGTAGGTGATTTTGTTGATAATGAGGTACTGGCCCTCGTGCAGGTTGGGCAGCATGCTGGGGCCTTCGATACGAAAACGGCCGGTGGCGGCGTTGATGACGACAAAGATCACCACCGTCAACAAGACCGTCTCGAGAACCTCGCGCACCAGGCGCCATCCGGCGCGACTTGGGGGTGTTTCTGGGGTTTCAAACGGCGGCGTCTGGTCTATCAAATCGGTGGGCGGTAGCGAGTGTTCGTCTGACAATGGGTCCTCTTTTGGCGTGACGTGCGCGGATTATCGTCCAGGTACTTGTAGACGCCATAGACCATCTTTATATCCTGGCGATCAAGATTGTACTCGGACCGGCGTAAAAGGGCAAGCAGCGGCGCAATTCACAAATGCAGATAGAGCGATGGCACAGATCGGGCTTGTCGCGTCGCCGGCGTCCGGCCCAACCGGTCACTCGGCCAACTGCGCCAGCCCCGCCCAGTACTCATCACAACCGGCTAACAGCGAGCGAATCTGTTCGAGAGGGAGAGGGGATTGGGGACTGAGTCTATCTTCCATTGCTTTGGCCATGGCTGCCAATGCGTCATAGCGCATCGTGGCCGCCATTCCCTTGAGCGTGTGCGCCGCCCGATAGGCCTCCCGCAAACTGGTCGCATCGTCGGGATGCGTTTGGAGTTGAATCAGGTGTCGCTGCAAGTCGTCCAAAAATAACCGAGCCTGTTCCAAAAAGAGCGGAATATAGGCAGATAAATCGATCGCCGGTTTTGGATCCGGCTCGACCGGCTCTGACATAGCTTCTCCTTCTTAACCATCGGCGACTCCTGGTTGATCTTGTGCAACGGGACCTCCAACAGGAAGCAAGATGGTAAACATCGCCCCCATGCCCACTTGGCTTTCGACCCATATCCGCCCGCCGTGAAGCTCGACCAGGCGGCGGGTGATGGCGAGTCCCAACCCCGTTCCTTCGCCAGGGTGCGTCGTGCGGGCCTGGCGAAATTCTTCAAAGATCAAGCGTTGATCGTCTAGCGAGATACCCGGCCCGTTGTCATTCACATCGAGCCGCAAAGTAACCGGATCGACCAAGAAAACACGTAGGGTGATCTGCCCTCCCTGCGGTGTGAACTTGTTGGCGTTACCCACCAGGTTGATCAAGATTTGGCGCAGACGGAACTCATCGGCGACGATGGCGGGAAGAGGGGCCGGTTGTTCGAGGGTCAGGATCTGGCGTTTACCAGCAATTAGAGGGGATAGCGAGGCGCACACATCGTTGATCACCTCCACCACGTCTACGCTTTCCAGCGATAGAGTCATCCGGCCGGCCTGTAAGCGCGATAGGTCCAAAATGTCATTGATCAGGCTGAGGAGATGTTTGCCGCTGCCGTGGATAAAGTTCAGGTATTCCTGGGCCGATGGTTGCAGCTCACCGGCCAGCCCATCCATGAGCACTTCGGAAAAGCCGATGATAGAATTGAGCGGCGTGCGCAATTCGTGACTCACGCTGGCGACAAAGGCCGACTTGAGCCGGTCCAGCTCCTGGAGCCGGTCGTTGGCGCGTTCCAGGGCTTGGTTACGCAAGGTCAGTGCGTCTTCCGAGCGGCGCAGGTCGGCCACGAGGCGAATGTTTTGGATGCCAATTGCCAGGCTGCCGGCCATAGTGCGCAGCAGGCGCAGGTCGCGGCCTGAAAAGGCTCCCGGTTGAGCGCTCAACGCCTGCAACACACCGATGACTTGATGCCCGGTGGCCAGCGGCGCACACAACACTGAGCGCACCGGCGGGCCAAATTCGGCGCAACCCTCGGCCTTTGGGTCCTTGAGAGCACCTGGATTCTCAAGATCCCTTTGAGCCGTATCGCCGATCAAGATGGATTCACCGCTGCGTACAACTTGACCGAGTTGACTTTCAAGCTCCACAAAATTTGGCAGAGTTAGCCCGGCAAGCTCGCCCGCTCGCGCGCGCAGCTCCAACTGCTGAGTTGGGGCGTCGAGCAGCCAAATAGTGACTGCTGCTCCCTGTAGCACGCGGAATTGCAGGGTTTTGACGACGCTCTGCAAGATGGTGTCTAGCTCTTGGGAAGAGGCGGCCCACACTGCTGTGTCAAAGAGCAGAATCAGCTCGTTGATGCTGCGCTGCGTCTCGGCAAACAAGCGCGCGTTCTCGATAGCTACGGCCGCGGGATGGATCATGGTCTGGGCTAACGCGATTTCGGCGTCGGTGAACCGCCGCCGGCTGCGACTGTCCCACAATTCTACAAATCCCGCCAACCGATCTCGGGCCGCCAAAGGCAAGAGCAACATCGCCTGTCCCTCTCTGGCCTCCATTCGCGGCCTCCATTCTGGAGGTTCCTCTCCGGCGATGATCATGAGTGGGCGCCGCTCGGCCAGCGCGGCGAGTGATACAGGCATATCCGTCAGCCAATAGACTTCACCGAGACGAGCGATCTGTGCGCTGCTGGTTGCATCGGGGCCAACGTGTTGGGCCACAAGCGTCGCGTTTTCCATCTCTTCGTCCACGGTGACAATATAGGTGCTGGTCCCTCCTAACGCCATGGTCAGGCGCTCAGCCAGAATACGCAGAATCTGGCCCGCGTCGAGGATAGAAGACAGTGTGGCCGTTGTCTCGTACAATAGCATCTGCTCGCGCAGTTTGGCCTGCGTCTGCTCATAGAGCCGCGCATTATCGAGCGCCAGCGCTGCGTGCTGCGCAAAGGCCAGCGTCAACTGGGCCGCCTCCTGATCGTAGAAATCGGGTGTGTCGTGATTGAGCATCAACAATCCAATGGTACGATCTTTGACGGCCAGAGGCACTCCCAGCCAGGAGCGAATGTTCTCACTGCCCTCGATGTTGACCCAGTCTGGTGCGCGGCGGGTGTCCGCCAGCACTACAGCCGCCCGCTCGCGCAAAACACGCGCGACAAACGGCAGCGCTTCGGGAGAGATGTGTGCGCCCCACAAGCGCTGTGCACGAGGTAGATCGTGCGCAGCGGCGAGATAACACACGTCGCCGGATAATAGACCGATGGCGGCGCTCTCGTAGGGCAGCACCGCTCTCAAACGCTCTAATATCAGGTTTAATACTTTGTCCAATTGGAGCGTACCGCTCAAATCGCTGGCAATTTGGAGAAGTGTATGGGCAAGCTGGCGCTCACGCTGCTCGGCCGCGTAGAGCCGGGCGTTTTCGATAGCGGCGCCGACCTGGTAACTCAGCGATTGCAGCAATGACAGGTCTGCTTCGGTCAGTGGGTGGTAGCTCTCGATACTCAGGACACCCAGACAGCGATCATCTTTGAATAATGGCGCGGCGATCTGTGAGACGATTCCATCGGCAAAGGTCTGACGCCGGGCCGACATACCTGGGTCCACAAGCTCGCCTGGCGAGTCGGCGCAGTCGGGGACGTACACTGTTTGCCCTGTAGCCGCCGCCTGTCCTACGAAACTTTGCCCGATGTCAATGCGAACCGGCAGGCGTTCTGCGTCGTATCCCACTTGAGCGCCCAACTCCAGAACTTGCCTGCGCTCGTCCATGCGAAAAAAGGCCACAAAGGGGTAGCCAAACGCTCGCGCCAGTTCGTCGACCACCCGGCGGTAAATGTCGGCCGGATCGAGCAGCGAACCGATCACTCGTGAAATTTCGGCCAGTGTGCCCAGTTCAACCAGCCGCTGCTCCACTTCGCGGAATAGTTGCGCATTGGCGATGGCGACCGCTCCTTGATTCGCCACCACCATCGCCTGGCGGATCGCGTCCGGGGCAAACTCGTGCTGCTCGCGCACATCGCCGACGATGGCCGCGCCGATGACCCCCCCCCGGCCCCATAGCGGCAACCCCAACATCGACCTGGCGCGGGGCGATGGACCGACCGCCGAATGGGTCGAGAGTTGACCTTTCTGGATGACCGTTTGCGCCAGGGCGACCAGGTCATCATCCACCAAAGAGGTCTCGTTTGTTGCACCATCGACTCGAAAAACTGCCATTGGCTGCACCTCACCCGAATAGGGATTCCGCAGCACAATGGCGCAGTGCGTCGCGTCAACGATGCGCACCAGATTCTCGGCCAGATAGGGCAAAAGGTCTTCCGGGGCCAGCTTGACGCTCATCGCGTGGCTCACCTCAGACAGGTCATGAGCCTGGACGAGTTGTTTTTGCATCTCACTCCACAGCGCAGCGTTGCGGTCGTAGAGTGGAAAAGCAACCCGAAAGCCAAGCTGAATCAGCAGCAGACCCAAAGATGCCCACCAGATGACATTTAACCCCACGTCCGCAAAGGTAGCGCGAGCCACCAAAAGCTGATACACCCCCCACAGAGCGACGCCACTTAACGCCGCAGCCCGCAGTTGCCAGCGCAGGCGTAAAAGTGAGCGCCGGTCCTGGGTTGCGATATCCGGTCTCCATTCCCCTTGCGCTTGTGCGGGATCCATCGAGCACCTTTTACTCATGGGACAAAATCTGACGAATCTGTTGCGGAAAGGCGCGGGTGTCAATGGGTTTAGAGATGTAACTGTCGCAGCCAGCCCCTAGCGCTTGCTCTCGCTCTTCTTTCGAGGCGCTGGCCGTCAGAGCTACGATGACCAGGTGTCGCGTGGCTGGGTCGCTGCGCAGCTGGTGAGTCGCTTCGTAACCATCTATACCGGGCAGCAACACGTCCATGAGAATCAAGTCGGGCGATTCTGCTTTGGCCAGGGCCACGCCGGTTTCGCCGTCTTTTGCAAACAAAAGCCGATAACCGTGTGGCTGGAGCACCGCCTCCAACAAGCGCCGATTCAGTTCACTATCCTCAACAATGAGGAGGGTCTTGACATTTTCTTCCGCGCCAGACATGGTTTATACTCCATATTGGGGATCCAACTCGAGCGTCTTGCGCAGACCTACGTCCAGACTCACTCGCGGCTCAAAACCTAGCCAGCGCCGGGCCAGCGAAATGTCGGCGCACAAACGCGACACGCCGCCGCTCCGATCACGGTTGTGGATCACCGCCACCGACTTGCCTGTGACTTGTTCCACTGCCGTAGCCAATGCGTTCACGCTCACCTGGATGCCGCTGCCGATATTGATCACCCGGCGATCAATTCCCTCTGCTGTGGCCGCTGCCACCAGCGCGTCGATCACGTCGTCGATATAAACAAAGTCGCGTGTTTGCGTGCCGTCGCCCAAGATGACCAGCGAACCACCACTGATAGCCTGTCTGAGGAACTGTGGAATCACCGGGGGGTGGGCAGGTCGTTTGCGCTGCCCAGGGCCATAAGCGTTAAAGATGCGTAGCGACACCGTCTGGATGCCCCACAGCACGCCTATGGTGCGCACGTAATACTCGGCCGCCAGCTTGCTCACGCCATACGGGGAGTTAGGATTGGGGGGCTGCTCCTCGTTCACAGGCTGGCACTTTTGCTCGCCATAGAGCGCCCCCGATGAAGCAAACACCACCCGCCGGACGCCGGCGTCGCGCATCGCTTCCATCACGCTGACCGTGCCGCCGACATTGACGTGATTATAAGCGCGAGGATACAAAATAGACTCGGCCACCGAAACCCGCGCCGCCAAGTGATAGACGCAATCCACGCTATGTAGCAACGTCCATAGCTTGGGAACGTCGGTCACGTCGCCTCGCGCAAAAAACACAGCCGGGTCCAAATCTCGGGGATCACCGGCGCTCAAATCGTCAATCACATGAACTTGATGTCCATCTCGGACCAACCGATTGGCCAGCGCAATGCCCAAAAAACCCGCCCCACCTGTCACGAGGAAATTCATAACACTCCTATCTGCATCAATGTCGGTCTCCATTATAGCATAGTCACAAGTCCCACGCCAAAGCAAAAATGGAGGCATTCAACACAATGTCGCTCTGTTAGAATGTCGAATTTGACAAGGGGGCAAGAACTTGTGATTTGTACCGTCGAGTTGCGGGGCTGGCGAAATTTGTCAGAAAGTCCGAAATATGATAGAATAAAATCAAGTCATGGGACATCTCTGGTGTAGTATTGGCCCGCTAGCTCAATTTGGCAGAGCAGGTGACTCTTAATCACTTGGTTCGAGGTTCGAGTCCTCGGCGGGTCATTGAGGAAAAGAAAAGGCGACGGATCACACGATCCCGTCGCCCTTTTTATATACCTTTCACGGAGGGGCAAAGTGTAATCGGCTGCCTCACTGAAACGCTGCACAGATGGCGGCCCACCGCGCTTGATCTTGGGTAGGATTGAATGGACTGTACAGCGTGACCCGATCCAGCAGGCCAGCATATTTCTCGTGAATCTTGAGCGGCAACTCGTTCCACGCGCAAATGATGGCAAACTCGGCCACCATCTCGTCACTGATCAACGCCCCCATCTCACCCCAGTGTTTGCGGGCGGCCAGACCGCTCAACTGCTCGCGCACCTCGCTCCAGCCGTGCAGGTCCATCACGGCGGCGTAGCTGGGTGTGCTGGCGTAAAAAGCCACCTGCTGGCGCACAAACTCGACTCCGACGTCCATCTCGGCCTGCGAATCGCCCGCCGCCACAAAGATGGCGCAGCTCAAGTCTACGTCGCTCAACGCGCGCCCGGCCCCGGCTGCGCCCTCGGCGATGGCGGGACGCACGACCTCCTGCAGGTAGCGCCGCGTGTGAAAGGGGTGCACGTGAAAGCCGTCGGCCACCTGGCCCGCCAGCCGGCACATGCGCAAATTGACCCCGGCGGTATAGATGGGGATAGCCGAAAAATCCTGCGGACCGGGGTCAAAAAACGGCGACATGAGCGTGAGCTTGTAAAATTCGCCGCGAAAGTTGAGCCGCTCGCCCGTCTGCCAACTGCGCCATATCGCCCGCAGCGCCTGCACGTATTCGCGCAGGTGGTCGGCGGCGGGCTGCCGCCATTCCATCCCAAAGCGGCGCGTGATGTGCGCCGACACCTGGGTGCCCAGGCCCAGCAAAAAGCGCCCCTTGCTGTAACGGGCCAGGTCCCAGGCCTGGTAGGCCACGTCCATCGGGCTGCGGGCAAAGGCCACCAGAATGGATGTGCCCAACCGGATGTGTTGGGTGTGTTCGGCGGCCAGCACCAGCGGAAAGAGCGGGTTGTGGTTGGTGTCGGTGGTCCATAAACAGCCAAAGCCGAGTTTTTCGGCGGCCTGGGCGGCGGCGGGGACCTGGCGCAGGTCGTCTATCCACAAAGCGACATCCAGTTTCATCGTCATTTTCCTTTCGCGGGTCCATCAGTGGTTCTTGAACACCACTGGTAGGTACAGCTCACGCCACACCACCCGGTTAAAGACCTGCCGGACCAGCGGCGGGTCGGCGTTGCCCAGGTCGTCTACCCAGGCCGTGTTGGTGATGCCCGCGCCCGCCGGGAGTGTGCTCGACACCCACACGGCAAACGTCACCGTGACGACGTGATTGGCTGCGATGTCGCCGCGCCACGTAATCGTGCGGGTCAGCGGATAATAATGCGGCGGGTCGTACGGGTTGCCGTTCAGCGGCTGAAAGCTCAACGCATTCAGCAACAGCACGGTTTGAGTGAGATAATCAATGCCCCCTGGCGGGATAAACGTGGTGTACGTCGGGATGCGGTCCACCAGCCGGGTCTGGGCCATGCCGCCGCCCACGTTGCTCATCACGACGGTGTAGGTAATCGTGTCGCCGGGGTACACCGCGCCGGCAGGCGTGTTGAATTTGGCCGCCGACAACTCTGGCTCGACGATGGCCGTGCGGGCCGTGCGCGTATACACCTGACCCGCACCGTCAGCGATGTGGGCCGTATTGGTGACGGCCAGGCGCAGAGTGAGCTGCACCGTGACCGTAAAGACCAATTGCTGCGCGCTATCCGGGTTCACCGTCCCCGACCAGTGAATCACACCGCCCCCGTAGACCGGCGCGTCGCCGCCGTAACTCACAAAACCGCCGAACTCGGTGTCGGGGTCGAGTGTGTCGGTCACGAGGAAAGCGCCCGCCAGCTCGCCCGCGTTGTGCACGCTGACGGTGTAGCGCAGCGTCTCGCCGACCTCTGCCTCATCCTTGTTCACGGTTTTTTCACTATCGCTCAGGTCGGCGGGCAGCAGCACATGCACGGCGGCGGTCTGGGTGAGGATGTTCCCCGGCGGCCCTTCCAGCACCATCACGTTGAGTGGGTCTGTACCCGGCGCAGCGTTCACCGTGGCTGGGACGCGGATATTCACCTCGCCCAACACCGGCAGGTCGCCGGTCCAGGTGAGCACGTCGCCGTCCTGGAGCAGCGTCCCGAGCGGAGCGCCGCTGAAATAGGCCGCGCCAAAGCTCACGCCCGGCGGCGCGGCGTCGGTCATCAATAGGCCGATGCCGGGGCCGTTGCCGGTGTTGTAAATGCGCAGCCGATATTCCACCCCGCCGCCCTGCGCGACGCTGGCCGGCAGCACCGTCTTGGACGAGCTGCTCAGGTCGGGGCCGGTGGAGTAAAAACTGGCGCTGCGCCGGTGGACCAACCCCGCGCCGTCGGCGATGAGAGCCTCGTTTTCTACCAGGCTGCCCGGCGCGGCAACTACCGTCACCGGCAGCGTCAGTGTGACTTGCGCTCCGGCCGAGACGACGCCCGTCCAGGTGATTACCCCGCCGCTCTCCACGGGCGGCATGCCGCGGCTGGCGCTCCCGTCGCCGGTGTAGAGCACGCCGAAGGGCAGGTCGTCGGTGACGACGACCTGGGCGTCCAGCTCGCCGCTGTTGCTCAAAGCGAGGGTGTAGGTGACGCGCTGGCCGAAGGCCGGGCCGGCCGACGAGACCCCCTTGAACGAGCCGGACAGGTCGGGACCGGTGAGCATGACCGGCGCGCGCACGACGATGTCGTTGGCTGTGTCGGAAATGACGGCCTCGTTCCACACCAGCGTGCCGCGCGGCGCCACGCCCAGCGTGACCTGGAAGGTGATACTGATGGCGCTGTGGCCGCTGACGACGCCCGTCCACGTGACTGTGTTCGTGGGTGGGGGCAGGTAGGCGGTGAGACCGCCCGTGGCCGCCAGGCTGCCGGGCACGTAGGTCGCGCCGGGCGGGACAGGGTCGGTCAGCAACACGTCGGTCGTGCTATACGGCCCGGCGTTGGTCAGCACGACGGTGTAGGTGACGACGTCCCCCGGGGCGGCCGTCGCGCTGCTCGCGCCGTTCACCCGTTTGTACGAGGGGGTCAGGTCGAACCCGACCGGCGTGCGCCACTGGCTCACGTTGTTGCCGGGGTTGCCGTCGTAATCGGCGCTGGCGATGCGGGCCGTGTTGACCAGTATCGTGCGCGGCGGAACGGCCGGGCTGAGGCTGAGCACCAGCGTAAAGCTGAGCGCGTCGGTTCCGGCGGGCAGTGTACCCGCGTCCCACGCCACATAGCCCGCGCCCAGCGTGCGCGAAAAGGGCGTGGTAGCGGTGTAAAAAGTGGTGCTGACCGGCAATGTATCGGTGATGCGCACGTCGTGGGCGTCCAGCAGGCCGGCGTTGCCATAGGGCAGGGTATAGGTGAGCGGCTCGCCGGGCATGGCGATGGTCGGGCCGAACTTGAGGACGTAGGGCGCGGCCAGCTCGACGGCGTTGGTGACCACGGCGCTGTTGGGCGCGTGGCCGTAAGGCTCTAGCTTGACCGTGCGGATCTCGGCCGCGTTGAGCAGCACCGGGCGCGGCGGCCAGACGGCCCCCGCATCCACCTCGGCCGTGAGGGTGATGACGCCGCTTTCGCCGTAGGCCAGTTCGTCGGGCACGCTCCAGGTCAGCTCCGGGTAGGTCCCGCCGGAGAGCAGCGGCGCGTCGCTGGCGGTATAGACCTGCACGTTGGTCAGGCCCAGCGGCAACCGGTCGCTGACGACCACGCCCGTGGCGGGCACTTCGGGGTCGCCCACGTGGGAGAAATGCAGCGTGTAGGTCAGCCGCTGGCCCACGCGCAGCGCCCCCGTCGGCGTGACGTGCTTGCTGAGCGTCACGTCGGCTCCGCGCAGGGTGACGGTGAGCGCGTGGCTGTCGTTGGTGGTGGTGACGTTGCCGCCGCCGGCAGCCGTGATGAGCAGCGTGTTGACCAGCGACGCGCCCGCCGGTGTGTTGTCGTGGATGTACAGCTCGACCCGCGCCCAATAGTCGGCCCCGGGCGGCAGGGTGATGGGTTCCCAGACCAGCAGGCCAGGCGTGCTGGTGACGACGGTGTTTCCGCCAAAGTCTACCACGTCCAGCAGGGTGACAAAGCTCTGCGGCAGCGTGTCGGTGAGCACCGCGCTCACGGCGGGTCCGTTGCCCCGATTGCCATAGTTGACCCAGAAGGTATAGTCGCCGCCGGGTTCAGGCGCGACGACCTGCCCGTTCACTTCTTCAGGCCGTTTTTCCACAAAGGGGTCGGCGCGCGGGTCGATGACGGTGACGGTGGCCGTGGCGTCGGCGGCGCTGTACGCGAACAGATGAGTGACGCTCTCGGTGGTGGTGATACTGACGACATTGGTCAGCACTGCGCCCTCCTCTAGCGCCGCGCTGAGGGTGACGGCGACGTTGATGGGCGGGTAGCCCCACCAGTCGCCGTTGCGCAGCGGGTCGAGGGTAAAGACCAGCGTGTGGCTGAGCGGGTCGTAGCTATAGTCAGTGACGGGCGGGGCGATGTTCACATCGGCCAGCGTCGTGCTGATGGGTAATTGATCCACGATGCGCGTGCCGCTGACCGGCAGGCTGCCCATGTCGTAGTAATAGATGTCCCAATCCACGCGCGCGCCGGGGCCGGCGTCTTGCGCGGCCGGATATTTGTCAATTTGGTACACGACGGTGGGCGAGACGATGGAGAAGGTGTGGGTGACAGCGTTGTTGGCAAAAGGACCGTACTCTCGGCTGGCGGTCATCGTCGCCGCGGCGGTGTTGGTGATGACGTCGCCGACGGTGAGCACGGGGGTAGCATAGAGCGCCAGGTATAGTTCGTCCTCGGCGTAAATTCCCATGTCGCCCACGGTCCAGGTGAGCACGGTGTGGCCGCCCAGCGTGGCGGTGACGACGTTCCCCGGCAGCGGCGGGAGCAGCGTGGTGGAGAGCGGCAATGTGTCGGTGACGACGACGCCCCGCGCCGGGGCCGGGCGCTCGGGGTCGAGCGGGCTGGCGGCGTTGGTCACGGCCAGCCGGTAGCGGAAGTAGCCGCCGGGAGCGGCCGGGATGTCCGGGTCTAGCTCTTTCTCGATGGACAAATCGCGGTGGGCCACGCCGTAGGTGATGACGGCGGTGTTGGAGATGGTCGGCGAGGCGGCCGAGGTGACGGTGAGGCGCAAGATGGCTTGGTCGAACCAAGTGGCGCTGGCGGGGAGGGTGGCCGTCACTTGAAAGTCATAGTCGAAGGTGTTGGGCAGGGGGATGACGCCCGTGCCGCCCGGAATCGGCAGGGTGAGCGGCACACCCACGAGCCACAGGTCGGGCGTGGGCGCGGCGCTGGAGCTGATGGCCAGGCTGTAGGTCACGTTAAAGGTGCTCGTGACGCCGGTCAGGTTGACCAATGTGAGCTCAAAATCCAGCGTTTCGCCGGGGTCTTCCCAGGCGCTTTGGGCCGGCGGCAGGACAAAAAGATGGCCGAAAATCGAGTTGCCGGGGTCATACAACACCGCCAGGTCGTTCTGGATGGTGGGGTCCTGGTCGAAAAAGCCGCTGGCATATTCGACGCCGTTGCCGCCAACGCTGTCTTCAATGCCGGCCACCACGTATTCGTGGGCGTTGGTCAAAAAGCGCACCTGGCGATACTGGACCTTGATTCGCCCGTCGGGGTAGAGGATGACTTGAAAGGTGTGCGGCTCGTTCAGCCCGCCGAACCACTGGGCGTTGACGTATTCGACGATGAAACGCCGCTCCGGGAGGGTGTCGCGCCGGAAATAGACGTTCCCGATGCCTTCTTCTTGGGGCAGGTAGAGAAAGGCGCCCAAGGCGGCGATGACGTTGTCCGGGTCGCCGGGACCGATCTGGTTGGGCGTGTTGGCCCCATAAGAGCCGGTGTTATCAAAGTAGAGATAACCGTTGGCGCTGGCCCGCACCTGGCTGTAGACATTCTCGTAGAACGGGAAATAAAAGCCAATGTCGATCGGGTCGGAGCCATCCAGGATAGAAGCCAGGCCGGGTGCCGCCTGACCGCCGTTGCCCCGGATTTCGATCCAGTTGTACGCCACGTCGTCGTTGAGGCTATCGGTGACGGTGTAAACAGGGGTGATTTGCTGCAAGGCGCGCCCAGCGGGGCGGGCGGGCGGCGACGAGGCGGGCGCGGCCTGGGCCGGTCCGGCTTGCAGCATGGCGAAAAGGGAAAACAGGGCCGCGGCGGCGAGTGCGATGGATGAAAAGAGCCAAAAATAGCGTTTCATCGTACCCTCCTGCGTCACGTGCGATGCACTTTGAAAGTGCGTCGCACGTAATAGAGCGCAACCAATATCAAAAGCGCGCCTGCCCAAGCCCAAATCTCCAGACCGCCGCTACCTGTTCCTGAAATGGGTAAAAATGCAGGCGTGGCGACGGCGGTGGTGGAGGTTGCGGTAGCTATCGGCGGCGCGGCTGTAGGGCCGGGCGGGCTGGTGGGCTGTGGTGGACCAGAGGTGTGGGTGGGCGGCGGCGGAGTAATGGTCGCCGTGGCGGTCGGCGCACCGGGAGTATCTGGAGTATTCGTAGGCACAGGCGTGGATGTGGGCGTGTGGGTCGGCGTAGGTGTGGGCGTGCCCAAAACGATGATGGTGGTGGTGATGGGCGTCGCGCCGACAAAGACGACTCCGCCGCCGCTGCTGGCCCCATAAGTGGTGTTGACGACGAGCGGCGGGTCGGGCGGGGGGGCGTTGTCTACCAGGACGCGAAAACTGACGTTAACGCTGGCCCCAGGGGCCAATGCGCCCACGTCCCACGTGACCACGCCGCCGACGTGGCTGCAAAAGAGGCCTCCGGAGCACGAGACAAAGGTGGTGTCGGCGGGCACGCTGTCGTTGACGGTGACGCCGCCAAAAGTCGTGACTGGGCCGGTGTTTTGCACGCTGAGGTCATAGTCGAGAAAATCGCCGGCGGCCACGGGGTCAAAGCGGTCGCTTTTGAGCACGTTCAGCGCCGCCGTGTTCACGGTGATGGCAAAGGGCTGCACAGCGTTGCAGCCCAAGAGGCCGCTCTCGGTGACGGTCAGCACGCCGGTGTAGCTGCCCGCGGCGGGATAAGCATAGTTGACGGACGGGGTTGCGCCGGTGTCCAGCACGGCGCCGTCGCCCATGGCCCAGCGGAAGGTAAGCGGGCGGCCGCTCAGTCCATCGTGGGCGGCGTTGAACGTGATCGCCTGACCCACGTGAGCGTCGGCCGGTCCGGAGACGGTGAGCGCGTCGGGGGCGATGTCATAGTTGAGCGTGAAACGGTAGAGCACGGCGGCGGCGTTGTCGCCCCGGTTGTCTTGGGCCCACAGGGCCAGTGTGTTCTGGCCGCGCTGGTAGGGCGCACCCGCCAGGCCGTAGGTGTGCACCTGGCCGTCGCCGGGCAGGTTGGTGTTCACCGGCCACTCGTTGAGAAAGGCCGCGCCGGCCGTGGGGCCAAAGTCGGTCGCGAGCATCAGTTCGAGGTCGCTGCTGCCGATGGCGCTCGCGTCGGCGTCCAGGGCGACGCAGAAGGTTTTGCGCAGAAAAAGGGTCTGGGGCGTCTGGGCGCTGATGGGCATGCCCTCGGCGGCGGTGCGCGGCGGCCAGTTGACCGCCCCGCCGTCGTCGGCCTCAAAGGGGCCGCCGGGCGCGCCTCCCCAAACGTGGTCGGCTCCGGCCTGCACAATCTGGTCGATGGAACCGCCGCCGTCCGAATTCCAGGGGACGCGCCGGATCACGGGAAAGGCATTGGCCCAGCCGCTATCGTCAAAATAGGCGCTGTCCCAATTGGGGTCGGGTAGGGGGAGAGGGGCGGCGCGCAAGAGTGTGCGATCGGGGAGTTGATTGGCGGCCTGGCCCTGACTGCTGAGCAAGGTCAGCGAGACAGACTGTCGCACGGGGGCGGTAGAGCCGGTCAACGTGGCTGCCAAAACTAAAAGGAGTGCACCGAAAAGACCTGATGAAACGCGGCGTTTGCCCATGATTGGCCTCCCGGAGGTGAACAAGCCGTTGCGGCGCGAGTCTGTTCAGTTCAGGGTAGCGATACCGGATGCGAAGGTGGTGTGCGGCGTCGCGGGCGTCGGCGGTGACAACAATAGTTTCATTATAGCACAAATGGCCCCGAATTGTAACTGGGAAAAAAGTAACGTTGGTTGTTGAAGCGCCGAGAAGCCCGCGAAATCTCTGCGTTCTCGGCGTCTCTGCGGTGACATCCAGCGTTTTTTGAAAGGTGTTGCAGCTAGCAGCCTGTCGGAGAACCCTGTAATATAGGGCCTTGTGCCCGTTTTGCGCCCATTTTGGACGCCCACAAGGGGCTAAATTACATCTCTCCGACAGGCTGCTAGGCCGTCATTGCGCTGACGGTCGCGCCGCTGGGGATGGTTTGGGTCGTAAAGTCGTCTGACGCCAAGTCGCTGGCGATCACACTGTTGCGTCCCACACGCAATCCATCCGGCAACTGCGAGTTTTTGCCCACCAGCGTGATGCCGGTGGTTAACTCTCCCAGGGGGTTGATTGAATAGTCTTTGCTCCAGCCCAGATGAGCGCCCCGGCCCACGACGACTTGCTTGTCGATAATGCAACGGTCCACGACTGCCCCGGCTTTGATGACGGTATCGGTCATGATGACGGAATGGCGGACGACCGCGCCGCGCTGAACAAGCACCCCTGGCGATAGAACCGAGAATTCCACCGAGCCTTCGATGACGCAACCGTCGGTAATCAAGCTATGGCTCACCGTCGCGCCGGTGCGAATGTTGACGGGCGGGCGCTCTTCGCTGCGGGTGTGGATCACCCAATGGCGGTCGAGCAAATCCAGCGGGGGGTTATCGCTGAGCAGCTCCATGTGGGCTTCCCAATAGGCGTGCACTGTGCCCACGTCTACCCAATAGCCGTCGAAAGGAAAAGCATAGAGCCGCCTGCCCTGGGCCAGCATACGCGGGATGACGTCGCCGCCAAAGTCGCGTTTGGAGGTGGGGTCTTGGATGTCATCTTGGAGCGCCTGGTCAAGGGCTGTCAGGTCAAAGACATAGATGCCCATGGAGGCCAGCGTGCTCTTGGGTGCGGCCGGTTTTTCCTGAAACTCGACGATGCGCTGGTCGCCATCTACTGACATGACTCCAAAGCGCGAGGACTCTTCCAGCGGCACATGTCGAACAGCGATGGTGCAGTCGGCTTGGTGTTCTTGGTGGAAGCGAATGAGATGGTCATAATCCATCTTGTAAATGTGGTCTCCGGCCAGGATCAGGACGTGCGCTGGCCTGGGCCGGCGCACAAAGTCGAAATTTTGGTACACGGCGTCGGCGGTGCCGTGGTACCAGTCCGAGTCGGAGCGACCGAGGTAGGGTTGCAGCAGGGTTACGCCGCCATTGGCGCGGTCCAGGTCCCAGGGTCGCCCGGCGCGAATGTGGTCATTGAGCGAGCGGGGCTGGTACTGCGTGGCAATGCCCACGGTATAGATGCCCGAATTGACGCAATTGCTGAGTGTAAAGTCAATGATGCGGTATTTGCCGGCAAAGGGGACGGCCGGCTTGGCGCGTTTTTGCGAGAGGATGCTCAAACGCCGCCCTTCCCCTCCAGCGAGAATCATCGCCACTGTTTTAGGCATGGTTCCCTCCCCCCAAGTGAGGCGCAAACCATCATGCGTAATTTACGTTTCACATTCATTTGCTGGCGGCGTGAACCAGAGCCGGTAGCCAATAGTTCTGGACGATGGTATCCCAGCCCATCTGTTGGCCAAGCCTGTATCCTTGCCGCAGCATGTTTTGACGCGCCCGCTTGGTCGTGGGCAGGCGGGTCACGATTTCTCGGGCGATGTACTCTGCTTGAATGACTTCGATACGGTCGCGTTCTGGCTGCCCCAGCATTTGGGCGGCTCGAAAGTCACCTCCGGCCATCCCCTCGGGCAGTCCGATATAGTCAGCTACAATGAGGTGCTCGGGGAGGTCGGTCTGTGAGACCTGGCGCACCAATCCCAGACAGCCACAGATGTTCGACAAAACACTCAATGCGCCATAGCCCAGAGGC
Source organism: Anaerolineae bacterium (assembly GCA_034435435.1). Classification (GTDB taxonomy): domain Bacteria; phylum Chloroflexota; class Anaerolineae; order S140-20; family S140-20; genus DAOTXN01. The sequence continues at coordinate 8,888 of DAOTXN010000107.1, read as the reverse complement.
TCCAGTTGGGAGATACCGAACGGTTCATAAATAGACTGGCCGAATTCCAGGTCGGTGCCCCAGCGGATGTCGTTATAGGTCATGTCCTCGGGCATACGCTGGCCGCAACGCCCGCGGCTCCAGCCAAATTGGTTGACGAGAACCACGCGGATGGCCCGGGCGTTGGCGTTAAAGGTTTCGATGAGCTGATAAAAATCCACTTCGCCGTAGCGCAGGTCGCCGTTGTCGTGGCGATGAACAACAGGCCAGCCGTATTCTTGCTCCCATTTAAGCACGTCAGGCGCCCGGCGGCCGCGGGGTAGGGCCGTCGCCAGCACGAACAGCACGGCCCTTTTTCGCTTGGCGACCAGCAATGGGTCGAGGTGTTCCAATACTTGAATATCGCGCCACATGGCTTTACTGGGCACAAAGCGCGTTACGTGCGTAAAGACAAAATCGGGCGGCCTGTCGAACAAGCCCAGGTTGACGGCGTATTGGGCCAAACGGGTTTTGGAAGTTTGTTTGTCGTCCAACGAGATTTCTTGAGTAGCCAGGCCGTTGTAAACCAGGTCGATGTGCGCTTGAGCCAGCACCGGCGACAGGAAACGCAATTCCTCGACGACGGTGTCGCCCACAGCCAGGATGTTGTCACATTCGATGGCCGTTTTGAGCATAGCGTGTTTGAAATAACCTGACTGATCGCCGAATACATCTCGCAAGAACAGACCTTGCGCCCGGGCCCGACGCATGGTGTTGTAAAACATGGTATCGTGGCCGTAGCTGTTTTCTACCAGGGATCGCATCGTCGCTACTTCGTGCGCGAAAAAGATGGGATGGTAGGTATCGGGATCGTGCAACGTGGCCGAGTAGAGCAGTGGCAATCCCATAAAATCATGGGCTATCATAAAACGCTCACCCTTGCGCCGATTACCGGCCAACGTCTTGAGCGCCAGGTAACTGGGTTCGGCCGCGTTGATGTATAGGCTGTATTCGGGGTCGCCCTCGTAACGGTCGGATTCGAGACCAAAGCGATCGTACACACGGCGTTTGAAGGAATTGAGCTTGTCGTTCCAGACTTGGCTGGCGTCAACCAATAGCACTTCGTGTTGCACCCCGCTAAACTCGCGCCGCCCGTAGAGGATGTGCACATTGAACCCGGCTGCGATCTTGCCGAGCTCCGCCGATAATTTGCGTTCCAGCTTGTCTACGCCGTGATAGGACGAGTATTCCACCTCCAGCCTGTTCTCGGGGTTGACCAGGCGCTCCATTTCGACGTCGTCGCGTGTGTTCATCGGGCCGACGAGGATCGTGCGTTGCACGCTCACTTGATACGCGCCACTGTTCAACAAGCCGTCGAGCGCCGCGCCGATGCCTCCTACTTTTATCCCCGCCTCGTGGGTGGCGTGAACGACCAGCTCGAAATTCAATAAACTGCCGGTTTTTGCCATTGTCGTCTCCCTTTGATTTGAACCCGGTTACGATTCCACTGTTCCTAACCGGATGCCAAAATTAAACCAATCCCTCACAAATGTGGACTGTTAATCGGATTGCAATCGCAAAATCGCCTCAGACTGCCGTTCTATTTCTTCCCGCTCGTACAACAGTGGATGATAGTCTCCCACCAACCACGCCTGGATGCGGTCGGCATAATGCGAACTGCCTGGCTGGCCCGATTGCCCTGGCGCGTTCAGCGAGCACGATTGGCTCAGGTCGCTCAGGTCTATCACAAAACGACACACCGGACCGACCATGCGCTCGGTGTCCAGACTGTGATAATACGAACTCGTGGCCCAAACTGTGGTGTCGTCGCCGCCGACAGGGTACGGGCCGCGATTAAACAGCTTATCCAGCGGCTTGACCTGCCCCAACGGGTGGGCGTAGGTTAGTTGGTGCAAAGCGCCCCAACGCCAGCGCTGCGCTTCCGGTCCCAGCCGCCATTGCAAATATTCTGCCGCTTCGCGCAAGCTCATCTCCATCAACTCGTCCAGGGAGTGGTTTTCAAGCGGAAAAGCGTCAGGTTCGTCCAGCCAGCGCGCGACGAGCGCCCTCCCGTTGGAGCCAAGATCCCAACTGGTGGCCGAGAGCAGCGGATGTATGCCCTGGCCCACAAAGCGATCTGCCAGGTGAGCGTCGGGCGGTGCGCCGGCCTCGGCCCATACGGCGTCGAGGACGTTGTAGAGCAGGCGGCGGATGAACACTTGATAGAGAGCGGCGGCAGGGCTGTCGGGCGAGAGATCGCCGCTCCAGTTCTCAAGGATGTTGGATAGTGGATAGTGGATATGGGATTCGAGGCGGCGCAGGTGTTCGCCGACGCGCCGGGCCAGCACCGACTTTTGGTCGAACTGCATACGGCAAAAATCGGCGACGGTCAGCTCGCGCGCGTCGCCCAGCAGCTCGGCGATGCGCGCCGCGCGAAAACCCGGTCCCCACGAATGGCCCAAAAAGTAGGGGTAATCGTCGCCGACGGGTTTGGCGTTCGCGGTGATAAATACTCCATCGGGCGGGTTCAGCGCGTGAGGCCAATGCTCAAAAGGCACGTAACCCCGCCATTCGTACTCGCCGGTCCAGCCAGGTACAGGTGTACGCCCATCGTGTCCCGGCGCGCGCAGCGGCATACGTCCGGCCAGCGTATAGCCGATGTTCCCCTCTACGTCGGCGTACACGGCGTTGAGCACCGGTCCGCTCCAGCGCGGTAAGGCTTGGTGGAACCCGGCGCAATCTCGGACGCAGGCGATTTCAAAGAGCAGGGCGGCCATGTCGCTGGGTTCCAACGCCGTCCAGCGCAGCGCCAGCGGCTCGCCGGCTTCGGCGCTCAGGCCGTCGATGAGCGGGCCATGGCGGGTGATCAGCACCTCTTCGATTACCGGCTGGCTGCCTTTGATCACGATCTCTTCGCGTAGCACCTCGGCGGTGTGCCACGCGCCCTCAAATTCGTACTGGCGACGGTTTTCAGGATTGAGCCGTTCGACGTACAGGTCTTGTGTGTCGGCAAAGCCGGCCGTAAAGCTCCACGCCACTCGCCCGTTGTGCCCGGCGACGACCCCTGGCACGCCCGCCAGCGAGAGGCCGATTACGTCAAAATCGCCGCCGCAGAGATGATTTTCGTACCATATCGCGGGCATGGTGAGCGCCAGATGCATGTCGCTGGCCAGCAACGGTGCGCCGCCGGCTGTGCGTGAGCCGTCTACTGCCCAGTTGTTGCTACCCAGCCCGGCTTCGGTGGGCGGGCCGCTGAAGGAGCGGGCAGCGTGGGCGCGAGTCAGCGCGCCCGCTCCGACGTGGCTCCAGTCAAAGCCTGCCGGCAAAGTGATCGGGTTGCTTGAGGGATAGGGTGCGTCGAGCGCGGCGACCCGCTCCGGGCCGAGGCGGGCGATCAGTTGCGCCCGCAGCAATTCTGCCTCCCAGTTCACCGCCAGCGACCAGTCCATGAATTTGATCCAGGTCAACGAGTCGGCGATCTGCCAGCGTTCGGGCCGATAACGCAACAAGGTAAACTCCACCGGCAATTTACCCTGGTCGATGAACGCATTCACACCGCTGGCATAGGCGAACATCCATTCGCGCGCGTCGGCGCCGAGCAGGGCGACCTCTTTTTCGGCCACTCGCCGCAGGCCGATCACGCGCAGCCAGCGATCCACGTCTATAGCCAATGGTCCCAGCACCTCGGCCAGCCGTCCCGCGCCCAGCCGCCTCGAAAACTCCATCTGGAACAACCGATCCTGAGCGTGCACAAAGCCCTGCGCAAAGAACAGATCGCGTGCATTCTGAGCATAAATGTGCGGCACGCCCCAACGGTCGCGGATGATCTCCACGTCGCGTTGCAAGCCGCTCAGGTGAATCGCGCCGCCGGTCTGGGCCAGGGGACGGCGCAGCAACGCATAATAGAGCGCCCCGGCCGCACCGGCGGTCGCGCCAAAAAAGGCGCCAAAGGCAACGAGTCGTTTACCCCCCATCGTCATCTGTTCCCTTCAAGGAGCAAATTTTACCGCCGAGACGCCAGGACACCGAGGGCTCTTGAGAGTCCAAAGGTTCTGGAAGGAATAGCCATTACTTACAATTTGAATATAGCATAGGGAACAAGAGAAGTCAATGATAATCAGGGAACAAGGGTCGAATTGAGCCACATACTTGTTCAGCCGAGGTGTGACTTTAGTCGCTGACCGCCCATCCAGGTCACGCTAAAATAAGCCTAACGTGGGAGAGAGCTATGGATGGTTTTGAGTCATTCTTGCCGATGATCGATCTAGATCGCTGTGGGGGCTGCGGTGAATGTGTACAGGCTTGCCCGACAGGTGCTCTGGAGATGATCGCCCACCGCGCCGTGCTGGTCGCACCCGAGCGGTGTGAATATTGCGCCGACTGCGAGAATATCTGCCCTCAAGGAGCGATCAGTCTACCTTATGAAATCATCGCCGGCGCAGATTCCCCTGCCATGCGCTTGCCAAACCCGACTTTTAGTTTTACAATCGATTGTCTATCCGGCGAGGAACCCTGATGCCTTTTTACGATCATCTTGTCAGCCACACCCAATTTTCGACCGATCACCACGTCGCCACACCGTTGTTTCAGTCAGATGACTTGATCGTAATGCTGATCGGCTTTGAACCCGAGCAAAGCATTGCCGAACATCCCGGCCCGGCAGGTATGTTCTATATTGTAGACGGCCAGGGTTGGATGAGCATCAATGGTGTACAGCAAACGATTGGCCCTGGAACCGTGGCTATCGTCCCTCAGGGCGCGCGCCGCAGCATCGCTGCCCGGACTCGTATGACGCTGTTGGTCAGCCGCGGGAGACTATCCACTTGAAAGGAACTATCGAATGGCTCAAACCACCACCTTAACCCAAGCTACCGTTTTGAACGCCCTGCGCCAGGTGAACGACCCCGAGTTGGGAATCAATGTCGTCGATCTGGGTTTGATTTACGCCGTAGACATTGACGGAAACAAAGTCAAGATCGACATGACCCTGACCACGCCGGGCTGCCCGATGCACAGCTTTATCGCCCGCCAGGCCTGGCAGGCGGTCAACAGTCTGCCCGAAGTCGCAGAGACGGCGGTGCGTATCGTGTGGGATCCGCCCTGGACGCCCGAACGGCTCAGTCCTATAGCCCGCGCCCATCTGGGTTGGAAATAGTTGGACGCGACGGTTTTCTACGACCGACTGGCCCCGCTGTTTGACGTCATGACCGATTGGGCCGGCCGGTTGGAGTTTGAAGGGCCGTTCCTGCGCCGTCTCTTGGAGCAAGCTCGCGCCCACACCGTTCTCGACGCCGCCTGCGGCAGCGGTGGACACGCCCTGGCGCTGGCGCAATGGGGCTATCGGGTTGTCGGCGCCGACATCAGCCCGGCGATGATTGCGCTGGCCCGTGAAAAGGTAGCCAGGCTCGATAACCCCACGTTTCACGTGGTCGGCCTGGGCGCGTTGGCCTCCCGTTTTCCTCCCTTTGACGCCGTGCTGTGCCTGGGCAATTCCCTGCCCCATCTGCTGACCGAAACCGAATTACACCTGGCGTTGGCCGATTTGTCATCCAGCCTGCGTCCCGGCGGTCTGTTGGTGTTGCACAATCTCAACTATGACCGGCGCTGGCGCACCCGCCCACGTTGGTTTGCGGTGAATGCCGGCGCCCACCAGGGTCGCCAAGCCCTGGTGTGGCGCTTGGCCGACTATGTAGACACTCCCCAACCGCGCATTGATTTTCACATCGCCCTCTTTACCGAACAGGAAAAAGGCGAATGGACCGTCGAGGTTCATAGCACTCCTCAGCGCCCTCTCTTCCACGCCGACCTGGCCCGTTTGCTGCCGGCGGTCGGGTTGGCCGAGATCGCTTACTATGGCGATCTGAGCGGCGCGCCCTTTGATCCAAAAGAATCACCCGACTTGGTCGTCGTTGCCCGGCGGCCAGGCTAAAAGTTCCCTTTACTTTATGCTTTCCGGTATTGCGCCAGTGTGGTATAATTTTTTCGCGCCTGTCGCGCGACGTGCGCCGGTTTTCATACAGACTCGATCGGCGCAAGTACGGCCGTATTGACTTGCTCCCCGCACCCTCGCGGTAAATGGTGAGAAAAAACGCCATGAAATGGATCGAGCGATTTCTCGCCCTTCCCGTTTTTGAGGATGAAGACAAGCGGCGCACCAGCAGCCTATTGCAGGCTGCCCTGTTGAGCTTGCTGGTCGTAGCGATTGGGGTACTGATCTGGCTGCTGGTAGCCCTGGGGTCCCCTGCCAACTATGACCACTGGTTCACCTTGCTCAGCGCGGTTTTCCTGGGCCTCGTTAGTCTGGGCCTGTACGTTCTTCTGCGCCGAGGCTACGTGACACTGGTGGGCGCGTTGCTTTCGTCTGCCTTGTGGTTGATCCTTACCGCGTGGCTCTACAGCTCGGCTTACCTGCTCGACGCCAGCCTCTTGGGTTACTTTATCGTCATCGTCATCGCCGCCCTGACGGTAGGGGGACGGGCGGCCACCCTTTTTGGCCTGTCTACGGGCGTGGCCCTGCTGGGAGCGATTTACATCAAGACGAGCGGCGTTTTGATGCTCCCCCTGGGTAGGGTGGACCATTTTGACCTGGTCATGATCATCTTGAGTCTGGGAGTCATGACAACGCTGCTCCGTTCGGCGGCGCGCAGTACTGCCGAGGCCTTTGAGCGTGCGCGACGCCACGAACGCGCCCTGCTCGAGAGTAACCAGAGCCTGGTGCACGAAATTGCCGAGCGCAAGCGGGCGGAAGACGAGCTGCGTAACCGCGAACGCTTCCTAGCCCTGCTCAACGACATCACCGCCGCCGCTCTCGAGACCACCGATCTACCCACCATGCTGCAAATTCTCGCCGATCAATTGGGCGATCTGTTCGGCGCCGATGGTTGCTACATCACGTTGTGGGACGAGGCTACCCAGTCGCCAATACCCGGCGCAGCTTATGGCGCCTGGCGCGATCGTTACGCGACTGTTCGCGCCGAGTCGGGCGAGGTCACGATAACCGCCTCGGTGCTAAGCGCCGGCCGGGCATTGGCCATCCCCGACGTTTACGATACGCCCTATGTGAGCAAGCGCATCGCCGGCTTGTTTCCCGACCGCGCCGTGTTGGGCCTGCCGTTGGTGGCCGGCGACCAACGGATGGGAGCGGCGCTGATCGCTTTCAACACAGCGCACGAGTTCACTGCCGACGAAATCGAGCGGGGCGAAGGGGTGACCCGGCAGATTGCGCTGGCTATCGCCAGAGTGCAGTTGTACACCCAGACGCAACGCCGCCTCCAGGAGCAAATCGCCCTGCGCGAAGCGGGAGCGGCCATCACGTCGGCGCTAGACCTGCACACCGTCCTGCATTGCATCGCCGAGCAAATGGGACGCCTGATCGACGCCACCAGCGCCTATATTTGCGGCGTAGGGCCAGGAACAACCCTCTCGACAGTCCTCGCCGAATACATCGGTCCACACGCCTGCCCTCAGGAGCAAATCTCAGATATGGGACATACGTATGAGCTGAGCGACCCGCCATTCCTGGGCAAGATGCGGGCCGGACAACACGATATTTCGCAGCGAGACGGACCTGAACTGGCGCGAGCCGACCGCGAGCACATGCTGCAATACGGTGCACAGACCGTTCTCTACATTCCCCTCACCGTCAAAGGTCAACTGATGGGTTTTGCGGAACTGTGGGAAAGCCGCCGACCCCGCGAGTTCACCGCCCAAGAGATCGCACTATGTCAGAGTATTGCACAACAAGCCGCTATTGCCATCGAAAACGCCCGCCTCTATGAAGAAACCCACCATCTCAAAGCCTTTAACGAGGACATCGTGCAAAGCGTCGCCGAAGCGATCCTGATGTCCGATGCCCGGGGCCGTATTACCTTCTGCAATCCGGCTGCCGAGGCCCTGCTAGGGTATGAGAAGCGAGAACTGATCGGTTTGAGCTGGAGTAGGCTGATGCCGCAACAGGATCAGCTCAATATGGCTGAGGATGTCTCCCAGCACTCTCGCGCCGCGCTACGGCGTTTCGAAACACATCTGGCAAACAAAAGCGGTCAGATTATCCCCGTCATCATCAGCGCCTGCCCTGTGGTCAAAGAAGACCAGTTTACAGGTATGCTCATCGCTCTAACCGACATCACCGACAGGGTGCTGGCCGAACGAGAACGCGAACAACTTATCGAAGAGCTGGGCGCTTTTGCTCACACGGTGGCCCACGAGCTCAAAAATCCGCTTGCCCGCGTCGTCGGCGCGGCTGAGGCTTTGGAGCAATTCATTGACACGCTGACGACGGACGAGATCAAATACTACTTGCAGATGATCGCGCGGGCGGGGCGCAAAATGAACAATATCGTAGACGAACTCTTGCTGTTGTCCAGTGTGCGCCAGGCTGAGATTGAGCCCGAGCCGTTAGAGATGGCTCCCATTGTGGCCGAAGCCATACAGCGTTTGGATGACGTCGTTTGCGAATACCAGGCCAGGGTCATTGTGCTCCCGGGCGCGGCTTGGCCAGTGGCATTGGGCTATGGAACGTGGATCGAAGAAGTGTGGGTCAACTATATCAGCAACGCCATCAAATATGGAGGCCGCCCTCCGTGTGTGGAATTGGGATACTCGATTTTGGATTCTGTGTCGGGAGAGAGCCGCCCTCAAATCCCAAATCCCAAATCCCAAATCCTCTTTTGGGTGCGCGATAACGGGCCTGGTCTGACCCAGGAAGAGCAAAAGCGACTCTTTATCCCCTTTGAGCGGCTGGACCGCGTTCACGCCACCGGCTATGGATTAGGACTGTCTATCGTGCGACGGATTATCATGTACTGTTTAGCACGCCCCATAGGGGCTAACCATCTCCAAAAAGTCGATTCCGCTTTTCAGGCTGTGTCAGCGGATGGACCGGTTCCTCTTGGGCGATGCTGAACTGCACGACCAAGTTGTTGAGCCAA
>DAOTXN010000106.1:0-12466 GCA_034435435.1 Anaerolineae bacterium | reverse complement strand
AGCCGCGAATGCAGCGGGTGAACACGTCCATCATCAGCGCCAGGTAGACAAACTCGTGCTGCAGGTGGACATAAGTGATGTCACACACCCACACCTGCTCAGGTCCGTTCCTGCTCATCGCCGCGACTCGGCTGCGTAGCGAAAATCTCGGACGCTCGCTCCAGCAACTCGGCCTTCCAGCGGGTGAAGACTTGCGGGTGCAGTTGGTGCTCCCGACAAATCTCGACTTTGCTCTTGGCTCCGCTCAACTCTTCCAGTACGAGCCGAGCCTTGAACTCGGGTTTGAACTCGCGTCACTTGGACATCTTGGTTTCCCCTTTCTTGGACTCATTCTACTTGAACTAACGCACCTGTCCAATTTTAGGGGTTCACTACAACGGGACAACTTTCGCTGTGTACGGTGTGGCAATACATCGCCGCCTTACTATGTGCATCACATCATCGCTCGCAAGGATGGTGGTGGGGCTGACACAGACAATCTGGAGACGCTGTGTCATCGTTGCCACATTCAGACGGAAAGCTATGGCAGAAACCAACCGGGATGAAAGGTTCAGGGGAAAGCTGGATGAGGGGAAACTCTCACGTCCAGTTTGAGAGGGAGGATGAGGAAACACACCTATCGTGAGGTAGGGAGGTGCGCCTTGTCCTTACCGACAGGTTGGCGGCGCCATCGTTCCTGAAGACAGCGGCGACTTTCTCACCGAGCTGGCCCGCGAGGTGCTGGCCGGCGCGGCCCTGCCCGACCTGCAAACGCTGTTTGCCGACGACAGCCCGAGCAGCGACGCGGCGGTTGGCAGTATGGTCAAGGTCAGCCCGCCCATCTTGACGATGTTCGAGCTGGCCCGCCGACTAGGGGTGCGACCGGGTCGCGGCAACGGCAATGGACGCCGGTGCAAAATCGAAGCGCCGGACAACCAACTGGCGATGTTCGGGATGTAACGACAACACACATTCAAGGCAGGGAGAGGCTTGCTTCTCCCTGCCTTGTTTTATAGAAACCCAACTGGCTGACGAGCTATAACGAGTCTCTGTCAACCCTTCAGAATGGCCTCAATCGTCGCCAGTTCCTCGGTGGTGAAGGCCAGCTTGTTCAACGCCCCCACGGCATCTTCGATTTGCACTACCCGGCTGGCGCCGACCAGCGCCGACGTGACCGTCGCGTGGCGCAACACCCACGCCAGCGCCATCTGCGCCAGGGTTTGGCCGCGCGCTTGAGCCAACTCGTTCAGCCGGACCACCTGCGCCAGTTGTTCAGCGGTGATCTGCTCCGGCCTGAGAAAGCCATGTGGCTTGGCCGCGCGGGAGCCCTCTGGGATGCCGCCCAGATACTTGTCGGTCAGCAAACCCTGCGCCAGGGGTGAGAACACGATGCAGCCGATCCCTTCCTGCGCCAGCACCTCGAGCAGGCCCGCTTCGATCCAGCGGTTGAACATGCTGTACGAGGGCTGGTGGATGAGGCAGGGTGTGCCAAGCGAGCGCAAAAGACGGGCAGCCTGTTGCGTCTGCTCGGGTGGGTAGTTGGACAGCCCCGCGTACAGCGCCCGCCCACTGCGCACGATGAAATCGAGGGCGCCCATCGTCTCTTCCAGCGGCGTCTCGGGGTCGGGGCGATGGTGGTAAAAGATGTCCACGTACTCCAGTCCCAGGCGCTTCAAGCTCTGATCCAGGCTGGCGATCAGGTACTTGCGCGAACCCCATTCGCCATACGGTCCGGGCCACATCAGGTAACCGGCTTTGGAAGAGATGACCAGCTCGTCGCGACAGGGTTTCAGGTCTTGTCGGAGAACCCGGCCAAAGGTTTCTTCCGCCGAGCCGGGCGGCGGGCCATAGTTGTTCGCCAGGTCAAAGTGCGTGATGCCCAGGTCGAAAGCCCGCAGGATCATCGCCCGGCCGTTTTCAAAGATATCCACCCCGCCAAAGTTGTGCCACAGCCCGAGCGAGATCGCCGGGAGCAGCAGGCCGCTGCACCCACAGCGGTTGTAACGCATAGCGCTGTAACGAGAATCCGCTGCCAGGTAGCTCATTTCTTTGTGCCTCCCCAAAACAAGCGAGAGAACGATCCTTCGGAAGGAGATGGCGCTTGGCTATACCTTCTACTCGATCAGTTGCGCGCAGCCGGTGTACCAGAGAATACTGTCCCGCTCGGCGCCGATCAAGTCGCGCTCTTTGGCGAGCACTTCGCGGATCAGCGGGATGAGCGGCGCTTCGCCCTCCCAGTTCTCCACCAGAATCGTTTCGTCGCCCAGTTGTCGGCGCACGGCGTCGGCCACGTAAGCGCACAACCAGATGTCGTCTACGTATCCGTAGGGGCCGTGCAGCTCTTCCGCGATGACGTCGGCGGGCAGGATAAAGTAGGCGATGGCGCAGGAGATCAGCGGGCGCAGGCGGGGCGGCAAGGCCGGGTCGTCCAGCAGGCGCGTCAAGAGGCAGTAAAAGTCGGGAGCCAGGTAGATCAGGTCATCATGTCGTCCTTCATAGGCGGCGATCTCCTGGCGTAGGAACTCGTCGAACGCTCTCATAGCTGCTCCTCCGCGTAGGCACAGATAGCGCGGAACTCGTCACAGCGCGGGCAATAGGCCGGACGGGGCGGAAAGGCCTGACGCGTGATTTGTTCCAGCAGCGCCTCCAGGCGTTCCCTGGCCGACCGCGCCCGCTCCGGCGACCACTCCCACGTATGGACCTGTTCGTCCTCCAAAAAGTGCACGCTGCGCCGCACGAGGGGCATCCCCAGCCCCGTCTCCAGTCCCAGGGCGTACAGGTCGAGCTGTACGTCCACCTGTTCCAGCGCCGCAGGAGCCGACCGGCCGGCTTTGAAATCCACCAACTCGTAGCCGCCGTCCGCGCGGCGCAGCAGGTCCACCTTGCCCACCAGCACGTGGCGCTCCAGCCCCAGCGCAAAGCCCAGCTCGGCCTGCGCCACGCGCGCCAACGCTGCGCGGTGGCCGGAGACGTAGCGCTGCAACTGGCGGACGGCGGCCTGGCGAGCGGCGCGGTCTTGAGCCGGGTCGGCTTGCGGCGCGGGCGCCCATGTCGTCTCAACGATGGTCTCCACTTCGTCAGGAGCAGGAATCTCTCCGGTTCTGGCCCGCTCGTGAATGGCCAGCAGCGCCCGGTGCACGTTGGCGCCAAAATCCACCGGGTCGGGGCGCGGGAGCTCCAGGCCGTAGACCACGGCGAGCTTGAAGCGCACCGGGCACTGCAACAGGTAAGCCAGTTGCGAAAAGCTGACCCGCTCGCGGGGACCGGAGGGGGCGTGCGGCCGGCTCTCGATCTTTTCCTCCACCCGCCTCTGGCTCAGGTCGGCCACGGCGTGCAAATCCTCGCCCAGCATCTCGTGCAGGAATGGGCTGGGACCACCGCCGCGCTTGTTCACCACGTCGGCCGTGCCCAGGATCAGCAACTCACGGGCGCGCGTCGCGGCGACGTAGAACAGCTTGCGCTCGTCCACCAGGTGCGGATCGGGCACCTCGGGCGGGCCGCTGGCGCGCAGATCGTGGGGTACCTCGTAAGGATCGCGCCGGCGCGTGGAGGGCAGCCGCCCATCCATCACCGACCCGAGCGCCACCACCGGGAACTCCAGGCCTTTGGCCTGATGAATGGTCATTACCCGCACGGCGTCCTCCGGTTCGACGATGGTGGGGTCCACGCCGCCCTCGCGCATCAGCTTGAGGTAGTCCTGGAACGGGTACAGGGTGCGCGTCCCGGCGTGTGCGTCAAAGGCCGCGATGAGCCGGCTGAACACACCCAGGTTAAACAGGGCCTCGAGTTGCCCGCTTCGCTCGCAGCGCGCGGCGTAGCCGGTGATGGCCAGCAGGTTGTAAAAGACTTCCAACAAACTGGTGTGCTCTTTGGCTTGCACGCGCCGCTTGAGCGCCAGCAGGCGCAGCAGCTTGCGCCGGTCAACCGACGATACGACGCCGACCTCTCCCAGCCCGGCGTCGTCGTCCGCGTCCAGCAAATAGCCGGAAAAAGCCTTCAGCGCCGCAACGCTCGCCTCGTCCAGCTCCAGGATGGGCTGGCGGACGTGCACGTCGCCCCAGGATTTGGTGGCGCCGAGAAAGGTGAACAGGTTGACCCATTGCTGCACGTCGTCGCGCTCGAACAGGGTGGCGTCGCCCACCACGACGACCGGGATGCCGGCCAAACGCAGCGCATCGGCGTAGGGGGCGGCGTAGGAGCGCACGCTGCGCAGCAGCAGCACCACGTCGCTCCACCGCCGCACCTGCCCGGCGGCGTGCAGGCGACGCAGCAGCTCGGCCAGCGCGGTGGCTTCCTCGCCCACCGAGCGCCGGTAGACCAGCAACACGTCGCTGCCGGGGCCGCGTTGGGTGAACAGCTCTTTTTCAAAGCGGGCCGGGTTGTGCACGATGACCTCCAGCGAATGCTTCACGATCGGCTCGCGGCTGCGAAAGTTCTGCGTCAGGCGAATCACACGCGCGCCGGGGTAGCGTTTGGGAAAGTCGAGCAGGTTGCGCACCGTCGCGCCCCGAAAGCGATAGATGGACTGGTCGTCGTCGCCGACCACGGTCAGGTTAGCGCCGTCGTCGGCCAACAATTGCAGCAGACGCTCCTGGACGGCGTTGGTGTCCTGATACTCGTCTACCAGGATGGCGCGGTAGCGCTGGCGCAGCCCGGCGACGACGTCGGGATGGGCGGTCAGCAGATCGTAGGCGTGGCGCTGGAGGAAGGCAAAATCGGCCAGGCCCTCCCGGCGCAGCAGGTCCACGTACTGGCGGTAAGCGGTGACGACGACCTTTTCCTCGCACCAGCGCTCGACCTCACCGGCAGCTTGCTGGGCCTTGGTCTTGCTACGGCCCTCTGCCATCTCAGCGGCGTAGGCTTCCGCTTCAACTCGCTGGCATTCGCACCATTCGCCCAACTGCTCCGGCTCGACCAGTTCCTCGGTGGCCAGGTTGAACAAACGCAGCACGTTGGAAAAGAAATCGTGCGGACGGCCCTTGACTCGCTCGCTCAAGCCCAACGCCTTGCGCCGGGTGTAGACGTAGAGCAGTTGGCCGTGCTCGTCGAGGATGTGAAAGCCGTGCGGCAACGGGCTGCGGGAGGGGTACTGGCGCAGCAGGTCGGCGCAGAAGGCGTGCAGCGTGCCCACCTGCATCGTTTCTACCGCCACGTCGGGCAGTTTAAGCTGGATACGATCTTTTAGCTCCAGCGCGGCCTTGTTGGTGAAGGTGGTGACCAGCAGGTGCTCCGGCGCGATCTGTCCGGAGCGCACCAGGTGCGCCACGCGCCAGGTGAGGACTTCGGTCTTGCCGGAGCCGGGGCCGGCGATGATGAGCAGCGGGGCGGCGGTGTGGAGGATGGCGGCGCGTTGTTCGGGGGTGAGGTGGGGGGGGAGATAAGAAAAGGTAGTCGCCATTTCGTCCCAGTGCAGAACTCAAAAGCGCCGCTTGCTTTTGCGTCTCTTCGGCTTCTGCTTGTTCATTTGATGTTGGTAGTGCTTGCGTCGCTTCTCTTTTTCTTCATACCATTTGAGCTTTTTCTCCAACTCGCGTTTCGCAGAAGCTAACTCCGCTATCAAATCTCCGTCATGCTTGATGCGTTTAGAAAGTTCACTACGGTCTGGGGAGACTGCATCCTCAATCCGTTCTAGCACTTGATTCAGACTGCGTCCTAGTTCGACGACCTGTTCGTCTGCGATCTCAGAAGGTCTCTTGTTAATCACTTCCCGCCAGATCCACTCTCTATAAAGGCGCTCATTCAACTCTTGTAGGGCTTCAGTTGAGTATTTGCTGATGTCTACACCAAAACGTACTAAAGTAAGAAGTAAATTGCGCGGTACTTGGGGGCGGGCTGGTGAGACAGTTAACGACATCATCAGCGTCGCAAAGTCTCCGGGCGTCGTCTCACTCGTGGGGTACTGTGAAACGTATTGAAACCAACTTTGTGGTGGAAATACAGGAGCTCGCCTTTCAATGCGCTGCTGCCAAATCTTTGGCAAAACACTGTCACTCGACAATAGCCAATATCGTTTACCATTCTCCCCTTCTCGTTGCTGCAGGTTCTCTATAAGAAGAGCCACGGTTGCATCCGTCTCGTATAGGTCATCATGCTTGTAGACTCCAAGATGTTCACGGGCTTCAGCGATTTGGCGCGCAAATGATACTTCTTTTTGCTCGATGGGTATTTCAACCAAGAAATCTCTGACCTGTATGCCATACTCTTTTTCCAAACGCCTCTCGACGAATGCTTCTTGTTCCCTCGCATCTTGAGATGTACCGACAAGACTCCCAACAAACTGATCCCACGTCTGACCGGTATGAGCGATCGTGGCAAAATAAGTCTCGAAAACATCGCCCAAATCCCCTAAGATATTCTTTGGGAGACGAGGTGGGCGTCCCATATAGATATAGTCTTCATTACTTCTTCGCACCTTGTACACAGACTCATGGACCATCTGAGGAAGTGTGTACATCGTGATATTCAAGTTTCGCGTTGCCTTTAGCATAGCACGGTAAAGCTGTCCAAACTTGAGTTCTCCTACTAACACTTGGACAATAATATCCGTATCCACAAACAGGTTATTTCGCCGGGCATCCTCGACTTCTAACAAGCGCCCGTGAGGATCGAGGTTGAAACTCTCGTATACCAGAAAGCTTTCCGCAACGCCGAATAAGTATTCAGCTTCAAACAGAGTAGGCTTTGTGAATAACCTTCGTATCACTCTCTCTGAGGCTCTTCGCAATTCATCCGGTCGCAACTGTGAAACGGCACCGGCAGCGAGCACACTGATCTCCGGGTAGTCGGTCAGGTTTATCGGCGTACTTGACCCGCTAAGTGCATTGGCTATTTCTAATCCTTTTTGCTCAAAGATGCGGCCTATACCCTGTGCTACTGCAAATTTCACATCTCGCTCCTGATTAGGGATCAGTTCATAATCCTGCCTAACCTCATCAACCAGGGTATCATAGAATACACTATCTTCATCATAACCTCGTGCTATTTTGCCTTCTATTCGCTCCCACTCCACATCGGCCAAATGGAAGCCGTTCTCAACAAGCCTGATACGCTCACTTCGGCAGAGATCATCAAGCGTTTGGTTGATAAGGTCGTCGGGCAGGCGACATTGACGACCAAATGTGGCCTGCAGCTCATTGAGAATATCGTCGCGTGAACGGGTTACCTTTTTGCCATCGCCGTAGATACAGCCGACTATGACTTCAGCCACAGCGGTTTCTTTGACTTCTTGACCTTCTAAAGAACGCACACAGGCACTCAACAGAACAAGTGCTCTGCGTTTATGGCGCTCCGCTAACGGCAAGTTGGCAAAAAGAGAAGTCTCAATGCCGAATTTCCGTAGTTGTTCGATGTATGACGCGAAATATTTGTGCACAAGATGCTCATAGTGCGGGTCCTCTAAGTACACCCGTAAGAACTCCTGGTCATGCACATCAACAGGTATCCCGAACTCTTTACTTGCCCAGGCCTGTAACTTGATTAGTGCAGTATGATTTATTCGCTGATTTGTGAGCAACACGAAGCGGTCACACTGGATTTGGTTGTCGTGCAATTTCCTCAATGTTTTTTTGATTTTGGTTTCCCACTCCTCTTGAAGTGAGTATTGAAAAGCGAGTAATTGGCGCCGATCCTTTGACTGTTTAAAGTACACCCGAGCTTCCTCGGCCTCCAACACGCGCAAGCCATCCACGCCGCTATCGTGAAGCCCACCTGCTGGTTCAAATTCACGATAGTGGAGATGCATAATATCATTGCACAGGCGTTCAAACTCGAAGCCATCGCCGAAATCCACCAAGCACTGTACGATAAAGTTTGGAGCCATAACTTCTGCCTCAACTATGTTTGAATTGGGCTTCAAAACACCCGTTCTCTCTCGTGGCGATTTTCATTTTAGCCAACACAAAGGAATTGGCAAATTCGCTTCTTGAATGGGATGCGTCTGCCAAAGGGAACACCTATTATTTTATCATGCTTTGCGAATGAGCGCATTTCCTCTCGTTGCCGCTCAATTCCTCACGATTCTACCTCCTGCGCCACCAACATCTGGGCAGCGTATCGCCCGACCAGAGGATGGAGCCGATAACGGCCGGCCTCCAGTTCTTTGAGCAACCCCGCCTCCACCAACTCCTGCATAGCATCCGATTTGACCTCCTCCGTACCCCAAAAAAGCCACGTCTGCCAACGTGAAAACCCTCCCCGGCGCCAGCCTCCCCAATCGCTCGAACAACCGCTGCGCCGGCTGTGTGAGCCGCGCATAACTCACGCGCAGCGTCCACTCCAGGCTGTGCTGCCGGCGCTCCGGCTTTCGGAACCGAAGCAGGTCCACCACCTGCGGATCGTGAGCCAATGCCTCCAGCACGTCGCGCCACCCGCGCGCACTCGCCAGCGCCGCGCCCAACTCCAGCGCCAGCGGCCAGCCTCCCATTTGCTCAAGCATTTCACTCAAGTGCGGCGCATCCGCAGCGCGGTAACTTGGGCCCAAACGCCGCCGCACCAACGCCTCAGCCTCGGCTGGCGCCATCTCGCCCACCTCGAGCAGCGCCGTCTCCAGCCCCAGCTTGTGCGCCGCGTGCTGCTCGCGGGTGGTCAACAGCACCCCGCATTCAGGACCGCCGACCAGCAGCGGCTCGGCGTCTTCCGCCCGCCACACGTTGTCCAGCACGAGGAGATGGCGCCGCCAGGGCGCGTTCACAGCCTGCCTGACTCTTTCGTGCAGGCTCCAGACGGGTTCATCCTCCGGCACGGTTAGACCCAACCTACGACTCCAGGCTCGCAGCCACGCTCGCGGCTCGCTTTCTGGCCCCACGGTAGCCCAAAGCACACCGTTGTGGTAGCGGTCCAATACCTGCGGGTCGAGCGCCAGCGCCTGGGCCAGTGTGGTCTTGCCAATCCCGCCCAGTCCCCACAGCACGACGCGACGCGGGCCGGGCTGCGCCTCCCCGACAAGCAGCGCCCCCAGCCGGTCACGGTAGAGCGGGCGCTCCACGAACCAACGCGGCAGGCGCACGCCTTGTTCGCACGGGTTCAGGAAAGGCTGGTTCCATCCCCGCAACCACTCCAGAAACCACGCCTTTGCGCCGGACGCAGCCGGTCGGCGCGGCGGGTCTGTGTGGGACCCCTCTCGCTGCATCGTATCCCGGCACGCCGCCTGCGTATCCGCCGTCAACCCAGTCGTTTCAATCGTCGCCATCACCTCTTCCGGCGTCAAGCCCAATAACGCCAAACCCTGCACCGCCTGCGCCGGGTGCTCGAATCGCCCGTGGCAACGCAAGAACACCATTGCATTGACCCAGAACTGGGCCTTGGGCTGGCGCTCGCCGCTCAAGAACCGGCTCACCGCCGCGTCGCTGTAACCCGAGGCCCGGGCCAGCTCACACCGCGCCAGCGGCGCATCCCCTCCTATCCGGCCTGCCAGCCACTTCCCAAAACTCTGTCCATCTCGCGCCATCGCTTCCCCCCCCCGCATCCAATTCCCCAGTTGTCAAAATCCAAGCGCATCTGTCAAACAACGGCCATTGTGTGTCAAACCTTGCCGGCGTATTATAGCATCCAGCCAACGGTACCGGTTTTCCACCCTCGCCCGCCGGCGGGCGAATCTCACGAAAGGAGATTTGCCCGATGAGCAAGCCACAGCCTGAAGAGAAGGAGCCAGAAGCGGAGGAAAAAGAGCGCCCACCCGCGAAGCAGAAGAAACAGCCCTCCGCCGACGCCATCCGCCAGGCCGCACTGCGTCAGATGGCTAAAATGAAGCGCAAGCAACAGGAGCGGCAAAAGCAGCAAGAGCCACCCGATCAGCCGGAATGACCCTCCAACCGGGTCGGACCTGTCCCGACGCAGGGGCGCAGCATTTTCTGCGCCCCTGCTCAGTTTCACCCCCCATCCTTTCCCATCCTGATGTGGTATAATGGGCCGAGTGGACGGTCAGGCTAACTGAGGAGGAGATTCAAATGACCTTTCGTACCACACACCCGTTCCAGCAACAAAACCGGGTGTCTACCTATACCCGGGTCTCGCCCGGCCCGTTCCAGGCCGACGGTTTTTCCATCGAGGCCCAACTGACCGAGATGCGCGAGTTCGCCGCGGCCCGTGGCTGGGTCATCGTGGCCGAGTTCGTCGACGTCAGCGTCAGCGGCCAGACCATGGAGCGCCCCGAACTGGATGCTATGAAAGCCGCCGCCGCCGAGGGCAGCTTTGACGTCTTGCTGGTCCACGAGCTGTCCCGGCTGTCGCGCTCCTCGGTCTACGAGACCTTCGAGATCTTTGAATTCCTGGGCCGCCACAACGTCGGCTTTGCCTCGGTCAAGGAGCCCCAGTTCGACCTGTCCTCCCCCAACGGGCGCTTCGTGCTGACCATCATCGCCGCCGTCAACCAGTACTACATCGACATCCTCAGCATGCACACCCAGAAATCCAAGCACCAGCGGGCGCGCGAGGGCCTGTACAACGCCTCCATCCCGCCCTACGGCTACCGGCACACCGGCGACCCCAAGACCCCGCCCCAGATCGTGCCCGAGGAGGCCGAAGCCATCCGGCTCATCTTTGAGCGCTATGCCACCGGGCGGCATTCCTTTATGGAACTGGCCGACCTGCTCAACGATCGCGGCTACCGCACCCGCGCCGGCAAGCGCTTCTCCAAAGACACCGTGGCGGATATGATCCGCAACCAGTTCTACGCGGGCAAGGTGGTCTACCGCGCCGGCAGCCGCCGCCAGGACCTGGGTGAGGTCTACACCGACCTGCACGAAGCCCTCATCTCCGAAGAGCTGTGGGAGGCCTGTCGCCAGGTGCGCCAGCAGCACCACACCGTCTCACGCCCGTTTCATCCCAAGGTGCGGGCCTACCTGCTGGGCCAGCTGGCGCATTGCCACGTGTGCCACCGCAAGCTGCGCGTGCAGAACACCCCCACCGGCCTGTACTACCGCGAAATGTCCACCGCGCGGGGATTCGACGACTGCCCGAACGCCCAGTTGGGCACGCGCGCCGACCCGCTGTACGCGCAGATCAACGCCATCGTGCGCGAGCTCAGCCTGCCCCCGGACTGGCGCGAGGAGCTGAGCGCCTTGATCGGCGAAGATCAGGAGGTGGCCACGCTGCAAAACCGGCGGGCGCGGCTGATCGCCGAGCGGCGGCGGCTCAAGGAAGCCTACATCCGGGGTGACTTTGACGAGGACGCCGACTTGTACCGGCGCGACCTGCAACGCATCCGGCGCGAGCTGGAACAACTGCCCAGCGAGGACGAGCTGCACCAGATCGAACAGGCCGCCACCTATCTGGAGTCGCTGGCCGAGATCTGGGACGAGGCCGAGGAGGGCGACCAGCGCGACCTGCTGCGCATGATGGTGCGCGAGGTGCAGGTCAACGTGGCCCAGGGCCGGCTGCTGTCGCTGACGCCCACGGCCCCGTTCATTCCCCTATTCCGCGCGCTGCCCATCCTGGAAGAGCGCGACCTGGGCGCCTTTGCGCCGGTGTGGCCGCCGGAGATGGCCGCGTCCTTGCCCTATCCCAGCCTGCCGCCGCTCACGCGCTCAGCTGACACGCCGGCGGATGAAATCGCCCCGCCTTTCCTGCTGGCCTGGCCATGGCAGCCGGAGACGGACGCGCGCATCTCTCCCACGCTGAGCGATGCCCTCAAAGAGCGCCGGAAGATGGGCGTCGGGGGTGGGTGGGTGCTCGAGGTCGCGCACCCCGGCGTCCCCGCGCTGCTCCTGGACACGCGCAAGTGGGAGCACGTCACCCTGGAGCAGCGCTCGCTGGAGCAGGCGCTGGCCTTGCCGGAGGGAACCGTGGCCTACCTGGAAACGCCGCTGGCGCTGCAGGCGCACCCGGACCGCGCGGCGCTGGTGGATTGGGTCGTGCAGCTTTTAGAGCGCCAGGGCTACTGGCACGTCTATGACCTGCTGCCCGCCTCGATGCCGGCCCACTGGCTGTACACCTATTTCCCGGACACCTGGTCGCTGGCGTTGGGGGCCTTTTGGACGGCCTACCAGTTCTACCAGGCGTTGCGCAAAAAGGGTCTGCACGTCCGCCAGCAAGAGCACACCTTCTACCAGCCGGTCAGTCTGAGCGCAGCGTTGGAGATCGCGCAAGGGCGTGCGGGGCCGCTGGGGCTGCTCAACGACCCGGCTTACCAGGCCGGATTGGACCGGTTGGCTGCGGAAGTGGAAGAGCGGGGAGGGAAGACGCTCATTGGGTCAGAGGTCACCCTGGTCGAGGTCACAGCGCTCAAGGGAGAGCCGCCGCCGCGCAGAAGACGCGAAGAAGGAAACGTAGACCCGTTGTCGCGGGAAAAGTGAGCCGGGAGAGGAAAAAAGAGCCAAAAGCGGGCAAAATGCCCTCAAAGAGACTTGACGGGTTACAATACTGAAATTACGGCATAGTGTATTTCGATAAAGCCAGACTGCCGCACTGTAATTTGCCGGTTTCTGCATCTTTGCCGACTAGCTTATATCTCGCAAGTAGTATGATTTGCGAAAGCCGGTCAGAATTGTCT
>DAOTXN010000105.1:0-21560 GCA_034435435.1 Anaerolineae bacterium | reverse complement strand
CCAGGTGGAACCACTCCCACCATTGCAGGCGCTTGAGCACGGTGGGATCCTGACGAGTTCTGAGAACGATAGAGCTAACCATTTTTGTGTGTCTCCTTCCAAAGATGAGGTGAGAGAGACACAACCCACCCCCAGACGGGGGCAGGTTGTGCCCCCCTCTGAGGGCGGGTACGTGTGCTGCGTGTGATGCGTGCAGACGAAAAGAGGGGACCTCCTTTCTCGTGTGCGAAAACCAGGTCGTTCCCTCGCGCCATCAGAGATGGGGAAAGGAAACCCTGACCCCCCCATCTGAAACGAGAAAACGTTTCAGATGGGCCGACGTGAAATGAGGGAAACCGACGAACGGCGTGGCGGCGTGCCAGCCACACACTACCGTGACGAAAGGGGTGGTCGGCGTGAAAGCCGGCCGGAGAAGTCATCATCGGCGAAGCGATGATGATCCTCACTCAAACCATCCACGTTTCTCGTGAATAGCTTGGGGGAGGAGAGCAGGCGGTTCTACCAGCCTGCTCAATCCTCGATGACTATATCAATGTTGCCAGGCGTCCTTCGATGGCCTCGCGCCGTTGGACCGACTTGTACGGTCCAACGTTCGGCCAGCGCTGTTGATATTCGGTCAGTTGCGTGACCGGCGTGGGCTTGAACCACACATCGCGCTCGATGCGCAGGCCCAGCGGCCCCGTGACCGACGCGAGTTCAGAGATGGAGAAATACCCCAACTCTGTCTCGTGCCCGACCACCAGGCCGAAGGCGATGTCCTCCCCGTCGTACTCCAGGATGTACCAGACCCAGCTCGAATCAGGACTGAACAGCCGTATCATAGCCAACGGATGGTCCGTTTTCTCGGTCGTATACAGCGGAGGGACATCCATCCAGTCCGGGATGTGGTCGTAGGCGTCGCCCTTGCCCGGCTCAAAGCCGGTGGAGTCGTTCAGGTAGGCCCGGAGCGTCGCCTTCACACCATCAAAGTCGTAGCTGTAGCTGCCTCCGATGGTGAGCGCCGACCAGCTCTGACCTGATGGCGTGCGGAACATCGCCACGCCGGCGTCGGGAAAATCGTGGATGGTGCAAATGCCCAGATTGCGGTCGGCCACTAAAACGGCGCAACCGCTCTCCAGCTTGTCCAACAGAAACTGAACGTCCTCGATGGTCCAACCTTGTGGTAACTCGTTCATTGCGCTCCCCCTACGCCATCTCGAACTGCAACTCGTAAGCCTCTTCCAGCCGGGCGTCCGGCGCAGGTTCGAGAGCGGTTTTGTCCTCGACGATGTGTAGGCCGTCAGATGCCCCGCAGTTGGGGCAGATCCACTCGAAGAAGTGGTCACACCACCCTGCTTCCGAGGCCTTGCCGGTCCAATTGCACATACCCGGTCCGGGAACCCAGAAGGTGCAGTGCAGCACAATCTGGCTCTCGCCGGCTGGGCGGCCTTCTGACACGGCCATGCGAGCGATGTACTGCTGGCGGCTGGGGCTGTCGTAGGCAAAGTTGCACTGCGCGTTGTAGCCGTCGCAAGGCGGGCACTCGGCGCTATACGTATGCCAGTCCCAGCACAGCTCGCACACGGCGAACCCGCAGGCCAACAGATGCGTGGCGGCATCGCCGCACTCGACGCAAAGGGTGTTCGTTTTCATTTCGTGTCCGTTCGTGTCTTTCGTGTTTGAAAACTCACGCAACCGGAACGGTGGGGGCGCTCCGGTTGCGTGGGGTTGCAGATGGGTCACTGCCTAAAACGGAATATCCTCTTCGGGCGCTTCGCCATCCCAGGGCAGCGGCTCGTCGGCAGGATCAGTGTGGCCGTCGCCGTTGCGCTTGCCATTGCCACCGTTGCCCTTGCCCAGCAAGACGATCTCGCCGGCCACGACCTCGGTGCGATAGCGCTTCTGGCCGTCCTTGTCCTCCCAACTGCGGGTGCGGGTCTCGCCCTCGACGTACACCCGCGTGCCCTTGGCCAGGTAGGGTGCGATGCCTTCGGCGCGTTTGGCCCATAAAACGACGTTAAAGCCCTCGGTGTGCTCATAGTCGCCATAACCCGTGTTGGCGATCACGCGAAAGCTGCACTTGGCGGTATTCTTGTCGCCCACGTGGACCAGCTCTGCGTCGGCAGCCAGGTAGCCGATCACCATCTGTTTGTTGAGTCCGTTCGCCATTTTCGTGTTCTCCTTTCGTGTTTGTGGTTACTTGCCGTTGGCGCCCAGCGGGGTCTTTTCGTTCAGTTTGGCTTCCAGGCGGCCAATCAACTGCCCGGCCTGCTCGTCGCTCATCTGCTCGAAGGGCGGAAAGCCGGCTTTGGACAGCGCGTGTTCGCGGGCCTCGTCGGTCGTGTAGCCCATGTCGGTGAGCAGTCCCTGGATGTATTCAATCTTGACCTGATCCGGCTTGGGGTTGGCTCCGTTGTTGCCGGAGCGGGGAGATCCGGTGCGCTGCGTCCGCGCTTTGCCGCCGTTATCGTTCGCGCCACTGCCAATGGTCTGGGCCAGGCCTTTGCGCAACTTGGCCAGGCCATCCGGGGTAAATCCGCGCTTTTGCTCGTCGTACTCGGCCCAGGTCTTGGGCACGTCGTACAGATACCGGCCCAGCCCGAACTGGGCGCAGGCCCGCTTGAAGGCTTGCGCGACTGCGCTGGTGTAGGCGTTCTCGTCGGGCACGCTCTTGCCGCGCTGCTCGGTAGACAGGAGCGCCTCGCCCACGTCCTCGCGGGTGACGCCCAGCACCGTCAGCTTACAGTTCACCAGGATGCGGTCCGCCAGGGCGATCACTTCGTAGCGCGTTTGCCAGGCCGGGTCCACCTGGTCGAGCCGCGTCTGGTAGAGGCGGGGGTCAACGTAGGTGAGCGCCAGGGCGCGGGTTTTGTCCTGAGTGGTCGCGCCCGGCTTGAAGCTGTGAGCCATCAGGTCGAATGGCGCGGCCAGGGTGGCCGCCACGTCTTGGGTAAAGCGATTTTGTTGTTCCATGCGTGTGTCCTCCTCGTGTGAGAAATCGTCTTGCAGGGGCGTCGTGTGATCCCACTCAGCTTGCCCCTTGAGGCTAAGCGGGATTTCTGTGTCGGGATCCACCAGGTCGGCGCGGAAAATGATACCGAGAATGTGCTTGCAGGCCCGCTTGCGGCGCTCAAAGTCCGGGCAGGAGCAGGCCCACTGGTCCACTCCCTGGAAGTACCAGACCGCGTAATCACCGCCATTGGTGACGACGCGGAAGGTTCCAGGGACCGTCTCGGTGATGTTCCAGGTCTGCGCCCCCGCGACGCCGCGCCGTTTGCGGTTGGCGTCGGCGCCGATGGCGCCGATGGCCTGGACGTTTTCCCGTGCTATCTGGTGATCCGTCGTGCGTGTGGCAGACATTTCTGCTCTCCTCGTGGTTTGCCGGGACAGCTTTAGCTCCCGGCCTCTCTGTGTCGCCTTCCCCACGTCGGCGACAAAAGGAAAGGTGAAAAAAGAAACCGACGAACGGCATGGTGGCGCAAGCCACGCACCGCCGCGACGATAAGGGTGGTCGGCGTGAAAGCCGACCGGAGAAATCGTCACCGCGCAGGTGACCCTCCTCACCCGGACCGCTCACGAGCGTGAGAGACCCGCGTGAGGAGCCGTTCGTCGTTTGTGTCTCAAATTCGTGTGGGGAGATGGCGTGTCAGCCCCGCCAAGGAGAGGAAAACGCTGACAGCCGTGCAGTGAGGAACCGCACGGCGAGAAACTTGCTGTGGGCAACACAAGCTGCCACGCTCCGAGGTGAAGCGCGGCCAGTGTCCATGACGTGTGAGTCAAATTCGAGGGAGCGGGGTTGTGAAGCCGCTCCCCCGAATGGTTTCGGTCTGTGGGAAAAAAGACAATCGTGTGTTTCGTGTTATGAGGTCGGCGTCCCGGATTTCTCAGCGCATCGGCCCTGCCGGGCAGACGAAACGCACCGTCCCGCCTCCACGAGACCCGTGACGATACTCCAACCTGTTTGTTAATGAGCGACGCAAATCAGTTTGGCGGTTTGACCGGCGCGCCATCCACGAGTGGCTCTTCGATCATCACGCGGACGTTGCGTCGTCCATTCTCAATGCGCGTCACGGATAGCGCCACCACTTCAACGGCGCTGCGTCGCGCCGCCAGCTCACCGGGGTCCACCCCGTCCAGCTTGAGCTGTGGCTTGCCGGCGCGTTGGAGAAAGCGCTCCAGGTTTTCGTAATAGTCCCGGCTCTGAATGTAGCCTGTGACCTCCAGTTCGTCGCTTTTGCGAAAGTCTACAGGGGCGCCGCCGAACAGGGTGGGCGGGAGGCGCACGCTGACAAAATCCGTGTTGCGCTGGATCACCTTGCCATCCTGATCCTCATCCGCCAGCTTGGCCGGCAGCGCCGGGCTGCGTGGCACGGCCAGGCGCAGGAAATACTCTGAGCCATACTTCCACTTGTGGACGACGAATCCGCTGATAGAAACTGAGTTCATTTTGTTCCTCCGTGAGATATATCTGTTCTGTCTCTTGAAACAAAAACGGAGCCTGCCCCCGAGGACCGGTGCAATGGCGCCGGCCTACTGGACACAGTCTCCGTAGATAAAATGGCAACGGGATAGAACGTGAAATCAGCGCGTCAACGTGGATCTATTCCCTTGTGGCCAAGATGATAACACAATTTGCTGGTCAGATCACCGGGATTTTTCTCCCATTGCAATCATCCAGTGGCACGAACGGTTGGTTTCCAACAGGCTCACCGAACAGCCTGCGCCACAGGCGTCGCTGTCGGGCGAGCCAGGTCGAACGTGTACACGTCCGGCGCTCATCGTCATTTTCTGTCGTTGGCGAGGGGAAAAGTGACCCGGACTTGCCCCAATCCTGTCGCATTCGCGCCGCCCATCTGCCATGCAGCGGCGGTACATTTGGAGTGCATTTTCAATGGCGTCTGATACGCGCCTGCGCGAGTATACAATCTTTCGGAGGTAAAACATGCAAACCAAAAACCCGAGTAATGCTTTTTTTCTCGTCGCCGTCATTGGCCTGCTGGTGTGGACTGGATTGGGTGTCCGTTCAGCTGCCGTCGGGACACCCTTGTCCCAGTCTGGAGCCGCTGTTGGCTCTATCAGCGTCAGCGGCTCCAGCGCCATCCGCGTGCAGCCCGACCGGGTGGTCATCCTTTTCGGCGTTCAGGCTTTCGCTCCAACGCCCGGCGCGGCGCAAGCATTGGACGCGCAGTTGAGTCAGTCAGTCGTCAGCGCCATGCGCGTCCAGGGGGTAGCCAACCGCGACGTTGCCACGGCCAACTTTTCCATCCAGCCCCGCTACGAGGACTATGACCAGAACATCATCACCGGTTACCTGGCGCGCAATACCATTGCCGTCACCCTGCGCGACGTGCCGCAATTGGAAAAAGTGTTGGTCGCGGCGCTAGAAGCCGGCGCGACGACGGTGGATAGCGTTGAATTTTCAGTCAGCAATCTGCGCCCACTACGTGACCGCGTTCGTGATCAGGCGGTGCGGGCAGCGCTGGAAAAAGCCACAGCGATGGCCGGCGCGGCAGGGATGTCGGTGGGTTACGTGACGAACATTGCTGAAGATTCCTGGGGTCACTACTTTGGTTCCTGGTATGGCAATCGCCAATGGACGAATTATCAGAACGTGATTCAGGACCTTTCCAGCGAAGGTGCGCTGGTGCTCGAGGACGGTACGATCAGCTTGGGGCAGATCGTCGTGCAGGCCCAGGTGAGCCTGACGGCGGAACTAACGAGGGAGTAAGAGCAAAGCCAGGTGGCTAAAGCTTGCCGAAATCACTTGCCCTCTCCACCCAGCAGACGATTGGATTTCGGCGCGGACATTATACCACCCTTCAAGGTCTGGCGATTTTATCACGACGTTTTTAGTCGTCGCGCACCAGGAATTCGGCCCACAGGGGGTAGTGGTCGGAGATGCGCCAGGAGAGTTGTTGTTTGGTCAGGCTGTGCGAGGCCAGGGCGATGGGGACAAAGTCGAAGTGGCCGCCACGGGCGTAGCGCAAGGAGAGAGCCGGGACGGCGTTCGCGCCAGTGAACCAGGCAATCTGGTCATAGAACTTGGCCAGGTCAGGTTGGGCGGGATCGCTGAAGAGGGTGCGCGGAACCTGATGCAAATCGGTGGGGACTTGGAGGCCGGTGGAGGTGAAGGCGGCGTAGAGCGGGTCGTCACGCCGGTCAATGTTGAAATCGCCCAGGGCGATGAGGTTGTGGTCCCAGGCGTGGATGTCGCGCGCCCAGTCGGCCAGCCAGTCGGCGATGGCGGTGAGCTCGGGAATGCGTTGGGCAGGATCTTGACCGTAGAGGACGTGCAGGGTGACCAGGATGAAGGTCTTGCCGCTAGAGCGAAAGCTGACGGCGTAGGGGGTGCGGGCGAATTGCTTGTCCAGGGCGTCGGGGGCGACGTGAGTGAACTGCTCCTGGGGGACGACGAGCTCGCAGGCCAGGCCGGAGAGCTGCACCTTGCGGGTGTCGAAGAGGAAGGCCATCCGCTCGTCGTTGCCGGGAGCGCCTTTGGTGACGTCGGTGAGGATGAGGCCCCAGTGATCGCCGAGGATCTTGAGGGTGTGGCGCAGGCATTTGATGTTACCCCGGACTTCCTGGAGGGCGATGACGTCGAAGCGGGAGAGGATGGCGGCAATGCAGAGGAGGGAGTGGAGGTCACGCTTGGGAGTGTCGTCTTCTTCGGCGTGCCATTTTTCGGTGAGGTCGCCGAAGGCGCGCAGGTTCCAGGTAGCGACGAGGAGGTTGCGGTCGAGAACCTTGGGCGGGATGGTTTGGTCGAGCTGAGTGCGGAGCTGGGTCGGCTCAGCGGCGATTTCGGGGGGTGGGGGGTCGGTGACTTTGGGCATTTTGGGGTTGCTCCTTATGCACAGAACGCGAAACGTGACGTGAGATACCGGTCAAGCTTGGAGTATACACCGGATAGGGGTGGATAGGCAAGGGCGGCCGCCCGGCGCTCTTGAAGATCGGCTCGGTGATCCAGGACCAGAACCTC
Organism: Anaerolineae bacterium; assembly: GCA_034435435.1. Taxonomy (GTDB): domain Bacteria; phylum Chloroflexota; class Anaerolineae; order S140-20; family S140-20; genus DAOTXN01. Next base: position 14,602 of record DAOTXN010000105.1, on the reverse strand, counting down.
AATACCCGACAAGCGCCGTAATGAGGTCCAAATCCCGTGAGCGTCAGTATGCCCGTGGTACGGGCGCAGTGGCCAGTTTCCCAAGGTCGAATTCATAGACGGCGGGGGCGCGGCGGGCGGTGGCGTCTAGCTCGCCAATGTAGCACAGGGTGGTCTTGAGGTCGGTGTGTCCCAGGTTCTGCTGGATGGCCACCGGCTCCACACCGGCCTCGTACAGGCGGCGGGCGTAGGTCCGGCGCAGGTCGTGAGGCTTGACCGCAATCAGCGTGCCGTTCACCATCACTGGATAACTGGCCAGTAGGTATTGAATGGCGCGTACACTCAACCGCCCGGCTCGTAAACGCCGGTTGCCTTTGTAGAAGCCGCGAAACACGGCCGCACTGCCAATCCCCGCCGCTGCCATCCACCGGTCCAAGATCGCCAGCACCCATTCCAGTTCACCGTAGGGGATCAACCTTTCTTTGCGGCCCTTACCCTTTCTCACGTGTAGAGCCAGCTCCCCTCCCAGGCGCTGGCGCAAATCCAGCACGTCCAGAGCCGACAGCTCCGCCTCGCGAATGCCGGTGCAAAGCATCAGGGCGATAACGGCCGTGTCGCGCAGGCTGGCCAGCCTGTCCACTCCCGGCGCTGTCATCAACGCCGAGGCCTGGGCCGACGTCAGGCGCACGTGCTCAGTGTCCGGCTGGTCCTGGACGGTTTTCAGTTGAACCGGCGCTGATCTGGGATCTATGGCGTTTTCGATGCGGGTGATGCTCTCGTCTACGATGGCTTTTCGTTCAACAAAATCGTCGGTGCGTTGTGCCGCCAGCGCATAGAACAAGTCCCGCTCCCGGATGATGTCCGCATAACGGGCGCGGATCGTGGACAGATGGGCGCTCACGGTTGAGGGCGTGTGACCCGCGTTCAGCAGGTGATCGCGGTAAGCGGCCAGGGCCGGCTTGTGCCACGGGCATGCCTGGCCGGTCAGCCATTCGGCATACCTGGACAGGCGATGCCGGGCATCCTTCCCGGCGTCGCCGGGTACGAGGGTGTTGAGGGGGTCGGCGTCCCTGGCGCCAATCCTCTTCCCTGTGGTCGAGGAACCTATTGCCAGGGCCGGTGAGACGGTCAGTTGAGTGTCCATTTTGCCTCTTTGGATGATTGCGTATTCCTCACCTTATACGCAATTATTCGGCGCGGAAATCGACGTGCGATAGGCGTGTTTCCCCTGTTTTTGGCGGTCCGAGCTGCATCGGTTCGTCCCAGGCCGATCAATCTTCAACGGTCATATCTGCCTTCGTTGACCCGTAACCGGTGACGAATTGGTAACCCCGCCGTAGTTTCCTCTGAATCAGATCATCAGCGGCAGCCTTGGCCGCTTCCAGATCTGCGAAAGGCTCGACCCGCATCCGCTGGTGGCGAGTCTCCCGGCTACCCCATAGCCGCACGAGCGCCACGACGTCAAACAGTCCGGGTTGAATCCCGATCGCGTACCATCGATTCATGCGCTTCTCAGAATCAATTCTCTTGAGCCAGGTCCACATTTTGCCCACTCGCGCCGGGTGTCTGTGGTGGAGCCTAACGAACGTCCGTTCTAAAGTGAATTATAGTAGGATTCGCGGAAACGGTCAACTCACTTATTTGACAACCAGCGCCGAAGAATACGCGGGCAGTTAAGGGTTGGGCGAAAGCAACCGGCAAGGCACTGCAGAGAAGTGGTGGGGACAAGGCGTGCGAGTTTCTATGATCAGCTTGGGCAAAGGAGCTGGTCAGCGCCAGTGAGGTGAGTTGATTTGGAGGGGGATACGACCAGGAACGGGGCCAAGCATCAAGGAGGGGCAAAGCGGATCTGGACGCGCGCGTCCAACATGCGCTGAACGTCATGGGGGTGCAGGCGCAGATTGCGCCAGGCTTCTAACAAGCGGAAGGCGATGTTTTTGGCCGAGCCGACGCCTTGAGGGAAGGCTTGGCGAAAGAGACTACCGTGCTCGATCAGTTGGGCCAGCAGATGGGCCATCTGCAACAACAGGTAGAAGACCTTGCCAGCGGTGGCACTTTGGCTGTAGACGTGTTCCAGTGCGTATCCCCCATTCTTTTGAACATTGAAGCCTTCGTTTTCAATCGTCCAGCGCAGTCGTCCTCCTTCATTGGCTAGAGCGACGACCTTATGGGCCGTCACGTTGAAATTGGTGATCCACTTGAAGCGGGTGGTGTGTGGGGCTTGGTCTGCGGCGGGCCGGGTTTCCAGGCATTGGATGACCGCCACACAATGCTCGTTGTGCTGGGAATCGCAGTAGGCAATCTGGTTCACCCAGCGGAAGTCCTGGACAATTTCGGATTGGATACCGGTGCGAAACAGGCAGTGGTTTTCAGGGGCCAGTTGGCTCAGGGCCGCGAACTCCTGGTTGACGCTGGGCAGGTCGTCTTCTTGCAGCACAATCAGGTACTTCCAGTGGTACTTTTCACACAGCGCGAAGGTGGGGCCGCCTGCAAACAGTCCATCCAGCAGCAGGCATAAGGGCAAGCGGGGGAAGCGTTGCTTCAAGCGTTTCGTCAAGCGGTAGAAAGCTTTGAGTTCACAGTCCTGCTTGGTGGGGTGTTCACTGGGATTCTCGATGAACTCGGTCATGAGCGAGAAGGCCCAGCCCGTGGCTGTCACCAGCTTGGCTTCCAGCACCGGGTGATAGTACAGCGTGCGTCCATGGTGGGTGCGGGTCATACACTGCGGACAGTGACGCTCAGCGAAGGTGAGCATGCCTGTGCCATCGATCACCACCGAGAAGTACTGGCCCAGCAGACGGTAGGGATACAGCACCTTGCACCGGATCAAGGTGTCCGTCATACGCGTGACTACCTCCTGCACTTCGGCGACATCGAGGCGGGCACACAAGTAGTTGAGGGTATCGCCATGGGGACAGCCCTCCACGCCAAACAAGGCCCCATATTTGGCCGCCGAGGGTCCATTCCCGCGCAGCAGGTGATTCACTTGACGGCGCGCCCCCAGGCGCAGCAGAAACAGCAGCACGCCGGTGCTCATCACGGCGGACAGGGGATACGTGATGTACGCGGGATGGCGTGGGTCAGTCACCCCTTGAAACAAGCGCTTAAAGCCGCCAAAGAAATGTTGTACCGTCACGATGTAGGCTTTGAAGAGCGCGGCTTGGGCTTGCTCGTGTGCGTCCAGCGGCCGTTCGACAGGGGTCACGTCACTGCCAGGCTGAGTGGAGTAAGAGTCAGACATAGCCCTCCCTGGGTTGATGAAACTGTATTTGGAGTTGCGAGTATAGGGCCGGCTGCGTTTGTGGTCAACACGGCGCGAAAAATCTTTTCACGTCTCCCCTCACAGCCTGAGACTGGGGCAGAAACCCGGCTGCGCCTGGCGGCCTGGCTGACTCTCTCGCCTGGGTGGGGCATTTTCCCAGAATGGCGATCTAATGTGCCTGAAAAGAAGCAGCGTGTGGGAGCTTTGGAGCATTATGGGTCTGGAAACAGCCTGGAGTGGGGTGAATACCCTATGCGACAGGCGGCGAACTTGCCAATGATTTTGGGAACATCGCAAGTGAGGCTTGTGCGAAGAATACGTATTCTTCGGCGCTGTTTGACAACTGACCAGCATTTGTTGTATATTGTAGATGCAGCGCGGGCCAATTGAGGAAAGACGCAGAGATAGGCGCACTTGCCCCAACGCCACGGTTCCTGAATGGGACAGGAGCCAGGCATGTCCATCATCACACAAGTGCATAATCATAACGGGTTATTCATGGCCGCAACCAGATAGGGCCCTGTGCAAGCAGGCGCCCTGGCGGCGGTCGTTTGTCTTTTGTGGGACGTCGCGGAAGACGGTGGAAGGATTGCGTGGCCCTTAAACACCCCCTGCCCGTATTGAGTGTTGGATTGTGCCTTGGCATCGTGGCCCTCGTCGTAACCAACTCTACCACGGTAGGCCTTGGGCTGCCCACTGCCACGCCCTCACCCGCGCTCGCCGACGAATCTTCACCGGCAGCCACTGCTTCCAGTTGCGCCGATCTGGCTAACTGGCAGTGTGTCGAGACGCGCCCCGGCCTCTCTCTCTGCCGCGCCAACAACATCTGTGTGGTCAAGGTGGATCTCAACAATGCCAGCTTCCGCCCGCGCGTCGTCATCGCGTCCAACGGCGACACGGCCTGGCTCAGCGACATGGCTTCCGGTGTGGGCGCCCTGGCCGCCGTCAACGGCGACTATTTCAGCGGTTGCCCCGACACCACCCCGCCCCTCAATTGCGGCGAAGGGCTGACCTTCGTGAATGGCGCAGACTATACCGACTATACCGGCAGCGAGTGGCAGAACCGGCGCTCGTTGGGTTTCAACGACAGTTACGATCCCAATATCGGCTGGCCGGGCGAGCAAGGCAGCTACCATCGGTATCTGCTCGGCGGCGGACCACAGGTCACCTTTGGCGGTGAGTACCGCTGGCGCTGCTGGTATCAAGGCTACAACACCGAGGGCGATTGCGCCTGCCAGGACAACACGGTCGTCATCAACGACGAGCTGTTCGGTTGCTCGGCGAATAATTGGTGGAATCGCCCCCAGACCTTCGTCGGATTGAGCGACGACCGCAACACGCTCTACCTGGCCGTGAGCGAGCCGGGCTACAACAAGACCCCGCACGAGATGCACGATGTCCTGTGGGTGCACGGAGCGCGCTACACACTCAAGATGGACAGCGGCGGCTCGTCGGGGATGTTTTTCAACGACGGCGGCTACCAGTTCACCTGGAACGGCAGCCGCGAGGTCGCCAACGCCTGGATCATCGCGCCGGACGCTGTTCCACCGCCGAGCTGCGACCCCAATGCCGACCAGGTGGCGCTGTTCGTGGACCCCGATTACGGCGGCCAGTGCGTGGTCAAAGGGGTGGGCGAATACCTCAACCCGGCAGCCATCGGGTTGCCTAACGACTCGATCTCCTCGCTAAAGGTAGGCGGCAACGTCCAAGCCACGCTTTGTCGGGACGACAACTATGGCGGCGGCTGCGAGACGTTCACCGGCGACGATTCCAACCTGGGTGACAATAGCATTGGCGACAACCAGGCCTCCTCGGTCAAAGTGGAATCCCGCGCGTGCAGCCCCGGCGCCGACCAGGTGGCGCTCCATGCAGACACCAGCTACGGCGGCAGTTGCGTGACCCTCGACATCGCCGAGTATCCCAATCCGGGCTATTTCGGTCCTGTGGGGAACGACAACGCCGAGTCCGTCAGAGTGGGGAGCAACGTCCAGGCGGTGCTGTGCGAGCACGACAATTACCAGGGGCGCTGCGAGACCTTCACCAGTGACGACGCCAACCTGGGCGACAATTCCATCAGCGCCAACATGGTCTCCTCGGCCAAAGTACAGTCCCGCTCGCAGCCTCCGGCCCAGCCTGACCTGGTTCCATCGCAGTGGAGCGGCTGGGAATATCCGATCGTCCCGTCCTCGGTACAGGGGACCCATGTGGTCAATACGCTGTATGCCGGTCATCCGACCTACGTGGACTGGGGCGTGAGCAACAGCGGCGACGCCGACAGCGGCAGCGACGTCTATGGCGATCTGTACATAGACGACATCCTCCTGGCGCAGCACAATTTCGGCAACGTCCAGCCTGGGTGGACGTGGGCTTTCTTTGACTGGAGCGTGACGATTGACGCGCCTGGCTGGCATACGCTCAAATTCGTGGCCGACCTGGACAATGCCATCGCTGAGTCCGACGAGGGCAACAATACCTGGGAGCAGGCGTTCTATTGGACGTCCGTGGCCGGCTGGTGGGGCGAGTATTTCAACAACCCGGCGCTGGCTGATCCGCCGGCGCTGGTGCGGGACGACCCCGACATCAATTTTGTGTGGGGGAATGACGCGCCCGGCCCGGGGATCAACGCGGACCCCTTTTCCGTCCGCTGGACGCGCAGCCTCGTTTTCGAGCACGGGATGTATGAGCTTGCTGTCACGCACGACGACGGGGCGCGGCTGTGGATAGACGAGGCGTTGGTGCTGGACCAGTGGGAAACGTGCTGTCGGACGGATACGGCAGAGGTGTTCCTGAGCGGGGGGTCACACGCCTTGCGGATGGAGATGTTTGACTCGGGCGGCGCGGCGGTGGCGCAGTTCAGTTGGCAAAAGGTGTCGTGGGAGATTTACCTGCCATTGGTGATGTGCGGTCCACAGGATACAAGCAGGTAGTCATAGAGCAAACCGGCCCACTTCAGGGCAGCCAATTCACAAGGAGAGGCAAAAATGATCAACTTGAAACAAACTTATCACCTGACAACCCTGATCCTTATTGTAGGGCTGCTCGTTGGCCCCATCCATTACCTACCCAGCCGACCGCCGGTCCCTAGCGCACAAGCCCAAGGTGCGGAGCTTGCCGCTTCAGGCCCTTACCGCACTCACGTGACATTTTCCGGCTCTGCAGCGCGCGCCCGCCTGGACGAGCTGGGCGTGGTCGTGCTGGACGAAGGTCCAGAAGGGGCCGTGGTGCTGGCCGACGATGAGCAGTTGGAGACGCTGGCCCGTTTGCGTTTCCGGCCTCATCAAACGGACAGTCTGGACCGGCTCGGTTTCGGCGGTCGGGTTAGCGCTTTGCGCGTCTCTGCGCGAGAAATACTGGTCCTTGTACCGCTGGACGACACCGACGCCGACGGCCTGGCCGACACCGAAGAAACCTGGTGGTGCACCGACCCGCTCGACCCCGACTCTGACGGCGACCTGGTGAACGACGGCGCTGAAGTAGACGCTTTGACCGATTGGCTGCACGACCCGCGCAGCGGTCGCCCATCTTCTGGCAAGCCTTTCGTGGGTTGGCCTCCTGATCACACCGGCTGCTACGACGACGACTTTGACTCGGTGCCGGATCTCGCCGAGATCCCTATTGGCCTCAACCAGAATCTCGAGTCTTCTGACCGCGACAAATTCGACGATGGGCAGGAGCTTTTTGGCAACACCTACTGCCCCGGCGGGGGCGGCGCCTGCTCTTACGGCTACTTGCCCCGCGACGTGGACGGCGGCATCGTCCCACCGCAGATGCCCTCGTGGGTGGAAGCGCCGGGAAACCACCCGTTGGTGGCGGCCTTTCCTGAGCCGGAAATCGAGGTGGTGGAGGATTCGCTGCGCGTGGATCGCGTGACGGTCATCACGACCGAAGAAGGCGAGATGACCCAAGAGACACACACTTACGAGACAGCGGTCACTCACGGGACCAGCAGTAGCGTGGCTGACACTGTAACATGGAATGAATGGCAGGAAATATCTACGTCGGTATCAACCCCCAAAAATATTCAACCTGATTTCGCGCGGGACAGAAAAATAATGGCGGTCCGCAGTAACAACCTGAATATCAACTTTACCGACTATTTAGTCGGAGCAGCCGGTTGCCTCTGGGGATTGAGAGGCGGTTCGTGGAAAACGCTCTTCCCAAAAGCTAATCGGTTTGACCGTTCGTTTACGCTTTATGGGTGTTATCAATCGATAAGGGACGGACTTAAAGTCGTTGGCCAATTCATCCACCCCTCACCTGTGTATGCGCCAGGTCCCGGTGATCTCTCAACTCCACCTATCGATATCTATCAGGAAGGACTCAATAAATGTGGTGCATCTTCGGGTCATCTGAAGAATCAAAGTAACTTCTGCGCCGCAGCCGGTTTTCACCCATCTGCATTTTCGGAAATGTTGGTGCAGCAAGGCACAATGGGGATTAATGAAGATCGATCATTAGGCTACGAGGGGAATACCTTTTCTGCAAGCCCTCAACAGGTGCTAATTCAACCGGCAGTACAATGGAGCGTACCGATATTTTCGCCTGTACCGATAAGGACTGATACAGAAACAAGTGGGTATTCGCAAGGTGGCGCTCAAACCACCACCCACACTGAATACGAAGAGCATACCGCCACCGAAGGCGAAGCCTTCACCACTGGCGAGAACTGGTCCACCGCCTGGGCACAAGACACCGTCCACTCCGCCGACCTGCGCTTCACCTACCGCGTCTGCAACTTTGGCACCGACTATGCCCGCGAGATCACCGGCCTGCTGTTCAACATTTACCTGGGCGACGACCCCAACCCCATCCATACCTACAACGCCTCGGCCCAGATCGGCACGCTGACCAACGTGATGCCCGACGAGTGCCACACCTACACCTCAGACCCCGTGGCGCTGACCCTGGATGAGATGCGCTCCATTGACCTGGGGGCGCACCTCTACGTCGTCGTCGAGGATTATGCCTTTGGCAACGACGAGCTTTTCTACGAGGACGCTCTCAACGGCGGCGTGTTGGTCGCCATCGAAGACGGTTTCGATGACGGCGACGAGCTGATTGACACCTATGTCATCCCCACCTGGGGCAGCGAGAGTCTGCAAGACGTCGTCCAACGCTATTTCCCCACCACCGAGGACGACACGGGCAATTTGCTCTCCATCTGGACGCCCGAGTTTACTGCCCCACCCACCTTTTACGAGCACGCGCTGACCGCCAGCAGTTGGTGGAACATCTATATGAGCGACGGATTGGAGTACACCGGCGGCTTTTCACAGACACTGGCCGCACCCGGCACGGCCGTGCTTTTCCGGATGAACTCGGACGGTGACCTGGATGGCTACAACGACCGCAACGAGATCAGGCTGAACACCGATCCCGACGATCCTGCCTCTCATCCAGAACCGGCCATGATTGCCGGTTACACGGCCACGCGCCAGGGGGATGAGGTGACCGTGCTGATGACCTTTCAGAACAACGGCAGCTATGATGCCTACGGCGTAGAGGCCGTGATGTTCGCCCCCGACGACGCCACGACCATCGGCAACAACACCATCGGCGGCAGTGGAAGGGTGCGGGCTGGGACGCACGTCGTGCTGGGCAGCCGGGTTCTCCAGCCGACCCTGGCAGGCTGGGACGGAACCGCACAGCCCTATGCCACCGGCTCCTATAGCGGCGACAGCGACAAGGTCTACACCTTCACCGTCAGCCTGCCGGGCAACGTGGGCAGCGGATCGGCGGCCCTGGGCTGGACCAACGGAACCGACGGCGGCGCGCTGGCCGTAGGCGACACCTATCACCCGCCCTTGCCGGTCCTTGTGAACGAGGGAGTCGAGGTCGGCTTTGACACCGGCACGCTGCTATCGGGCGACTATTTCACTGTGCCGGTGCGTCTGCCCCGCGACACCATGACCTACACTGTCAACGCCGATCCCTACACCCCGCCGGTGATTGTGGTCAGCTACAACGATCCGCAGGGCAATCATCGCTTCATCACGCCGGTCGAGCTGACCAGCCTGAGCGAGGACCTGACGCCGTATGCCGGTCAGATGCTGGCCGATCCCGGTGTGGATATGACATCTCTCGCCGTCTTTACCCCGGCGGTGACCAACACCCTGTACCTGGTGACCCACCTGCCAGGGGAGACAGAGCTGCAAGACGGACACCTGTTTGTCGAGTATGTGAACATCAGCGGCACGGTGGTCGCCGAGCAGGTCTTTACGCAGACTTTTGCGTCCGGCCCCACTGTATTCCCGGTCGAGTGGAGCACCGACCTTTTCACCGAGACCTACCAACCCGACCAGGACTACATCCTGATGGCCTTTTTCACCGACGCCCAGGGAAACATCATTGATACGGCCGCCCGACCGTTGAGCAGTCTACAGGCCGATCCGCTGGCCGAGGCGCATACGTCTGGCTTGATCTGGGATTTCGGCACGGCCACGCAGGGCGCGCTCCTGGAGCAGCCGCTGTTCATCGCCAACACCGGTCTCAACAGCCTGCGTGCGTGGGTGGCGAAAGGGGAGCCGGTCGCCTTGCAGGATACGGCGTCGTCGCTGAACGTGTTCCCGGCGGATGTGTTGAGCGTGCCGCTGACGCTGGATACGAGTGGACTGCCTGCTGGTCCCTTTAACCAAACGCTGACTATTCGCACCAGCGACCCCGACCGGTCAGCGCTAACGTTGCAGATCGCGGGTGAGATCAATGCGCTGACTGAGGCGGCAGGTAGCTTCGACATCTCTTACCGGCCGTGGGATCAGTACGTCTACGTGCCGGGGCCGCACGATCAAAATGACGTGATCACCTTCACCCACGAGATCGACACGGACTCGGAGCGGATGCATCCCCTCTACGTATTCAGTGAGACGGGTGGACTACTGGGTGTAGGCGAATGCGGCCCTGATTTTACAGGGCAGACGGCGCCATTCGGAATATTCGGAGACGGGAGCGACGGTGATCTGATTGTTGGTTCGGGTCAAATAAGCTATACAGACAACATTCGCGCAGCGCTAGTTGTCACTGCTACCGCGGGTCAAGACGAGATTGCCGTGAATGATGCCAGTGGATTCGCCGCAAACATGGAGATTCTCATCATTCAGATGCAAGGACCGGATGCGGGCAACTACGAATTTGGGAAAATTGCCAGTATCAATGGAGTGACCTTAACTCTTCAGAAAGACCTTGTTAACACGTACTCAGTGGTGGAGCACTCTAAAGCCCAGGTATTGTGGACGCCAAACTACCGTAACGTCTCGGTACTGAATGGGGGGACACTTACAGCGCACGCTTGGGACGGGAATACTGGTGGCATAGTCGTGTTTAGGGCCAATGAGATTGTGACAGTGGAAGCCGAGGGTAGTATTGACTCGTCTGGAAAAGGCTTTAGCGGAGGTCCTGGCGCTACGTCGGGAGGTAATGGAAGCTGGCAAGGGGATTCTCAAGTAAAGCCAGGTGTGCAGAATAATACTCAGCCGAATGGTGGTGGCGGGGGTGGGGGAACCAGTACATTGGCAGGCAACGGAGGGGGGGGTGGGTATGGTACAGCAGGAGGCGATGGCCAGGGTCAGTACACAGCATACGGTGGAATTCCCTACGGTACCTCAGATCTTTCTCAAATCTACTTGGGGTCTGGAGGAGGGGGTTCGAATAGTGACGACGGTGGATGGATTCCACCCGGCGATGGAGGTGATGGGGGCGGCACCATCATGCTGTTTGGAAAGAATCTACACGCGATTGGAACTGTTGAAGCAAATGGAGGAGATGGAGGATGGCAACTGGGCGATGGGGGTAACCCCGATGTTCGTCCATACAGTGGGGGTGGCGGAAGTGGCGGTTCGATTTTGATAGACGTCATAAGCGCAACGCTGGGTGCCAATCTCGTCACGGCGGTTTACGGCGACGGGCCGCATGCCAGTGCTGGTGATGGCGGTGTTGGCCGCATCCGCATCGAGTACTGCGACGGGTCCACCGGCACCACCAATCCGCCCGCCAGCACTCAGCAGATCACCTGCTACATCGCCCGCCAACTCCCCGACGGCCCTACAGTAACCGAGTTGACGCTGCCCACCGGAGTAACCGATTTCACCCGCTATCGCCTACAATATGGCCAACGTGGCACTTTCACCGACACCTTGAGCCCGCAAACTTACTACGCCACTCTCCCCAAGCGCACCTACGATGCGGCCACCCTAGACGCCCTCTTTGAAAACCTGGGCACCGCCACCTTTACCTTCACCCTGGATATCGGTGCAGATGGCAGCGTCGAGTGGTCCGGCAGCGGCACAGAACAACCTGTCATCCTCAACTCACCTGACCTGTCGGCTGGCCTCAATACCTTTCTCATCGCCGCACCCGCAGCATGGGGAGCAGATGTTACTGTCCCCATCCTGGTATCCCTAAACACTCCCGGCGACCTGTTTCTAACCAACCTGGCCCTGACACCCGGTACTGACTTCGACCCTCGTATCGTCACAACCGACGTCGGCTTCGATGTCTCAACACCCACTCAAGGAGACCCCGTTACAATCCGCGCCACCGTGCACAACTCGGGCACCTTGCCGGTGGAGAACGTCATCGCCGCCTTTTTCGTCGGCGACCCGGCCACAGACGGCTGGCTGCTGGGCAGCGACTTTCTGCCTCTCATCCCGGCGGGCGGATCCGCTTTGGCGACACGGGAGTGGGACACGCTAGACTATGGCGGCACACAAACCATCACCGTTGTGCTCGACCCGACCGGTCGAGTGGCTGAGATGGACGAGACGAACAATCAAGCGGCCAGGTCCATCTATATCACACCGCTAGCCGACTTGACGGTGTCTGAGATCAGCTTTGAGCCAAGCGAGCCTCATCTGGGCGAGATGGTGTTCGTGACAGCCGTCATCGCCAACCTGGGCGGCGCGCCAGTTTCAGAGTTTGCGGTCGGCTTTTACGACGGCGATCCAGAGGACGGCGGGACAGAAATCATCTCCGCGACCACATTCATTACCGGGTCGGGCGCGACGACGGTCACCGCGTCCTGGCTGGCCGGGCCAATGGGAACACATCAGATCTATGCGTTGGCCGACCCGACAGGCGTGGCTCCCGAATCTTACGAAGACAATAACGCGGCCAGTGACTCGATCTTTGTGGGCATGCCCGGCGAGTTCTACGCCGATAGCGGCGGGGGCGACGACCCGGCCTACGACGCCCAGATCGGCTATGGTTACCTGAATGGCCAGCCGGTGAGTTGGGGCAGCACGCCAACAGAGACGGCCCGCTGGAACAGTGGTGGTGAAGTGTCCTATCGCTTCGACTACCTGATCGCCGGCGCCACCTATCACCTGGACCTGGCGCTCTACGATGGGGATGGCGCTGGACGGGTCGAGACGGTGTGGGTGGACGGCGTGGATTCGGGGCAGGTCGTGGACTTGGGCGACGATCAGGTTCACTGGGTCTCGATCCGGCTGGACCCAGCACTGTATGCGGATCACTCGATCAACGTGGGAGTGCGCAGCGACAACCTGGCAGGCGCAGTCGTGAGTGAGATCGCAGTGCGCGAGATCGAGTACATCTATCTGGACGCCGGCCCCAACCTACTCCTGGATCCGCCCTATGCGGTAGAGACAGGGTACGGGTATCTGAACGGGTTTGGGAGCGCGTTCTGGGGTAACACACCCACAGCCACGGTGCGCACAGACTTTGGAGACACCGTCGAGTACCGCTTTGACGGCCTGAGCATCGCTAAAGACTACCAGGTGAATCTCACTTTCTACGAAGGCGACAGCGCCGCTCGCCAACAAACGGTGGAGATAGATGGCGTGGCCACCAGTGTGTCGGTCAACCTGGGCGACGGGCAGGTTCATCATGAGGTGGCGCAAGCGCCTCTAGTGGCCCATCTCGATGACGGATCTATCGCGGTAGAGATTCAACGAGTGGGTGGCAACTTGCCGGTGGTCAGCGAGATCGCTCTGGAGCAGCAGACGGTGCCTCACTGCAGCCTAGATGACGACGATTGCTTGGGGCCGACCATCAGCATAGCCACTTATCCGGTCGGTGTAGCAAGTACCCAGTCCGCAACGGTGCTGGCAACGATCTCAGACGCCTCCAGGGGAGGGCATGGGGTAAGTCAGGCTATGCTATTCTACGGGTACAGCTATCCCTACTCGCAGCAATCGGTCGCCGGATCGGGACCGGCTGGTAATGGTGACGGGACTTGGACCTTTGCCATCCCGGCTCAGGGCAGCCAGCACGTAGGGGAGACGCTCAGGTTCTTCCTGGTGGCGCTGGATGGAGATGATTCGCCAGCAAGCACGACTGAGGATAAAGATGGTGACTATTTTGAGATAACCATTCTGGCATCCCCGCCAGACTACAAAGTCTATCTGCCGACGATTCTGAAGGTGCATCCTTGATGCCAGGCGCCAATTGCTAAAGGTCCAACGAGAAGGCGACATTGCCACTGTCCAGGCGACTCTCCCCAACGCAGTAGTCGTCGGCAAGCGGCGCCAGACTACCTGGCGATGCCTTTTCCTGACCGCCGACCACCGCTATGCCTCTTGGTGGTCGGCGGTCCGTCATCCGCGAGCCTGCCGTGAGCCTACCGAAGGGTCACGGCTCCAGCACGCTCTGCACCTCGATGATGGGCGTGGGCACATTCGCGCTGGGATCGTTCCACCACTCCTGCCCGGTGAACTGCTCTCCGCTTTTATAGCAATTTCTAACAAATTCAGGGTCCAAAACCGCCTGTTGGTAAGCAGTTGGTAAGCATCCACCGCTACAATTGATGAATACACATACATCACATTATCGCAGGCAACGCTATGACGCATCAGCTTTCATCCCTGTTTCCTCGTTCGCATCCTACTGCCCACACAGGAGGCCACACGATGTCTTCGCGTTCCCTCTCGACGGGCGAGACGCAAGCCGTCGCTCGCTTTAACCTGGTTGTCATTCTCTCTTTGCTCGTCAACCTTCTCCCCGCGCCGCAGCCGGCCCATGCCGCGAGAGCGCCGGCGCCCGCACAGACCGGTGTGCGCGCATCGGCGGTCAGTGCCGCGCCGGTCATCCCACCGCCAGCCTGGTTGCCGATTTTCTGGCGTGAAGCGGCGGCAAAAGCGCCGCTGGCGCAAGAGCCGGTCCAACTGGCCTTGCGTTCCGACCGGTCGAGCCTGCCCGCCGACGGGGAAAGCCTGGCTTACCTGGCCGTGTTCGCCTATGGTGAGGATGGCGAGCCGCTGCCCGACGGCGCGCCAGTGAGCTGGGCGACGAGCCTGGGGGAGCTGGGGGTGGGAGACGAAGGACGAGCGACGAAGGACGGGTTAGCGTGGGTGGCGTTGCAAGCGGGCGAGACGCCCGGCGTGGGCCTGGTGGCCGCCCCGGTGGGGG
>DAOTXN010000104.1:0-14910 GCA_034435435.1 Anaerolineae bacterium | reverse complement strand
GTCGCGGCTTATCTCGCGGCCAACGCGAAATTGCTGGGCATCATCAAACGCACGCGAAAGAACCATCGAAAAAGCCCTTTGGCCGAGTTGTCGCACTTGACAAATTCAGGAGATCCTTAACTTGTGAGTAATGTCGTAAGGCCTCTTGGGCGGTCTGCTGAAGCTCGTGTAAATGGATCGCAGCCAGCCGCGTGTCTCCGGCCAGCAACAAGCGTTCCGCTGCCTCGCTAAACAGCGTCACACCGTATAAGGACTGGGTGACAGAATCGTGCAGGTCGCGGGCCAGACGATTGCGCTCTTCCATCACTGCGAATTGCTGGGCTTGCTGGTAGAGTTGGGCGTTTTCGATGGCGATGGCGACTTGGTCGCTGGCGGCGCGCAACAGCTCACGCTCGTTCAGGCTAAAGGGGCGCGGCCCGCGCCGAGTAGCGAGGCTGAGCGTGCCCAATTGTTTTTCTTTGGCTCGCAGCGGGCACACGGCGATGGCGCGCAGGTTCTCCCGCTGCTCCCACACGTGATGAGGGCTTGGCGCCAAATCCTCCAGAAACACAAAACGGCCCGACAGTAGAGTGCGCCCCGGCAGTGTTTCGGACGCCGCCCGCTGGTCGGTGTCTCGCACAAAATCGGGCGATAACCCGCGCTGAGAGCAGATCACGAGGCGATTTCTCATCTCGTCTAATAAACGGATTTCCCCGACTTCCACATCCAAAAGGGCCATCAATTCGTCCAGCGCCCGATCTAGGGTCCGGTCCGGGTCGAGCGACTGGTTGACGCTGGAGGCAATGGCGTAAAGGGCCGCCAATTCTTGGGTGCGGTCTAAAACTTTGCGTTCCAGGTCAGCGTGCGACGCCCGGATATGTTCGGTCATACGGTTGAACTGTTTGGCAAGCTCCTCCAGCTCGTCTCCCGTGGCGACGTTGATGGTGTGGTCGAAATTTCCTGCGGCAACCTTTTGGGTAGCGCCCATCAGGTCGGCGATGGGCCGGGTGATACGCCGCACGCCGATGGCGATGGCTAAAATCGGGGCCACGACGCCCATCGCCAGCAACAATAAGAGAGAGCGCCGGTAATTCTGGCTCGAGCGGATCAGGGCTGACCAGCTTTCTTCGGTGATGAGACCCCAGGCCGTGTTGGGCACAGGCGCGTAACCGGCCACAATTTCGCGGTCCTGATGATCGCGGGTGCGTAGGACGCCGGTTTTCTGAGCCAGGGCTT
This sequence comes from Anaerolineae bacterium, assembly GCA_034435435.1. Classification (GTDB taxonomy): domain Bacteria; phylum Chloroflexota; class Anaerolineae; order S140-20; family S140-20; genus DAOTXN01. Next base: position 13,695 of record DAOTXN010000104.1, on the reverse strand, counting down.
GCCGAACCGCAAAGCGTCCGGAAACGTCCTCGCCAATGTGCGAGATGTCCGAGTGGTAGATGATGCGCCCGTCGCTATCCACCACGTAGGCGCTGCCGCCGACGCCGATGCGCGGTCGGACGATGCTGCTGACGCGATGAAAGACGAGCTGCTCGGTCGCCGGGTCGCGGGTGTGTTGTGGGCGGGCAAACACGGTGAGCAACTCAATGTCTTCGGTCATCTCACGGGCCAACTGGTCGGCGATGAGGCGGGTGAATTCCTGATTGCGCTGCATCACCAGATCCTCGGTCAAATGCTGATAGGCGTACAGCGTGGCCCAGGCGACGATAGCCAAGATGATGGCTGTGGGAATCAAGACCCAGGCGCTTATTTTGGTGCGCAGGCTCCACCGGCGAACAGGCCGACTTGTCATCCGCACAACGGCTCCTCAACCTCAAGTCTATGCAGAGTGGGTCAAAGCCAAACCATCCAGTTAGACGCATTTGGACAGTTAAAACTTCAAAACCAGGCCAGGGCGGTATTTATGTCCAACGCGGACCCGAGCAGGGCGCGATAGAAACCTTGGCTTGATAATATACTCGGACTGCATAAGAGCGGTTCGGTCGGTACGAGGTGTCTGGCGGCAAACCGATAGAGGAGATCAGGTCTGCGCCTCTCGAAAAAACGCGACCACCTCCTCAAAGTGGGTGGTGCGTCGGGCCGGAGGCAGGCTGGCGATCATCTGCCGGCCGTAGCGGGCGGTGTTGATGCGCGAGTCCAAAACCGCCATCACGCCCCGGTCGGTCTCGGCGCGGATGAGGCGGCCCACGCCTTGCTTGAGGGTGAGCGTGGCTTCGGGCAGCGAGATGTCCATAAACGGATTGCCGCCGGCTGCGCGGGCGCGTTGTTCGCGCTGCTGGTAGACCGGGTCGCGGTAGGGGGCAAAGGGCAGCTTGTCGATGATGACCAGCGACAACGCCTCGCCGGGGATGTCCACGCCTTCCCAAAAGCTGCGCGTGGCGAACAGCACCGCGCCGGTGGGGTCGTCTTTGAATTCCTCTAACAGCTCAGCGCGGGAGGCCAGCCCTTGCCGCAGGCAGTTGTAGGGCAGCCGATGCCACAGGTCTTCGTACAATTGGCGCATGCGACGGGTGCTGGTGCACAGCACAAAGGCCCGGCCCCGGCTGGCGTGGACCAGTCGCTCCACTTCGTCGGTCAGTCGCTCGACGTATGCCCATTCGCCGTCGCCGTATTGCGGCTCCAGACCCGGCGGGGTGTAAAGCAGGGCCTGGTTGGGAAAATCAAAGGGGCTTTCGATCAAACGCTCGATCACGCCATCGGGCCCGTCGGGGGCGCCCAATCGCCGCCGAAAATAGTCGAAACGCCGGTTCACCGTCAGCGTGGCGCTGGTACACACGACCGTTTTGGTTTTCTCGAATAGCTTTTCGCGCAAAAAATCGGCCACGTCCAGCGGCTCGCGCTGCAAGGCCAGGTCGTCGGGGCGCGTGTCGCCGGTCCAGCTTTCGCAATACCGCACGTGATCCGCGGGCGTCGCCTGCGCCAGCGCCGTGATCTCGCCCGCCAGTTGGCCCAGCCATTCCATGGTGGTCTGGTGGCGAACGTTCTCTTCGTTTTCCTCATCGCCTTTGACCGGGGGATAGGTCTTTTGGAGCTGGCGGTGTATCTTTTGCAACTGCCCGATCAGGGCCATGGCGGGTTGGATTTCGCCCTCCAGCGTCCAGCGGCGCTCTCCGGCCTGCTCGCCGACCGTTCCCAGCTCTTGGAACAGCTCGTGATTGGCGGCCACAGCCTGCCCGCGCAGGCGCTCGTCCACGTTGCGCAGCACTACCGGGTCGTTGATCAGTCCGGGAACAGTGACGTATTCCAGGCTGAGGCGCAACGCGCTGATCACGTAAGGCTCGAATTCGTGAGCCTCGTCCACGACGATCACGTCGCGCTCGGCCAGGAAGGGTTGTTCCAGCGCCAGGTTGTAGGCCAGCAGCGCGTGATTCACTACGACGATGTCGGCCTCTTGGGCCTCGGCTTTGGCCCGCTCGTAGTAGCAGTTGTGGAAAAATGGGCACTGGTAGTTGGCGCACTCGTGGCGACCGGCGGTCACTTTGTTTAACAGATCGCCTGACAGCCGCAGCGTCTCCACATCGCCGGATGGGACCTGCTCGATGCGTTCCAGCAGCGCCGACATGCTGTCAAACTCGCCCGCTCCGAACAATTCGGGTTGGCGGCTGGCTTCTTTTAGCTTGAGCAGGCACACATAGTTAGAGCGTCCTTTGAGCAGCGCCGCCGTAAAGGGTCGCGGCGCGATGCGGCGCAGCGCAGGCAGGTCTTTTTCCCATAGTTGGGTCTGGAGTGTTTTGTTGGCGGTGGAGATAAAGGCTTTGCGCCCGCTCCATATCAGCGGGATGAGATAGGCGAAGGATTTGCCGCTGCCGGTGCCGGCTTCGATAAAGGCGTGCTGGCCTGCATCCAAAGCTTGTTTGACCAGCCGGGCCATGAGCGCCTGGCCGCGCCGGGGGCGGTAGCCGTCGCCCAAAAGCTTGGCCACCGGGCCCCACGGGGCGAAGAGCAAGGCGATGTCGTCGTCTGGGTTTTGGTAGGTCGGTCGGGATGGAACAGCCATCTGATGAAACTTTCGCCACTCCGATCAATGGGATCGCTGGACACTCTGGAGCAACTTGATGCTTACTCTGAGCCATTCGTTGACCAGCTTTTGAATGTCGATATCTTGTTCCTCTGCAAGTTTGTTCATAAAGTCATTCACGTCTGGCTCGAGGTAAACTGGAAAGTTAAAGACAGCGTCGGGTTGATAAAATTTGCCACGTGAGCCCTTGGAAAAATCATATTCTGCCTTCATAATGCGTCCCTCTCTCTATACTGATTCGCTTCAGCTGTAGTTGCTTTGCGTGCTGAGATGATGCGGATTTCACACAAGTCTTGGTCAACTTGCTCAAATGTGTGGACGACAACCCGCAAGATACCGCCGCTGTCTAGGCCGATGGTTATCCAACGATCTTGGTCTTGGCTATGTTCTTCGTCGTAGGTGGAAAGTTGGTTCGGATCACGAAAAACCGTCGCTGCCCGGCGAAAAGCAACATTGTGTTTGCGCATGTTCTGCTTTTCTTTGGTAGGATCCCAGTCAAAGTTGTAACGCATTGTTCGCCTCTTGACCCTTGTGGCGATTATTGGGGCGTATGGCTTTTTCTTCACGCTGTGGCGTGCTAACTCGCCGTTATTCTGGCATCGTCGTGCGTTCCAGCCACTCACCCACGTTGCCCACCTTGTCCCGTTTGAGGCCGGTGCGCCCGTATAGCTCGGTGAGCGCGCGCAGGCGGCCGGCCAGAAAATCGGTCAGCGCGCCGGACGGGTAACGCCATTGCCAGTTGCCGCTGGGTTCGCCGGGCAGGTTCATGCGGGCCGCCCCCCCCAGGCCCAGCGCGTCTTGCAGCGGCGCGATGGCCATGTCGGCCACGGACATCAGCGCCAGGCGGATCATGTCCCAACTGATGTCGTGGCCGTCCACGCCCAGGAACAGGCGCACGCGGTCTTGAAGTTTTTCCGGCGCAGCCTCGTACCAGCCGCGGGTGGTGTCGTTGTCGTGGGTGCCGGTGTACACGACGCAGGCGTGCTCAAAGTTGAAGGGCAGGTAGGGGTTGGTGGCGTCGCTATCGAAAGCGAACTGGAGTACCTTCATGCCTGGGAAATTAAACTGCTCTCGCAAAGCAACCACTTCGGGCGTGACCACGCCCAGGTCTTCGGCGACGATGGGCAGTTCGCCCAGGGCGTCTTGCAGGGCGTGAAAGAGTTTATCGCCCGGACCTTTGACCCACCGCCCGACCACCGCCGTCGGCTCCTCGGCAGGGATCTCCCAATAGGCCTCAAAGCCGCGAAAGTGGTCAATGCGCAAAATATCGACCATGTTGAAGGTGTGGCGCACCCGCTCGATCCACCAGGGATAGCCTTGCTGTTCCATCAAATCCCAGCGATAGAGCGGATTGCCCCAGCGCTGGCCGGTGGCGCTGAAATAGTCGGGCGGCACGCCGGCGATGACAGTCGGCTCGCCGCGCTCGTCCATGAAAAATTGCTCGCGGTTGGCCCATACGTCGGCGCTGTCGTGGGCCACAAAGATGGGGATGTCGCCCATCATGTGTACCCCGCGTTCATTCGCGTAGCGGCGCAGAGCTTGCCACTGGTGAAAGAATTGAAATTGCGCGTATTGGTGAAAGCGGATCTCGTCGGCCAGTTTTTCACGCCAACGCTTCACGGCTTGGGGTTTGCGCAAGGCGATGTCCGGCTCCCATTGGGTCCACAAGACCAGCTTGTGCTCGGCCTTGACGGCCATGAACAGCGAAAAATCGTCCAACCAGCGTCGGTTTTTCTCACAGAACTGGTCAAACTCGGCGCGTCGGACGGACGACGCTTGCCGGAAAAAGCGATTCGCCGCCCGGCGCAACAGATCGGTTTTGTAGGGGATGACCCATCCAAAATCCACGTGGTCGGCAGGAAAGGGCGGCGCGTCGGCCACATCCTCGGCTGTCAGGTCGCCGTCCTCGACCAACCGATCGGGGCTGATGAGCATAGGGTTGCCCGCGAAAGCGGAAAACGAGGCGTAGGGCGAATCCGCATAGCCGGTGGGGCCGAGGGCCAGCGTCTGCCAGACCTTTTGGCCGGCCCGCGCCAGCCAATCTACAAAGCGATAGGCCTCGTCGCCCAGGTCGCCGATGCCATAGCGACCAGGAAACGACGTGGGGTGTAACAAGATGCCGCTAACGCGAGTCCATTCCATGGTGTGTTCTCCTGTCTGTTCGTGAAGGGGTGTCAGGATGATTATATCCGTCTCGGACATCTTGGCAAGGAGTATTCGGCTCTATTCTGCGGGAGGGCGAGTTGACGTGGAGATGCGCCGGTCATATAATCCTGCCATCTCGCAGAGAAAGGAACTAGGATGGCTGGTGACGCAATCATGGCTGAGAACTTGACCTACCGCTATGGTCAGTTGTGGGGTGTTGCTGGGCGCGCTCGTGAAGGACATCAACACCCTGTTTGCGACGATCAAGAGCACCGGCGTCTTTTTGTACGCGCCGGCCTTTATGTTTTCCCGCAAATTCTGGCCTGGATTGGCAAAGTTTTTCCCACGTATTATCTCCTGGCTCCCATTATCGAGATCGGCCAGAACGGCGGCGCATGGTCAGACATGGCTGTGGACGTTTTTGCTGGTCGGGTTAATTCTGGCTTTGCTGGGCGTGATCGCTTTCGTGGTGAGGCGGGCCGGGCAAGTCGGGACCTCATTCGAAAGTTGAGCGCGGAAAGGAGCGCAAATTCGTCATGGCGCACGCAAAAGTCACTTGGTTTGGCGGCAAGCAATTCGTCGGCGTGGATAGCAGCAAGCACGCGGTGGTCATGTCCGCGCAGGACGAGGCCAACGCGACGGGGATGAAACCCTCGGATTTGCTGCTCGTGGCGTTGGCCGGTTGTACCGCCGTAGACGTGGTCAACATCTTGGAAAAGAAACGTCAAGACTTGCAGGGACTAGAGATCAACATCAGGGGTGAGCAAGATCGAGAGCCGCCGTGGACTTTTCGACGGATCGAGGTCGAGTATGTGCTCAAGGGGCGCGGGTTGAAAGAAAAGGCCGTGGCCGACGCCATACGGCTTTCGGAGGAGCAGTATTGCTCGGTCAGCGCGACGGTCAAAGGCGTCGCCGAGGTGGTGACGAGTTATCGGATCGTCGAGGTTTGAGTAGACTCTTTGAACACCTCTTCACCCAAGCGCACGCGAAAGCCATAATTCACCATACAAACGCTGGGCGGAGCCTGGTCCCGCGTAAAAGCGGTGACCAGGCTGGCTTTGTTGGCAAAGGAGCCGCCGCGAATCACTTTAGCTTTACCCTCGGCCGGCCCCATGGGATTGTAGCCCGGGAACAACTCGCCGGGGCTGGCGGCGTACCAGTCGTGCACCCATTCCCAGACGTTGCCGGCCATGTCGCTGACGCCGTAGGGGCTGTCGCCGGCGGGGGAGTATTTGCCGACAGGTGTGGCGGCGTCGCGTCCGCCTTCTCTGCTGTTGCAACGAACAGCGTCGAACGTGTTGCCCCACGGATAACGCCGCTCATCGGTCCCGCGCGCGGCTTTTTCCCACTCGGCCTCGGTGGGCAGGCGGCCTCCCGCCCACCGGCAGTATGCATCGGCGTCGTGCCAATTGACGTAGGTAATGGGATGGTCGGCTTCCCAGTCGAGATAAAGGCCATCGCGCCAGTGTTGCGGGGGAAAGTGAAACGTCGTTTCCACAAAGGCGTGATACTCGGCGTTGGTCACAGGGTAGCGGCTGATATAAAAACCGTCCAGATACACGCGCCGCCGGGGGGCGTCGTCGTCGTGGGGGCTGCCCATCCAAAATTCGCCGGCCGGGATATGAATATACTCCTTACCGTCCGGCCCGACCGCCGTCTTGACCGCTTCGGTCGTGGCTTGCTGGGGCACCGCTCGCCCGGTGCTGGCCAGGGCATGCAAAAACTCGGCCACACTTTGATGGCGGCTTTCGGGGCGCTTGGACAGGGCTTTGAGCAGCTCGATCTCTACATGGGCAGGGATGGCGGAATTGAATTGGCGCGGCGGAGGCACCGGGTCGTTCAGATGTTTCAACACTGCCGTGACGGCCGGCGTGGCGTCAAAGGGCACGCGCCCCACCAGCATCTCGTAGACGATAATGGCCATCGAATACAGGTCGGCGCGGTGGTCAATAGCCTGGCCCAAGGCTTGTTCGGGGGACATATAGGCCGGTGTGCCGGTGATCGTGCCGGTAGTCGTGTCGCCCCGTCCGGCCAGTAGCTTGGCAACCCCAAAGTCTGAAATGACAACGTTGCCGGCCTGGGTAAGCAGGACGTTGGCCGGTTTGATGTCACGGTGGACCACGCCTTGTTCGTGGATGTACGTCAGCCCCTCGCCCATCTGTTTAATGATGCGCCAGACTTGGACGCCGGGCAAGAGACGCCTGGCGGTCTGGGCGGCTTTGAGCTTTTTCTCCAGGCTGTCGCCGGGGATGTACTCCATGACCATAAAATAAGTGTCTTGGATTTGACCAAAGTCGTAGAGTTGCACGATGTGAGGGTGGCGCATCTTGGCGATAGTGCGGGCCTCTTGCAAGAAATGGTCCAGATGTTGGTCCACTGCGTCCAGGTCGGCCCGCAAAATCTTGATGGCCGCCTGGCGCTCCAGAATGGTGTGTTGCGCCAGGTAGACGCGGCCCGAGCCGCCCCGTCCGATCAGATTGAGGATGGTATAATTGCCCAGTTTTCTGCCGATCCAGGTATCTTGGCTCATTTTGGCGCCAGGTGCAAAAGAGGTGCTCGTAGTATAGCATCGCTTGTCCGGCTGCGCAATAGAGCATAGGGAAATTCTCCACCCCTAGCAGCCTGTCGGAGAGATGTAATTTAGCCCCTTGTGGGCGTCCAAAATGGGCGCAAAACAGGCCAAAAACGGGCACAAGGCCCTATGCTACAGGGTTCTCCGACAGGCTGCTAGCAGCCTGTCGGAGAGATGTAATTTAGCCCCTTGTGGGCGTCCAAAATGGGCGCAAAACGAGCAAAAAACGGGCGCAAGGCCCTATATTACAGGGTTCCCCGACAGGCTGCTAGCTACATTCACCGCCGACAAGGGTGCGCTTTTGATTTGTAGAAGGGCATTTATTTTGGAGAGGTACGTAGCTTGCGCACGCTGTTGCTCTTGCAGTGGGGGCACACGCGCTCTTGCTTGGGATCATCTGCGCCCTCCCAGGTATGCCCGCAGCGCATACAGCGGAACCACGTGCTCGTTTTCTCAGCCATATTGTCCTCGCATCCGCTCGGCCAGCGTCAGGCCGGCTTCCAGGGCCTGCTGGTTGATCTCTTTGGTGCCGGGCGGCGCGCGGCGCTCGACGGCTTGCACGATGGCTTCGCGCGGTACGATGCGCGTCAATCCAGCGATGATGCCCAATCCAACGATGTTGGCTGTGATCTGTCGCCCGATTTCTTCTTCAGCCAGCCGGGTGATAGGCGCGCGCACCGTGCGCGGGTGAGGCGGCGCTCGTTTGACCTCGCTCTCATCCACGACGAGCCAACCGTCTGTTTTGACCTCTCGCCCGTATTTGTCGCACGCCTCCTGGCTCATTGCCAGCAACAAGTCGGCCTGCAGGACTTTGGGAAAGTCAATCTCGCCGTCGGCAATGATAACTTCGGCCTTGCTGGCTCCACCCCGGGCCTCGGGGCCATAACTTTGTGTTTGAGCCACGTTTTTTCCGGCGCCGATGGCCGCTGCCTCGGCCAGAATGATCCCGGCCAGGATCATGCCCTGGCCGCCCGTGCCGGCCAATCGCACTTCAAAACGGTCGCTCATTGCGCCTGCGGCTCCTCTCGCTTTTGGGCCTGGTCGATGATGTGTTGATAAAGCGCTGTATACTCGGGCTTGTGGGTCGCGTCGTGAAAGACGCCGCGCACGATAGCCTGAGGATCGCGCTCTTCTGGCGGCTGGCGATCAAAAGCCGACTTGCGCACGCTGCGCTCGCGGATCGTGCGCATCATAGCCACGGCGCTCCCCAGGCGGTTGATGCGTCCAAAGGTAGTGTGACAATAGCTGACCGCCTCGATGACCGCAAAGCCGGGCGTTTTGATGCCTTGCTCGATGTAACGATCCAACTCGGTGGCGTGGTACACGGTGCTGCGGGCCACAAAGGCCGCCCCGGCGGCGATAGATAGGTCGGTGATGGGGAAGGGTTGGTCCAGGTTGCCGTAAGGCGCCGTCGTCGCCAGCGCGTGGGTGGGGGTGGTGGGCGAGGCCTGGCCGCCTGTCATGCCGTAAATTTGATTGTTCACCACCAAAGCGGTGATACCGATGTTGCGCCGCGCCGCGTGAATAAAGTGGTTGCCGCCGATGGCCAGCGCATCGCCGTCGCCCATCACCGTGATGACGGTCATCTCGGGCCGGGCGACTTTAAGCCCGGTGGCAAAGGCCAGCGCCCGCCCGTGCGTGGTGTGCATGGTGTTAAAATCCAGATACACCGGCATACGCCCTGTGCAGCCAATGCCCGAGATGACGGCCACGTTGTCTTTGTCCAGGCCCAGGTTGTCAATGGCGCGGATGAGCGAACCCATCACGATGCCGATGCCGCAGCCAGCGCACCACACGCCAGGGAACTTTTTGTCGTGTCGCAAATATTCGTAAACGCGGATTTCGGCTGGTTTCATTTCTGGCTCTCTCCCAGGTGCACCAGAATCTCGTCCGGCGCGATGATCTGTCCGTCGATGCGGTTGACGCGGCGCACTCGCGTTCGCCCGGCTATCCGCTCGACCTCCAGCGCCAGTTGGCCCAAGTTCATTTCAGGCACGATGATGCGCTCGGCGTGGGTTGATAGCTCCTCGACGACGGCCTCGGCAAAGGGCCAGATCGTCTGAAGCTTGAGCAGACCCACCCTGCGGCCTCGGGCGCGAGCTTGTTTCACGGCCTGGCGCGCCGAGCGATAGACACATCCGTAAGCGATGACCAGCGTGTCCATATCGTCGGTCCACTCGCTCTCGGTCAGCACAATGCTGTCCAGGTTGTTGTCGATTTTGCGAAACACGCGGTCGATCCATGCCTGCACTTCGTCCAGGCGCTCGGTGGGAAAGCCGTGCGTGTCGTGGTGCAGCCCGGTGATGTGAAAGCGATAGCCCCGACCAAAGCTGGCCAGGGGGGGCACATCGGTGGGCGATTCGCCGTAGACTTCGTACCATTCGGGCGGCACTTGGACGGGTTCACGCTCGGCTGGCGCGAGCGGCCCGTTGGGCAGCTCTACTCTCTCGCGCATGTGACCGACGACTTCGTCCATCAGTAAAATGACCGGGGTGCGATAGCGTTCGGAAAACTCGAAAGCTTTGACGGTCAGATCAAAGCTTTCGCGCACCGACGTGGGCGAAAGGGCGATGATGGGGTGATCGCCGTGGGTGCCAAAGCGGGCCTGCATCACGTCGCCCTGGGCCGGGCTGGTGGGCCGGCCGGTGCTGGGTCCCAGGCGCTGCACATTCACGATGACGCACGGGATCTCAGCCATCACTGCATAGCCGATGTTTTCTTGCATGAGTGAAAAGCCGGGACCCGACGTGGCGGTCATGCTCTTTAATCCGCCCACCGACGCGCCGATAATGGCGGAAATGCTGGCGATCTCGTCTTCCATCTGGATGAATTTGCCGCCCACCTTGGGTAATTCACGGGCCAGCACCTCGGCGATTTCGGTGGACGGGGTGATGGGGTAGCCGCCGAAAAATCGGCAACCGGCGGCCAGCGCACCTCGCGCACAGGCTTCGTTTCCTTGCATCAACTCGACCGGCATGGGCTAATCCTCGTGCGGCTCGGCAGTGTGACGGATGACCTCGATGGCCATGTCGGGGCAGTGATACTCGCACCATTCGCAGCCGGTGCAGCGATCGGGGAAGCGCACGCGCGGGTGGCCGTCGTCGCCGGCCTCGAACACGCTCGATGGGCAGAAGGCGATGCATAGCCCGCAGCCCTTGCACCAGCGCCCGAACACGCGCACCTCGCCCCAGGTTTTGGAGCGTTTGCCTGTCTCGGTCTTTTGGATTGTTTCAGCGCTTGCCATAATAGCGGCATTCCTCCAGCATCTAAACTCGTTCATACTATCGCATAAAATCGGTCAGACGTTAGTGCCAAAAAGCACCTTCGCCCCGTTATGGATGTCACAAGTTGAGCAAGGATCTCATCACAAAGGGCGCAAAGGACACAAAGACCACGAAGGAAAGAGGCTGGGTGTCCTTTGTGGTCTTGGTGGTTTGCTTTCTAGTTCCGCTTTGTCCGCGTTAGGCACTGGAGGCGTGGTTTGGGTCGCACAGAGAGAAGGCAAGTTTGATAGGGCTTTTTCATGGCCTCCAGCGTGGACACATCTTGAAGGCGCTGGGGGCATTGGTCAGGTTGCGTGGGTTCGAGCCATCTGGCCCGACCACAAAAATATCCGAAGCGCCTTCGGCTCCGACCGGTTTCAGATAATAGACCAGCGCGCCATCGGGCGTGAACTGCGGCGGCCAGGCGTCACTCAGCTCCGGGATGATGGGGGCATAGCCGGGGCCGCTGATGTAAGCCGCTTGCACGGTGCGGTCGGTGGTAAACAGAAATTGGGTGCTGTTGGGCGCCCATTGGATGCCTAGCGGTTCGTTCAAACGGCCCTGATAATAAAAGTGTAGAATTTCCGACTCGCCGGTGCGGCGCAGCGTGACGGTGTGCCCATTATCGGTCTGGTTGGTGATCACTTCGTACTGGCCGTCGGGTGAGCGGCAGGCGTCTGTGCGGTCGGTGATGTTGCATTTGCTCACGCCATACAGATTGACGGTGAAACCCTCCAGCGTGGAAGCGCTGCCGGTGCCGGCGCAGGTCGAGTGCGCATAGTCGGTCAGCCCGATTTGAACCATCTGGCTCCACGCGGGGTCGGTGGAGTAGAGATAGTAGGACTCACCGACCTTGACCGTAAAGACGATGCGGCCGATCTCGCCCGTGGGCGGGGCTGTGGTGGGGGCAACACTCGTGGGTTGGGTCGCTGGGACCGTCGCGACCGGCGTCGGGAGCGCGCTGACTGCGCCTTGCCAGGCTGAGATGTCATCCACATAAATCTGGCCGCTGCCGGGACCGCTGCCGGGGCGGTCGAGCACCAGGGCATAAAAGCGCACCGGATAATCTACGACGCCGTTGTCCGGTCCCGACACGTGGCCCGACGGCCAGGCCAGGCCCGCTGCCAGCGTGCCCACCATCTGCCGCCAGCCCGCGCTGCTCACTTTGCCCAGGTGGACCGACCAGATCTCGTTCTGGGCGTCTTGAATCCACACGTTCACGTAATGACCGGACCCGTCGCCATACACCCACGCGCCGACGGTGTTGGGCTGCCCACTCAAGCCGAGTGATTGGATAAATACCACAAAGTCATCGGCGGCGGTCGGAAAATTATAGGCCAGTTTCGCCGCATAGCTGCCGGTGTGCACCTGTTCCTGCGTCTGCGTCAGGTCGCCGTAGGGCTGGTCGCCGCGCCGCCAACTTCCCATTTGTTCAAAGGTGATCAAGGCGTCCGTAGCGGCTGGGGAGGCAGTGGCTCTGGGGGTGAGTGTGGGCATGCGGGTGGTCGGCGTGGCCGGAGACGTGGGCGCGAGCGTGCGCGTCGGGGTGGCAGCGGTCGTGGGACGCGACGTGGCCGTGGGTCGAGCCGTGGCCGTGGGGCGGGGTGTGCGCGTGGCGGTAGCGCTGGCTGTCGGTGTGTGAGTCGGCGCGGCGGTGGCGGTCGGCGCAATGAGGGTGAGGAACAGCGTGTGCTCGTAGGTGGCGGTGAGGTCAGGTGTGTCGGTCGGACGCGGGGTGGGTGTCGGGCTGACCGTTGGCGTGGGGGTTTGTGTTGCCGCCGCCACTTTCTGGCGCAGCGTCGGGGTCGGCGTGGGTTGAGCTTGGCCGCCGCTATTCAAGAGTAGCCATCCGCCCACGAACAACGCCGCCAGAGCCAGGCCGCCCAGCGCCCACACCCAGGCGGGCACGCGGCGTCTCGGGGTGGTCGGTGCGCCGGATGGTGTGGTCGCGGTGGGCCAACCGGTAGTGGCTCGAAATATCGGGGCAGCCTGGCCGCCCAGCGCCCCCTCCAGGGCGCTCACAAAAGCGGTCACCGTGGGGTAACGCTCGGCGGGGTTTTTGGCCAGCGCCCGATTGAAAACTTCTTGCACTGCTACCGGCAGGTCGGGCCGCACGGCATAGATGGGGGGCGGCGGCTCGTGGATAATTTTGTACAACAGGGCCATCGTGCTGTCGGCGTCAAAAGGGACCTGCCCGCTGAGCATCTCGTAGGCCACAACGGCCAGGCTGTACTGGTCGCTGGGCGCTTCGACCTGTTGTCCCTGGGCCTGCTCGGTGGACATGTAGGCTGGGGTGCCCACCACGGCTCCGGTGGCCGTGAGCCGCGTTTCTTGTGTGGCGCGAGCGATGCCAAAATCGGTTAGCGTGACGTGGCCGCCAGGGCCGACCACGATGTTGGCGGGTTTGATGTCGCGGTGGATCAGCCCGCGCTGGTGGGCATAGTCCAGCGCCTCGGCCAGCGGGCGCAACATTGCCAGTACTTCCTGGGGCGAGAGGGTGCCGCGCTGTTGGATCAGGTGGGTCAGGGTTTCGCCTTCCAGGTATTCCATGACAAAGTAATAGTTTTCGCCCTCTTGACCCACGTCGTAAATGGTGACGATGTTGGGATGGCGCAGGCGGGCCGCCGTGCGCGCTTCGCGTAAAAAACGTTCGACCAGCTCTGTCTGCCAGGCCAGGTGTGGGGGCAGAACTTTGACCGCGACGTGGCGGTCGAGCGCAGGGTCGTAACCCAAATAGACCGCGCCCATGCCGCCGCGGCCGATCTCGGCCTGGATTTTGTACTTGGCTAATTGCTTGCCAACGAGGCTGTTTGTCTCCATTGCGATCTCCCAGGTGAGCAGTGATGAGCCTATTGTACCTACAGGCCGATTATTGTGCAACCGCCGGAGACTTGTCACGTTTCACCGGTCCGAGTACAATTCTGGTAACTGTTCAGCCCAAATGCGTAAAAGCGGCAAACCCAAAGCCATTCGACAGGATTCACAAGATTCACAGGATGGAATTCGTGGAAAAATCCTGTAAATCCTGTAAATCTTGTCCAAAAAGCTACCAGGGTGAGCAGTTACAGGATGTATCA
>DAOTXN010000103.1:0-15247 GCA_034435435.1 Anaerolineae bacterium | reverse complement strand
AGACAATTCTGACCGGCTTTCGCAAATCATACTACTTGCGAGATATAAGCTAGTCGGCAAAGATGCAGAAACCGGCAAATTACAGTGCGGCAGTCTGGCTTTATCGAAATACACTATGCCGTAATTTCAGTGTTACTCGAGTCATGATAAACAGTGTCAGCAAGTTGAGCCCCAGACGCAAAATGCGTCGCAGCACACAGCGCTCCATTTGGTCCAGCGTAGCGTTTTGCGCCTCCGGGCCGGTCACCAGCGTCAACAGCTGCTCGAAGCTTTCCCGCAGTTGGTGTATCATATACGCAGAGTTGGAAGACATAATCGCACTCCTGATCGTGATGGTTTTGGTCAAAACAATCATGCCAGAAGTACGTTGTTCTTTCAACTCTACTTTTGTGGGCCAGAAGCGCCCAACTGATTTTAGTCACACCCGATTGAATACGTCTTGGGTGAGTATCCTGACACACCTGAAGGCAACTTACAAAAGAACGTCAAGGTGGGTGTGTGGTATTACGGCAAGACGACCTGTGTCTTAGACCCACAGACCGGGAAGAAAAAGCAGGTCAAGCGCCCCAAGTCGGAATGGCTGGCTGTCTCTGTCCCCGCAATTGTCGAGCGGGAAATTTGGGAGCAGGTGCAAAGAATAAGGGAGCAGAACAAGCGGGACGCTAAAAGAAACCGCAAATACAAATACCTGTTGGCCGGGCATATCCGGTGTGGCCAGTGTGGGTTATCTGTCAGCGGCAAGTCAAGCCGTACCAAAGGACGAGTTTACCTCAAGTATATCTGCAACGGTCATCAAAGGGATACGGCAAAGGACTGCGACTTGCCCGGATTCAGAGTTGGGCAAGTAGACGCGGCGGTTTGGGACTGGATTAAAGTGAAGATGAGTAGTGCCGACGAACTGCGCCGTGAAATTGAGAACCGCCAGGCCGAACGAGAGGCCGAGCTTGCCCCGTTGCGCGAGCGGCTGACCGTGATAGATGACCTACTAGTCGACAACCGGGCGCAACTTGAGAGGCTGCTTGACTTGTACCTGTCGGGTAACTTTCCCAAAGAAATGCTAACCGAGCGCAAAGCCCGGCTGGAGACCACGATAGAAGCGTTGGACAAAGAGCGCCGGACGTTGGCGGCGACGCTGCAAAAGCGGGCTTTGACCAATGAGGACGTACAGAGCATAGAGGACTTGGCGCGGAACGTGCAACGCGCATTTGCGGCGATAGACGACGATGACTTTGGGGCAAAACGAGCGATGGTAGAGCGGCTGCATGTTCAAGTCAGTCTGGTGGTAGAGAATGGGCTGATGATAGCATATCTGAGTAGCCCGATATTGGGTAAAGGTGTTTGTCGGTTGACTAGCCAGTTCCAGTACAGGTTCTGCGTCCAACTGTCAATCTCCAAGCCGGCGATTTCGGCTTGCACCTTGTCCAGTTGCTCGTCGTAGCGCAAGTAATCGGTCTCGCCCATTTCGTCCAGGATGGCATAAGCCTCGGCGTTGCCCATCGCCGCGAACACGTCGAGTCCCTTGGGCAGCCAGCGCTCGTTCCCAAACTCGCCCACCTCGCGCCAGATCAGTTGCTCAAAGACGTAAGCGTCGAGCACAAAGCGTTGGCCCATGAAACGAAAGCCCTGGGTGGCCTCTTCCTCGTCCTCCCAGATGTACACCCACATCGAGTTGATCTGCGGCGGCGGGAGCCGCCGGGCCGCCTCGGTAAAAGCCGCCAGGCGGGCCTCGTCGGCCAGCAAGGCCAGGTCAGCATCCGGCCCGTACACGGCGTCCATTAGCGGACCATATTCGTGGAAACTCAGGTCGTCGGATTTGCCTACCAGGAACACGGTAGGGTCGTACACGCTGGCCCACACGTCGGCCATGGGCACGTCGGCGACCTGGGTGCGGCGCAGCAAACGCGTGATGAGCAGCGCCATTTGGGTTTCGCGGGCCAGCTTGAGGCGCAGGTTGATCCGCCCGTACCACATCATAGTCCGAAAGTAGCGTTGCAGTTGCTCATCGCGGGTATAGTGCCCGCGCGGGACATACTGGCTATAGTCCTCACAGTAGAATTTGTTCGCCTGTTCGGGGGTGGCGGCGGGGTCGCAGAACAAGCCTTCGGCGAAAGCTTCGGGCAGCGACAGCAGCGGCGACATGTCGATACCCGCGTGGGCCTGGATCAGCGCCAGCTCGCGGCTCACCTCGTCGGCCACGGCGGCGGGGATGGGAGGCGGCTCGGCCTCAATCAGTTGCTGGGCCACGACGAAATAGCCCCACACGCGGCGGGCCGAGTCTTCCAGGGGTGTGCCGCGGGCGTCCTTGTACTGCGCCTGGGCCGCGTCGGCCAGCGTCGTGGTGAGCGCGGCGATAATGG
The DNA here is from genome assembly GCA_034435435.1 of Anaerolineae bacterium. Taxonomy (GTDB): domain Bacteria; phylum Chloroflexota; class Anaerolineae; order S140-20; family S140-20; genus DAOTXN01. The sequence goes on along the minus strand of DAOTXN010000103.1, from coordinate 12,890 downwards.
GGGCCAGTCTTTCCCGCTCCAGGTCGCGTAGCAGCTTGTCGAACAGCAGGTGATAGACGTGGTAGACCGAGTCGGTGGTGATAAACACCGGCAGGTCCTGATAGCGCACCTGCTCGTATAACTGGAAGAATTCGAGCCAGTCGGCCGGGGCCACGACGAACCCATTCTGGCTCAGCAGCGCGGCCTGTTCCGCGCTTAAAGTGTAGCGGTCGGCGTGAAGCACGCGGCTCAGGTCCACGGGCAGCGTGTAATGGGCCTCTTGCGGCAGTTGACCCACCATGTCCACCGGCACGGCCTGGTACAGCCGGGCAAAGCCGGCCGAGCGAATGCCCTGCGGGATTTCGACGGGCGGTAAGGTGGGGAATAGTGTTGCCGGGGGCGCGGTGGGCGCGGGTGTGTCGGTCGGCGCGGGCGGCTGCGCTTTTGCCGTGAGTGTAACTATGACCGCCCGCTCGATGGCCGCGTTGGTTGCCAGTATGGCCTCATTGGTCAACTGGATTTTGCTCTTCTGCGTCGGTTTCGGCTCTGGCGGCTGCGTTGCTGTCGCCGTAGGCGTCGATTTCTCGGCGCACGCTGCCAGCAGACCGAGCAGCATGGTCAGCAGGAGCGCTGACAAGAGCATCTGAATGATTGTCTTCCTCATGGTAAACCTCCGTTTCAAAAATGGTTCAGTGAACCAGAATTTCGACCGCGCCGTCGCCGTCCACGTCGGCCAGCGCCAGCGCGACAAACCGGCCTGGCGGGCTGCGCCAGTCCAGATTGAACCCAAATCCATTCCAGCGCCACACGGCCACGTGCCGCGCTGGGCCATTGCGTCCGGTGGCGTAATCCCCCTCCAGCGCGACCAACTCTTGCCACCCGTCCCCATCCACGTCGCCCGCCGCGATTTGCACAATGGGCGCGGCCAGCGCCGACCCGGCCCAAATTTCGTGGTATTGGAGATTGGATATTGGGGATTCATCCTTCGTCTTTCGTCTTTCGTCTTTCGTCGGTTCTACCAAAATAATGTGGGCGCTGTCGCCGTTGGCGTCGCGGTGGGCGGCGATGGGGCTGGGCGTGTCGGACCACTGCATGATCGGCCAGTCTGCCCAAGGCCGCCAGACGAGCAGCGTGCATTCAGGGCTGCCGTCGCGGGTGAGGTCCGTTAAGAGAGCAGCGAGCACGCGCCAGGATGAGGGCAGGTTTGTAAATTGGCAAGTTGGCTCGACCTTTTCCTGGCGCTGTCCGCCGGAGCAAGCAGCGTCAATGCTCACTCTGGCGACCAGGCTGATGAATATCACGAGCAGAATGGTCCGAATGATGGGTAACATATGGGCGTCTCTGAGGATATTGTACTACAGATGCGCCTTGGATGAATCGGCGACGAGGAGACAAAACAGAGACGCCCAACCTGCGAATGGATGACGCTTGGGCTGCGCGGCGCAGGAAAAAGATACGGATGAAGTGAGGCAAGTAAGCTATACCGCCCGCCGCGCGCGGGTCACGAGAATTCCTTGACCGCCCTTCCAGAGCGCGCCACGCGATAGAGATTTCGCGCCATCAGAGCGGTTGCGGCGACCCACACCATCAGCCCACTCAGATGCATCCAAGTGAACGGTCCGATCAACGGTGGGCCGCTCTCGCGCAAAAAGGCCATCACAAAGCGCTTGAGGCTGTAGAGGATGAGGATCAAGAGCACCAAAAAGCCGTCGAAGGGCCAGGTCCCGCCGGCCTCATGGTCTGACCTGCGGCGCGTTCCCAGTCGTTCGGCGGCCACCACCACGACAAAGGTAAGCAGGTTGGCCGCGGCGCTCATCAACTGAGTGGGATAGCGCACCATCCACACACCAAACTCATCCGGCAGGCGCATACCCAGCCACGAATCTGTAGGGCGTCCGTGGCAGCAGCCCGCCGCCAGGCAGCCCAGGCGAGCAATCGCCAACCCCAACGGGATGGGCAGCGCCCCCAGATCGAGCGCCCGGCCCAGGGAAACTTTATATCGCCAGCAGTAGAGGGCCGCAACGATTGTCCCGCCGGTCAGCGTCCAGACCACGCTGCGCCCCTCGGGTTCAAAAGTGGGGCCGGATTGGGCGGCGCGAAAAGCGTTGATCAGGAATGGGACGAGAAACGTGCTGATCGCGCCGCCCAGGATGGTCAGAAACAGCCCTTTGAGGATAAAGTCGGGCGGATAGGGCAGCCGGAACAGACGATGGGTGCTGTACATCCCAAAGACGAGCAACACCAGCGCCGCCACAGCGCCGTAGGTGCTGACCTGGTAGGGTCCAAGCTGCAAGGTAGGTAACATCTCTTCCGTACCTCCCGACCACAGAGCGTCAGGGCGACCTCAACACCAACGGCAGATAAAGATCATACTGCGGTCCCGTTTCATTCAGCGTATAGCCCGGGGCCAGCGCAAAGCTGACGGACGCGGCCTGCACCTCGGCGCTGACGGTGGAGGTGGCGGTGATGTGGAACGTCTCGCGCAGCGTGTCGGTGATGGCGATGGTGGGGGTGTGCACAGCCAATAGTCCCACCGCGCCAGGCGACCACGCCAAATGCGGCGGACCGACTTGTACGGTAAAGGGTGTGCCAGCCACCGGCACGGGCGCAGCGCCGTCCTCGGCCGCTTGATAGTAATATTGGTAATTCCAGCCCTCTGAGGACGCCGTATGGATGGTGAAGGTGCGGGTGATCGCGTCCCAGTTTTCCAGGCAGTGGGTGTGGGTAAAGGGCACGGTGGGCGTGATGTATTGCACAACAGAGGGAGACAGACTATCAACCTCGTATCCGCAATGGACGCCAAAGGAGGCCAAGGGGTCCATAGGCTGAGTCTGATACGTGTAACGCAGCGCAGTCTGATAGGGACCGATGAACACATAGCCGTTGTAAAACAGCACCTCTACCGGGCAGCCGGCGCAGGGATGCGCGCCTCCGTCCACAAAGTCGATGCGGAAGCTCAATTCCAGGGGCGGCGGCCAATCGTATCCCTCTAATCGAAACGGTTGGTCGGGGATGGGGAATGGGTCGCCCGGCGGCAGCCACCACACCTCCCAATGGGATTGATCGTCCGTGATGGGAAATTGCGCATTCACGATGGATTCCAAGTCAATGCGGCGGGTAACGCTGACCGGGACGGTGGTCAGGGTCGTCGTGGAGGGGGGCGAATAGTAATTGAATTCCACGGCGTCGTCTTCCGCAAAGCTACCGGGCAGCAGGCTGCTCTGTGTGTAAGTGGGCGGAGCGTGCGGCACACGGATGGCGACGTAGCCCTGGTCGGCCAGCTCGTCCAGGAAGGGCGGCAGGGTTCCGTCGGCGGCGCTCATCAGGCTCCACAGCACACCCGTCGTGGGGGTAAACACGCCCGTTTCACCCAGCTCAATCCATACATAGGCAATGTTTTCCTGCGCCGCCATACGTACCGCGCGGGGGGCAAGGAAGGCGCCATCTGTAACCCCCAAGAAGCTCGATGACTCGCTGCTGCAACCCCGTCCAAAGCAGCCCGTGATAAAGAGGGTCGCCCCGGCCAGCAACCCGAAAAAGACAAAACTGAGCAGATAGGGGCCTGGCCTGGGAATGAAACGGCGGACGTTGTGCTCGTGCGCGTCGAAAGGGGTTGGGTTCCCTTGAAACATGGTGCACCTCCTCGTTCTCATAGGAAAAAGGGCAAGCGACGCGCATGTTATACTCGAAAAAGCGCCACACGGCAAACTGCCCCTCAAATCACGCGCCGGTACGCCGCCAAATCCAGCTCCCACACCCGCACGCCGCAATAACGCTCCCCTTCAGGACAAAAAGGACGCTGTTCGGCCAATGCGCGCAGCGTGCATGGCGGCAGCAGATATTGGCCGATGGTCGGGTTGACCTGGCGCACCTGCTGCGCTTCGTCTAGCGAGGCCCGCCAGATTTCCTCCTGGGCGTTGTAACACAGTCGCATGGCCAGCTTGTGGCGCAGGTTGAGCAGGTCGGCCGATTCGACCAGCCGGATGCTGACGGCGTTGGGCAGCAGGTAGGCGCGAAACTCGTCGGGCGCACCCAGCCGCTTCAAATGACTCAACCGTTCCCAGGCCCGCGCCATGGTCTCGTCGTAGATGCGTTGGGCCGTCTCGTCGCTGCGCACCAATTCGGGTGTGATATAGTCAGGCTCGTCGGTCAGGTAAGCCGAGACGAGCGGGCGAGTGGCAGGGGTCATGCGGTGGCGCTGATTCTGCGAGTCGCCGGTGTGGGACATTTTCTTGTAAAAGGTATAGTGGGCGTGGTAGAGCGCCCGGCTGAGCCGCGAGAGGGTGGTCAGGTTGAGCGCGCCGCTCAGGTGGGGGTTGCGAGCCGGCGATAGGGCCAGTTCGACCGCCTCGTGGTCGGGCAGCGCAGAGGCAGGCAGGCCCAGCGCGCTCCGCACGGCCTGGGCCACCAGCGCCTCGTTGTCGGATTGATGGGCGACCAGTCGGGATACCCGTCCGTCCAATCTGGCGTCGAACTCGCGGGCAAACGCCGCAGCGTGATCGTCCGCGCTCAAAATCGCCAGTTCGGGCATGGTGTCTTCCGTCGTGGGCAGCGGTTCTTCGAGAATCGTCTCCAGGGGTGGGTCGGCGGCCAGCACCGCTCGCACCATCTGCTCGACCACCCAGCGCGTCTCTAGCGGCGCGCCCGGCTGCTGGCACAGCCGCCAATAGCGCAATAACGTCAACGTGCTGATGGTGTGGTACAGGTAGGCAAACATCGCCACCGGCAGGGCATAGCGGGCCACTTCGAGCGCCTTGCGCCAGACGTCACGCTCGACCGCTTTGGTCTTGGGCCGTTTGGGAAAGCGGCGAACATACTCGGCCGTGGCCAGTGGGGTCAGCAACTCCACCAGCCGGTGATAGGCCGCAATTTGCTCCTGGATGCCCTCCAGATAGACCGTTTTGGCCTGACCCGCTAGCGGCGGCACGGCAAAGGCCTCCGGCTTGACGGCCACGTAACGCTGGCTGACCTGCTCCGAGTTGTAAAAGGTGTGGCTGTGCAAAAAACTCCACAAGAACTGGCGCGAGACGTTGTTCAGCGCGAACTGCACGTAACCGTGCTGAAAGGTGGTGTGGTGGCCGCCCTGGTAGATGCCGCGGGCGATGCGGTCGCGGGCGTCCTCCGAGCCGGAAGCCACGTCGTCGGCGGTGATCAGGCCGCGTGACGAGTAGCAGGTGCGGGCGGCGGCCACGGCGGTCTCGTAGGGCCGGTCCAGCATGGTCAGAATGCGCACCTCGGGCGGGGAGGAGAGAAAGTGGGTCTCGGTCAATGAGCTACTCCTTTTTTGGACGAAGGATGAATTCACTGCCAGGACCAGACGGCAAAGCTGCCTGGTCCGATTTGGCGTGGAGTCTCCTGGCCGGTCGTGTCGAAAACCCAAATCGCGCCGGCGTCGCCATCGCCGTCGCGCCGGGCCACCAGCAAGTAGCGGCTGTCGGGCGACCAGAAGGTGAGCGACAGGTGATACTGGTCAAAAAAGGGCACGGTCTGCTCAAAGTCGGGCGTGGGTACAAATGAGGTGAGCAGGCGCACCTGCTCCGTCTCGACCTCGTAGACCCACCAGCGATAGCGCAGATGGCGGGTCAGCGGCGCAGCCAGGCCAGGCGCACGGGCCGTCGGACCTTCGTCGGACGAGACCAGCGTCAAGAGGGCCAGCTTTTTGCCGTCGGGCGACCAATACATTGCAGCGACCTGGTCATCAAGCACGCGCTGCGGAGCGCCGCCGGCGGTGTTCACGACAAAAGCTGCGCCGTAAGCCGGGGTGTGCCTGGGGTGTCGCACTTGGAGGTAGGCCACGTGCTGGCCGGTGGGCGACAGGACCATGAGCGCCGGCCCGTCCAGAGGGACGAGGAATGACTGTTTGGAGGTGGCGACGTCGGTCTGGTAAATGGCCTCGGCCCCATTTTCGGCGGCGGCGATGTAATAGATGGTTTGCCCGTCCGCCGACCACAGCGGGGCCTGAAACTGTCCCGGGGCCGGCTCAAGCTCGACCCGCTGCGCACCCTCTCGGTTTTCCAGCAGCGAGAGATGGGCGTCGGGCGAAACGGACCATGAGCCGCCCACGTGCATCAGCAGTTGGTCGCCTGAGGGCGACCAGGCCCAGTAAAAGGGGTCGCCCTGGGCCATCACGCGGACATAGTCCGGGTTTTGAACGTCGGCCACCCGCATGGCCAGCGTCGAGCTTTCCTGGGTCAAAAAAGTAAGCGCAAGACTGTCGGGGGACCAGTAGATGTAAAAGGGCGTCGAGTCGGCGCTGGTGAAAACCAGTCGGGAGCGGCCGGCTGCCAGGTCAGACACGTACAGCGCCGGTCGTCCGGCCTCATCCGGTCCGATAAAGGCCAGCCATTTTCCATTCGGCGACCAGGTGGGAAATTGGTGGCCGCCATCGGTCGTCAGGTGGGTCAGATGACGCCCATCGGGGGCAACCAGCCACAAATTGCCGTCGTTGCCCACAAAAACGATGCGATTGGAAAGCTGTTCTGAGTGAACGGCTTTGAGCTCAGATAGGGCGCGGATGCTCCAGCGATACCCGACCCACAGACCTGCCAGAGCGACGCAGAAAAAGAGTCCGAACCATCCCCACAATACCAGCTTGCCCAAGCGTCCCAATTTCATCCCGGCTTCTCCAACCCAACCGCCCTCTCACCTGCGGGGATTGTACCCGAAAAGGGAGAGGGCGGCAAAAAATTGGTGAGCAAAGAAACCGAGTCAAGTCGCCAGTTCCGGCAACACCTTGCCCGGACAGAGGATATTCCTGGGGTCCAGCGCCCGCTTGATGCGCCACTGAATCTCAATCGAATCGGCTCCCAGCGCGCTCTCCATGTAGGCCTGCTTGAGCACCCCCACGCCGTGCTCGCCCGACAACGTCCCACCCAACTGCACCGCCAGGCCGAAAATCTCTGCCGCCATCCGCTCGACCCGCGCCCACTGCTCGGGATCGCGCCGGTCGAACAGGATGTTGGGATGCAGGTTGCCGTCGCCGGCGTGCCCGAACACGACGATGGGCAGGCCGTATTTGGCCGAAATCTCTTTGACGCCCCGGATGGCGGCGGGAATCTGGCTGCGCGGCACCGAGATGTCCTCGCCCAGCTTGTTGGGCGCTTTGCGGGCCAGGCTGGGCGACACGCTGCGCCGCGCCCGCCATAACTCGGCCCGGTGCGCCTCGTCGCGCGCGATTTGCACGTCGGCCCCGTGCGCGCGACAAATCTGCGCCGCCTGTTCCACCTCGCGCAGCACGGTCTCTTCGTCGTTGCCGTCGCACTCGATGATCAGGATGGCCTCTTTGTCCAGCGGCAGGCCCAACCCCATCGCTTCCTCGATGCACCCGATGGCCGTCTCGTCCATCAGCTCCAGCGTGGCCGGGACGATGCCGCCCAGCAGCACGGCGTTGACGCTGAGGCTGGCGTCCTCCAGATGATCGTAAATCGCCAGCCCGGTGCGCACGACCTTGGGCTTGCTGACCAGCTTGAGCAGAATCTCGGTGATCACGCCCAGCGTGCCCTCTGAGCCGACGAACAGTTGGGTCAGGTTATAGCCGGTGACGTTCTTGATGGACTTGCCGCCGGTGTGAATGACCCGCCCGTCGGACAGGACCACCGTCAGCCCCATCACGTAATCGCCGGTGATGCCGTATTTGAGGCAGCGCGGCCCGCCGGCGTTGCAGGCCACGTTGCCGCCCAGCGTGCTGTGACGGATGCTGGAGGGGTCGGGCGGGTAGAACAAGCCCAGCTTTTCCACCTCGGCCTGCAAGTCGGCCGTGACCACCCCGGCCTGAGCCGTGGCGGTCATGTTCTCGCGGTCAATTTCCAGGATTTTGTTCATGCGGGTCAGGCTGAGGGCGATGCCGCCGCTCAGCGGGACCGAGGCCGCCGCCAGCCCGCTGGCCATGCCGCGCGGCGCCACCGGGATGCCCTCGCGGTGAGCCAGCGCCACCACCCGGCTGACCTCCTGCGTCGTCGCCGGTTGTACCACCACGTCGGGCCGGTGTTCGACGAACGTGCCGTCGAAGGAATAGCTGACCAGGTCCTCGGGCGAGGTGAGCACGTGTTTCGGGCCGACGATTTGTTCAAGTTCCTTGATAATGGCTCCGTTGACCATCTTATTCCCTTCATCTGTTTGCCAGAGTCCACAAGTCCTTAACCAGAAACCGCCGAAAGTCGTGTATCTGCTCGCACAGCCGTTCGCTAGCGCCCATTTCCGGTCGGGGATCAACATAGTAAACGCCATCCAGCCTGTTCAGCGCCACCGTATAACCCAGGAAATGCTGGCTCTTGAAAGTCGAGCTGACGCCAAAGATGCTGTTTCCTCTACGAGCGCGCTGGACATCGTGGAGAAAAATGGCAATCACCGGCACATCTCGACCCAGCAGTTTGCTCAGTAGATATTTGTCGAGAAAGACCTTGTCTATCCTGTCTTTGCTGGTTGTTTTAACCGAGCCGACGATTTCCGAGGGGTGTATAAGGCTCGTTTCTGAGGCGATGATGGCCGTGCGATGAGAGAAAACCAGGTCCAACTCGTAAGACATTTGGTAGCCCGGATGGCCCGGAATGGGGATGTTGATTGTGCGCGGCTCGCACTCCAGACCCACTGCCTGGATTACGAGTTTGACCAGCGTCTCAAAAAGCTGTCCCACTCGCTTTCTGGATTGGTTGGGATTGTCAAATGAATCGCCAATGCAGCCGATGGCCTGCTGGACGGTATAGACAACTCTGTTGATCTCTTGCGACTCGACATAGCGTCTATTATCCCGGCGATTAACCGCTGCCTCCTGATGTTGTCCGAGGTCGGTCAGAAAAGTCACGAATCGTTCAAATGCACACTTGAAATCATTGGCCGATTCAAACAGCAAATCCGTATTCAGGGGGCGGGTGATCCTATGTCCATAGTCTTCAGGATATTGGTAAAAGATGTAATTGGGGTATGAGGGAGAAACGATGCGTGTTGGACGCGCTGCACTCAAAAGGCCAAGAAAGGCGTAGCCAATTGCCAGATAGTCATCCAGGGCCCTGAACGCCGATTTGTCTTGTACACTTGCTTGCAGATCTGCCAACGTCACTTCTATCATCGGATGGACTTTCTCCGCCGGTCGTTCTCCAAATCGTACTGGGTCCACTTTTCTATCGTCCACTCCTCGACCAGTTCAATCCGGCGAGCCGCCCACTGGACATACTCGAGTGAAATGTCACAACCCTTCCATTTTCGCCCGAGTTGCTCGGCCGCCACAGCAGTCGTGCCCGACCCAAGAAACGGGTCCACCACTAGATCCCCAGGATTTGACGAAGCTAGAACGATCTTTCTCAAAAGCTCTTCGGGCTTTTGCGTGGGATGGGGCGTCTTTTCATGCATCCCGTTGCAGGTGGTGGGGATTTCCAAGACATCTCTGGGCTTTGCACCCCCCGGATGCGGTCGCCACAGCCGATCTTTGCCTTTCCCGTATTGGCTCGTCTCGGCTTGAGGATGTTCGGGATACTTGAGGGTGTGATCTCCATACGGAACCCGCACATCGTCCACATTAAACGTGAACTGTCTGCTTTTTCGAAAATGCAGGATGCTTTCGTGCGAACGCCCCCAATCGGCTCCCAGGTTGGCTTTGTTTTTATAGTGCCAGACCAGCCAACGACATCCCTGAAAAAAGCGCATCGCTGGAAGTTTGAGGTCAGCCAGGATCTCTGAGAAACCACAGATGTAGAGCGTTCCATTTGGCTTGAGCACTCGCGCGGCCTGCTCTATCCACTGCAACGACCAATTGACGTATTCCTGTTGAGACTCAAATGTATCCCATTCTGCCTTTTTGATGTTGTAGGGGGGATCGGCAAAAATCAGGTCAACCGATTCGCTTTCAAGCGAGCCAAGCCATACAATGGCGTCTCCGATCCAGATTTCACCATCGGGATGCGAGTAAAAGAGAACCGGCGTTTCCAGATTTACTTGAGTAGGGTTTATAGGAACATACGAGCCTTTGAGCAACGGCTGTCCAAAAAAGCTCGGTATCTCTTTATTGCGAGTGTATTCCACCGCTGGCTCTCGCACTCGCGACCCAATGTCTCGGTTTGGCTTTTCCATCCGGCCCCTTCCTACCCCGCAACCCATTTCATCTACACATCATTATACCACATGGCCTGGCCGGTAAACACTAATGCTGTTCGTTCTGATACGCCCGGTCCAGCAGCAACACCGGATGCAGCACCTCCATCTTGACCCCCTCCCGCTTCAGCCCGACGGTGAGCTGCATCTGGCAGCCGGGGCAACCGCTGGCCACGACATCCGCGCCGGTGGCTTTCACGTTCTCGATCTTGCGCTCCAAAATCGCCAGCGAATCTTCATAGTGCGTGATGAGCTGCGAACCCGCCGAGCCGCAGCACCAGTCGGCCTCGGCCATCTCGACGAATTCCAACCCGTCAATCATCTTGAGTAGCTGGCGCGGCTGCTTACTGACCTTTTGCCCGCGCACCAGGTGACACGGGTCGTGGTAAGTGACCCTGGCCTCGACCCGGCCTCGCGGTTTTTCCAGCGGGATTTCGGCCAGGAACTCGCTGACGTCGCGGGCCTGGGCGCTAAAGACTTTGGCCCGCCCGGCCCATTCGGGATCGTTCGCCAGATAATGCCCGTATTCTTTGAGCGTCGAGCCGCACGTGGCGCAGTCGGTCACGATCACATCCACGCCCCATTTCTCGAACACGGCGATGTTGTGCCGAGCCATGGCGCGCATTTCGTCCTGCCGCCCGTAGCCGATGGCGGGCATGCCACAGCACTGCGCGTCCCTGGGTGTGACCACCTCGCAGCCGTTGCGGGCCAGCACGCGCACGGTCGCGGCGCTTTCTTCGGCAAAGAGCAGATTCTGCGCGCAGCCCAGGAAAAAGCCCACCCGCCATGAGCGTCCTGAGCCTGTCGAAGGACGCCCGACTGCCGGCGTCACCTCTGGCAACCGTCCCCGCAGCGGGCGACCCGGCACCATGGGCAACTGGCGCTCCAGGTCGCGCAACTGCGCCGGCAGCAGGCGGGTGACGCGCAAGTTGTTCGCCAGCCAGCGCAGGCCCAGCTTTTGATACAGTCGCAGCGGCAGCGCGCCCCACTCCATGCGGCGCGGGTGGGGCAACAGCCCGCCAAAAAGCCTCTTTTTCCAAACCGTCGGCTCGATCTGCTCGGCCACGTAGCGCATGTTCAGGGCCAGGTCGGCCGGCTTGATGCCCACCGGGCAGGCCACGTTGCAGGCCAGACAGGCCATGCACTTTTGCATCTGGTCCTTGAAATTCGGCGTCAGCTCCAGCTCGCCCTCCAACGCCTTGCGGGCCAGCATCACCCGCCCGCGCGGCGACTCGGTCTCTTTGAGGCTGCTGCGATAGGTCGGGCACACCGAAAGGCACAACCCGCAGCGGATGCAAAAGAGGTATTGTTCCTCAGTGGGATGCTGGATATTGGATACTGGGGACTGGAGATTCGTCATTCGTCATTCGTCCTGAGCATGGTCGAAGGATTCGTCACGATCGGCAGCGTCAGCATGGCATGAGGGACGATGAGCACCTCCAGGTCGGGGCCGAGTTCGTGCGCGGCCAGCGCCAGCGCCTCGTCCATCGTGGCGGCGGGGATCATCTTGCAATCGCGCACCACGGCGGGGCGCTCGGCGCCGACGACCACCACGCGCGCTTTTTCGAGCACCTTGGCCATCACAAAAGCGCGTTGCGCGCCGGGCGGGTAGCCGGTGCGCCGCAGTTCGTCCAACAGCGCAGGCATACTGGTCGCGTTCTTGATCGCCTCATAAAAGCGTTGCTCGCCCACGCCGTCGCCCGCGCCCTCCTCGCACGGCGCGGCGATGATGATAAAGCCGCCGTCGCGCACGATGGGCGTCGGCGCGAAAAAGAGATAGCTGGCGGCGCGGCTGGCCTGATACAGGTTGGTATCTTTGGGATAGCCCACCCCGCCGATCACGACGTCGTATTGCTGCGGCACCGGCACTTCGTAGACCTGGCGGGCGGCGGCGACCAATTCTTTGAACGTCGCCTCCGGCTCGCCGGCCCGCACGGCTACTACTTGCTTGTGGTCGTCCAGCACGACGTTGAGGATGAACTTGAGACCGGCGCGGCGGGCGGCCTCGGTGACGGCCTCGTGAAAGGGATTGCCCTCGACGCGCCCCAGGCGCGTGCCGGGGTGGTCGATCATGTGCGGGCCGTGGGTGTAGGCGATCATCGCCTCGCCCGCCGCGCCCACCGCCAGCGTCTTGCGCGCGCCGGAATAACCGGCGTACTGGTGCGGCTCGACCAGCCCAGTGGCGATGAGCAGGTCGGCGTCGTAGGCCGCCCGGTGGACCGACAGCGGGATGCCGCTTTCTGTCGCGCCCAGGTCCACCAGCGCGGCGGGGTTTTGCGGCTCGTTGTCAATCACCCGGTAGCGTTCGACCACGGCCCGCCCCAGCTTGGTTATCTTTTCCTCAGGCGTGCTCGGTCGGTGCATGCCGATGCCGCACAGCAAAGTGATGTCGGCGTCGCGCACGCCGGCGGCTTCCAGCTCGGCCAACAGGGCCGGCACCAGCCATTGGTCGGGGCTGGCGCGGGTGACGTCGGTGAACACGATGCAGGCGGTGTCGCCGGGCCGGGCCAGATCGCGCAACGGCGGCGAGTTGACCGGATTTTTCAGCGCCTCGGCGATGGCCGTGGGCACGTCGGTGATGGGAGGGATCGGCTGCGACACGGCCACGGTCCCGCGCATGCCGGCCGGGAGAGAAAACTCGATTTCGCCTTTGCTAAAGGGGATGCGGTACACGGCGTCCTTTCCTTTCATTGCGGGTAACTGCTCAGCCCAAATGCGTAAAAGCGGCAAACCCAAAGCCATTCGACAGGATTCACAAGATTCACAGGATGGAATTCGTGGAAAAATCCTGTAAATCCTGTAAATCTTGTCCAAAGAGCTACCAGGGT
>DAOTXN010000102.1:0-27118 GCA_034435435.1 Anaerolineae bacterium | reverse complement strand
ATGCCCGGGGACAGCGTGAACTTGAACGTCGAGTTGATCGAGCCGGTCGCGTTGGAGCAGGGGTCGCGTTTTGCCATCCGTGAGGGTGGCTTGACCGTGGGCGCCGGCGTCATCACTAAAATCTTTGAAGGCTGATAGAGGCAAAAGATAGAGAGACTATGGCCAAGCAAAAGATACGCATTCGACTCAAGGCTTATGATCATCGGGTGTTGGACCAATCGGCCCAGCGCATTGTCGAGACGGCTGAACGCACCGGGGCGACGGTCGTGGGGCCGGTGCCGTTGCCTACCAAAATTGAACGCTTTACGGTGCGTCGTTCGGCCTTTATCGACAAGGACTCACACGAACACTTTGAGATCCGCACCCACAAGCGGCTCATTGATGTAGTTGATCCTGATTCCAAGACGATCGACACGTTGATGCGATTGAACCTGCCGGCGGGCGTGGACATCGAAATCAAGCTGTAACTGGTGGCGTTGTGGCTGCGTCGCCGCGAGGGATGATGAGGTCGCGCTGGGTAAAAGACTTGCTGGGCGCGCCGGCAGTCCCTAGGAGGGTGGAATGAAAAGCATTCTTGGGAAAAAGGTGGGGATGACCCAGCTCTTTGATGACAGGGGCGAGGTGATCCCTGTGACGGTCATTGAAGCTGGCCCGTGCTATGTAACCCAAATCAAGACAGCGGAGCGGGATGGCTATCGGGCCGTTCAGTTAGGGTTTGAAGAGATCAAGCCCAAGCGGTTGACCAAAGGACAGCAGGGACACTTGAAACACCACAAGTTGCCATTGCTGCGCCACTTGAGTGAAGTCCGCGTAAAGGACGAGGCCGGGTATGAGCTTGGCCAAAAGATTACCGTGGATATTTTTAGCGCGGGGCAGCGGGTGGATGTGGTGGCCGATAGCAAGGGACGCGGTTTTGCGGGTAACATCAAGCGCCACGGCTTTAATCGACAACCCAAAACCCACGGCCAATCGGATCGCGAGCGCACACCTGGCTCCGTCGGCGCGACGACGGGCACCGGGCATGTGTTCAAGGGTAAGCGCATGGCGGGACACATGGGAAATGCGCGTGTCACGTCGCAGAATCTGCTGGTGGCTCTAGTGGACCCTCAACGCAATCTCTTGGCCGTGCGCGGCAGTGTGCCGGGTCCCAAAGGTGGGCTGGTGTTAGTCAAACAGAGCCGGAAACAAGGTTAGGTGGGGGTGTGACGATGCAAGTGACAGTACATAATATGGCCGGTGAGCAGGTCGGCGAGATAGAACTCCCGGCCGAGATCTTTGAAGCCCCCGTCAATTCGGTCTTGATGCACCAGGCATTGGTGCGCCAGCTTGCCAACGCGCGTCAGGGCACTCACAGGACCAAGACGCGGGGCGAGATCAGTCGCAGCAAAGCCAAGTGGTATCGGCAAAAAGGGACGGGGCGTGCGCGGCACGGCAGCCGCAACGCGCCGATTTTTGTGGGCGGCGGCGTCGCCCACGGGCCCAAGCCGCGCAGCTATCAGAAAAAGATGCCGCGCCAGATGCGCCGGGCGGCTCTGCGCTCGGCTCTGACGGTCAAAGCGGCCGATGAGCAAATTGTCTTGTTAGACAAGCTTGCGATGGATATGCCCAAGACCAGAGAATTGCTGGCGATGTTGGATCGCTTGAGTATCGGAGACAGTGCGCTGGTATTGGTGGCCGAGCGCAGCGAGGCGATAGAAAAATCGGCGCAGAATATCCGCAACGTTAAAACGCTGCGCGCGAGCTATTTGAACATCCGTGATTTGCTCGGCTATAAAAAGGTCCTGATCCCGCTGGATTCGTTAGATGTGATCCAGTCTATTCTGGGGTGAGCGAGGCGATACGGGAGGAAGATCGATGTTGCATCCGTATGATATTATCAGGCGGCCCATCGTCACTGAAAAGAGCAACTTTCAGGCGGATGTGCTGGGGCAATATACATTTGAAGTAGATCGCCGCGCCAACAGGAAACAGATCAAGGAAGCGGTCGAGAGCGTGTTCGACGTGACCGTTGAAGGTGTGCGGATCATCAACGTGCCGGCCAAGCGGGTGCGTCGTTATGGGCGACGGGATGTGATCCGCAAGACCGGTTGGAAGAAAGCCATTGTCATGTTGAAATCAGGCGACCGGATCGAGTTCTTTGAGGGTGTATAGTAACGAGATGCGGAGCCTGTCCTGAGCGTAGGCGAGGGATGTGGAGGAAATATGGCGGTCAAGACTTACAAACCGACGTCGCCGGGTCAGCGTGGATTGGTAGGCCCGACCTTTGAAGAGATTACGCACTCGAAACCAGAGCCATCTCTGGTCAGGATGTTGCGCAAGAGCGGTGGGCGCAACGCGCGAGGCAGGGTCACGGTACGCCATCGTGGCGGTGGGCATAGGCGCCTCTATCGCTTGATCGATTTCAAGCGCGACAAGATGGGCATCCCGGCTCGCGTGGAGTCGATAGAGTACGATCCGAATCGTTCGGCGCGAATTGCTTTGTTGATCTATGCCGATGGTGAAAAACGGTACATTGTCGCGCCGCTCGGCTTGCGCGTTAAGGATGTGGTGATGAGCGGTCCCGGGGCGGAGATACGTGTAGGCAATGCGCTGCCGTTGCAGAGCATCCCGCTCGGCACGCAGGTACACAACGTCGAGTTGCAGCCGGGACGGGGTGGGCAGTTGGTGCGCGCTGCCGGTACATCGGCGCAAGTGCTGGCCAAGGAAGGGCGCTATGCTACCTTGCGCCTGCCCAGCGGTGAGATGCGCATGGTGCTGGATCGCTGCATGGCAACCATCGGTCAGGTAGGTAATGTGGATCATAGCAATATCCAATTGGGCAAAGCTGGGCGCAAGCGCTGGCTGGGCATTCGCCCGACCGTGCGTGGTTCAGCCATGAACCCCAACGATCACCCCCACGGTGGGGGAGAAGGCCGTTCGCCCATCGGTATGGCGGGTCCCAAGTCGCCGTGGGGCAAGCCGACGTTGGGTAAGCGCACACGCGGCGCCAAGCCATCCGACAAGTATATCGTCCGGCGTCGCGGCAAGAAGCGGTGAGAAGAATGAGGAGAGTGCGATGTCCAGGTCATTGAAAAAAGGGCCGTATATCAATCCCAAACTGCTGCGCAAAGTGGAGCAGATGAATCGAGTGGGTGAAAAGCGCGTGATTCGCACGTGGTCGCGGGCCTCGACCATCTTTCCGCAGATGGTGGGGCACACTATAGCGGTGCACGACGGCCGGCGGCATGTGCCTATTTATATCACCGAGATTATGGTGGGGCACAAATTGGGCGAGTTTGCGCCGACCCGGACTTTTCGTGGGCACGTTGCTAAAGAGAAAAAGACCCGCCGTCATTAGGCGTTGAGCCAATATGACAGGAGCCTCGAGGGAGTTGGGCTATGGATTTCGAAGTAAAAGCCAAAGTGCGCTATGTGCCGATGTCGGCGCAAAAAGTGCGGCTGGTCATCGATCAAGTGCGTGGGATGAACGCGGACGCGGCGCTGGATATGTTGAGCTTTATGACACAACTGGCGGCCAAGCCGGTCTACAAGTTGATTCATTCGGCTGTTGCCAACGCCGAAGAGAATTTCGGTTTGGCGCGGGATGATTTGTACGTGGCCGAGATTTATGCTGACGAAGGGCCGACCCGCAAATGGCGGCGCTTTGGGGCGCGCGGTCGCTTTAAGCCGATTCTTAAACGTTCGTCGCACATTACGGTCGTTCTGGCTGAGCAGGGCGCGGAATAAGCCCGTTTTTTTGGGAGGAGGACAGCTTTGGGGCGCAAAGTACATCCGTATGGCTATCGCTTGAAGATTATCCGCAAGTGGAAGGCTAATTGGTTCGCGGAAGGCGATGAATATGCCGATTTGTTACACGAGGATTTCCGAATTCGCGACCTGATCCAGGAGCAGTTGCAACGTGCGGGGATCGCCAATATCGAGATTGAGCGTTTTTCCAATCAAGTGCAGGTGACCATTTGGACCGCCAAGCCGGGAATTGTCATTGGGCGCAAGGGAACGGCCGTCAAAGACCTGCGCCAGCAATTGCAAGAGTTGACCGGCAAAAAGGTCAAGGTCGAGGTTGAGGAGATCAAACAGCCCGAGTTGCATGCGTCGTTGATTGCCGAGAACGTCATCTCGCAATTGGAGCGCCGCATCTCGCATAGCCGCGCAATGAAGCGGGCGGTCCAGCAAACGATGCGCGCCGGCGCCGAAGGGGTAAAGATTATGTGCGCCGGTCGATTGCACGGCGCAGAGATGGCGCGGGTAGAGTGGCAGCGTGAGGGGCAGGTCCCGTTACAGACGTTGCGTGCAGACATTGATTATGCGCAAGCTGAAGCAGGAACCACTTTTGGACGGATTGGCGTCAAGGTATGGGTCTACAAGGGCGAGATCTTGCCAGAGGTAGAGAGCGCCGCGGTCTGAGCCGGGCGTGAAGATTGAAACGACCCTCTCGACGCTGGAGATAGGAGCGAGTGAGATGTTGATGCCAAAGCGTGTCAAATACCGCAAGCAGTTCCGCGGCCGGATGAAAGGTCGGGCTGCGCGCGGTGTTGAAGTGCAGTTTGGAGATTTCGGCTTGCAGGCTTTGGAGCCTTCGTGGGTCACCAGTCGCCAGATTGAGGCGGCTCGGCGGGCCATTGTGCGTTATGTCAAACGGCGCGGCAAGCTGTGGATTCGTATTTTCCCCGACAAACCAGTGACGGCCAAGCCGGCCGAGACGCGCATGGGTAAAGGTAAAGGGTCTGTGGATCACTGGGTGGCGGTGGTCAAGCCGGGCCGGGTGATGTTTGAAATTGCCGGTGTTCCGGAAGAGTATGCGCGTGAGGCTATGCGCCTGGCTGCTTACAAGCTGCCCCTCAAGACCCAGTTTATTGCCCGGCACGATCTGAGTCAGGAGTAGGACCATGCACACGCGAGAGATCCGTATGTTGTCGGATGAAGAGATCAGAAACAAGCTAGATGAGGCCTATCAGTCCCTTTTCCGATTGCGCTTCGATTGGGCGTCGGGGCAATTGAATGACAACAACCGTCTCCGTGCGGTCAAAAGGGATATTGCACGTCTCAAGACCATCTTGCGCGAGCGCGAGATGGCCGCTATGCTGCCCGCGCACCACGGCCAGAACTAGGGCGAGGACGAGGTAGGAAGATGAAAGAGCAACGCAAACAATTGGTAGGTCGTGTAACCAGCAACAAGATGGACAAGACGGTCGTGGTTCTCGTGGAACGCAAGGTGCGCCATCGGCTGTATGGCAAGGTCGTGCGCCGCACCAAAAAATACAAGGCCCACGATGAGCACAACGCGTGTCAGATTGGCGATCAGGTGCGCATCATCGAATCACGACCCTACAGCCGTGAGAAACGCTGGCGGGTGGTTGAAATCGTCGAGAGCGCCGGACAAGTTGCGTAGACCCGGCGGGGAAGCGAAGGAGCAGAGATGATTCAACAGGAGAGTACTTTACGCATCGCTGACAACACCGGTGCAAAAGAGATCTTGTGCATACGCGTGGTCGGTGGGTCTAAACGCCGCTATGGGACGGTGGGGGACACGCTGATTGCCACGGTGAAACAGGCTTCCCCCGGCGGCGCAGTCAAAAAGGGCGAGGTTGTACGTGCGGTGATCGTCCGCACGGCTAAAGAATATGGGCGCTCAGATGGATCATATATCAAATTTGACGACAACGCGGCCGTGATTTTGGACGGTATTACCAAAAATCCGAAAGGGACGCGTATCTTTGGCCCTGTTGCCCGCGAGTTGCGTGACAAGGGATTTATGAAGATCGTTTCCCTTGCGCCTGAAGTGCTTTAGCGTAACCTGAAGGAGTGTAAAAGGTGTTCGGGATCAAAAAGGGCGACACGGTAGAATTGATAACCGGCGATGAGCGGGGCAGGCGAGGTGTGGTGCAGCGTGTATATCCTCGCAAGCAGCGGGTGGTGGTTCAGGGCGTTAACATTGTAAAAAAACACCAGCGCCCGATTCAGGCCGGTCGTGGGCAAGTGCGAGCGGGCATCATCGAGTTCGAGGCGCCCGTGCATCTCTCTAATGTGATGCTGGTTTGCCCGGCCTGCGGGGAGCGCACGCGCGTCGGAATCCGTGAGGCTGACGGCGGCAAAGTCCGGGTTTGTAAACAGTGTGAAGCGGACATCGAATAGGAGCAGGTCTGCTATGTTGCGAATGAAAGAGCGTTACAGGCAAGAAGTTGTACCGGCGCTGTTCAAAGAGTTTAGTTATCGTGGGCCGATGGAGGTGCCGCGCATTGCCAAAGTCGTGGTGAATGTGGGCGTGGGTGAGGCGTTAGACAACGCCAAGGCTCTCGACCACGCCGTGCGAGATTTGTCGCTGGTCACCGGACAAAAGCCTATCATTACACGGGCGCGCAGGTCTATTGCCGGTTTCAAGCTGCGCGAGGGACGCGCAATCGGCGTCAAGGTGACGCTGCGCGGCCAGCGCATGTACGATTTTATCGACCGTTTGCTCAACGTGGCTTTGCCGCGCTTGCGCGACTTTCGAGGCGTTTCGGCCGATGCCTTTGATGGACGCGGTAACTATACCCTGGGTCTGCGCGAGCAGTTGATCTGGCCTGAGATCAGCTATGACTCGATCGACAAGCTACGTGGTATGGAGATCTCGATTGTCACGACCGCCCGAACAGACGAAGAAGGTCGCCGTCTGTTAGAATTGCTGGGCATGCCCTTCCGTCAATAGCCTGTCACGGCAAGGGATTTATGTGGGAGGAATCGACTTGGCAAAAAAGTGCATGATCGAACGGGAAAAAAAGCGCAAGTACAGTGTGCGGGTACGCAATCGTTGCCGGCGGTGTGGACGGCCTCGCGGCTATATGCGCCGGTTTCAACTGTGCCGCATCTGCTTCCGCGAGTTGGCGCTAGAGGGAGACATCCCCGGCGTTGCGAAGGCAAGTTGGTAGGGTTGTAGGGCCAAGGTGTCACTGTTGGGCGAGGTTTCCCGACCCAAGCCTCTTGCGGTCACCCAACCTGAGCACCGATGACGAAAAGAAAGTTGGCGACATGAGTGTAACTGATCCGATTGCCGATATGTTGACTCGTATGCGTAATGCTTTGACAGTGGGCCAGATGATGGTGGCAATGCCCGGCTCCAAGATCAAAGTAGAGATTGCGCGAATTTTAAAAGAAGAGGGTTACATCGAAGACTATTTTGTCACCGATGATCACCCTCAACCGACGCTGCGCATGCGTCTGCGATATACCGGGAGCCGCCGCGAGCGCCGCCCGCTTATTATGGGACTGCAACGTGTAAGCAAGCCCGGACGCCGTATTTACACCCAGAAAAAAGATATTCCTTGGGTGTTGAGCGGCATGGGCGTGGCTATCCTTTCCACGCCCAAAGGCGTGATCACCGGCCAGCAGGCGCGACGTTTGGGCGTCGGGGGAGAGGTGCTCTGTTACGTGTGGTGAACTAGATAGAGACCGGAGACAGCGATAGAGATGGATGTCTATTTCTATCTCCCATCTCTATCTCGATGGAGGTGTATTGTGTCTCGAGTTGGACGTCAACGCATCCCGGTGCCTGCTCAAGTGCAGGTCAAGATCGATGGGAACCTGGTAACGGTAAAAGGCCCCAGGGGTGAGCTTTATCGTGAATTTAATCCGGCCATGAGAATCGAGCTTCAAGATGGCAGTCTCGTCGTGGACCGTCCGACCGATCAGCGCCAACACCGCGCCCTACACGGCCTGACTCGGGCGCTTTTGAACAATATGGTGGTTGGTGTAACGGATGGCTTTCGCAAGGAGTTGCAAATTGAAGGCGTCGGTTATCGGGCCGAAATGGCCGGCCAGAATCTGATTATGCACTTGGGGTATTCACATCCCATAGAAGTAAAACCGCCGCAGGGGATTAACTTTACTCTGGATCCTCGAACCAAGGTGATCACGGTAGAAGGGACCGACAAAGAGATGGTCGGGCAGATTGCGGCCAACATTCGCGGTTTGCGCCCTCCAGAGCCTTACAAAGGCAAAGGTATGCGTTATTTGCACGAGCGTATCCGGCGCAAGGCTGGTAAAGCCGGTAAGGTCAAGTAGGTCGGTTTTCAGTAAGTGTGTTTGCCCACACTAGACTGAGAGCAAAAGGGGTTAAACGGAAATGAGTGATAAAGCGAGACTCGCACGCAAGCGCCGCCATCAGCGGGTACGCAGACACCTGTCGGGTACAGCGGAGCGTCCGCGGCTGAATGTGTTTCGGAGTCTGCGCCATATCTATGCGCAGGTGATCAATGATGAGGCTGGGCACACGCTGGTATCTGCTTCTACATTAGATAAAGATGTGCTGGCGCAGATCGATGGGTTGGATAAGGCCAGTCAGGCCCGTATGGTCGGCAAAATATTGGCCGAGCGTGCACTGGCCCAAGGCATCACCCAGGTCGTGTTCGATCGAGGCGGCTACAAGTACCACGGGCGGGTCAGGGCTTTGGCCGAAGGCTCGCGCGAGGGAGGATTGGAGTTTTGATATGGGCAGAGGACGAGACGAGTGGCGCGAGCGCGCATCTCTTGAGGAGCGCGAAGAGTTTGACGAGCGTGTGGTCGATATCAAACGCGTCGCCAAAGTCATTAAAGGCGGACGGCGCTTTGCATTTCGCGTCGTCGTGGTAGTCGGAGACAACAAGGGCAAGGTGGGCGTTGGTGTGGGTAAGGCGCGGGGTGTACCCGATGCCATTCGCAAGGCGATGGATCGCGCCAAACGCAACATGGTCGAGGTGCCTATCGTTGAGTCGACCATCCCACATCAGATCATTAGCAAGCACGGGGGAGCCTCGGTGATGCTCAAGCCGGCGTCGCCCGGTACGGGCGTGATTGCCGGCGGCGCAGTGCGGGCCGTGGTCGAGGCGGCGGGCTATCACAACATCTTGACCAAATCTTTGGGCAGCGCTAACCAGTTGAATGTGGTTTTGGCGACCTTTGAGGGGTTGCAGGCGCTCAAACGTCCCGAAAACGAAGCCCGCGTGCGTGGCAAGCCGCTGGCGACGGTGTTGCCTTTTTGGAGGCGCCAAGATGGCCGCTGAGACAACCAAAAAACTACGCATCACGCTGGTCAAGAGCGCCATTGGCTATTCGCAGCGCCACAAGGACACGATCAAGGCGTTGGGTTTGCGGCGTATGAACCAGACGGTGCTGCACGACGACACACCTGTGATCCGAGGAATGGTGGCCAAAGTAAGCCATTTGGTTGAGGTTGAAGAGCTATGAATCTGCACGATTTACAACCGGCCCAAGGGGCCAAGAAACGGCGCAAGCGCGTCGGGCGCGGTATCGCTGCCGGCCAAGGCAAGACGGCCGGTCGGGGAACCAAGGGCCAGAACGCGCGCAGCGGCGGCGGAGTGCGGCCATATTTCGAAGGCGGTCAATTGCCTCTGGTGCGCAAATTGCCTTTTGCGCGGGGCGTTCAGTTTCGTGATCCGTGGCGTGTGACGTACACACCGGTTAACGTCAAACGGTTGCTGGCATATTTTGATGACGGCGCGCTCATTTCACCTGAAACGCTGGCCAAAGCTGGCATCATCAAGTCTGCCAGGGAACGGGTGGCGATCTTGGGCGAGGGTGAGTTGGATCGCGCCTACACTGTGCAGGCTCACCGTATTTCGGCCGGGGCGCGCCAAAAGATCGAAGCGGCTGGCGGCGCCGTGCAAGAGCTGCCGGTGCAACGGGGTGGTTATCGCACGCGCTAACATGGTCGTGTGAGTAAGAGAGGGAACGATGGTCCAAGCGGTACGCAACGCCTTTGCATTGCCTGACTTGCGGCGCAAGCTGCTCGTTACGTTGGGCATCCTCGTGATCTATCGTATGGCTGCCCACGTGCCTGTGCCGGGGGTAAATACCGAAGCGCTCCGTGACGCCCTCGAAACGAGGGGGGGGCTTGGGCAGTTGGTGAGCATTCTCGACATGTTGTCGGGCGGCCTAGTCTCCAACTTTTCGGTGATGGCCATGGGCGTCTATCCTTACGTCACGGCCAACATTATCTTTTCGCTGTTGCAGCCGATTATCCCACGCCTGGCAGAGATCGCCAAAGAGGGCGAGGCCGGCCGGCAAAAGTTGAACCAGTACCAATATTACCTGACGATACCGTTGGCGGCCTTGCAGGCCATCGGACAGATTAGGATTTTGCAAGGTATGGAGACCAGCGCCGGTCCGATCATGCCGGGTTTTGGGCTCAACATGACGGGCATCGCTACGGTCGTCACGATGACTGCCGGCACTATGTTTGCGATATGGCTGGGTGAATTGATCACCGAGCAGGGTATTGGGAATGGTTTGTCCATCGTGATCTTTGGCGGGATCGTGGCGCGCATGCCCGCGAACATGCAGAGTCTTTACGTGAGCGATGGTTTTGGCGGACTGTTGCTCTTTTTGGGGATTATGGCTGTGACGGTGTTGGTCATCGTGGTGGTGCAGGAAGGCCAGCGTCGCATTCCCGTACAATATGGTAAGCGCGTGCGTGGACGCAAGATCTATGGTGGGCAGGCTACGCACATCCCGCTGCGCGTCAACACCGCCGGGATGATCCCGCTCATCTTTGCCCAGTCGATCCTGACGTTCCCGGCCATCATCGCTCAGTTTTTTGCCAATCCTATTGGGATGCAGCCGAACCTGGCGAATCACATCTCGAAACTGTTCAGCGGGCAGAGCGCGTGGTATTGGCCGATGTACTTTGTGATGGTGGTGGCCTTTACGTACTTTTACACCGACATCATGGTACAGCAGCAAAACCTGCCCGATGCGCTGCAGCGGCAAGGCGGCTTTATCCCCGGCATTCGTCCGGGCAAGCGCACCGCCGATTATATCAACGGCGTGATGCGCCGCATCACGCTGGTGGGCGCGTTGTTCCTGGGTGGTGTGGCCGTGCTGCCGGGCGTCATCGGTATCGTGCGTGGAGATCCGAACGCCGACGCCACGATGCTCATCAGCTCGGCAGGGCTGCTCATCGTAGTGGGCGTCGTAGTGGACACGATGCGCCAGCTCGAAGCGCAGTTGCTCATGCGGCACTATGAAGGGTTTATCAAGTGAGACAAGATGCCATCTTGTCCTACTTCAGGGGTAGTTGCCGATGGTGATACTCAAGAGCGAGGACGAACTGGCCCTGATGCGGCAGGCCGGTCGTATTGTGGCCGAAGTGCTGGCGATTCTGCGCGAGCAGGTCCGGCCAGGTATCACGACATTGGAACTGGATGCCGTGGCCGAAAAGGAGATTCGTAAACGCGACGCGATTCCGTCGTTCAAGGGGTATCCAAACAACATACCCAATGGCAAGCCATTCCCGGCTTCGATCTGCACCTCGGTCAACGCAGAGCTGGTCCACGGGATACCCAATGGCCGGGCGCTGCGCGAGGGGGACATTCTAAGTATCGACTGCGGCGCGATTTACAGAGGCTACCACGGCGATTCGGCTATCACATTGCCAGTGGGTCGTATTTCGCCTCAAGCGCAGGCGTTGCTCGACGCCACTGAAAAGGCGCTCTACCTGGGCATCGCCCAAGCGCGCTTGGGCAACCGCCTGGGTGATATCACGTCGGCCATCCAGAGCTACGTCGAGTCGCAGGGCTATAACGTCGTGCGCGAATATACCAGTCACTGCATTGGGCGCGAGATGCACGAGGGCTATTCGTTCCCCAATCTGGGCAAACCTGGCCGGGGGATGAAGTTGCGGCGCGGGATGACCGTTGCGCTAGAGCCAATGGTCAACGCCGGAAGCTGGGGGACGCGGTTGCTGGCCGACGGTTGGACGGTGGTCAGCAAAGACAATTCGCTATCGGCTCACTTTGAGCACACGATTGCAATTGGGAACGGTGAACCTAGGATATTGACGCTTTTGTAGCGGTATGAGGAGAGCAAAATGAAGGTATCGGCATCGATCAAACGCCGCTGCCCCAAGTGCAAAATCATTCGGCGGCGGGGCAAAGTGCGTGTGATTTGTGATAACCCCAAGCACAAGCAAGTGCAGGGGTAGGGATGTTTGCCACATCTTAGGAGGGCGTAATGGCACGTATTGCAGGAGTAGACCTGCCTCGAAACAAGCGCGTAGAGATCGGTCTGACCTACATTTACGGCATCGGTCGATCTACCAGCAACGAGATTCTCGCCAAGACCAGGATCGACCCCGATAAACGGGTCAAGGACCTGGCCGAGGCGGAGGTCCAGATGCTGCGTGAGATCGTTGACCGTGAATATCACGTAGAGGGTGACCTGCGCCGCGAAGTGCAGATGAATATCAAGCGCCTGATGGAAATCGGTTGTTACCGGGGTTTGCGCCACCGGCGCAATCTGCCGGTCCACGGTCAGCGCACGCGCACCAACGCGCGCACCAAACGTGGGCCTAAAAAGACCGTGGCCGGGCGTGGACGTCGGCGTGGAGCGAAGAAAAAGTAATGCGGAGATAGAGGCAGAGACAGGAGTATAGTGAGAGGCTCTATTTCTATCTCCTGTCTCTATCTGATAAGGAGGAAAGGTAATGGGACGGAAGCGTACTCGCCGCACCATAAAAAAGGTGCGCAGGAATGTGCCGCATGGCCAGGCGCACATCTATGCGACGTTCAATAACACCGTGGTTACAATGACCGATTCTCAGGGCGGCGCGATCTGTTGGGCCAGCGCCGGCACGTCTGGCTTTAAGGGGTCGCGTAAAAGCACGCCATACGCTGCGCGGATGGCCGGTCAGCAGGCGGGCAAAGTGGCTATGGACAACGGTATGGTTGAAGTAGACGTCTTTGTGAAAGGGCCGGGTCCCGGACGTGAATCGGCGATCCGCGCTTTACAGGCCGTTGGCCTCAAGGTGCGCTCGATCACCGATGTGACGCCCGTGCCGCACAATGGATGCCGCCCACCTAAGAAACGCCGCGTATAAGGCGTGTTGCACGTACAGATTGTGAGTGGGAGTCAATATGGCTAGATATACGGGACCTGTTTGTAAACTCTGTCGGCGGGAGGGAGAAAAGCTGTTCCTGAAAGGCGCGCGCTGCATGTCTCCCGAGTGCGCCTTTGAGCGGCGAGGGTATCCACCGGGACAGCACGGTCGCGGGGCGGCGTTTCGCCGTCGCCGTGCGTCGGACTATTCGCGGCAATTGCGCGAGAAGCAAAAGGCTCGCCGCATTTATGGGATGTTGGAGCACCAGTTCCGCCGTTTTTATCAGGAGGCGTTACGCCGCCCCGGTGTGACGGGCGAGAATTTACTCGTTCTGTTGGAGCGGCGCTTGGATAACGTGGTCTATCGAATGGGCTTTGCCGACTCTCGATCTCAGGGGCGTCAGCTTGTGGAGCACGGTCATATCGACTTGAACGGGCAACGCACCAAAGCCCCCTCGGCGCTGGTCAAGCCGGGCGACGTGGTCGCGGTACACGCCAAAAGCCGCAAGCGCAAATACTTTAAGGAACTGCCAGAAGTGTTGGAGCAGCACGACATTCCGTCTTGGTTGACTGTCGAGCCAGCTCAACTGGCGGGGCGAGTATTGGCTTTGCCGACGCGCGAAGCGATTGACCAGCCGCTGAACGAACAGCTCATCGTCGAGTACTACTCGCGCTAAGTCGTTCGACAATCCGCCTGAGTCTTTGGTGGTTGTGCTCAAAACTGGAGCGACCCGCTTGGGCCGCGGAGTGCAAGAGCGACCGCATAAAGGCGGAGGCACATGCTTGGTAAAGAGGAGGATGCCTTGAGCGCATTGGTCTTGCCCAAAATCGAGAGTGAAGCCAGTTCGCGAAACTATGGGCGCTTTGTCATCGGCCCGCTAGAGAGTGGTTATGGCATTACCCTGGGCAATGCGCTGCGGCGGGTATTGTTGAGGTCACTGCCGGGCGCGGCGGTGACTTCGATCCGCATCAGCGACGTTCACCATGAATTCTCGGCTATCCCGGGTGTACGCGAAGATACGACCCAGTTGATTTTACAGGTCAAGCAGTTGCGTCTGAAAATGTACACCGAAGAAGCGGCGCGGCTGCGCCTGGACGTGCGCGGCGAGGGTACGGTGGTTGCGGGCGATATCCAGTCGCCCCCCGAGGTGGAAATCATCAATCCCGACCTGTATCTGTTTACCGTGGATTCGCCCGATACGCAGATCGAGATCGAGATGACGGTGGCGAGTGGGCGCGGCTATTCGCCGGCCGAGGAGCGCGGGCGGCTGCCCATAGGTGAATTGCCCGTGGATGCCATCTATAGCCCGGTGCGCAAAGTGAACTATATCGTCGATCGAGCGCGCGTTGGGCAGATGACCAACTATGATCGGCTGGTGATGGAAATCTGGACCGATGGCACCCTGCGCCCCAACGAGGCGTTAAGCCAGGCCGCGCATATTCTGGTGACCCACTTGCGCCTGGTGGCGGGCGTGAGTGAAGAGATTGCGCCGATGGAACCGGAAGAGGTCGAGGAAGAAGATGGCATTCCGCGCGAAGTGTACGAAACAGCCATCGAGCAACTCGACTTGAGTGTGCGCGTGTTCAACTCGCTCAAGCGCACCGGTATCACCAGCGTAGGAGAAGTGTTGGAGATGTTGGAGCGCGGCGAAGAGGCCATGCTGACCATTCGGAACTTTGGTGAAAAATCGTTGACCGAGCTGAAAGAGAAACTGCAAGAGAAGGGCTTTTTGGCCCGGGATGATTTCGACGCCGGTGAGCTGGAAGAGGGCGATCTGGTGGAAGTAGCCTGAGCTGAAGGGCTTGCGGGAAAGAAATGTAGGAGGAACAATGAGACACGGCGTAGCTGGCCGCAGATTGAATCGTTCAAAAGGGCATCGCACCGCGTTGCGCCGAACGCTCGTGACTGAGTTGTTTCGCCACGAGCGTATCAAGACTACCGAGGCCAAGGCCAAGGCCATTCGTAGTCAGGCTGAAAAGCTCATCACCCTGGCCAAGCGGGGATTGACGGCCGAACAATCTACCCCGGAGCGCGGTGTGCACGCCCGTCGTCTGGCTGCGGGACGTTTGAACGACCCGCAGATCGTGCAAAAGTTGTTTAGCGAGATCGCCCCCCGTTATACGGAGCGCCCTGGCGGCTATACCCGCATTGTCAAGCTGGGGCCACGGCATGGCGATGCGGCCGAAATGGCGATTATCGAGCTGGTAGAAGGGTAGAGGGAGCGGCATCAGGCGAATAAAGGCGCTGGTTGCTTATGACGGCGCAGACTATCTCGGATTTCAACGGCAGGCCCATGGTCCGACGGTGCAGGAGGCGTTAGAAAAGGCGCTCGAACAGATCACCCAAGCGCCGGTCGGAGTATTGGCGGCGGGTCGCACCGACGCCGGCGTGCACGCCGAGGGGCAGGTGATCGCCTTTGACACGCCCTGGCGACATTCTCTAGCGGAGCTGACGCGGGCCATGAACGCCGTTCTGCCGCCAGACGTTGCCGTTCGGGATGTGGTCCAGGTTAGGCCTGATTTTCACCCGAGATTCGATGCTGTCAGTCGCCGTTACCGCTACACGGTTTACAACGCGCCTGAGCGTGCGCCGCTGGCGCGACGCACCAGCCTGTTTTGGCCCTGGTCGCTGAACCTGGAGGCGATGAAAGAGGCCACGACATTTGTCGTCGGAGAGCACGATTTTGCCGCTTTCGGTCGATCTCCCCAGGGCGATGTGACGGTGCGGCGGGTGATACAGGCCTACTGGGTGGCGCAAGGGCCGTGGTTGTTCTTTGAAATCGAAGCGAATGCCTTTTTGTATCGTATGGTACGGAGCATCGTGGGCACGCTGTTGGAAGTGGGGCAGGTGAAACTGTCGCCCGCCGATTTTGCGGCGATCTTGGCCTCTTGTGACCGCAGCCAGGCCGGACAAACCGCGCCGGCCCACGGCTTGTGTCTGATGGAAGTGAAATACGAGGAGTAAAAAACGTGAGGACGTATGTGACCAAGCCTGGAAGCGTCGAGCGCGAATGGTACGTGGTAGACGCCGATGGGCAGACATTGGGCCGATTGGCCTCGCAGATCGCGACTCGGTTGCGCGGCAAGCACAAGCCGCAGTATTCTCCGTCGGTGGACGTGGGTGACTTTATCGTCGTCGTCAACGCCGAGAGACTTGCCGTGACCGGGCGCAAAATGGAGCAAAAGAAATACTATCGACACTCCGGTTATCCCGGTGGGTTGACAGAGATCACGCTGGCGAAACAGTTGGAGCGGCATCCCACCCGCGTGCTCAAGGCGGCGGTGCGGGGAATGCTGCCGCGCAATCGGTTAGGACGCAAAATGCTCAAAAAGCTCAAGATTTACGCCGGGCCGGATCACCCGCATCAGGCTCAGCAACCCAAGCCGCTGGAGCTTTAGAGAGTAGGAGAGAATTTAGAATGACAGGTCAGTATTACCAGGGTGTGGGACGACGCAAAGCTGCCACGGCCCGTGTGCGCTTGCACGTCGGCGGCAGTGGACAGGTCGTCGTCAACGAAAAGCCGGTGGCCGAGTATTTCCCCCGCGTGGGAGACATGGACGTACTGGCCGAGCCGCTGCGCGCCACGGGCACCGAGGGCCGGTTTGACGTGACGGTCAAGGTCGAGGGCGGCGGCATCACCGGTCAGCGCGACGCCGTGCGCCTGGGCATTGCCCGCGCTTTGCTCCAGGTCGATCCCGATTATCGCAAGCTGCTGCGCAAGAGTGGATTCCTCACACGCGACAACCGGGTCAAAGAGCGCAAAAAGCCCGGCTTGAAGCGCGCCCGTAAGGCTCCGCAGTACACCAAGCGTTAGAGAAATGTTGGGTATTGGGTATTGGCTATTCGGAGGTTGCATGCCGAATAGCTAATATCCAATACCCTTTTTTAGCTCGGCCTCGACCGCTTCCATAGGCTGGTCGCCGTTGATCTCCACCAGCACTCCTTTGTTCCGGTAATAATCCACCAACGGGCTGGTTTGTTCCCAAAATACCTTCAAGCGGCTGCGTACGGTTTCTGGCCGGTCGTCGTCCCGTTGATACAGGTATTCTCCCTGGCACTTGCCGTGCAGGCAGGTCTGGAAGGGGTTGAACGTTTTGTGAAACGTGGCCTGACACTCGCGGCAGATGACCCGCCCGGAGAGGCGCTCCACGATTGCCTCGTCGGGCACGGTGATGAGCGGCACGGCGCTGATCTTGCGCCCTTGGGCGCCCAACGCTTTGTCTAACGCCTCGGCCTGGGGCAGCGTGCGCGGAAAGCCGTCTAGCAGCGCCCCCCCCGTGCAGTCAGGCTGGCTCAATCGCTCTAACACCATAGCGATGGTGACGTCGTCGGGCACCAGGTCGCCCCGGTCCATGTAGGTTTGGGCTTTTAATCCCAACTCGGTCCGGTTATTCAGGTGATGCCGGAACAGATCGCCGCTGGCCACGTGCGGCAGGTCGAGAGCCTCGCGCACACGGATGGCCTGAGTGCCTTTGCCCGAGCCGGGCGGGCCGAGCAGGATGATGTATTTGGGTTCGGGTGTCATTTTTCCTCCTTTTGAGGACGGTGGGACTTAGATATAATGCAGCTCGCGGGCGGCGCGGGCCAGCTCTTCGTGGAACTGCGGCGCGGCCACGTTGATCAGCGCTTGCGCCCGCTGGCGGATGGTTTTGCCGTACAAATCGGCTACGCCATACTCCGTCACAACGTAGCGCACGTGATTGCGCGTAGTGACCACGCCCGCGCCGTGCTTGAGCATGGGCGTGATGCGGCTGATTTGCCCGTCTTGAGCGGTGGCGGGCAGGGCGATGATCGGCACGCCGTCTTTGGAGCGCGACGCGCCGTAGATAAAGTCGAACTGTCCACCCACGCCGCTGTACAGCTTGGGACCGATGCTATCGGCGCACACCTGACCGGTCAGGTCCACTTCGAGGGCCGAGTTGATGGCCACCTGCCGCTCGTTCTGGGCGATGACAAAGGGATCGTTCACGTACTCGGTGCGGTGCAGCTCGATAATGGGGTTGTCGTGCATAAAGCTGTACAGCCGTTTTGTGCCGATCACAAACCCGGCCGTAATCTTGCCGGTATGCAACGTCTTGCGGGCGTTGGTGATAACCCCGGCCTCCACCAGGTCGATCACGCCGTCGGAGAACAGTTCGGTGTGGATGCCCAGGTCTTTCTTGTCGTACAAATAATTCAACACTGCATCGGGGATGCCGCCGATGCCCATTTGCATCGTCGCGCCGTTGGGGATTAGCTCGGCGATGTGCCCGGCGATCTGTTGGGCTAACTCCGTCGGCCCGCCCTCCGACATAGGCATTTCCATGAGGGGATAATCCACCGGCACGATATAGTTTAATTTGCTCACGTGGATGAACGTGTCGCCCAGCGTGCGCGGCATTTGCTGGTTGACCTCGGCGATGATGACCCGGGCCGACTCGGCCGGCGTTTTGGTCAGGCCGCTTTCGATGCCGAAACTGCAAAAGCCGTGTTCGTCGGGCGGCGATACGTGCACCAACGCCACGTCCAGCGGCAAAAAGCCGCGCTTGAACAGCAGCGTAAACTCGGACAGCAGCACCGGCGTATAATCGGCCCGGCCCTCTTGCACGGCCTTGCGCACGTTGGCCCCGATGAACATGGTGTTCACCCGCAGGTGATCTTCCATGCCCTCGGCCACGTAATCTGAGGAACCCATGGTCAGGGCGTGGCAGATTTCGACGTTTTCAAATTCCGGCGCATGCTTGACCAGTGCCGCCAGCAGCACTTTGGGGATGCTACAGTTGCCGGTGAGAAAGACGCGATGGCCTGACTGGATGGCCCGAATGGCTTGCTCGGCCGAGGTGACTTTTTTTTGATAAATCGCTTGCCAGCTCATAAGTTTTCCTCGCCAGATTATCCCTGCCCAGATTCATAGACGGCTCTGAGACCGGGGTGCAGGATTTCGCCATGGCGCGTCGCCACGCCCCGGGCCAGCGCCGGGTCCTGTTCCAATGCTCCGTCCAGCCCCAGCCGTACGATGTTCAGGATGTGCGGCCAGGCGGCGTTGTTAAAGGCGTGGGTGGCCGTGCGGGCCAGTACGCCCGACATGTTGGGCACGCAATAGTGCAAGATGCCTTCTTCGACGTAGGTGGGCGAGGCGTGCGTGGTGGGCCGACTGGTCTCCACACACCCGCCCTGGTCAATGGAAATGTCCATAATGACCGAGCGCGGGCGCATCGAGCGCACCATCTCGCGCGTAACCAGCACCGGCGTGCGCTCGCCCGGCGCCAGCACCGCGCCGACCAGGATATCGGCAAAGCGCACGGCCTTGGCGATGTTGAACGTGTGTGACATCATAGTGGTCACCCGCCCGCCAAAGAGCCGGTCGATCTCTTGCAGCCGCTCCAGGTTTTTGTCCAGCACGTATACGCTGGCCCCCAGGCCCACAAAGGCCCGCGCGGCCTCGGTCCCGGCTGTTCCGGCCCCCAGGATGACCACTTCGGCCGCCGGCACGCCCGGTACGCCGCCGACCAGGATACCTTTGCCGCCGTGATTATTTTGCAGCAGAGCCGCTGCGACTTGCGCGACCATGCGCCCGCCCACCTGGCTCATCGGCTTGAGCACCGGCAGCGATCCGTCGTCTTTTTGGATGGTCTCATAAGCGATGGCGGTGACCTTTTTTTCCAGCATCATCGTGATTTTGGCCCGCCGGGCCGAGGCCAGATGGAAAAAGCCGCACATGGTTTGGCTTTCGGGCGCCCATTCCATCTCTTCGTCGGTGGGACGGGTTACCTTGAGCAACAGGTCGGCCCGCCCAAAGACCTCGTCCGATGTGTACACGATGCGCGCCCCGGCCCGCTCATAATCGTAATCGCTAAAACCAGCCCCCAGGCCCGCCTCGCGCTCCACGTAGCACATGTGACCCTCGCGGGTCAACAGCTCGACTCCGGCGGGTGTCAGACCTACCCGATACTCCATAGTTCGCCGCTCACGCGGTACGCCGATGTTCACAGCTCCTCCTTTTAGACAGTCAGCCGTCAGCTATCAGTGATCAGTTTTGTGCTCCAATCAGTATCATCTCAATATTTAGGGGCGCAAATCTGTAGGGCGGGTTTCTTACCCGCCATTTGAACGGCGCGTATGGAAACGCGCCCTACAATATTGAGAAGATACTCCAATCATACCATGCCGGCAGCAAACGCACAGAACGGCGCGTATGGAAACGCGCCCTACAATATTGAGAAGATACTCCAATCATACCATGCCGGCAGCAAATGCACAGTGAGATATTTCCATTCTTGAGCGTAACACATGTCACAGCGGGTTGGCAGCGTCCAGGATGCCTCTCGACCTCAATTCAGCCCACAGCCCTGCGACGCCGGGAAAGACGAGGCTAGGGATACCCAGCGCCTCGGCGGCGCGGGTGTTACGAGCCTGGTCGTCGATGAACAGCGTCGCCGCCGCCGGCAGCCCCAATCGCTCAAGCGCAAGCTCATAGATGGCCGGATCGGGTTTGGCCATGCCCACCAGCGCCGAGATGACGACCACGTCAAAGACGCCGTCCAGCCGAAACTCGTCCTTTAGCGCCGTAGCCAGCCAATCGCTGGCGTTGCTCAACAGCGCCAGGCGGTAGTGTCGTCTCAATTGCTCCAGCAGATCGCGCATACGCGGGTGAACGTGTTCGAAGGGTCTAAAGAGACGCTGCACCCAGGCATGGCGCGAGGCCGGCGTGTTTAATCCCAAAGGCTCCAGCAAGCGCCGCCAATACTCTTGGTCGCCGATGCGCCCGGTCTTGGCCAGCCACCATTCTTCGCCGTCGTAGAAACGGGACCACATCGCCGCGCCGCTCCGAAAGCCCAATTCTGCCCCCATAACGTCCAGATGGGCCGCCCACGCCGCCGGGTCGTCGGGCGCGGAAAGCACGTTGCCAAAGTCGAAAATTATCGCCTGGGGAAGAGGATATTGGGTATTGGGTATTCGTCTTTCGTCTTTCGTCCTTAGCCCTCCATCATTCGTCGCTCAAGCTCTGCCTGCCAGTCCATCCCGGCCCGAAAGTGCAGCGTGTGCATGCCCAGCCTTTGAGCGGTTTCGATGTTCTCGATAAAATCGTCTACAAAAATCGTCTCCGCCGCTGCGAGGTCCAACCGCTCTAACGCGATGCGATAGATGGCCGGGTCGGGTTTTTGCACGCCTACCTGCCCTGAAATAACCCGCACGTCGAACAAATCGGTCACGCCCAGCTCGTCCAGCAGGCCGGTCAGGCTGGGCGAGGCGTTGCTGAGCAGCGCCGTTTTGAAGCGCGGGCGCAATCCGCGAATAAACGCGACCATGTCTTCGTCCAGCCGGTCCCCGGCAAAATAGTCGCGCCGGAATTCGGCCAGCTCGTCTTCGCCCAGCCCCAGTTGGGCGGCCACGTCGGCCCAATATTCGGCGTCGGTGATGCGGCCCGATTGGGCCTGTTTCCACGAGCGGCTGCCGTGCACGACCCGATCCACCGCGTACAATGGCAGGCCCAGCTTGCGCTCCCACTTGCGCCGCCCGCCGGCGTCCACCGTGCGCATCAGCACGCCGCCCCAATCGAATATCACGCCTCGAATCATCGCTGGCAACTATAAACGAGGGGGAGGGGTTTGTCAAGGCCATTGCCGGCGCAGCGGGCTTGTGCTAAACTTGCCACAATGGTCAAATGCTTGTTTTTTGAGCAGGAAAACAACCACAGATTACACAGATTACACGGATTAAAGAGAAAAATGGCAGTCATGGGAAATCGGTGAAATCTGTGGAATCTGTGATTAACCTGTTTGGTTCTGACTCATCCGGGTTAGGAGGTTGAGCTGTGAACAACACGGCCGAAATCGTCATTATCGGTGGGGGCATCCAGGGCCTCAGCCTGGCTTACCACCTGGCGCACAAGGGCCTGCGCGACGTGTGCGTGCTCGAGATGAACACGCTGGGCAGCGGCTCGTCGGGGCGCTCGGCATCGGTCACGGCGCACTCGTTCACGTCGGAGCACTGTCTGGCGCTGGTGCGGCTCTCGTTCGACGCGTTGATGCGTTTCTCGGACGAGCTGGGCGCCGACCCCGGTTACACGCCCATTGGTTTTTTGATGCTGTGCGGCGAGCACAACGTCCCCGAAACCCGCCGCAACTATGCCGTGTTGCAAAAACACGGCGTCGAGAGCCAGTTGGTGGACCGGGACGGCGTCGCCGCCTTGACGCCGGGCCTGAATCTGGACGACATTGCGCTGGGGTTGTACACGCCGCGCGATGGGCACATTGACGCGCATTCTATCATGATGGCCTACGCCCAACACGCCCGGCGCATGGGCGTCCGTTTTTTCGAGGGCGTGCGGGCGACGGGGCTGGAAATTCGCGGCGACCGAGTGGCGGGCGTGCATACCATGGCTGGAACCATTGCCGCGCCCTGCGTGGTCAATGCGGCCGGCTTTCGCGCCCGCCAGGTGGCCTCTTGGGCGGGGATGGACCTACCCATCACCAACTACAAGCGGCACATCTTTACCACCGGCCCCATCCCGACCTACGCGGGCGAGTTTCCGTTCACCTATGAGCTGGAGGCGGGCTGGTACATCAGCCGCGAGGGTCCGGGCGTGCTCATCGGCATGGGAAAAACAGAAAGCGACGAGGAAGACCCCCAAGTGGACGGGTCGTTTTTGGACCAGGTGGTGGAGCACTCGATGCGCCGCGCGCCCGCGCTGGCCGAGGCGGGCATCCGGGGCGGCTGGGCCGGGCTGCGCTCACTCACTCCCGACGACGACCCTATTTTGGGCCAAGCGCCGCACCTGAAAGGCTTTTTCAACGACTGCGGCTGGGGCGGGCATGGGGTGATGAACGCCCCGGCGGGGGGAATGGTGCTGGCCGACCTGATTGTGGAGGGCAAGACCAGCCTGGTGGACGTGCGCCCCTTTCGCGCCGAGCGCTTTATCACATCTCACTCAGCGCCTCCAGCACCTGTACCAGCATGACCCGCCATTCTTTTTCCGCTGCCTCGGTGTAGGGCACCCACACGGCCCGCCGGCTGACGCGCACCCCCTGCTCGCGCCCCAAGCGGCGCTGCAAGGCCGGGCGATTGGCGTATTCGAGCCGCGCGCACCGCACCGCCAGCTTGCCGCTATCGATGGCGATGCCATCCACCTGGGCTGCGCCGGCCAGGATTTTGAGCCGCAATTGGTAGAGCAAATTGTCCACCTCGTCGGGGATGGAGCCAAAGCGGTCGGCCAGTTCTTCGGCAAACGCATCCACCTCTTGCAGCTTGACCATTTGAGCCATGCGCCGATACAACCGCAGGCGCAAGGTGTTGTCCGGTACATAGTCGGCCGGGATGAACGCCGTCAGCGGCAAGTCAATCGTCACCAGCGGCGGCAGGGCCGGGACGAAGGTCTCGCCAGTAGCCTGGGCTTTGAGCTCCTGCACGGCCTGCGCCAGCAGGCGGGTGTACAGGTCAAAGCCCACGGCCGAGACGTGCCCGTGCTGGCGCGCGCCCAAAATGTCGCCCGCCCCGCGAATTTCTAGGTCGCGCATGGCGATGGTAAATCCGACCCCCAGCTCGCTGGCTTCGCGGATGGTTTCCAGGCGCTGGCGGGCCTCTTCGGTCAGGCGGCGCGGATGGTCGTAGAAAAAGTAGGCGTAGGCCCGTTGCGCGCCGCGCCCCACCCGCCCGCGCAATTGATACAGTTGGGCCAGGCCAAACTGGTCGGCTCGGTTGACAATGATCGTGTTGGCGTTGGGGATGTCCAGCCCGCTCTCGATGATGTTGGTGCTGAGCAACACGTCGATCTCGCCAGCGACAAAGCGCAACATCACTCGCTCTAGCTCGGCTTCGGGCATCTGGCCGTGAGCCACTTCGATGGACACTTCGGGCGCGACCTGCTCCAGCCGCCGCCGGATTTGCTCGATGCTCATCACCCGGTTGTGTACGAAAAATATCTGCCCGCCCCGGTCCACCTCGCGCAGGATGGCGTGGCGCACGATGCTGTCGTCGTATTGGCCCACGTGGGTGCGCACCGGAAGACGTTCTTCGGGGGGCGTGTCGATAGTGCTGATGTCGCGCACGCCGGTCAGGCTCATGTACAGCGTGCGGGGGATGGGCGTGGCGGTCATGGTCAGCACATCTACCTCGGTGCGCATCTGCTTCAGGCGTTCCTTGTGGGTCACGCCAAAGCGCTGCTCTTCGTCAATGATGAGCAATCCCAGGTCCTTGAATTGCACGTCCCGACTCAACAGCCGGTGCGTGCCCACGACTATGTCTACCCGCCCGTCGGCCAGCGCGTCGAGCACTTGTAGCTGCGCGGTGTGCGAGCGAAAGCGCGAGAGCATCTCGACTTCGACCGGGAAGGAGCGCAGCCGCTCGCGGAAGGTAGTGTAATGTTGTTGGGCCAGCACGGTGGTGGGCACCAGGATGGCGACTTGCTTACCGTCCATCACGGCCTTGAAAGCCGCCCGCAGCGCGACCTCGGTCTTGCCATAACCCACGTCGCCGCAAATCAGCCGGTCCATCGGCCGGGCCAGTTCCATATCTTGCTTGACCTGTTCGATGGCGTGGAGCTGGTCTTCGGTCTCGACGTAGGGAAAAGCGGCCTCTAATTCCGCCTGCCAGGGCGCGTCGGAGGCAAAGGCGTGCCCCGTCACCGTCTCGCGCGCGGCGTACAATTCGAGCAGTTCCTCGGCGACCTGTGCAACGGCGCGTTGGGCCTGCTGGCGGGCCCGGCTCCATTCCACGCCGCCTAGCTTGTGGACGTGCGGCGGGCGGTCGGTGGCGCCGATGTAGCGGCTGAGCCGGTCGGCCTGGTGGATGGGCACGTAGAGCTTGCTCTCGCCCTCGTATTGGACCAGCAGGTACTCGCGCTCGACGCGGTCCAATTCCAGGGTGGTCAGGCCGCGAAAGACGCCGATGCCATGCTCAATGTGCACCACGTAATCGCCGGGGGTCATGTCGGCGAAAAAGGTCTCCGGGGCCGCCTTGCGCGGGCGACGGCGGCGCGGCTGCGGACGCGCCCAGCCAAATATCTCGGCGTCGGTCAGCAGTTGCCACGTCTGGGCGGGAGTTTTCAGGCCCCACCCTTCGGCCAGGGCGAGCTGGACGAAGGTGAGGCGTCCGGCGGGCAACTCGGTGAGCGCCGGGGCCGGGGCCACGTAACTGTCTTCCTGGCCCCACAACTCGGCCAGGCGGCTGGCCTGCCGGCTGGCGACGACCACGCGCTCGCCGGCCTCCAGCGCCAGGCGTATGTGGCTCACCAGAGGCTTGAGTTGTCCGCCCAGGCGCGGGCCGGGCGTAAAGGCGTGCGACAGGCCGGAAACGCTGCCCTCTGAGTCCATCTCGCTGCCGTATCCCAGCTCTAACACAGGGCGGTCGTTCAGCGCCGCCTGCCAGCGTTCCCACGATAAATGCGCAGCCGGGTAGTCCGGCGGCAACAGCCCGGCCTGTTCGGCGCTGTTGCGCAGGTCAAGGGCGCGGCTCTCCATCTCGCCCCACGCGCCAGCCAGTTCCTCTCGGTCTTCGAGGATGACCAGTCCCTTTTCTGGCAGATACTCTAGCAGGTTTCCGGGCTGCGAGTAGAGCAAGGGCAGATAGAACTCGATCCCGTTAAAGGTCACGCCGTTGGCCAGGGCCTCCCGGTCGCGCACGAAAGGCTCGGCGTCGTCTTTGGACAACGCGCTCAGGTCCCATCTGGCTAGTTTTTCGGCGGCCAGCGGGCCAAAACGCGGCAGCGACTCACTGGCCGGGGTGATGAGGGCCTGCTCGACCCGGTCTTGGGAGCGTTGGGTGGCTGGGTCGAAATAGCGCAGGCTCTCGATTTCGTCGCCGAACAGCTCGATGCGGAGAGGGGTGGGGGCCGTGGGGGGAAAAATGTCGAGGATGCCGCCGCGCCGGCTGAATTCGCCGGGCGCTTCGACCACCGGTGTGTGGCGGTAGCCCAGCCCGACCCAGGTGGCCAGCGTGCGCTCCAGGTCGAGTAACTGGCCGGCGCGCAGCGCGCGGGCCGCCATTCGAAACTGGCGGCGGGGCAAGGTGAGCTGCATCAGGGCGCGCGCCGAGGCGAGGATGATGGGCGGCGGTGTTGTCTCGTCAGCCAGGGCCGTGAGCACCCGCAAACGCCCGCTGATGGCCTCGCGGCTCCACGGGGCGCGCTCGTAAAAGTGGGGCAGCGGTTCGGGCAGGCGTAGAAAACGCCCCGGCGTGGGAGACCAGGTGTGCAGGCTCTCGGTCAACGCCGCCGCCCGCTCCACTTGCCCGACGACGACGAGCAGCGGGCGATCCAGGTCACGCGCCAGCGCCGCCAGCAGAGCCGGGCGGGCCGCCCGCAGCAAACCCACAGGCGCGACGCGGCGGTTCTGTTGCAGATCGGCGACCAGCCCGCGATACGCAGGTAGTTTTTCGACGAGCGATAAAAGCCCCGAGACGTTCATAGGTTCTAATGAGTAAGGAGTGAGGAGTAAGGAGTCATAGCCCGTTATTGTCGATTATTTCATAGACGGCCTAGGTCTCCTTGAGCGTTTCACTCCTCACTCCTCACTCTATTAAATCTGGTCATCGCAATTTCGATGCCATCCGTCAGCCAGCATTCAATCGCACGGGCCACCCACGCGTAGACCTCGGCCAGGAGCGCGCGCTCGTGGGCGTCGAAATCGCGCAGCACAAAGTCGGCCGGGTCCATGCGCCCCGGCGGGCGACCGATGCCGATGCGCACGCGCGGAAAATCTTGCCCGCCGACGTGGTGGATGATGGAGCGCATGCCGCCGTGGCCGCCGCTGCCGCCTTGAGCGCGTATGCGCACGCTGCCCACTGGCAGGTCCAGGTCGTCGTACACGACCAGTAAACGATCCAAGGGTACTTTATGAAAACGGGCCACGGGAGCGACGGCCCGGCCGCTGTCGTTCATGTAGGTGCGAGACTTGAGCAATATCACCGGGCGCTCGTGTATGCTCCCAAAGGCCAAGCGAGCCTGCCCGTGGCGCTTGTCGAAGGTCAGGCCGTGTGTGTGCGCCATAAGGTCCACGCATTGAAAACCCACGTTGTGGCGATTGTGGGCGTAGCGCGCACCGGGATTGCCCAGTCCAGCGACGAGCCAACGTTCTTGTTCGGTCACGAATTCACCCCGTAGGGCGCGTTTCCATACGCGCCAGCCTAGGCAAAAGGTAGGGCGCGTTTCCATACGCGCCAGCCTAGGCAAAAGGTAGGGCGCGTTTCCATACGCGCCAGCCTGGGCAAAAGGTAGGGCGCGTTTCCATACGCGCCAGCCTGGGCAAAAGGTAGGGCGCGTTTCCATACGCGCCAGCCTGGGCAAAAGGTAGGGCG
>DAOTXN010000101.1:0-2549 GCA_034435435.1 Anaerolineae bacterium | reverse complement strand
GCACGGCCGTGACCGCCAACGCCGACGGGACCAAGAAAGCCGAGTTACGCTACAAAGCCTGGGGTGAGAATCGGGACAGCGGCTACGTCCCCAGCGACACGCCCACCACCTACCGCTTTACAGGCCAGCGCGAAGACAGTTACATTAAGTTGGTCCAAATGGGCGTTCGGTGGTATGATCCAGAGTTAGGCCGTTGGACCAGTCCGGACACCATTATACCCGATCCGGCCAATCCGCAAAGTCTCAATCGCTACGCCTACGTTTACAACAACGCACTGAAATATACTGACCCTTCAGGCCATTGCATCTTCGGGCTGGACACACTAATCTGTATTGCTGTGGGTGGGGGTGCATTAGTTGGGGCGGCAGTGTCGTACGGTTCGCAAGTTATCGAGAACAGAAACAGTGGTATGTCTTGGGGAGATGCCCTCACTACTGATATGGATGTTGGTAAGATCGCGGGAGATGCTGCTGGAGGCGCGTTCATCGGAGGCGCATTTTACATCGCGGGGCCTGTGGCGGAACTGGGTCTTCTGAAAACAGCAGCGGTGGGTGGAGTGGCGAGTGTGGGCGCAGGTCAAACTTCAGCTGCTGTTGAGGCCGTAGTGGATGAAGTAGTGACTCATCTCCAGTCAGGTGGAAACTTTGATGCAGCACGTGTCTGGGGAAATGCGCTCCAACTGGGTCTACTTGATCCAGAGCGAGTTGTAATAGATGGAGCCTCGGGGGCAGTGGCGGCTGGAATAGCTTATCCTGTGGCCAAGAAAGTGAGTGGCATGTTGAAAGCTGCAGGCTTGATTGAAAGCTCTTCTGAAAACCCTGTTATGACTCTTATGTATAACCCGGCACTTGATGGATCGTTCGAGCTAATTGCTGAACAAGGCAGAACGATTGTTTTAGGGCCTGACGAGGTTAATGTCATCTTGCTAACGATTGCGCGAAGATTACCAGAGGGCGTTTTTCGCCAGATTTGGGGCGAAATCGGCGAGGAAATATCCGGCTATTTTGATGAATATGCAAATCAACCCTAACGTGATGCGCTGGCTGATTTTGTGGACTGTGCTTTGCACACTGGCTATTTGGTTGCCAGCGGAAATAACACTAGAGGCCTCACTTGCACTAGGTAGTATCAACTTGGTGGTGCTGGAGACCAACTATGCTGAGTTGTTAAAGAAACCTATTTCATTAACAATTCGAGTATGTGGTTCAACCCTTTGTGTGTATACGATAAGTGGGTTTATCCTTGAATGGCTTTGTGTTGCATGCAGACCGTGCAATCCTAGAATCAGGGGGGGAGCGAAAGTCTGTCTTGATGGTCATTTGGATATCGGATTGATGATGTTCATCGCAGTGTTCGCTCTCTTGGGTTCGATTCTGTCCGGTTTTGTGCTCTTTCTCTACAATCGGAGACGGCATTAAGCCACGAAAGTTTTACGCGAGTGCGATTCGGGACCGCCTCGTTGCAATGGCGCTTTGCTTGGCGCAAAACTGAATGG
The DNA here is from genome assembly GCA_034435435.1 of Anaerolineae bacterium. Taxonomy (GTDB): domain Bacteria; phylum Chloroflexota; class Anaerolineae; order S140-20; family S140-20; genus DAOTXN01. Next base: position 1,053 of record DAOTXN010000101.1, on the reverse strand, counting down.
AAGGTTGTAGCCGGAAAAAACAACAATTCTTCAAGTCCCAGCAGAACAGGGGCAGAGGAAGGCCTACCCAAACAGAAAACGGAAGAGAAGCAGCCACGGCAAGGCGACCGTTCTCCCCCGTCTTCCCTGGGTAAAATGTAGTTTACCCCAGAGCTTTCGCTTCGTCAAATGAGCGTAGGCGGCAAAGCGCCCTTTTCTGCGCTGGCGAGCGCCCCGGCTTCCCGCTCGGCGAGGGTCAGGAGGGCCGCTCGCAACGCCTGCACCGTCTGGCGCTGGGCTTCGTTGAGCGTCCCGGCGTTCAGCGCGTACAAGGCCCAGGTGCGGGTGGGCAGCGAGTTACAGAGCGGCTGGCTGGCCTTCGACGACCTGAGCATCAAGCAGGGCGCCACCACGCTGTACAGCACCGGCTTTGAAAGCGGCGACACCTCCTGGAGCAGCAGCAAATCGAGCGAGTTCCCCGCCACCTCGATCTGGAACGGCAGTTGGGGCACGGCCGCGCCGCGCCGCGGCAGCCAGGCCGTGGCCATCAGCAACCACGTCTATGGCTACCTGAACTCGCCCGAGCTGGCGGTGCAGCCCAGCACGACCTATCACGTGAACGTCTGGCTGCGCGGGGAGATAGACAGCGAGGAAAGCGCCGGTAAGTGGAAGCTGCGGGCCTACTATTACCCCGCGAGTCCGCGGGGCAAGCTCCGCCAACCACGCCGCGCTGAGTTATACCGATCCAGACGAGGGCAGCACCGTCTCGGCGAGCTGGACCGAACAAGGCGGCGATTTCACCACCCCCTCCAACGCGGCTTACGTGCGCCTCCAATTGTACCACTATCTGAACAGCGGCTGGATCGCCTGGGATGATGTATCGCTGACCGGGCCGGCGGTGACGACGCAATACTACTACGCCGGTGGGCAGCGCGTGGCGCTGCGCAAAAACGGCGTGCTGCACTACCTGCTGGGCGACCATCCCACGCTTCGCTCAGGACTATAGCCTCGGCTCGACCGCCCTCACCGCCTACGACGACGGGGTGCGGGGGGCCGAGTTGCGATATAGGGCGT
>DAOTXN010000100.1:0-2561 GCA_034435435.1 Anaerolineae bacterium | reverse complement strand
TCGCTGGGGGCGTAGCCGCTGTCCCGATATTCGCCCCAGGCTTTGTAGCGTAGCTCGGCCAGCTCGGTTGTGCCGTCGGCGCTGGCCGTGATAGCGGTGGAACCCAGGTGATCCGTCAGCAGCCAGTACAGCGCGCCGTTCTCACGCATTGCTATGCGCTGGCCGCCGGCATAGTAGTATTGGCGCGTGGTCACGTTGGCGGGGTCGGGTTCCAGTAACTGCACGTCGTCCCAGGCGATCCAGCCGCTGTTCAGATGGTTGAGCAACTGCACTTTGATATAGGCGGCATTGGAAGGGGTGGTGCTATAGTCTGCCTTCAGCAGCCTATTGCTCAAAAGGGTTCGCCACCTCCCAGGGGATTATATGCGCTTGAGGGTCGCTTACATAAGATCCGAGATACCACCAAAGCCTACCACATGGATCTGCAAAGTACTCCTTCGTCGAACCATAATCAAAGAGCGCAATTTCGTTTACTACGCCTTCTCCTCCAAACTCCTCTCCTGTGTAGGACTCCATTCCACCGATGGTGAACTGTATACCCGCTGAAAGATAGACTAGTGTCATTAAGTAGCCTTGGCTTCGAAAATCATTTGGATCTCCCAATACAAGATCAGGTATCCCGTACTCGCGAACAATGTCGGCGAAGGTCATTGTGTCATCGCGGAACCAAGTAGTGTCAATTATGGCTACGTTTTGGTTCGAATATAGGATATCAATCTCAAATCTCCAAATTCTGTCATTACTGCGCAACCTGTATCGCATCCGCTGGCACGAGTCTGTACTGACAGAGAAAGAATAACCTTGGCCTAAAACACGCTCTACTTCAGCTCTCGTTTGTCCAATGGCTACACCGCGCTCGACTAACATGTCCAGAAGGACGTCTGTAGGACTCGGAAAGAGCACCTGGCGGGGATGCCGCTTGCCCCACCGGCTCAGGTAGGTCGCTTCGTCGGTAGGGACAAAGTACTGCACTACAGTGACCTTCTCACCCTCGACTTCGATGGCAAACCCTTCGGCCGGGAAAGCATAGACAGTACTCCCACGAACCCCATAGTCCTCATATACCACAAGAGCCTGGCCCTCCCGTCCTGTTAGGACGGCCGGCGTCTGACCAAGACTGGTACCGGGCCAGGACACTACACTGACCAACTGCACAACGTCTTCGATCAAGGTTACGTTGATAAAGGTATTGCGCCCGGCGTCCGGCCAGTATTGATAGACTTGTCCTTCCCGATAGGATTGAATCTGATTGGGTGTCCCTGCCACTCGCAGCAGGTCGTCAACACTAGCTCCGGCAAAAGCCACCTCTTGCCAACGGATGTGCGCGGACCACAAAACCGCCAATGGTGTGGGCTGGACAGCCATGGTTGGTGTAGACCGAACAGCAACGGTCGCTGTAGGTTGGATAACAGCGGTCGGCGGAGGTGTAACTGATACGGTGGCGGCTGTCGGGCCACAACTGTAACAGAACGTCAGGAGCAGCAAAATAGTGAACCCAGTTTGAACGATTCTCTTGTCCATGTGGCTTCTCCCAGGTTACGGTCCTACTCCAGTGACTTGCAGTTCGTACAACAGGCCCACATAATTCGGTATGGAGGTATCCCAGCCCCAACTGTGACTCGCATGTGCTTCGTGACTGGCTCCAGTGCCAGGGGAGGGGGGCGCAACGGCATAGGCGGCTGCATTGGCCATTACCTCGAAGGCTATGTCACCGTGAGCATATGAGACGGGAATTTTTGGGGCATCCGGGTCCCACCAATACTTTGGCATCTCCGGGAAAGCAACCGAAGATCCCAAATATTCCCAGAAACCCCTCTGCGGATCCACAAAAGCGCTAACAACCTCGGGGAATGCCCGTTGAAGTCCATGAATAAACTCATGGGCCAGAGTGCTTTGAATCGCTGCTTTAGCATCATTATAGCTAGGGTCGGCCCGCGCAGCATCGTAGATGGTCACCAGGCCCGTTCCAAAGGGTGTTATGCCCAATGGGCCACCACCCAACCCCCTGATCTGTTTCTGATCGCGTGTTTCCAGATCCATCTGGGTTTCACGATAAATCCCGGTGATTCCCCGGCCTCCTGCAATAAACACCTCGCGAAACACATTCTGTCCCCCTGCCCAGACGCCAAAGTGCCATAGTAACTCAGCAAGCCACTTTAGTTCTTCTCCGGCCCAACCCACGATGTGTCCAGGCTCCCCAAAATAGCACAACGAGAGGTCGTCTGCCGAAATGTCATTCCACGTATTTTCCTCACCGCAGTGCCCTGAGGGGTCGGTAAAGCGGCAAGGTCGGTTGTAAACATAAGAGTAGCGATTGAGCGCCTGCGGGTCGGCCGGATTGGGCACAATAGTATCGGGCTGGATCCAGCGGTTAAGATAAGCGTCGTAATATCTGGCGTTGTAAAAGTGCAGCCCTATTGTAGCATCCTCGCGCTGGCCTGTAAAGCGGTAGGTGGTGGGCGTGTCGCTGGGGACGTAGCCGCTGTCCCGATTCTCACCCCAGGCTTTGTAGCGTAACTCGGCTTTCTTGGTCCCGTCGGCGTTGGCGGTCACGGCCGTGC
>DAOTXN010000099.1:0-45025 GCA_034435435.1 Anaerolineae bacterium | reverse complement strand
GCCTATGCCTGTGTCGGCGACCGAGATCAACACGCGATTGCCGCGCGTCTCCCAGCCCACGGCGACCTGGCCTCCCTGCGGCGTGTATTTAATGGCGTTGTCCAGCAAATTGGCGATGAGCCGGCGCAGTAACGCCGCGTCTCCCATCACCAGGGTCACGTCCTCGGTACGGTCCATGCGCAGCGTCAAGCCTTGCGCTGTGGCCCGCGGCCGCATGGTATCCACTTGGGCAACGATGATTTCATCCAATCGACATAACTCGCGCACCAGTCCCACCCCGGCTTCGATGCGACCCAGATCTAACAAGTCGTCAATCAGTTCGGTCATCTGCTCGATACCGAGCAGAATCTTGTCCACGTAGGCTTTTTGCTTGGGAGATATCTGGTCCACCATCGGGATCATAGTAGCATAGCCCCGCATGAAGGTTAGCGGCGCGCGCAGGTCATGTGAGACGGTGGCTACGAATTCGGATTTCATTTCGTCCACTTCTTTGAGGTAGGTAATGTCGCGCAATACGGCCACGCGGCCAATGGCCTGGCCGTCGCCGCTCACGATGGCCGAGGCGCTGGCGTAAAACGTCCGCCCATCGGGAAGCGGGACCTCGCCAGTGAGCGGCGCACCATTATCGAGCGGGGCGGTCAGCAAGCGGATGACGATTTCTTCGTGAACGGCCTCGTCGATGGACAATCCAGTGGCGGCCTGCGCATCGACCGCGAAAACGTCTGCCGCCGCCGGGTTGAGTAGCAAAACATGATTGGTCCGATCGGTAACGATCACGACGTCGCTGGTGCTTTCCAGAATCGCAGCCAGGCGGCGGCGTCCACCTTCGGCCACCTGAAAGAGACGTGCATTCTCCACCGCCACAGCAGCCTGACTGGCCAGAGTGGTAATAAAGTCAACCTCGGTGGAACCCAACGTGTGCGCCTCACTGTACGCAAGCCACATGATGCCGACCAGATGATCCTTGCTGCGCATGGGCGCGGCAAGGAGGGCGCGAATATCCTGGCCCAGAAGACCAGGGTCGATCATCCCTCTGGAACGGGAGGTGTTCTCTATGCGCAAGGGGCCGCTCTTTTTGCTCAGTCGCACGATGGCGCGGTCGAGGGCCGTGACATAGCCGCCCTCGCTGCCTCGCGCAATGACGTCTAGGGGTTCACCTTGCTCATCCAACAGAACCAGCCGCGCAAACCGGGCGGCGGTGGCCTGGAGCGCGCCTTCTAGGATAGGAGGGAGGCTCTGGGTCACGTCCAGACTGCTGGATACCGCCTGACTCACGCGCAGCAGTAATGAAAGGTCGTCCAGCCGGCCCTTTAAGCTCTGGCGCATGCGCTCAAAGGCGTCGCCTAGTTGACCAACTTCGTCTTCGCCCATCACGTCTACGTGGTTATCTAATTGGCCCTGAGCGATGCTGAACGCGGCTGTTGCGAGCATCTGCAAGGGGCGCGTCAGCCGGCCGGTCATCCACGGTACGGTGATCGCCACGACGCCGGTCGCAACCAGCAGAATGATCAACAGCGGCCCCGATATACGCGTGGCGCGGTCGAGGACTTGTTCATAAGGATAAGTGACAACTACGGTCCAACCCTGCATAGCCGTCACCGGCAAGTAAAAGATCAAACGGCGCGTCCCGTCATAATCCAGGTCTTGACAGACTCTACCCTCGGAGGCAGTCTGAATGACGGCCGCGCAGTCGAGGTTAATTTTCCACTCCTGCAACATTCGATCTGCGTCGGGGTGAAAGGCGACCATTTCCCGGTCATCTACGACAAGACCAGAGCCGGTATTTTCTAACCACTGCAGAGCGGAGAGAATTTGGTTAATAGTAGGATTGATATCGAGGAAACTGCGCCCGACCAAAGCCCCCCAGAGCTGACCGTTGTTATCCCCGATAGGAACAATAAAGCTGATGACATATTGCCCCCCCATGTTCAACACGGGGCTGTGCTCCGGAGAGCCAAATCCGAGCGTGCGTTGCAGCAAGGTCTGTTCTTCGGGCAAAAGTGATACCGGCAGCCCTTGGTCCGGATAAGCGTTGAGCAGGTTTTGCTGTGCGTCGAACACGAGGAATTGGCTAAAAAATGGTCCGTAAATGCCGACTTGAAAATCGGCTATCAGCGCCTGTTGGCGGACCTCAGCGTTCGGACTGCGCAACGGTTCGGCGGCGGCCACACGACTCAATAACTCCTGGCCCGTGTTGAAAAAGTGCGGGATCATTTGGGCAGCGTTGTTGGCTCCCCGCTCCATTCCGCTGACGGCTTGATGCGTCGCTTCTCGAATGGCCGCGGTGGTGACGGCGGAAAACATGGCCACCATCATGAGCATCGTGAGGGGGATGAAGGCAGTCAATAGGCGCCGGTTCATGCTGCGTAGGTGCGGCGGCATGAGATCTCCCGTGATGGCCGGCTTGATACCGGGTACGAGGAGAACAAGCCCTTGCACAAAAAGGCCGCTGAGGAGACTGTCTAGGACGACGGCGCCAATGCTGGCCACCATCAGCGAGCGAGTATAGTCGAACGCACTCATCCCACTACCGCGCGTGGTAGTAAAAACTCCCATCCACAGTAACACCCAGTGGCAAACGGCGCTGACGAGAGCGGCTGCCAGGGGTTGTCGGAGCAAGCGCCAGTCGTATCCCCGGTAGGTCTGCCGCAACAAAAAGCCGACGAGCATCCCAACGACAGCCAGTTCTGCAGGTGTGAACAGGCGCGAGCTATCCAACCCGCTTCCGCGCGCCAACCCGGCGATAAAACCGACGACCAGGGCCGGACCGGCGCCAAAAAGTGCGCCGGTCAGGAGAATGGGGAGCATGCCCAGCAAGGGTAGGCTGGGTGATGGCGGCGCGGTGGGAACGGCGGGAGGAGGCAAGACGCCCGTGGCAGGAAAACGCAGCCACAGCAGATTGTTGAACGGAATTGCCAGGAGCAACAGGAAAAAGAATATGATCCCTCTGCGTCCGGTCAGGGCGCGAAAATCCTGGCGGCGCAAAATCAACAGAAAGAGTAAGAGCAAGACATACAGCCCCAGCCATGCATAGCCTTCGACGCGCAGCGAGGCGTTATCAAAGTGAGGAAGCTCCCACTCATTCTGGATTTCCAGCTCCATACTGACTCTCGTTCTGTCCCACATAAGCGAAGACGATTCGAGTGAGTCAATTATAGCATCTATGCCAGGCTGCCGCAACACGCACGCACGCAGGCAGGCACACCCGTTCTGGATATTCTTGCCAGGTAGAACCAGACAGGGGTATAATGGGGTACAAAGCCTCTGCATAGTCCCGCGAAAAGGAGCGAGAGATGACAGAAAAAGAAAACATGAGCGGCGATATTTCGCTCAAGAACAAAGGGTTGGGCGATGTGACGGCCAACAACGTCTCCATCAAGCAAGGCGGCGCCCATGATATTGACGCTGCACAGGTCGAGATCACGATGGGTGGGGCCAACCGTGTAAAGGGTGAGCAGGTAACGCTACGCCAGAGCGGCGCGCAATCAATACAGGCGGAACAGGTGACGCTCCGCCAGGGCGGCGTCGTACAGATCAAGGCCGAGACGGTGAATGCTACACAGGCGGGCGTCGTGGTGAGCCGAAGCACCCAGGCTATGCTGTCGACCAGCCAAGCCGGGTTCGTGCTGGCGGATCAGGCAAACCTCGATCAGAGCGCGGCCCGAGTCGTGATCAGCAAGGGGCCGACAACCCTGGACCAGGGCGGGGCCGTGATGCTCATCGCCCCCAAGGTGACGGCGCGTAACTCAGGGGCCGTGTTTTTGATCGCGGGCAAAGTAGAGGGCGAGGTTGGCGCGCTGTTTGGCCCGCAGGCCGCCGCTGTGTTCGGGGTCGTGTTTGGCGTGGCGGCGGCGCTGGCGCTGCGTCTGATGCGGAGAAAATAATCCCCGCGCACCTGTCAAGACTCAAGATCGACTGACTCGATGTCGCCTGGCGCATCGCGCCGGAATTCCCCGGTCCAGGCGGCGTCTTTGTCTTGCGCAAAGAGTGCCAGATCATCATCCGACGGCTCATCGGACACTGACGGATTCAACAGGGGGCCGGACGACAGAGCTTCGGCATCGACGTACACTCTGGGCATATGCGCCGCGATGCGCGACTCAATCTCGCGGACCAGACCGTCGATTTCGCGCACTTTTTGATCGTCGGCAGCCGTCCAGTAATTCTCGCGCACGCCTTGCAAGAGTTCTTTAGCCTGTTGAAAATGTGCAATGGCTTTGATGGGGTGTGGCGGGTCTGACAACTGATAAACCCATCCCAAACCAAATGAGGCGACGCCCTCGTTGAAGCGCTGCCGCCAGCCTGGGTCGCGGTGGAAAATGCGACGCGCCCAGTCGAACGCGCGCCCGGCGCGCTGTGGCCGCCCGGCCGCTAGCCATGCAGCGCCTAAATGCACCAGCGCGGCGGCCTCGCCCATGGTATCGCTGCACTCTACGGCGACGCGCCGAGCCGAACCGGCCAGGTCTGACATCAAGCTCACGTCGCCGGCTTCACAGGCCATGCGCGACTGGGTCAGAAATTCTTTGACGGCTCCGCGCAGGGCTTTTGTATCCAGGCATTCTATCAAATCGCAAAACATTTCAGCAGTAATTATTCATCTTCTGATTTGTCTGTTTCTTGCCACACCTCGTAGGTGAGTTGGAGGAATTTCTTCAAGCTGTTAAAGGCATGCTCTGGATAAAGCGTGGGGGGGAATATTTTTTCGGGGTCTGCCATACGTCGAATAGACTCGACAAAGCGTTGCACCACCACCTCGCTGCGGACCGGGTGCTCCTGCTCGGACAATTCTCGAAAACCCTCGATGGTCGCTTCTAACATGCGCCGCTTGGCTTCGGCCCGCACGCTCTCGAGTCGCCGGATGTGTTCCGCCGGGCCTTCGGCCTCCTCGATGCGCCGCTGGCGGTCCCAGTTGGCTTTCCAGGTTTTCACCCACTGTTGGGCAGCAGGATCTTCCAGCTCGACGTTGCCTAACGTCAGGCCGGTGATCCTGGCGCCGTGCCGGGCCGCGCTCGCCCTGAGCGCCTGTTCTAACTCTTGTTGAATCGTCCGCCGGGTGGCGTCGGCGGCCTCGTCGTCGGGCTGGATCAATTGATCCAGGGAATAGCGCGCCAGGATGTTTCGCAGCGCCCCCGGGGTTTCTCCGTTGGTCGTCCGGTCGCGCCAGTCCACCTCGCTGCCCGCACTCGGATCGGACACCCAGGTATCTGTAGCGGCTCTGAACACGGCCTGCTCTGCATAGGCAAAGGGTTGCCCCTCGGTCGCTTCGTGCCGCCCTTCGTCGCGGTCGTTGCTCTGGAAATGAATGGTGAGGGGCCATTTGACGGGAATGCCCTCGCGGCTCATCCCATTTACCGTGAGTGAGTATGAGCGCGGGCGCAAGTCTACGATGGCGCGGATTTTTTCAAAGCGCCGCAAAGGATGACGCCCCGGCCCGAGCACGCGGGTCAACCGACCGGCGCGCTCTAGCAACACAGCCGAGTCATTATAGATGATGAGCGTAGCCGGGCCGCCGATCACGATCTCGGGTCTGAACTTTTCACCGAGGATTTTGGCGTCTTGAATGATCACAAACGGCTTGGCTTTGACCACGCTGGGAAAGAACGGTTCGAGCGTCAGCGTCGTGGGCAGCTTGGCCAGGGATGGCCCAGGCCCAACCACCCAACCAAAGAGACTGGTAAACAGATATTCGCTGCCTTTTTGGGTCTGCGAAAGGCCATAGACGGACGAAACAAAGCGCGCTCCCAGCCACAGGACCAACAAGAACATCGCCAACGCGGGGATAACGTTGCGCAACACGGCCAGAACGCCAAACAAATTGGCCCGCAGATCGATGGAGGGTAGTGGTTCATCGGGGCTAATGGCGGCCACGGCGATCCTTTTGAGTCCCTGCAACAGGTGCGCAGGTGGAACGTCGCGTTGATTTAGCTCCAGGGCGACGCTCAACACGAGCAAACCGGCGGCAAAACTTGCCACCATCCAGCGGCGGCGACGCTGAAAGGGCGCCTCGTTATCCGGCACAGATTCGTGGATCATTGCGAGCCTCCCGTCGTACTCTGACTGATCAGCGCCGGCGGAATTTGGAACTCGAACGAGCGCGTGGTCGTGCGGACCTGTTTTGCCAATTCAGGATACTCGGAGGCAATGCGCTCAAGCGCTTCTAGCAAACTGATGGCCAGCAGTTCACTTTTTCCCCGGTCATCCAACTCGGCTATTGGCGCCAGACCGGCAGCGATCTCTCGCAATAGCTCGCGTTGGGCCTCGGCGCGCGCCAGCTCTTGCAGCCGGGCTTCTTCGGCCTCGGCCTGGGCTTTAAAGGAGGCGATTTGGCGCTCCCAGTGGGCTTTCCAGTTTTCGATGCGCTGCCCGATCACTTCTTTGGGCGGCTCGAAATTACCAATTCCTGCGCCGATGAGTTGCAGGCCCAGGTTTTCGCGCTGGATAAAGTCTCTGACCTGCTCTTCTATCTGGGCTCTGATTTTCTGGCGCGGCTCCAGGCCGCGCAGCTCATCCGCGGTGTGCTCGGCGATGATGTCGCGCGTGATTTGCTCGACGGCGTGACACACGACCTGATCCCAGCCGTGTTTTTTGTCTTTATCCTGGTCAAAACGGGCCGAGTGGACCGCGCGCCGGATGGCCTCGGCGTCATGTGGAAAAGGACGCCCCAACTGAATCGGTTGGCCGCCTGTGGCGATCTGCATCGGCGTAAAGACGAACAGCGTGATCGCGATGCCATCCCGGGTCTTGGCTTCGACTTTTGTCGTGCGCAGTTGAACGCGCAGGTCTACCAGTTCTTTATCCATTTCAAACGTGCGGGTGAGTGTCAACCCAGGAGGCGCGACCCGTTCAAAACCGCCGATTTTATAGAGCACCAGCGCGCGATCGGCGTCGGTCAGGATAATACCCGGTCCGGCGAAGAATCGTGACACAGGGAGGACGCCGGTATCGCGCGTCACGAGTTTGTGTCCAACGACGGCTTTGAAGGGGTAATTGCGTCCCAAATTGAAGGTCATGATGGCCTTGAGCGCCTCCCAGTTTTCCGAGGGTTCGACCAACACCGGCGCAAAGATGGTCAGGGCGCCAATCACAAAAGCCGCTAGACCCAGCACGTCGAGCGTGAATTCTCGGATCGCCAGGCCGCTTACCCACACGATCACATACAGCCCCAACAGAGCCAAGGCCGTGATGATAGTAAGGGGCCATCCTCCCCCCACTTCATCGTCGTTGGGCAGCATAAAACGACTAAAAGCGGCGATACCCAGAAATAGAATAAAAAAAGTGGCAACGTTGGCCGGGATACGACCCACAGACATTGCCGCCAGAAATAACAGCCCGTATAAACCTGTCAACCCTACAGACCAGCTCAGGGTGGAACTTTTCACCGGTAAGCCCAGCCGCCAATGGGTGATTTCTCCCCTGACGGGCAGCGCATAGGCCGATAAGGTCAGCAGCCCTTGCGAAAGCACCAAGAGATTAAAAGACGACAACTCGAACCCACGAAACCCACGCCAGATCATCACGACAAAAAAGCCATACACCATAAAGAGCGAAACCGGCACGTATTCGCTCACGCTGCCCATGGGCAGAGCAAAGCGCAAAATGAGCAGCATGCCCTGCAAATAGACCCAGAAAGCGATGAAATCCATCTCGATCCACGTGTTCCAAACGCCAGTCAGCCAGGCGAATGAATACAGCATGGCGATCAGTGTGGGCCATTTCCAGGGCAGAGGGGGCACAGGCAGCACAAAAGGCGGCAGAGCCAGTAACCCGACGACCAGGATCAGCAAGCTGGGCATCGTAATGGACAACACACCGCTCCATTCGCCGGCCAGCCATCCCATTCCTCCGGCCAACCACAGCGAGGCCAATAGCAGAGCCGATGTTTGGAAGCCTTTCTTGCCCAGGAAACGGCCGCCCAGGAGCACAGCGCCGGAAACCAGCACAGCAAAAGCCAGAAATTTCAAATCTGGAAGGACGAAATGAATACTTTGTTCCACGCGATGGGTGAGCCAGTTGACGCCGACAATCAGCCAACTCGCGATCACCACCACGGAGAACAACAGCAGGATGGCTTTGTTTCTGGTCCCGCGCAGGAAAAGCAGAAACAAGAGGGCCGAAGAAGAAATAGCTATTATAGTTTCAATGGACACGGCGTCACCTCGCTCCCCCTGGTCGCTCGCGTAATCGAATCCACTGCCTTTGGGCCGCCGGCAAAGGTATTGAAGATTGTAGTGACAAGCCCAAGATTTGTCAAATCTCGGTTTTTCTATTTGGAAACTTTTGTTCGCATGAATCGTCGATCGGTATCGAGCAGCGACTCAGCAAATCACAACACTATGCAAATGACCCACCGTCCTTTCTTAAAACCCCCCCAAGTTTTAAGGTTTGCTCCTACATTTCTATTGTCAAGCTCAAGCAGATTTGGTACAATATGAGCCGAGTGTTGAGTTTGGCGCTGCCCTTTTTCCCCATAAAGGGATGATGACCCAATTTGGATGCTGATCACTGGCGGTTGATTGACCGCCAGTATTTGTCCTCAATCCTACTACAGTGTTAAACTCACTCAACCCGCAATGTGGGCAAGGGCCCACACAAAACCTGGTACTGTGACGCCATGAACAGGTTATCACCCTGGTCCTGATGGCGCGAGGGTTAGTTAAGGTTGCCTCGGAGGAATGCCCAGATGAAGCCGACAGAGATTTGGCAAGCTGCATTGGGAGAGTTAGAGCTACAGATGACAAGAGGGACCTTTAATACCTGGCTCAAGCCTACCAAGGTCATCTCTTACGAAGACGGAATGCTCATTGTTGGCGTCGAGAATGGGTACATCAAAGATTGGTTGAGCAATCGCTTGCTGGGCACCGTTCAACGTACCGTGACCAGCATCGTAGGGCATACTGTCGAGGTCAAGTTCATCGTCTGGTCCCAAAAGAACGAAATCCTAGATTCTTCTCCATTGTTAAACGCCGTGGAGTATGTAGACGCCGGGCAATCGGCGCCTCAGGTAGACCTCACGAACGGTAACTCACATCTCAACGCGCGCTACTCCTTTGATTCCTTTGTTGTCGGAGCCAGCAATCGTCTCGCACACGCCGCATCTTTGGCGGTGGCCGAACAGCCGGCTACGGCATATAACCCGCTTTTCCTCTACGGAGGCGTCGGCCTGGGAAAAACACATCTCCTGCACGCCATCGGTCATGAATGCCGCATCAAAGGCTTGCGCGTGTTGTACGTTTCCTCGGAAAGATTCACCAACGACCTGATCAACGCCATTCGAACTCATACGACCGATAGTTTCCGCGAAAAATACCGCAACACCGACGTGTTGTTAATAGATGACATCCAATTTATCGCCGGCAAGGAAAGCACCCAAGAGGAATTCTTTCACACCTTTAATACCCTCCACGGGGCCAACAAACAACTGGTTATATCCAGCGACCGGCTACCCAAGGCAATGGTAACTTTGGAGGAACGTCTGCGCTCCCGTTTCGAATGGGGCCTCACGGCCGATATTCAACCTCCCGACCTGGAAACCCGCGTTGCCATTTTGGGATCCAAATCCAAGACTCACCCCATCGAAGTCTCGCCCGATTTGTTGTATTTTATCGCAAGGCAAATTCAGAACAATATTCGTGAGCTAGAAGGAGCCTTGAACCGCGTCATTGCGTACGTTCAACTCACCGGATACCCTTTGACGATTGCGACGGCCGAATTGGCCCTGACTGAGTTAATGGCTCGACCTACGACGTTGACAGTGGAAGAAATCGTTCAAGAGGTAGCCAGCTATTACAACCTCACGCCAGAAACACTACACGGACGCAAGCGCAGCAAAAAGGTCGCGCTTTCCCGTCAAATCGCTATGTACCTCGCCCGCGAGGAAACTCAGGCCTCTCTGCCACAATTAGGGGAGATTTTTGGCCGCGATCACACGACCGTTCTATACGGCTATGAAAAGATAAAAGAGCAGATCGAGAAAAATGATGCGCTGAGACGTGATGCGTTGAGCATTAGAGAAAGACTGTACAACAAGAACGGCAGTTAAAATCTCTCAAAAATCAACCGCGTGAGCAACTGAACGCTCCTCAACCACGCGCCTGTGGATAAGCGCCCCGTTATCTGTGGATAACCGGGGCGCTTTGTGGACAACTCGCTCTTATTCTATCTCCCGCAAATTCTGGCCGGCTACATCTTGGAAACTCTACTCGCTCCTCCCCCATATCTACTCCTGGAGTACATGGCTATTTATGCAGCTTTTTCGCGGGCGATGTGCTAAATACCTTGTCCACAGCGAACCAACAAAAGAGGAGAACAAATCTCGCGCGTTGCACCCCACTGCTACAGCCCAGGTTCAGCAACTCCCCCACATCCACTGGAGAATTCCACTGTAAACCCAACTCTCCACTTTTCCACACGGCCTACTACTAAGACTATATAAGAGATATCCAAGAGAGAATAAATGAAAAAATGTGTCTGTTAGAGAAACGTAATTTAGCCCCTTGTGGGCGTCCAAAATGGGCGCAAGGCCCTATATTGCAGGGTTCTCCGACAGGCTGCTAGGCGGTTCAAAAAGAGTTTGGGGAATGTGAAGGAAGCAAGACTCTTATTGTGGTTCCCTGTCCAATCTGGCTTTCTGCCCAAATACGTCCGCCGTGGGCTTTTACAGCAAGGTCGCAAAAAGCCAGTCCCAAGCCGGTTCCTTTGGGAGAGTGAGGGTGTCTGGCCCGCACAAACTTTTCGAAAATGTGACCAAGTTGATCGGCAGGAATACCTGGTCCGTTGTCGGTGACAGTTATTTCGACCTGCGCGCCCAACGGCTTGACGGTCAAGTTGACCCTCCCGCCGACTTGGGTGAACTTGATGGCGTTGTCAAACAGGTTGAGCAGCACCCGCGAGATCATATCGCTGTCTATTTCTACCCGTGGGAGATCAGGGGCAAAAGTGGCCGTTAATTGGATCTCGCGAATATCGGCCTGGGGTTGAATGAATGTGATGGCCTCTTGAAAAAGTGCGGCGAGATCGGTTTCGCGCGTATCGAGAATCGCTTGACCTGTTTCCAGGCGACTGATATCCAAAATAGAATTGATGAGTTGATGCAAGCGTTGCCCACTGCGCTTGGCAATGTTGAGCAATTCGTCCAGCGGAACGCTGTTGTCTTTTTCATCGAGTACGTCTTGCAAAACATCCAGGCTGTTCATGATGTTGGCAAGCGGGTTGCGCAAGTCGTGGATGATCATCCGCACCAGGTCTTCGCGCATTTGCTCCAGCTCGGCTTCGGCCGAAATGTCGCGTCCGATCCATTGAATGACGATTGTATTTTGGACGTGGACCTGTTGGCCGCGGATTTCGACTTTTACGCGCTGACTGTTACGCAGGATGTTTGTTTGAAACGTCGCGATTTCCCCGGCCTGGATTTGTCGGTGGGGAAGAACAAAGTCTGGCGTGCCCTCGGCCGAATGGATGTGGGTGAGATGGGTTCCCAGCAAGGCTTCTTTGGTCCGGCCGAGCAGTTCGCACGCGTTCCGGTTCGCATCGACAATGTTGCCTTCCAGGTCTGTGATGATAATGGGATTGACGCTGTTTTCAAACAACCCTTCGTAACGCGCTTCCGCGCTGCGCACCCGGGCGAACAGGCGCGCGTTGTCGATGGCCGAAGCGGCCAGGCCGGCCAGTCCGGTGAGCAGGTCCACGGCATGTTTGTCGAAAGGAACCATGCCTGGGTTGAGGGCCTCGATGACGCCCACGACGTGACCCTTGAGTACGATGGGGACGCATAAAATGGCCCGCGTCCGCATCCCGATTTTCTGATCAATGTCTGAGAAAAAGCGCGCGTCTTGATAGACGTCTGGCACCACCAGGGGTTTGCCTGTCTCGGCCACCCAGCCAGCGATGCCTTGACCGGGTTTGAGGCGAATTCCCAGCACGCCAGCAGCCCCTTCGCCTGACGCCGCTTCAAAAACCAGGTCGCCCGTTTGCTCATCTCGCAAGGCAATCGAGACGGCGTTAATTCTCAAAAGCTCGCGCACGCGGTCGAGCAAAAGGCGCAAGATGCGTTCCAGGTTCAAGGTGGAGGTGATAGCCTGGCCTGTCTCGTTCAAAAAGGCCAGCTCGCGCAAGCGATGGTTGGTTTCTTGTTCAAGCCGGTGGTGGGCAATTGCGGTAGCGATGTGGTTGGCAATGGCTTCGAGCGTCAAATGCTCCTGGTTGGTGAAGGCTTTGGGGGTAGGGCTGGTCAGAATCACGATGCCCAGGGTGTGTTGACGTGAGATAAGAGGCGCGCTGATCCATGTCTGTATAGGTGGAGAAAAGCCCAGCTTGCCCAGCTCGTTGGACAGGTCTTCGTGATGCGCAGAAACGATGCGTCCCTGTTGTAAAATCTGAAAAATGATCGGTATGTCGGTAGCCGAAAAAACCGATTGGGCCGTGTCGCCGGTGGCCGAGAACCCCTCTGTCACCGTGGGATAAAGCTGTTCATCCTGACGCAAGAGGACGATGGCATTGGGTGTAGAGAGGACAAGTGTAAGCTGATGCAAGAGCCGGGTTAAGGTTTGTTCCAGGTCTGGATAAGTGTTGATAAAGCGAGCGGCATAACCCAGGGCATTGATTGTTTTTTGATTCTGCGCCGCCAGATGGTGCAGATAGATGTTTTCGATCATACCCGCGGCGAACACGCAAAAAGCCGACGCCTGGCTAAGGTAGGCGTCGTCAAAGTGTTTGGGCTGGAGCGAAAAAAGCGCGATCGCGCCTAAAAGCTGGGTGTCAGTTGAAATGGGTACTGCCAGAGCAGATTTGAAGCTTGCCAGGTCCTGCCAGGACTTGCTCCGCGGGTCTGCGTCGGAGTCGGAGACGAGGACTCTTTGGCGGTGTTGATAGGACCAACCGGCCAGGGTCTGCCTGAGAGCCTGCAATGCGGTGGGATAATCGAGTTCTTGTATTTGACCGTCACGGAATGTCAAACTTGATGCTACCTGAGTGTCTGTGTCTGCTAAAATGAGGTGACCAAATTCGGCGTTCGTCGTGTGAACGAGAGCTTGTAATAAGTGGCGGGCAACTTGGGTGGGATCAGGCGCTACCAGATCGGCCAATGCTTCGTTAATCGTATAGGCGGATGGGTGACGAAATACCTCGGTGACTGGAGCTGGGGAGGCATTTTCCTGAGCTTGTTCCATGCTGGACCCTTGAATTTGGTTTACAAATCGCCCCCAGGCTTTCCTGAGGGCATTCCAGTCCGCATTCCATCTGCCAAGCTAAAAGAGGGCCTAACGACCGATGTGCATGGGCATAATCACGTGGATAAAGTCGTCGTCGCCGACAGGTTTGATCACGCCGGGACTGTTGGAAGTCGAGGTTTCTAACGCGACCTGCGGCGCGTCGATAACCGAAAGCACATCTAACAGGTATCGAATGTTAAAGGCGATTTCGATTTCTTCACCATCAACGGCGGCGTCAATCTCGCCGACGTTATCCCCTGTTTCATCCGAGCGTGCGGTGATGCTGACGCGGCCAGGAGTCAGCTCTTCCCCGGGGAGAACGTGCAAGCGGGCCGTGTTGGCCGCCTCGCGGGCAAAGATGTTCGCTGCGCGTCCGGCTTTGAGCAATTCGGGCGCATTGACCACGGTGCGGGTGGTGTGGCGTTTGGGGATGATTTGCTCATAATCAGGAAATTGCAGATCGACCAATTGAGCGACCAAATCGGTGTGAGTCAGGTGAAACAAGATCTGATTGCGCGCCGGAGTGATCGTGATCTCTATGGGGTCTTTTTGCTCCCCTGAAATGCGCGCCAGTTCAGTGAGAGCCTTGGCCGGGATCAGGACTTGAATAGATTCAGATACGGGCGTGTTTAGTAGAGCTTTGCGCACCGATAACCGGAACCCATCAGCGGCTGCCATCGTGAGGTGGTGCTGGTCAAACTTGGTCAAGACGCCGGTCAGCATTGGGCGACTTTCGTCGGTAGCGGCTGCAAAAGCCACTTGATTGATCATCTTGTTAAGGATTTCCGGGTCGATCAATATCTGCCCGACGCCTTCTGGGCTGGGGATAAGTGGAAATTCCTGAGCGTCAATGCCCTTAATATTAGCCTCACTTCTACCGCAGCTCAGGTGCAAGGTCTGCGTGCGCACCGACAATTCCATGTCGATGCGTTCGGGCGGCAGCGTGTTGACCAGGTCTACAAAGGTGCGGGCAGGGATGGTAATGGCCCCATCCATCTCGACTTTGGCGCCGATCCAGGTGTTGATGCCGATCTCTAGATTCGTGGCCGACAGCTTGAGACGTCCATTGTCTGTGCTGAGCAAGACGTTGGACAACACAGGCAAGGTTGTGCTGCGGCTGGCTACGGCTCGCCCGACGATATTCAGGCCTTTCGCCAGGTTCTCTTGTAGACAGGAGACTTTCATCATGCAGACCTCCAAATAACAAAGCCGGCGTGGGTTAAGACGATAGATAAACTATAGCATTGCTTATTATATTTTGCAAGTGGCTCCAAAAACAAACCTTCCGGGAAGCCTAGCTTCCCGGAAGGTTTTCTGATCTGGCTTTGCCGGATTTAACAGCTTTTTAGGAACAAGCGATGAAACCGATCGTCGTCGGTCAGTTCGGGATGAAAGGCCGTGACCATCCAGCGCCCCTGTCGCGCGGCCACGATTCGTCCGTCGGCCAGCCACGCCAGCACCTCCACACCCGGTCCCACGCGCTCGATGAGCGGGGCCCGAATAAACACCGCCGGGAAGGGCGGCTCGCCCAAAACCGGCACTTTCAGGTCGGCCTCAAAGCTTTCCACCTGCCGCCCAAACGCATTGCGCGCTACCGCCACGTCCATCAGGCCCAGCAGTGGCTGCGGACGACCGGCGTCGCGGGCCAAAAAGATCAGCCCGGCGCACGTGCCCCACGTCGGTCGCCCGGCAGCGAAACGGCGTAGCGGCTCCATCAACCCAAAATCCGTCGCCAGCTTGCCGATGGTGGTCGATTCGCCGCCGGGGATAATTAACCCATCCAGCCCGGCCAACTGCTCTGGCAAGCGCACCTCGACCGGCTGTGCGCCCAACCGATCCAGCATCTTTTCGTGCTCGATAAACGCCCCCTGCAGGGCCAACACACCAATCCTCATCCCTTCAACGTCCCCTATTTACTGTCTGCTGGCGACTGACTACCACCCCCGCACTGCCAGCCGCTCATTCTCTGCCAGCGTGGTCACGCCGATGCCCACCATCGGCTCGCCCAGCCCCTTGCTGATCTCGGCCAGGATTTTCGGATCGTCGTAGTGAGTCACGGCCTGCACGATGGCTTTTGCCCGCAGCGCCGGGTTGCCGCTTTTGAAAATGCCGCTGCCCACGAACACGCCATCCACGCCCAATTGCATCATCAGGGCTGCGTCGGCGGGCGTTGCCACGCCTCCGGCGGCAAAGTTGACCACCGGCAGGCGGCCCAGCTCGGCCGTCTCTTTGACCAGCTCATAGGGTGCGCCGATCTCTTTGGCGTAGGTCATCATCTCATCCTCGCGCATGGCCGTCAGGCGGCGAATCTCGCCCAGCACGGCGCGGGCGTGCCGCACCGCCTCCACCACGTCGCCCGTGCCGGCCTCGCCCTTGGTGCGGATCATCGCCGCCCCCTCGCCGATGCGCCGCAGCGCTTCGCCCAAGTTCCGGCAGCCGCACACAAAAGGCACCTTGAAGCCGTGCTTGTCAATGTGATGCGCTTCGTCGGCGGGGGTGAGCACCTCGCTCTCGTCGATGTAATCCACGCCCAGCGCCTCCAAAATCTGCGCCTCGACGAAATGCCCGATGCGACACTTGGCCATCACCGGGATGCTGACCGCTTCCATAATCTCGACGATCAGCGCCGGGTCGCTCATGCGGGCCACGCCGCCGTGGGCGCGGATGTCGGCCGGTACGCGCTCCAGCGCCATCACCGCGCACGCCCCGGCCTCT
Source organism: Anaerolineae bacterium (assembly GCA_034435435.1). Classification (GTDB taxonomy): domain Bacteria; phylum Chloroflexota; class Anaerolineae; order S140-20; family S140-20; genus DAOTXN01. The sequence continues at coordinate 29,105 of DAOTXN010000099.1, read as the reverse complement.
TCGGCGATGCGGGCGTGCTCGGCCGTCACGACGTCGGCCACCACTCCCCCTTTCAACATTTGCGCGAGGCCTCGCTTCACTGTAGTTGTACCAGTCTCTTTGTTCATTTCAAACCTCCAAGCAGTTAAAATCGGATCTCAATTTAGATGAGGCAACAACCGTTTTCATCCAGACGGCGCGTGACTCCGATCGGAGAACCGTTCCCAGATGGAGCGCTTGCGCGAGAGGGCAGGTATGTCTGGCGCCCAGTATAACCACTCTCCCAACGCGACCGCCTCACGACCATAGTACACCAAGCGTATACCGTAGATATGGCCGCACAAGCCGACGATTCGCTCAACGGTGGTTTGTATCCACTCTAAAAAGGCTGGGCTGGCCGAAGTCAACGTTCCTCGCAGGTAGCCAGGATGCGACGCCGAACGCCTGGGTTTGCGATGGATGTGCCAACAACCATCACCATCCCACACACCGCGTATAAAATCACTGAACACTTGATCAGGGATCTTTAATGGACCAATTGTCTTGCTCTTGGCAGGCGACAATCCTATATGTTCCAAAAAGACGCGAAAGCCGGGGTCGGAAAAATAAAGCATATACGTTGGCTTCCATTTGCCATTGCGTTTTACTACATACGGTTCAAGGTCTGGGTCCAATTGGAGACACCCTGCAAACAAGGCAATGATTTCCGGTTCGGTTGACGTTAGAACTACCTGATTATAGTTCTTGTTCAGACAACCATCGGCCGCCAGCAGACCCAGTGCATACGCTACATCGGGTGTAATGCTGGCGTATACTTGAGGCGGTACATATTGCCTCTGCGGCGTGCCGGATGGCCGCACGGGAATGCCATGGTCTCGCAAGCATCTCAAAACAGTGTTCCGGCTGTACCCGAGTCGGGCTGCAATCACATCCACGCCCAGGCTTTGGTGTGTGTATAGCTCGTACAGTTCATCGTAGGGCAACTCTATCAACGGACGCTCGGCGCGCGTTCGAGCAGAGATGTCATAAACACGCATCTGTTTCCTGACAGTATGCACACTGCAATCAAAGTGAGCGGCGATGGTTTCATACGTCTTACCTTGGGTGATGTATAGCTCGTACAACTCGTCACGCGGTAGGGTAATCTGGACATAATCGGCCTGGGTACGGGTTTTCAGACCATATTCTTTCATTCGCTGATAAACAAAGGTTTTGCTGCATCCTAACTGAGCGGCTATTTCGGCCTGAGTGAGTCCTTCCTCATAGTACAGTTGCTCTAATGTTTTTTTGTGGATGCGGCGTTGGCGCTTTGTATCCTGTTTGTGTCTCGACATTGGCTACCCTCCTTTCCCAGATGACTCTTGGGCAATCAGGATAGCACGGACGTTCTACTGTGTCAAGTGAATCCCCGTCGCCGATTCGTTTTTCGTCCTTCGTCTTCCGTGTCCCGCTCACACCGGCATTTGAACCCGCTGGCCCGGCAACTCTGCGCTGCGTTCGCGTCCCAACACCTCGCGCAGCGCCTCACTCAGCCGTTCGATGCCTTCGGCGATGCGCTCGGGTGGATGCCCGGCAAAGCTGAGCCGGAAGGCCGGGTAGGCTGGCGGGCCGGGGAAAAAGAGCGGACCCGGCGCAAATGCCACCCCGCGCTCGAGCGCTGCCCGGTACAGGTCGTGTATAGATACCCCCTCTGGCAGGCGCACCCACACGAAAAACCCCCCTTTGGGTGTGCTCCATTGAGCCTGGGGTGGAAAGTGCTGCTGCATCGCCGCCGCCATCGCGTCGCGCCGCCCCCGATAAACCCGGCTCACCCGCCGAGTGTGCGCCCGCCAGCGCCCCTCGCCGATGTATACCTCTAACGCCCGTTGGATCAGCCCCGACGTGCCCAGGTCGGTCTGCCGCTTCAGGTCTACCAATCGCTCCAGCAGCGGCCCACGCGCCAGCACATAACCCACGCGCGGGCCGGGCATGAGCATTTTGGAAAACGTGCTGACGTGGATCACGTTCCCGTCCCGGTCCAGCGCCCGCAGCGACGGCTCGCGCGCCCCGTCGTAGCGCAGGTCGCCCAGATAATCGTCCTCGATCACCGGCAAGCCGTAGCGCCCGGCCAGGGCCAGCAGCTCGCGCCGCCGCCGCCCGCTCAGCGTCGCGCCGGTGGGGTTGTGGAAGGTGGGGATGGTGTACAGCAGGCGCGGACGCTGGTGTTGCAGCAGGTGCTCCAACAGGTCCACCCGCATGCCTTCATCGTCCATCGGTATACCCACCAGCCGGGTCTCCAGCCAACGAAAGAGCTGCAGGGCGTTGGCGTAGGTAGGACTCTCGACCAGCACCGTGTCACCCGGCCGGCACAGCGCCATCGCCGCCAGACTGAGCGCCTGCTGCGAGCCGGAGGCGATAAAAATCTCGTCTGCGCCCACGGCGATGCCCTGCTCGCCCAGAAAGCGGGCGATGGCCTCGCGCAGCGGCGGATAGCCCTGCACGGGGTCGTAATCCAGCGCGGCCTGGCCGTCGCGGGAGAACACTGCCTGCATGGCCTTGCGAAAGTCGTCCACGGGAAAGGTGTCCAGGTCAGGCACGCCGCCGGCGAACGAGATGACGCCCGGCCCATTGGCCTGGCCCATCAGCCTGCGCCACTGGCCGTCGGTGGAGGGCAGGGGCCGGGCGGCCAGGGCCTGTTGCCACAGCGGTTGAGTGTCGTCTTGGGCGGGGGCGCGATTCAATGGCGTCCCGGTGGGCAATTCGCCCACGAACGTCCCGCGCCCCGTCTGGGCATACACCAGCCCGGCCGCCTCCAGCTCGGCGTAGGCGTTGCTCACCGTGATGCGGTTCACGCCCAGGTCGGCGGCCAGTTGGCGCGTGGCCGGCAGAGGGGTGTGTGGGGCCAGCGCCCCCTCGCGGATCAGGCGGGTGAGGTGTTGCTGAATTTGCAAGTAAAGCGGCAACGCGCTGTCGCGGTCCAGCGGGATCTCCATATCATTACCCATCCATTGGCCTGCTGGTGGCTTGCTCCATCGAGTTCATTTTAGCCCAAAACAACCTGCCTGTGTAGAGCCAATTGGCGGGAAAAGTGACCGGACCACAAAAAAAGCCCGGCGCTTCCAAAGCGCCGGGCGTCTCCATTTGCCATGACATTACGCTCAACAGCAGGCGGCGTATTCGACCAGAAAATGGATAGCCGTCTCGATACCCCGATAAAAGTTGTCCAGGCGCAGCTTTTCGTTGGGGCTGTGCAGGTTGTCGTCGGGCAGGCCAAAGCCCATCAACACCGTGTCCACGCCCAGCGTTTCCTTGAGCAGCGTCACCACGGGGATCGATCCTCCCTCCCGCATAAACACCGGCGTCGCGCCAAAGCCGCGCTCGTAGGCCCGCACGGCGGCCTGCATGGCCGGGATGTTGCGGTCCACCAGGGCCGGTTTGGCCAGGCCCCAGTTGCGCACCGTCAGTTGCATGGTAGGGGGCGTCAATGATTTGACGTAAGCGATGAAAAGACGCTCGATCTCCACCGGGTCCTGGTTTGCGACCAGGCGCATGCTCACTTTGGCCTGCGCCCAGGCCGGGATGACCGTCTTGCCGCCTTCGCCGGTATAGCCGGCCACCAGCCCGTTCACATCCAGCGTGGGCCGGGCGCTGATTTGCTCCAATACCGAATAGCCAACCTCGCCCCAGGTCTGGCTGACCCCCGTCTCGCGGCGGAACTGCTCCTCGCTAAAGGGGACCCGGGCCAATTCGGCCCGCTCGTCGTCGCTCAACGGGATCACCCGGTCGTAGAAGCCGGGGATGGTCATGCGGCCCTGCCTGTCCTTGAGCGCCGCGACGATGTGACACAGCACCTCCGCCGGGTTGTGCACCGCGCCGCCAAAGCTGCCCGAGTGCAGGTCGTGCGACGGCCCGTGCAGCTCGATCTCCATGTAGCACAGCCCGCGCAGGCCGTATAGCAGCGCCGGTTGATCCGGGGCCAGGATGTGCGAGTCGGAGATGAGGGCGATGTCGGCGTCAAAGCAGGCGCAGTTGTCGGCCACAAAACCGGCCAGGCTGCGGCTGCCGATCTCTTCCTCGCCTTCGACCAGGAATTTGATGTTGACCGGCGGCCGGCCGGCGGTCTGCATAAAGGCTTCAAGGGCCTTCAGGTGGGTGAACAACTGGCCTTTGTTGTCTGTTGCGCCTCGGGCGTACAAGTTCCCGTCGCGCACGCTCGGCTTAAAGGGTGGGGTGTGCCACAAGTCCAACGGGTCGGGCGGCTGCACGTCATAGTGGCCGTAGATCAGCACGGTGGGGGCGGCGGGGTCCTCCTCCCAACTCGCGCAGACGATAGGGTACCCTTCGGTCAGGTGAACGTCTACCTGGGTCAGGCCGATGGCTCGCATGTGCCCGGCCAGCCATTCGGCGGCCCGCAACATGTCGGCCCGGTGCTCGGTCTGGGCGCTGACGCTAGGGATGGTCAGCAAGTCTTTGAGTTGTGCCAGGTGTTCGTCGCGCCGGGCGCGCACCCATGCGATGGCTGGTTGGACCATAAACTCTCACCCTATCCCAATCTTGAAAAAGGCCATCAACGGCTGCTGCAGGATTAAGGACGATGTGGGTGGCAGCGGCGATAGCGGCGATAGCGGCGACACGGGCTGTCTCTCGCCGTTCTGGGTCAACAACACCCACGCCAACACCCCGGCGATCAAGCCTAGAACGATCGCCATTGAGCGCACTTGGCCGATGCCTGCGCTTGGACGCTGGATCTTGAGCAGGACCGCCGTGACGTTGTCGGGGGCGCCGCGCTGTTTGGCCAGCTCGACCAATTGGCGCACGGTCGCTTCGGGCGTGCGTCCGGCTTGGACCGTACTCCCGATTTCATCCATCGTGACCATGTTGCTCAGACCGTCGCTACACAGCAGCACGGCGTCGCCGGGGGCTACTGGCTCTTCGAAAATGTCCACGTAAAGTTTTTGGTCGCTGCCCAGAGAGCGCGTGATAATGTTGCGCTGTGGATGCCGGGCCGCTTCTTCGTGGGTAATGATCCCGGCCTGCACCTGCTCCTCGACCCAGGTGTGGTCGGTGGTGATCTGCCGGACGTGCTCGGTGCGCTCCCGGCTGTGTTTGCCGGGGATGAGAAACGTGCGACTGTCGCCCACGTTCGCCACGATCAATCGCTCGCCGCGCAAGACGGCCGCCGTGACCGTGGTGCTCATGCCGCGCTGCTCGAGCTTGGCAGCCGCTTCCTGGCCGATCAGGTCGCTGGCGGTCTGGATGGCCGCTGTCAGGCTGGTCGCCACGTCGGGCGAGGGGTCGGCGTAATACTGTTGTTGGATGATCTCGACGGCTATCTGGCTGGCGACGTCGCCGGCCAGGTGGCCGCCCACGCCGTCGGCCACCACGTACAGCCAGCCTTTATTGGCAAGCTGCTCCTCTTTGAGTTGAGCGGGAGGTCCCGCCCAGGCATCTTCGTTGTGATCCCGTTTTATACCCCGGTCGGAAAGCCCGGCGGCGTCGAGTTTGTATTGTTTCATGAGCAGCTCCCCTGATTGTAATAACGCACAAGCCGCAACTGCTGTTCTCCGGGGCTTATTGTAGCCTATCTCGCCGCATTCGTCCAATCAAGCCCAAGACTGGCGAACTCTGCGTTTGCCAATGGCTCAGATGGAAATTGGTTTGACAAATCTAACAATTTGTGCTAAATTGAATTGGTGTATACCAGTGTCCGGGCATTGTCATGCCTCGACCTGGACGGCTCTGCCACTCTTGACCAGGTTCCATCTATCCTCACAAAAAAGATGCATCAGGATTCTTTTTGCATCCTTGCTAATAGTTGACTCGATCCACGGCGGTCTGCTGGGAAAGGAAACTCACATGACCAAGTTGTTCTTTGCCACCGATGTCCACGGTTCAGAGATTTGCTGGAAAAAATTCATCAGCGCCGGCAAATTTTACACGGCGGATGTTCTGATTTTGGGCGGCGACATGACCGGCAAGGCCATTGTGCCTATCGTCGCCCAGGGCAACGACACGTACAAAGTGACGTTGCTGGAACAAGAAACCCTTCTTGAAGGGCAGGCTGCCGTGGATCAGATGGTGCGCACGATTCAGAACCGGGGCTACTATCCTTACGTCACCGACCCTGACGAAGTGGCCGAAATCTCATCCACGCCGGGCCGCTCGGACGAGCTGTTTCTAAAACAGGCGCTGCAGACCGCCGAGCGTTGGATGGCGTATGCGGCTGAAAAGCTGGATGGCGCGGGGATTCGGTGTTATGTCTGCCCAGGCAACGACGACGTGTTCGAGCTGGATCAGGTCATCAAAACCTCCCGCCACGTCGAGCTGGCCGAAGGGCGCGTGATCTCTCTCGACGAACATCACGAGATGGTCAGTTGTGGCTGGACCAACCCCACCCCTTGGGACACGCACCGGGAAGAGAGCGACGACGCGCTGCGCGAGCGGCTCAAGGCCATTACCGCTCAGTTGCACGATCCTCAAAATGCAGTGTTTAATTTTCACGCGCCCCCCTACGCCAGCGGGTTGGACGAAGCGCCTGAATTGGATGCGGATTTGCGCCCCAGTTATGCCGGGCGGGCGCTGATCAACGTAGGCAGCCGGGCCGTGTTGGAGGCCATCGAGTCGTTCCAGCCCCTGCTCGGCTTGCACGGCCACATTCACGAAGGTAAAGGCACGCGCAAGCTCAGACGTACTCTGTGCATCAATCCCGGCAGTATGTACGAACAGGGTATCCTGCAAGGGGCCATCGTCGAGCTAAAACGCAACAAGGTGGGCAACTATATCCTCACCACAGGCTAAAGCGGCGTCTATCGGAACCGCCAAAGGAAAGGAGGTGAGTGTTACGCAGCGAAGGAGTGTGATAGAGATGTCGCTCTCGTTTCGCCGAGAGCTGGGGTTGATTCTCTTTTCAGTCTCTTGTGAGCAAAGGAGGTCCAAATGAGCGAAGTCACTCTTTTTGTGCGCAAAGCGAGTGGCCTGGTGCGTTCCTGGTCGGTGTTTGACGCTTTTGTGTACGCCACGTTTTCCATCAATCTCATCACGCTCGGTCTGTACATCTTTTCCTACTGCTACTATTTTGAAGGTCACCTCGCCACGGCCGTGGTCATTGGCGGCGTGTTTACCATTTTCGAGGTGATCGTCTATGCCAGCCTGATCTCGGCCATGCCCCGCGCCGGCGGCGATTACGTGTGGCAGAGCCGCATTTTGGGGCGCGCGGTGGGGTTCATCCTGGCCGTGACCGGCTGGTGGTTCATTCTGTGGTTGTGGGTGCCTCTCTATGGCCAGATGCTCAACTATGAGTTCTTTACCCCCATTTTGGGCATCCTGGGCCTGCAAGACGCCGCGCTGTGGTTCACCGAACAATCCTCCGGCTTGCTGGTCGGCTCGCTGGCGGTATGCGTCGTCGTTTTCATTTACATCGCTTTGGGGATGAAGACCTACGCCCGCATTCAAAAGTTCTGCTTTTGGGGCGGGATGGTCGGATTGGCGCTGGTGTTCGCCTTGCTGCTCTTTGGCAGCAAAGCCACCTTCACCGACAATCTCAACTCTATCGCCCCTGATATGTTCGGCGCAGAGGAGACCGATTTGTACGCGGCGACGATGGAAGCCGGATCGCCGGATATGGCGGGGACTGTGGCCGCCCCGTGGGGCAACCTGGCGGTGGGGGCCAGCCTGGCGCTGATTCCCATGGTCGTCTTTTTCAACCTGTGGCCCAACTGGGGTTCCACCCTCTACGGCGAGGTGCGCGGGGCCAGCGATTTCAAGCGCAACTTTTGGGGCATGGCCGCCGCCATCATCGTCACGGCAGGGCTGGCGCTGGTTTTCTTTGCGCTGATCAACAAGTCGCTGGGCTGGGATTTTTATAACCGGGCCAACGGCGCCTTTTGGAACTATACCTGGGGCTACACCGAAGAAGCGCCCCCGCTGCCCTTCTGGCCCTACCCGGCCCTGTTTGCAGCCTTTATGAGCACCAGCCGGGTCGTGCAGTTTGTGGTCATCCTGCTCATGAGCCTGTGGTGGTTCGGCTGGTCGGGCACGGTGTTTCTCAGCTCCACCCGCGTGATCTTTGCCGCCGCCTTTGACCGCATGCTGCCCGAGTGGGTGTCTAAGATAGAGCCGCGCACGCGCACGCCCATCAACGCGCTGCTGCTCATGGCCATCCCGTCCATCGTCATCTCGATCCTCTACGCCTACGACATTTTCGACTTTCAGACCCTGGCGCTGGATGCCACGCTGGTCATTGCCGTGACCTTCCTGGGTTCCACGGCGGCGGCCATTCTGCTGCCGTGGAAGCTCAAGGACGTGTTCGACGGCTCGCCCATCGCCAGGATGAAAGCGCCCAACTGGTTGAGTTGGATCGTGATGGCTCTGTTTGCCGCCGGATCACTGTACCTCATCGTCACGTCGGTGCGCTACGGCGTCGATGCGCTGGACCTGCCTGAAGACGCTTTGCAGTGGATCTCGCTGATCGGAACCTGGATTTTCACCCTGATCAACGTGGTCGTGCTGCTATGGCTGATCTACTATGTGGGCAAAAAGCTGATGGATGAGGGGCAGTTCCCGTTGATTGTCACGGCCGGGTTGATCTTTTTGTTCTTCCTCGACTGGTTGCTGGTCGAATGGCTCTGGGATCCCGATGTGCTGTATGGCATCGGTTGGCAGAACGCCAGCTCGATGGTGTTCATGTTTGCCAACTATGCGCTGGCTGCGGGCATCTTTTACGGCTTTAACGCCTACCGCCGCCGCCAGGGCATCGACATCGGCAAGGTGTATCAGGAAATTCCGGTCGAGTAGCCCAAGCGTGCTCACACACAGAGCGCCCGCAATCTGTGCGGGCGCTCTATGCTTCAAGCCATCTTGTCTCGGTCCGGAGACCCTTGGCCGGTCAATCGCAATGATGTCTGTCACGTTTTTCCCGATACCGTGAGATGATGCTACATCTTGGCAGATAACTGAGCTCGATACCAGATCAAGAAATCACCGGGCGTGCCGACGGGAAACGCGACACTTGACCTCAAAGCCGGATTATCAAGAAAATGCTTGCGATCGAGGGTCACAAAATAATCGGGCTGCACCAATCCGACCGCAGCCCATATTTGTGCATCACCCAAGTGACCAACCGACACAAGATGTTCTTGCATAGCCTCCGGCGGTGGTGCGGCGACCACCTCGACATCGCTTTGATCTAACACTATAGCCATCAGCCCCAACATCTCAGGCGCTTTGCGACGTAGCACCCCTTCGATCTCCGTGATCACCTGTGGGCTGACCAGCAGTTGGATCGCACCTGCCTCACCCAACTTGAGCAGCATACGGCCGCCCCCCGCGCTGGACCAGATGCCGGCAAACAATGCGCTGGTGTCAAGAAACACCCGAATTTTGTCCGGCATATCGCTCCCGTTCCTCGCGCAGGGCCTGCAACATAGATTCTAACGATTCGCCCTTCTCGATGAGCGTCTGCGCCAACCGGTCTGCAAGGGCGTCTACCTCGGAACGGCGCAGACTGAGGACGAACACACCCCCAAGATCTAATAGGGTCAGCCCGTCGCCAGTCTGGAGCTTGTATCTCTCGCGCAACGACTTGGGCAGCGTGACGCCCCCCCGTTGAGCCAGCGTGAGCATCAGCGTTTCAGACACGACATACCTCCTGACATTCTGTGATTCTGATCCTCAGTCTAGCAGAAACACGGATGACTGTCAAGCAGATGGGGTGCTTGTCGGCGGCCGTCTCTCGCGCTGCATGGTGCGTCGGTACACCCCGCCGGTGGCCTGATGTCCGTGCCCGATGACGATGAACGCATCGGGATCGGTCTTGAGGATCAGCGCCCGCAGCACGTTCACGTCGGGCCGGCTGAGGGTGCAGAACAGCACCGTGTGTTCCTCGTGGGTGAACATGCCCCGCGCCGGCCAGGCCGTCAACCCCAGCCCCAGCTGGTCAAAGACGGTTTGGGTCACTACCTCCGGTCGGTCGGTGACGATAAAGACCGTGCGCACCACGCTGGGGCCTTCCAACACCATGTCGGCCGCGATGCCCCATGTAAACAGCGTCGCCAGCGCGTACAGCGCCCGGTCCCAGCCAAAGACCATCCCCGCGACAAACACCACTCCCCCGTCGGTGAGCATGTAAATCTGGCTGATAGGGATGCCTGTGCGCAGTTGCAGGACGCGTCCCACAATGCCTGTGCCTCCCGACGTGCCGCGCCCGCGATACACCAGCCCGGTGCCAATGCCGCCCACCACGCCCGCGTATAGGGCGTTGAGCATCAAGTCGTCGGTGATGCCTTCTGTGGGCAGCCAGGGAGCCAGCAGGTCCACGCCGACGCTGTAGAGGATCACCACGTAGAGCGTGCGGCCCAAAAAGCGGAAACGACCCAGGTGGCGAAATCCCAGCGCCAGCAAGGGCACGTTGAGCGCCAGCATCATTGTGCCAATGGGCCAGCCGGTGAATTCGTGGATAATGATCGACGTGCCCGACACGCCGCCGGGGGCGATGTTGGCCGGGGCCATAAAGAGATTCAGGTTGACGGCCAGTATCAGCGCGCCGGCGGTCAGCGACACACCCGACCACAGCGCCGAGCGCCACTCAGAACGTGCGATCCAAGCACCGATTCTGTGTCTCATGGTCCTCCTGCTTTGACATCAGCGGCCTCACGCATCCGGGCGAACAGAGCGCAAAAAGGCCGCGCTGTCCTCCGGCAGGGCCGTGTTGACAAACACCCCACTGCCCAGCTCAAACCCGGTGGAGAGAGAGACGCGCGGAACGATGGCCACGTACCAGTGCAAATACTCTTCTCCGCCAGCGCGGATGGGGGCTGAACGAACGATGGTATTGTAGTCGGGATCGTGCAGCCCCACGTAGAGCTTGCGCAACACCTGGCGCAATACATGCCCCAGATCGGACAACTCGTGTTCCGTGGCGTTCAGGAAGCTCGGCTCGTGGCGGCGGGGGAGAATCCACAAATGAAAGGGAGAGCAGGCCGCGTAAGGCACAAAAGCGACAAACTGTTCACTCTCCACCACCAGACGTCGGCCATCCTGCACGGCGTCGGCCCACATCTGGCAATAGACACAGCCGCCCGTGTCTTCAAAGTAACGCCGGGCCTCTTGAATGCGAGTGTAAATGTCGCGCGGCACAACCGGCAAGCCCATGATTTGGGTGTGCGGGTGGGCCAGGGTCGTGCCCGCGCGGAGACCGTGATTCTCAAAATAGGTGATATGTTCTACGCGCGGGTCCGCGCCGATCACGCGCCCGCGGTGTCGCAAAGCCCACAGAATGCGCGTGACCTGCTCGGCGGGTTCCAGCGCCAGACAGGTGTTGTGGCGCGGCGACTCGATCAGCACTTCGTGACGCCCCACGCCTGAAACCCGCCGGTGGATGCCATCCAGGAGACTGACCCGCTCTCCCTCGGGTTGCAAGGCCGGATATTTGTTTTGCAGGACGCGCACCAGCCACGCTCCATCGGCCGGTGTCCGCGCCAGCTCTAGCTCTGGCTCCTCATTGCCCGGACAGAAGGGGCAGGCGGCTTCCCAGGCCGCTCGCTCGCTGGTCAAGGGACGGTCGGGTGGGGCCAGCTCCTGGGGCCGTCCGGCGCGGGCCGGGGCAATGATCACCCACTCTTGGGTGGCGATGTTTTGGCGCAATTCGTACACTGGGCCGTTCCTCCCCCGGATTTTTGCGGCGCGCTGGCCGAGTTTATGGTTTCCTTGAGCCGCTCCCAGTTATTACGGTCCGCCAGCCAGCGCAGGGTGCGCACGCCATGCCGCAGATAAACCAGGTACTCGTCTGGGGAAACGTCCTTGCTGTAAAAATCTACCAGCGTCCAGCTCAAGACGTACAGGTTGCTGGCGGCCATCATGGCGGGGAGATAGCTTTGCTCGGTTTCATTCAAAGCCCCCACTCCAGGAACGCCCGCCAGAGCGTTCTGGTAGGCGCGCAAAAAGATGCCCACGCCGGGCAAGTCAAAAGCGCCGTCTCGCTTACCCTCCCAGGCGGCAAAAAAGTAGAGCAGGGCCAGCGCCACGTCGAAGCAACGGGCGTCGATCTTGGACCAATCGAAATCGAATAGCCCCGTGACCTCCTGGCCCTGAAATTTGAGGTTGCCGGGGTGATAATCGCAGTGAATCACCAACTGGACCAGGGCCGGGTCTTGCGGCCCAGGCAGGGCGCGCCGGGTGTGAGCGATGTTTTCCAGAATCGGGTCGAGGTTTTTGACAAAATAAGCATCAAACGGCGTGTTTTTGGACTGCCCGGCGCAGCGGGTGACGTTCTCTGCGATGATCGGCAAGAGCTCGACGATCCCCGGCTCGTCCCGTTTCCCGCTGGGATGAAAGCCGAAAACGGCAGCGTGGAATTGGGCCAGGACTGTGGCCGCGTTGGCTATTTCCTGGTCGCTACAGACCGGGTTGACCCAGGTGTAGCGGTCCTCGCCCGCCAAAAAGTCGAACAGGGCATAGAAAATGCTCCCCTGATCGGCTTTCCTTTCCACAAAAGTCGCGCCCTCGCGAGTTTCGATCACCCTGGCTGCCAGCTTGAAATTCTGCTCGACCAGATGAGCGATCACCGAATGTTCAAACTCCAGCTCTTGTTTTTTGATCCCGCGTTTATACTGGCGTAAAAAGTAGCGCCGCCGGTCGCCAGCGGCGACCGTTTCGACGGCATAACTGGTGTTCACGTATCCCAAGTCATTGCGCGCATAATCGAGCAGGTCGCCAACGTCATAATGCCCGATCACCTCGCTCAATTCCGAGCGCAGCGTCGTTTCCATCATAATTTTCGTCGTTCTTGCCGGGCCTGCCCCCGGATGCGATGCCGGTATAGGGCCGCGTAAAAAGGCCAACACAACTCGTACATCTCGGACAGGCGGGGGACGTCGCGCACGCTGAAATCGAAGGTTTCCATGTCCTGGATGAAACCGGTGCTCCTGGCGGCATCCAGGTGCCACGCTTCCCACGACTTCCACTCTGGCGGAAAGACCCCGGCCCAACCCAGGGCTTCGGGCATAAAGGGGATACCCACTGCCTCACAATAGCCCTTGACTACTCCAAAAGGGTCTTCTATCAAGTCCTCGCCGTCTACGACCGCCGGGACCCGTCCCGTCATCTCCTCGACCAGCTTGAAAATCTTGTACAGCTCGATGTATCCGGCCTCCACCAGCGTGAAATCCGGGTTCAGCTTGTAGTGTGAAACCAATGTCAGCGCCGGGTCGCGGATGATAAACGTGTTCACGAACTGGCCGAGAAAAGCCCGGTCGGCCCGGCTGAAAGCGTGGTAGCCCATGTCTTTGAAAAACACCGGCTCTTTTTCGGCCGCCGCTTTGATCATCGCCATGATGTCGTCAAAATCCTGCGGATGGTCGGGGTCCACGTTCATGCCCACGGCCGCCGCCCCGTGTTCTTTGGCGTAGAAAAAGTAGGAAAAGGGTTCGTGAAAGACCTTAAAATCGCCCCGCTCCATCATCATGCGCTCAAAGCCTGTCGAAACAGAACGAGGTACTGACCAAAGAGGGATAATGATATGCATGGTTTTTCTCCTGTTTGAAATAGCATTGGTTTGAACGTCCGGACGTCTCGCTTCAGCGAGAATTCCCCGGCTTTAGCGAGAATTCCCCGGCTTTAGCGAGAATTCCCCGGCTAAAGCCGGACGCCCGTTGATTTCAAGTCTATATGATACGCGAACGATCACGATGTCAGATCGTCTTCGCACTCTGATTTTTCAGGCGGGTCGAACGGCCCGGCCTCGCGCACCGGGATGCGCCGGGCCGGTATTTTACTGCCGTTCAGCCCCGACGCAATATCTACGAGGTGGCAGGCCACAAAATGGTCGGGGCGCACCTCACGATATTCCGGCTCGATTTGGACACACTGTTCCTGAGCAATCGGGCAGCGCGTGTGAAACACACATCCCGTGGGCGGGTGGGCCGGGCTGGGCACCTCGCCTTCGAGGATGATGCGCCGGCGCTCGCGCTCCAGCTTGGGCGCCGGGACCGGAACGGCCGAGAGCAACGCCTGCGTGTATGGGTGGAGCGGGTCGTTGAATAACGTGCTGCGCCCGGTCAGCTCGACCACTTTGCCCAGGTACATCACCGCGATGCGGTGCGAAATGTGCCGCACCATGCTCAAGTCGTGAGCGATGAACAGATAGGTCAGCCCCAGTTCTTCCTGCAGGTCTTCCAGCAAATTGACCACCTGGGCCTGAATGGACACATCCAGCGCCGAGATCGGTTCGTCGCACACGATGAAACTGGGGTTGAGCGCCAGCGCGCGGGCGATGCCGATGCGCTGGCCCTGGCCGCCGGAGAACTCGTGCGGAAAGCGCCGCAGGTGCACCGACTTGAGCCCCACCAATTCCAACAATGCCGCCACCCGCTCGCGCAGCTCGCGCCCGCTGGCCGCGCGGTGGATCACCAGCGGTTCGCCGACGATCTTGATCACCGGGTGGCGCGGATTGAGCGAGGCGTACGGGTCCTGAAAAATCATCTGCATCTTGGGTCGCAACGCCCGCAGCGCGTCGGCGCTCAGCGCGGTCAGGTCGGTGTCCTCAAAAAATACCTGACCGCCGGTCGGCTCGTGCAGTCGCAGAATCGCGCGTCCGGTGGTGGATTTACCGCAGCCGCTCTCGCCTACCAGCCCCAGCGTCTCTCCGCGCCGAATGTCAAAAGTGACCCCGTCCACCGCCTTGACTGCGCCGATTTGCCGGCTCCAGATCAGGCCGCCCATGATCGGAAAATATTTCTTTAGATTCCGCACCCGAACCAACACTTCCCCGTTAGATTTCATCCCTGGGCCTCCCGCGCTCGAGATCGTAAAAACAGGCCACCCGATGCCGCTGCCCCACCGGTATGAGCGGTGGTATTTCGGCCCAGCAGCGCTCAAAGGCAAAAGGGCAACGCCACGCAAACTGGCAGTGCCGGGGCGCCGTCAACAAATCGGGCGGAAAGCCTTCGATGCTCGTCAGGCGGCGATTTTGATGCTCGTCGAGGCGGGGCAGCGCGCCTAACAGCCCGATGGTGTAGGGGTGTTGGGGCTGTTCGTACAGATCGTCCACCCGCGCCCGCTCGGCCACCTGACCGCCGTACATCACCATTACCCGGTCGGCCATCCCTGCCACCACGCCCAGGTCGTGAGTGATCCAGATCACGGCCATGCCCATCTCGCTGCGCAGATGCGACACCAGGTCCACGATCTGCGCCTGCACGGTCACGTCGAGCGCCGTGGTCGGCTCGTCGGCGACCAGCAGCCTGGGCGAGCAGGCGATGGCGATGGCGATCATCACCCGCTGGCGCATGCCGCCGGAGAATTGATGCGGATAGTTGTCGTAACGCTGGGCCGCGCCGGGGATGCCCACGTATTCGAGCAGTTCGATGGTGCGTTGGCGGGCCTCGTCGCTTGACATATTCATGTGCTCGGTCAGCGACTCGGCAATCTGCGCGCCGATGGTGAGCACCGGATTGAGCGAGGTAAGCGGATCCTGAAAGATGAACCCAATCTGGCCGCCGCGCACGTGGCGGATTTCCGACTCGGACAGCGTCAATAAATCGCGGCTGGTCAGGCCATCGAAAAAAATCGCCTGACCGCCGGCGATCCGGCCCGGCGGCCGGGGGATCATTTGCAGGACGGACATCATGGTTACCGTCTTGCCACACCCGCTCTCGCCCACGATGGCCAGCGTCTCCCCCTCGTCCAGGGTAAATGAAACGCCGTTCACCGCGTGGACGATGCCGTCCAGCGTGTAAAAGCGGACCAGGAGGTTTCTAACGTCCAAAACAGGCGCCACTTGGGCCTCCTTACAGATGACGATTGATGAGATGCAATCGCTGCTTGCCAATCGGCGTTGGGTGTGTTACACTATTCTGGCCTCTTTTCCAGTGAAAAGGATGGGCCGTAGCATGACAAGTGTTTCTTGCACACCGGTCACAAATGATTTGTTGCGCGAGATCGTGCAGCGTATCACGGCGGCTTTTGACCCAGAGACAATCATTTTGTTCGGCTCGCGTGCGTATGGCCAGGCGGAGAGCGACAGCGATATAGATTTACTCATTATCACCGATGCCCTCGCCAACCGAAACGTCTTTGAACGGCGCCGCGCTGTCTCTGATCTGTTTCCACATCGCCTTTTTGCACTGGATGTGCTGGTACGCACACCGGCCGAGATGAGAGAATTGATCGAGCGCGGCCCCACTTTGTTCAAAGATATTGTGACGCAAGGTAAAATCCTGTATGAGCGACGACCTCGCCGGGTGGCTCCAAAAGGCCGAAGCAGATTACCAGACCGCCCGTATCCTGCTGCGGCAGCGCAAGACACTGCTGCCGGATAACATTTGCTGGAGTTGTCAACAGAGCGCCGAAAAGTTCCTCAAGGCCTGTCTGGTGCGCCACGCGGTTGATTATCCTCGTCGCCACGACTTGGTTCAACTGGGTAACCTGTGCGCAGCCGTTGACCCCGATTTCTCTCTGATTGCGGATGTGATTGCCACGCTGGATCAATTCGGCACAGACATTCGGTATCCGGGTGTCTCGACCAGCCCTCAGGATGCGCGGCAGGCCTTTGAAGCGCTGAAACGGCTGCGTGCTTTTGTGCGAGCAAAACTGGGCTTGAGCTAAACTAACCTCCTCTTATCGCAGGGTGCGCCGCAGACGAGGATCGAGCACATCGCGCAGCCAGTCGCCCAACAGGTTCATGCCCAGCGAGGTGAGCATAATGGCCAAGCCGGGAAAGGTGGCGATCCAGGGGGCGGCCGGCTCGGTGAACAGATATTTGCGGCCATTCGCCAGCATGTTGCCCCAACTGGGCACGGTCGGCGGCACGCTCAGGCCCAGAAAGCCCAGCCCGGCCTCGTAAAAGATCATGCCGGCCATCTCAAAGGTCGCCACGGTGATCAGCGGGCCGATCAGATTGGGCAAAATGTGGTCGAACAGGATGCGCCAGCGTCCGGCGCCGATGCTGATCGCCGATTCGACGTACCCCGACTGGCGCAGGCGCAGCACCTCGCCGCGCGTCGTGCGGGCAAAGATGGGCGAGTCGGTGATGCCAAAGATAAAGATCACATTGATCAGGCTGCGCCCTAGAATCGAGGCGATGACCACCACGAACAACAAATAGGGCAGCGCCAATATCAGGTTGACCAGCCCCGTGATGAGATTGTCCAGCCTTCCGCCGAAATAACCGGCGATCAAGCCAACCACCATGCCCAGTCCGCCGGCGATCAACACGCCAAAGAATCCCACCGTCAGCGAGACCCTGGCCCCATAGATGACCCGGCTTAGAATGTCCCGGCCGAGGTTGTCGGTCCCCAGCGGATAGGTCCAGCTTCCCCCATCCGACCAGCCAGGAGGCTGTTTGGCGATGCGTAGATGCTGTTGTAGCGGATCGTGGGGCGAAATCCAGGCGGCAAAGAGCGCAGTGATCACGAGCAGCAGAAAAATCGCCAGACCCAGCATGCCGGACTTGTCCCGCCACAGCAAGCGCCCGGCGTAGGCCAGACGGCGCCGCCAGCGCCGTTCCTCATCTACCGTCAGTCCGGTTCCCTTGTCTATCGCTACAGAGGTTTGGGCCATGCGCTCATCTCCCGTACCGGATGCGGGGGTCTACTATGGTGTAGGCTACGTCGGTCAGTAGATTCAATATGACAACGACCACGCTGGTGAAAAAAGCGATGGCCTGGATCAGCGGAAAATCTCGCCAGCCGATGGCTTGTTCCAGCAATTGTCCCATGCCGGGCCAGGAAAAGATGGTCTCGATGTAAATGGATCCGCCCAGCATGTAGCCGAATTGGACGCCGATGACGCTGATCAGCGGAATGGCGGCGTTGCGCAGGATGTGCCGATAATAGATGCGCTCGGGGCGCAGACCCTTGCTGTAAGCCGTGCGGATATAGTCTTCGCCGCGAATCTCCATCACTGCCGAGCGGGTCAGGCGCACTAAAGCGCCCATCGTCGCCAGACCCATCACAAAGGCCGGCATGATCACCGATTTCAGCTCGTCCCGTCCAAAGGAGGGAAACCAACGCAGCCGAACGGCAAAAAAGAAAATCATTACCAGCGCCAGCCAAAAGTTGGGAATGCTCTGGCCCAACAGTCCCAGCAGGCGGGCGACGGAATCCCACAGGCTGCCTGGTCTGGCCCCGGCTACCAGGCCCAAGGGGATGGCGACGAGGATCGCCATGAGCATCCCTGTGGCGGCCAACTGCACCGTGGCCGGCAGACGGTCCAGCACCAGCGGTAGCGCCGCCGTCTTGAAATGCAGCGAGTTGCCAAAATCACCCACGACGGCCCCGGTGAAAAAATCCCAAAACTGGACCGCCAGCGGGCGGTCAAAGCCCATTTTTTGTCGAAAGGCCGCGATGCTCTCCAGGCTGGCCTCGCGCGGCATCATTAGCGACGCCGGGTCTCCAGTGAGGCGCACCATGAAAAAGACCAGCACCAGCACCCCGAACAGAATCAGAATGGCCTGAACCAAACGAAAAAGCAGATAACGCTGCATGGGCGCCGCCTTTCCAGGAACCGGGTGAGGCGCAAATTTCGCAGATGGACGCAGTCAAGAACTGCGTCCATCTGTGTTCATGCCTGTCCTATTTCGAGGGATGCGGGCTATTCCGCCCCGGCCACCCAGGTGTAGAATAAAAAGTATTCTTCTGCCGCCCGTGGCCGGTAGTCCTGGACGTTGTCGCGCACGGCCTCAAAGGCCATCGGTTCGTACAGGTAGATAAAGGGCGGGTTCTCTACCATATAGACCTGCAGATCCTCGTATAGTTTTTCGCGGGCATCAATATCCACGGTCGTGGCGATCTGGCCCAGCATGCTGATGATCGTTTCGTCGTTCCACGAGGAATAGCTGGCGTCTGGGCCGAGCAATGCGCCGGCCATGCGATTGTAGGCCTCGCCGGAGACTTCGGACCAACTGTCGCCAAAGAGCGGCGGCAGCTCTTTGTTGGCCTCCAGGTCCCAGTAGTGACCGGATTCCATGATCTCCAGATTGACCTGGATGCCGACCTCGCCCAGGTAACCGACGACGGCCTCGCACACTTCTTCAAAGTGAGTGTAGGCGCCGGCCGGGCAGGCCATATCCATCGTAAAGCCGTCGGGGTAGCCAGCCTCGGCCAGCAGCTCGCGGGCTTTGTCGGGGTCATAGCCAAAGGGTTCGACCGCTCCGTAGCCCAGCTCACCGGTTGCCACAAATCCCGTGGACGGCTTGGCATAACCATTGAACAGGGCGTCAATGATGGCCTGTACGTCCACGGCATAGTTCATGGCCTGCCGCACAAGGGGGTCTTCTGTCGGCTGGCCCACGCCGGTAGTCATGTTGTTAAAGGCGATATAGTAGACCCGGGCCACCGGATAGCGGATCACCTGCACACCGGGCACACCCAACAAGCTCTGCGCTTCTTCCGCGCTCAGGCGACCGACGATGTCCACTTCGCCCGTCTGAATGGCCGCCACGCGCGTGGCCGACTCGGGGATGGGGCGAAAGATGACCGTCTCGACCTTGGGATAGCCCTTGCGCCAGTAATTGGGATTGGCCTTGAGCGTGATGTGGTCGCCCTGCTCCCACTCGACGAACATAAAGGGACCGGTGCCGACCGGGTGCGTGCCGAACTCTACGTCGCCAACTTCTTGAAAGTAGCCCGGCGGGATAATCTCCCAGGAGACGGCGATGGTGCGCAGCAGGAGCGGCTTGGGCTCTACGGTGGTAATCTTGACCGTGTAATCGTCAACTTTTTCCACCGAGTCGGCCATCTGCCAACGCTCATTCCACTCCAAGTCGGGGCTGCGATAGCGCTCCCAGGAAAAGACCACCGCGTCGGCGTTGAACGGCTCGCCATTGTGGAAGGTCACGCCCTGGCGCAAGTAGAAGATGTACTCCAGGCCATCGTCCGAGATTTCCCAGCTCTCGGCCAGCTCCGGCTCGATCTCGCCGGCGTCGTTGACCCACACCAGCGAGTCAAAGATGCCTCGGGAGGCGTTGTGGGCGTTCCGCTCGGCGGTGATGGGAGCGTCGAGCGTATTGGGGAAGGTCGAGAGGGCCACCCGCAGAGTGCCGGTGGGCTTGGCCTCCGGCTCGACCGTAACGACGACCGTCTCGACGATGGTCTCTTTCTCGACGATGGTCTCTTTCTCGACGATGGTTTCCTTTTCAATGACGGTTTCCTTTTCGACTACCGTTTGAATGACCGTCTCTTTTTCCGTGACAATCTTGGTGACCTCGACTTCTTTGCCCGCGCAGGCTGTGAAGATCATGGCCAGGACGGTCAACAAGCTCAAAACGGTCCACATTTTTCTAGGGGACATGATTTTCTCCTTTCTCCTCTGTACAAGTTTTGGCATGTAGATGGACATAAAAGTGACCCGCTAGATCGCCCGAGTATCACCTCCTTTGTGGGGGCATAGTGAGAAAAATCACTTGGCTGCAGATGGTGTAACAGGTTTTTGTGAACGGAACGACTGGTGTGAGGCTGCCATGCGCGACTGGTGTATACCAATCTATGAGGATAGAATAGCACAAATTAAAAGGGTTGTCAACACTCACACGGTCGCGGGTCGGTGTATCCACGCGCTCGTTGTCATGGCTGTGCAGGGCGAGCAGTGATGCGCTATGTTTTTCAATCACCCGCCCCATCCGATGCACAGAACGCCGGCCGTGATAATGAGCGCCATGGTGAACCGGAACCCCGGCGCAGGCTCGCGGAAGATGAGCGTCGCGCCGACCACGCCGATGACGATGCTGAACTGGCGCGCGGCCACAATGTAGCTGGTGTGCGGTGTGAGCTGGTAGGCCCACAGCATCAAGGTGTAAGAGCTGAACAAAAATGCAGCCGCCAGGGTCGGTAGCTTCCAGGCCGACCAGCCCCCGGCGTAGCGAATGGGCTGGCGCAGCGCCGCCAGGATCAGCCAATAGGCCGGCAGGGAGAACGCCGCCTCGAACACGTGATAGCGCAGGGCCGTTCCCAGGCCAGGCGCCAGGGCCTCGGCGGCGGCGCTATCCACGACGGTGTAACCCAGCGTGCCCAGCGCGGCGACGGCGATCCAGAGCGTGGTGCGGCTTTTATAGCGCGCCAGGTTGAGGTGGTTGAGCGACTCGTGGGGTGTCAGAACACAACCTCCCGTAACCAGCGCCAACCCCAACCATCCGATAACGGTCGGCGGGTGACCCCGCACGATGTCGGCCACAGCGACCAGCAAGACCGGCGCGGCTCGCGCCACCGGATAGACCACATTAAAGTCTCCGCTGCGGTAGCCTCGGGTCAAGCCCAGGTAATAGATGGCCTGGAAAGTTCCGGCGATGGGAATATAGCGCCAGCCGGTCGAGAGGATACCGGTTCCGTTGGCCTCGGCCAGCAGCGCCGGCCCCAAGCCCAACACGGCGATAATGGCCGGGATGCGCAGAAAAAAGTCGCTGTCGCGCTCGCCGCGCACCAGCAAATTCCAACTGGCGTGTAGTCCGGCCGAGGAAAGCGCCAGGATGAGAGCTAAAGGTGAGTCCATTTGCTGATAGGCCGGTCTGACAAGCTCATGTCATTTTGACCACGATGTCGCTGATGGTATTGGCGGCTTCGTCGCCCCGGTCGGCGGCGTTGCTCAGATGGCGGTAGATCTCGCGTAGCTTGAGCATCTCGACGATGTGTTCTACGTCTTGGGGCTGGTGGAACAGGTCAGCCACCGCCTCGCGGTAGACCTGTTCGACTCGGTTTTCCAGCGCCTTGGCCCGCACGGCATGGTCGTTGGCTACGTTAGGATGGTCTTGCAAGCGTTGCACGGCCAGCAGGATTTCGCGGGCGGCGTCGCCCAACAGCGAGGTCATGCGCCGCAAATAGTCGTTCGGCTCGACCTCCAAAATGTCCATCTCGCCGACGGTGGTGTAGGCATAGTCCAGGATGTCGTCAATCGAGCGCGAAAGGGCGTGGATGTCCTCGCGGTCGATGGGGGTCACAAAGGTGCGATTCAGCTCGTCAATCAGGATGCGCCGCACCTCGTCGGCCTCTTTTTCGGCCAGGTTCACCCGCTCGGCATGTTTGGTGCCGAGCTTTTTCATATACGCCTCCAGCGCTTCCATTCCGTGCACGGTGTACTCGGCCTGCTGAACCAGTAGCCGGATAAAATTGTTCTGGCGCGGTTTGAAAAAGTTCTTGATCCAGTTCACGGTCATCCCCTTATCCAATCCATGATTCCAAAAACCAACGCAGCCACCAGCGCTGTCGCCGGGATGGTCAGAAACCAGGCCGTGACGATGTGTCCGGCCACGCTCCAACGTACTTTGCTCACCCGCTCGGCCGAGCCAACGCCCAGAATGGCCGAGCTGACCACCTGAGTGGTGCTGACCGGGCCTCCCAGCAGCGCCGCGCCCATAATCACCGAAGCCGAGGCGATCTGGCTGGTAAAACCGTGCACCGGGCGGATCTTGTAAAATCCGCCCCCCAGTGTCTTGATCAGCCGCCACCCACCCAGGGCTGTGCCGGTGGCGATGGCCCCGGCGCTCAGGGCGATTACCCATCCCGGGACGGCAAAGTGGCTGATGAACCCGTCCGCCAGCAGCGCCATGGTAATAACCCCCATCGTTTTCTGAGCATCGTTGGCGCCGTGGCTCAAGGCCAGCCACAAGGCTGTGCCCCACTGACCGCGCTTGAAAACCCAGTTGATACGCGGCGATGCGCCTCGGGCCAGGAATAAAATGAGCCGCATCATAAAAAATCCTACGAGCAACCCCAATACAGGCGAGAGTAACAAAGCGGCGATGACTTTGAGTAGGCCCTCCTGGCGCAGCGCCTCCCATCCCGATTGGATCACCACGGCGCCCACGATGCCGCCAACCAGCGCGTGCGACGAGCTGGAGGGGATTCCAAAGAACCAGGTAAACACGTTCCAAGCGATGGCAGAGATGAGGCCCGCTTCGATCACCGGCAGCGTGACGGCGGTTTCTACCACCACTTGGTGACCGATGGTGGTAGCCACGGCCACGCCAAACAGGAACGGTCCCGCGAAATGGGCGGCGGCGGTGATGAGCAGAATACGGCGTGGCGCCATAGCCCGCGACGAAATGACAGTGGCTACGATGTTAGAGCTATCGTGAAAGCCGTTGAGAAAGTCAAAGGTCACGGCCAGCCCGATGATCAAGAGCACGGCGGTTGACAAGCGTTTTTATTCCCCTTTCACGACCTTTTTTCTGTACACTCGAACTTTGCCCAGTCCAGATCAAAATGATCAAAAATCTGGCGCAGCCGCCGCATGTAACCAGCGGGCGGAACAATGCAGTCATTGCAGGCTTGAAACACGTCGGTGAAATTGGTACACGCGTGGAATATTGATATATACCAACACGGCGGGAATGATAGCGTGCATCGGGCAGCCTGTCAAGAGCAGTGGGCGCCTTGACAGGCTGATTCCCACGGATTATAATGCGCTTGGTTAATCTTGCAAGAGGTCTGGTCTAGTGCGCAACTCAATCAGCTTGTTCCCGGTCTGGGGTGGCGCATCTCCCTTTGACTAGGCGATTTGACCCAAGAATTGTCGAGCCGTGGGTGCGTTTCTCTGCCCACGGCTTTTTTGTTCCCGTCCCAAGACGTCTCACCGTGGGCCATCTATCAATCTACTACTTTTCGGAGTATCTATGCTACAGGTCAATCATTTATCAAAACGTTACGGTGACGACGTGATTCTGGATGGCGTCTCTTTTGTCGTCAACCCGACCGACCGGGTCGGCCTCATTGGTCCCAACGGGTGTGGCAAGACGACGCTGCTCCGCTGTATCATCGGCGCGGAGCAGCCTGACGGCGGAGGTGTGACCCTTTCGCCGCCCGACCTGCGACTGGGCTATCTGGCCCAGGGGCTGGAATATGCGTCCGGTGACGCCGTCGGCGACCTGCTGTTGGCCCGCTCGCGGCGGCGGCGCGTTGAGGCCGAGGTCACCCGTCTGGCCCAGGCCATCGCTACGGCGAGGGATAAAGGGCGTAGGGCGTCATTTGAGGCGTATAGCATTGCCCTGGCTGAACTAGAAACCCTGGGGGAAGAAACCAGCCTCCATCAGGTCCAGACCGTGTTGGCGGGTTTGGGATTGGCCGGCTTGTCTCTGGAAACGCCGGTCGAAATTCTTAGCGGCGGTCAAAAGACCCGGCTAGGGTTGGCGCGCGTGCTGCTCTCGGATCCGCAATTGTTGCTTTTGGACGAGCCGACCAATCACCTGGATATTGAGGCGCTAGAGTGGTTGGAAAGTTGGCTGGTTAGTTTCAGAGGGGCGGCGCTTGTCATCTCGCACGACCGGACTTTTCTGGATCGCACTGTGACCCGCATCCTCGACCTGGATGCGTTGACGCACAGCGTGACCGAATACGTGGGTAACTATTCCGAGTATATCGAGGCGTGGGAGCAGCAGTGGGAGAAACAATGGTCGCAGTGGCGCGACCAGCAGGCCGAAATCCGGCGCGTCAAACAAGACATCGCGCAGACCAAAAACCAGGCCCGCAGTGTGGAATTGACGACTACTTCCGGTCAGCCTGGCCCGCGTCGCTATGCCAAAAAAGTAGCCAAGAAGGCTCTGTCGCGCGAGAAAAAGCTGGATCGTTACTTGGACAGCGACGAACGAGTGGAAAAACCCCACCCGTCGTGGCGCATGAAACTCGAGTTTGAAAGCGTGCCGCCAAGCGGACAAGATGTGCTGACGTTGGAAGACGTGGCGATGGGATTCGACGGAGCGCCCTTGTTCAGCGGCGTGAACCAGATCTTGCGCCAGGGGGAGCGGGTGGCGCTCGTCGGCCCCAACGGCGCGGGCAAGACGACCCTGTTTCGGCTGATCACCGGCGAATTGACGCCCAGGGCCGGGCGAGTGCGGCTGGGCAGCAACGTGCGCCTGGGTTACTTTGCCCAGGAACAGGAGACGCTAGACGAGACCGGGAACGCCTTTGAGACCCTGCGCGCCGTCGCGCCCATGGGCGAAACCGAGACGCGTACCTTTTTGCATTATTTTCTCTTCAGCGGCGACGACGTGTTTGTGCCGGTGGGCGATCTGAGCTTCGGCGAGCGGGCCCGGCTGACGCTGGCGACGCTGGTGGCCCAGGGTTGCAACCTGCTGCTGTTGGACGAGCCGATCAATCACCTGGACATCCCTTCACGGGAACAATTCGAGCAGGCCATGCGCGCCTACGAGGGTACGGTGATGGCAGTGGTGCACGACCGCTATTTTATCCAGCGCTTTGCCACGGCGCTGTGGGTGGTGGACAAAGGCCAGGTGCGGCGCTACCTCGACCTGGAGGAGTGGCGCCGGTGGCGGGCAGATTATGTTCTGGACTCGTCGTGACGACTCTAGTCGTCCGACTGGCTCAGAGACCGTTCGGCCTGTTGCTGCGCCTCGGCCAGCGCCGCTTCGACCGTCATTTCCCCGCCCAGGACCGCAAAGAGTGGCCCTGCCAGCCATTGAGCCGCCATCCATTCGAGTGATTCGGGCAGCACTACGCCGCTCTCCAGGACGGCCAGGCAGGCCTCCAGGCCCCCGGCCACTTCCGGCCTGATCTGCTGCCGATAGGCGTCGCCGGCGGCGACAGAGCGACGGGCCGGCAGGCCGCCGTGCAAAGGGGGCTGGCGGGTCAGAAAATCCACCCATTGAAGCGCAGCGTCGAAATGCTCCGAGTGCGCGAGGATCACATAGCCCTGCAAGCTGACGACCGTCGCCGCCTGGCGACCGGTGGGTAGCGGCGCGACGCCCCAGCGGAAATCCCACCGCTCCCAGCGACCGCCGCCCTCGGACCAGCGTCCCATCCACAACGCTGCGTCTCCACCGCTCACGGCCTGCTCCAGGTCGGCCTGAGCCTGAGCGGCCGCCTTGTCTGCCGCGTCTCCGCTCATCACGACGGTCTGTTGGCGGCCCTGGCCGACGGCGTAGCCGGCCAACTGGTCCGGCGTGGGCATGACGCCTTCCAGCAGCGCCAGGTCCACGTACCAGCGCACAGCTTCGACCACTGCCGGATCGGTCAGTGTTGCCCCGCCCGGCGCTGTCGGATCATCCACGACCTGGCCGCCGTTTTGGTAGATAAAGGGCGTCACCTGCGCCCCCCACGAGCCAAACGCAAAGCCTCCGGCTTTTTTTAGCGCCCGCGCCGTCGCCAAAAAGTCGTCCCATTCCCAATTTCCCGCCGGATAGGGTAGGCCGGCGGCGTCGAAGCGCTCTTGATTGTAAAACATCACCCACGGGTCGATCTCGGCGGGCAGGCCCAAGAGCTGTCCTTTCCGGCGCAGCAAGTCCAGGGCGGGGGGATAAAAGTCCTGGGCGTCCAGCGCCAAATTTCCTTCGAGTGCAGGCCCCAGATCGCGCAAGAGGTTTTTTTCTGCCAGCGCCGGGAGCAGGTCTGCGCCGATCAAGAGCACGTCCACGCCCCACGCGGGATCGGTGAGAAAATCGGCGTCGGCCAGGCCCGGGGATAACGCACTGAAATCCACAGGTTTGACCTGAACGGCGACCTGCGGATAGGCCGCGTGAAAAACCTGCGCCAGCCGCTCGTATTCCCCGGCCCGGTCGGTGATCCACGGATAAGAGGCGATGGCAAAGGTGATCGTGACCGGCTTGGAGGTTGGATCTGGTTTTGGGGCGCAGGCGCATAGAGATAGGACCGGGATGAGCGCCGTCAACAAGAGTGGAAGGATGCTCTTGCCCTTCACCGTTCGGATTTTCCTCCAGTCGCAAGGCAATGAGACGCTATGGGCGGGATCATTTCTACGGCGCTTCGAGCGCAGCCTGCGCCTCGGCCAGCGCCGCCTCGACGTCCTTTCCGTTTTCCAGGATGTCCAGCAACGCCTGGCCCAGATACCTTTCCGCGACGAGATAGATGCCATAGTCCACGGGCGTCGCCTCCTGGATCGCCCGCAGGCAGGCGGCGTAGGCCTCGGCCCCGATTTGGTCTGTAAAGGCGCGGCGCACCGACTCGGACCCGGCGACAGAGCGGCGGGCCGGGATGCCCTTGAGCTGCGGCGGCTGGCGGGTCAAAAAGTCGATCCAGCGCAAGACCGCCTCGGGGTGGGGGGTGTTGGCCGAGACAAAGTAGGCCAAGGTCTGGCTGACCGCAATCTCCTCCTGGTCGCGCGGCCAGGGGACGACGCCCCACTCAAAGCTCCAATTCCAGCCTCCGCTGCCCTGTCGGTCGGAGAGCATGCCGGTCCACAAGGCAGCGTCGCCCTCTTGCGCGGCAATGCTGGCCTTGGCCCCGATTATGCTCCACCGTTGCTGCGCTTCGTCTGCCTCGCCCTCTCCCTCTGTGTAAATCCCAATGCTCGATCCCGCACGAGGCTCAGGCTCGTACAGCTCGAGCCGTTCTGGGAGCGGCATCACGCCATAAACCAGGGCCAGGTCGGCGAACCAGCGCACCGCCTCCACCGTGCGCGGATCGGTCAGGGTATAATCGCTGCCTTTTTTCACGCTCCCGCCGTGGGCGTAAATAAAGGGCGCGGCCTCATCTACCTGACCGGCGAAAGCGATTTCCTGTTCCGGCAGCCCCTGGCGCAAGGCGACAGTGGTATCCAAAAAGCCCTCTCGCGTCCAGTCGGCGGCGGGATAAGCCACTCTCGCCTGATCAAACAAGTCTTTGTTATAATAGAATACGACCAAGTCGATCTCGGCCGGGATGCCCCACACCCCCCCATTCTGGTTGAGTCTATCCCAGGCCAGCGGATAAAAGTCGGCCCGGTCGAACTCGGGGTGCAGGGCGATCAAGGGCCCCAGGTCCAGCAGATGCGCATCCCCTAGCAGGCCGCGCAAGTCGCGGCTCAAAAAGGCGTCTACCCCCAACTGCTCGTCAAAGACCATGTTCAAGTAATCACCGCCCGTTTCCATCAGCTCTTGGGTGGAGATCGTGCGCAGCTCGACGCGCAGGTCGGGGTTTTCGGCGTTGAAAGCGTCGGCCAGGCGCTGATAGTTGGCCTGGTTGAAGGCGGTGAGGTACTCGGGATAGGCAAACGTAATCACCGTGACATCACTTGGGTCGCTCGCGGGTAGCCCTCCGGTCGTTTCTTTGTCTGACGATTCCCGCTGCCAGAGTACCATCGCGCCCATGGTCAGCGCCAGAATCGCCGCCAACGCCGCCGCGCGTCCCGCAATGTGTGTCGTGCGCTGCATGATCAACCTCCTGCGCATGCGCCGGTAGACCCGCTCCTGGATACGAGCGGATGCCTGGGGTGAAAGCCGGGGGGTGTGGCGGGCGGCCTCGGCGAGCAGTCCCGCTTGCAGCGCCTCGATCTCGCGGACGGAGCGGGCGCAGGCGTCGCAGGTGGACAGGTGCTCGCGGATGGCTTGCTCGCGGGTCGAAGAAAGCCCTTCCTTGAGATAGGCCATCAGTTGGGTCTCAACCTGTTGGCAGGCCAATTTCCGTTTCCGGCGCAATCCGTTCCACATCACCCTTACTCGACCTCTCTCCCTTGATTCAGACCAGCCAGATTTCCCCCGCCCTGGCTCGCGCCAGCGGGCCGGGGGAAACCTGGCTGGTTCCTCTGCTCCTGAAGCATGGCGCGCAGTTGCACGCGGGCGGCGTTGAGCCGCGAATAGACCCTGCCAACGGGCAGGTCCAGGACCTGGGCCACCTCGCCGCAAGACAGGCCCTCATGGTAGTGCAGGATGACCGGCAGGCGGTACTGCTCGTCCAGGCGGTCTACCAGCGCCCACAGGGTCTGCCATTGCTGCCGCCAGGCCACCACCTCGCTCAGGTCCTCCTCGCTGGCCTGCCTGCACAGCCGGCCCAGCGATAGCGCCTGGCGCACCTTGCGCCGGCGCAGCCTGTCACGGCAGTGGTTGACGACGATGGCCGTCAGCCAGGTGGTGAACGCCGCCTCGCCGCGATAGGCGTGGATCCGCTCAAAGAGCCGCACAAAGACGTCCTGCACGGCGTCTTCAGCGTCGCGCTCGTCGCGCAGGATGGTCACAGCCAGGCGGTAGACCCGTGTCTGGTAGGCATGAAAGAGGGTGGTAAAGGCGCACAAGTCACCTTGCTGGCAGCGTTCCATCAATTGGTCCAGATCGGACATGTTTGCTCCGAAGCGTTCTGTCTACTGATTAGCTACCCATAGGTCCGTGGGACCAACGCTTTCAGCAAGAAACAACTCGCGTGGCGGGGCGAGACGCGGTATACTAGGGGGGAGGAGGCAGACAGACAAGACCGACGCTGGATTGGTGCGTGAAAGCCCGT
>DAOTXN010000098.1:0-7341 GCA_034435435.1 Anaerolineae bacterium | reverse complement strand
CCCCTGTGCAAGTTGTCGTCTCATCTTGACTACGTTGGAGTATTCTGCATCACGACAATCGCGATTTGGCTTGAACAACGATTATGGCGTTTTCTGGAGTGGAAGCAACTCACTATACCGTAATTTCAGAATTGTACCTAAAGAGAGCGAATCTGTTTTGCGATCAAGAAAGGGCTCAATAACAACGCTGGCAGCCAGGATATCGCCGTCGTACAGGGGATCTGGTTGTCTCGGATCACGGTTATACTTTGCTATAGGTTCGCATGTTGGAGGTAGATCCACGCCGCATCCGGTCATCAATGTCGCGGCTGCAACGACCGACACCCATAATAACCAACCTACTTGCCATCCACGACTTTTTTTCCTGCTTCCAGGTTTCGCTTGCAGGACAATGAGCGGCCCCAACGCAATCCAAATCCCCAGCGACGGGTCGAAATAGCGCCCGCCCAGAAAAATCAGCCCGGTGCTCCAATCGTACATCCCCTCCGGGCAATCCAGCAGCACGTAATAGCCCTTGGCCCCGCTCAACACCTCCCCTGGCGCCGAGTACGACCAGGCAAAATCCACCTGGCCCGCTGCATCGGTCACCTGCCGCACTCGCCCCGTTCCGTCGGCCAGGTAGAAACTCCATTCCTGTGTCGCGCCGTCCTGCTCGCCGATGCAGCGCTCTCCGTACAGGTAATACCGCGTCGGGGTCGGCGAACGTTCAATCAGGATGTGCGCACTGCGGGCATAGTCCAGTGTGTATGTCAGCGGCTCGCCGTTGACCGCCTTGACCAGCCGGTGTCCGTCTCCATCGTACTGGAAAGTCGTGGTGAAGCCCGGCAAGGTGGCCGTTGTCAGCCGTCCGGCAGCGTCGTACTGAAAAGTGCGCACGGTGTAACCGTTCCAGGTCTCGCGGGTCAGCCGGTTCGCGGCGGACCAGGTGTAGGTGTAGACCTCACTGCCATCGACGACCCGTTTGGTCAGGCGATTGGCCGCGTCGTAACTGTAGGTCGTGACCGTCGTGCTGGTGATTGTCGCGGTGTAGGCGGTGCGGTTGCCCACCGCATCGTAGCGATACTGGAAATTCTCCCCGCTGGAATAGTCGGCCTCGACCAGGCGATACAGTCCATCATACGCCTGTCCTGGGTCTGCCGAAGGATGTACGTGATGGTGCGCGTGAACGGTCCCACCGCCGAGATGTAATCTGTGTAGGTCAACACGTCCCATTCGCCGGTCTGCGTGTCGGTCACGCGCTCGGACACGGTGTACACGCTGGTCAAGTGACTGTTGCCTGCTTTTGTCTACCGACAACGATCTACTTCTCCGGTCCAATACACAATCTTGGGTATATCGGGAAAACCCAATAAAACATTCAGATCGTGAGCAACTTCTATTTGGAATGCTGTCCTGCCCCCAGACGACCCGAAATCACACATATCACTCAATTTGAAACAAGCTTGATCCTTAGCATGGGCCTGTCGAAGAAAATGACCACGCCAATCAACTTCCTTCCGAACCAATTCCCAACCATCTTTCTCCAGAGCATTCTGGTAGAATGCACTCACCTGTTCCATTGAATCGTTCGTATTGAAGCAAACCTTTAAAAACCGCGGTTCAGCTGGCCCGCCAGGGGCGCGCTGACCGGGACCTTTGCTTATCTGAGTCTGCGGAAGCAGGATAGCTCCAGGGTATACCGGTAGCGATTGCAGCAGGGTTTCGTTGAGTCTGTCGTATTCGGGCACAAGGGCTTCAACACGATGCCGAAAGTGGTCTGCCCGCAGCATATAGTAGACCCAGCCAATCGGAGAGTACTCGTAAAGCAAGTAACCCAATCCTACGCTTATTAAAAGGGCACCTACGAGTGTCTCTAATTTACGGAGACGACATCTGTGGGTTGGCTGTGCAGGTCTCGAGTCCATTGCTCACCTCTTGTTCTCACACAAGATGGCGTGCAGATGGCCTCTGACACCTGCATCAGTCCAATAGTCGCTGTGGAAGCGTCCGGCGTGGATACGCTCCGCATTCGGCAGGTCTCCAAAGCCAGAAGTGCAACACCCCAAGTTGTCCAGAGAATACAGTTGTTCCGCCAAGCAGGACTCATCACACCATCTTCCATGCCAGGCGGTATAGTTGAAGCCCCCAAACCAGCCATTGCGCACCGCTTGGACGTAGTCCACGTCCGACAGGATGTCGTAAAAGTGGTCAATGCTGGAGAGACTGCCAGTTTCCTTCCATTCGTGGGCTTTGAATAACCCACCCAGCGTGACTACATCGTCTACTTGTAAACTCCCACCTGGCATATACCGGGCCGCGTTCAGCGCAATATCAGAACCCCCACTGTGCGCGACAAAGTCGATTTCCAGAGAGGACAGAAGCTCCAGCACCAGATGTTGGCGTGACAAGTATTCGTGAATCTTGGCGCTAACTTCATTAGCTTTGATAGGGTACAAATACCAGTAGCCGTCGTGCTCGATCATTTCCACTTGCCGCTGTTGAGCTCTGTTACCGAACGGCCAAGGAGCATCTTCCATTAGCCACTGCTTGTAGTGAGGCGGTTCGTAGGTGTCGCCCGGGTAGAAGGGAAAGATGACATAATTGACGTAGTTAGGAGTGCTTTGGTCTACTATAAAGTCAGACCTGAAGACACGAACCAGATCTTCGATGAACCCTTTTTCTTTCTCGTCGTATCTCGGAAAATAATTATCAACTTTTCCGGTCCCTGGAAAGTAAAAGACCAAGCACACTGATTGCCCACAACCAACTGGGGCACCTGGTTGTGCTGATGCATAGCCAGACGGATCCAGCCGATTTACAGGTTCGTTCTCGACATAGGCATAGGGATTCATTGTCTGCGGGAGCCCAGGGTGACCCGACCAGAGATCTTGACTGATAAACCGCCCCGTTCCTGGTTTCAGGTACCGCGCCCGCAAGAACAGCAGCCCGGCCTCGACCTCCCACCACTCGCCGGTGTAGCCATACGGACCTCCCCCCTCTCCCTCCAGCGGCGACCCAAACGGCCGGTAGCTGTTCACACTCACCACCTGCCCGGACTCGTCGAGCTGCTGGCGCACGCTGCCCAGGCCATCCGCCGCGCTGTAGGTCCAGGCCTTGCCATTGTCAGCGGCGATGCTGTGCGGCAGGTGCAGGTAGAGGGTAGATTGGGGATTCGTAGATTGGTGCTCAACCAGCACTTCGGGCAGGCCCAGCCCAACATCCAGCGTATGCGTTGTTAACGTGCCGTTGACGATGCGCAGCAGGCGGTTGCCGTCGCCGTCATAGCGGAAGCCCAGCGTGTTCACCCCGTCGGTGACGGTGATCAGCCGGCCGGCTGCATCCCAGGTGTAGGTGTAGATTCCATCGGCCAGCAGGTTGCCGCGCGCGTCCCAAGTATACGTCACGCGCCCGGCGTTGACAAGCCGATTCGCGGCGTCGTAGCTGTAGGTCGTGACCGCCGTGCTGGCAAGGGTCGTAGTGTAGGCGGTGCGATTGCCCACCGCATCATAAGCATACTGGAAGCTCTCACCGTTGGAGTAATCGGCCTGCACCAGCCGATACAGCCCATCGTAGCGGTAGGTGATGACGCGCACGACGGTAATGTAGGCGGGGCGGGTCAACACGTCCCACTCGCCGGTTTGCGTGTCGGTCACGCGCTGGCTCACGGCGTAGATGCCGGGGTTCTGATAGGTGTGCAGGGGGTTGCGTTGCGTGGACGGCAGCTCTGCGCCGCCGCCTGTGGTGAGCAACGCCGAACCATCGCCAAGGGTCCAGTACCACTGATCGGCCACGGGACCAAACTGCCCCACCGGGGTCGCGGCGTCGGTGAATTGCACGGTGAGAGGGGCCGGGCCGTACCTCGGCTCGGCCGTGAACCCGGCCTGCAAGGGGCGGAAGCGTTGCCCGTAGACCTGTCCTGAGTGTAGCGAAGGATGACCGTGTTGGCGCTGTTGTCCCACACCACCAGATGGTTGCCGGTTGGCCCGCCCGCCCCACTCGTCGCTGCGCGGCTGCCGGTGGCATAATTCCACAGCCGCTGCTCGTTGCCCGACAGCGCCCCACTCTCGTGCGCTACCCGGCCCCACGGCTCGTTGGCGTAGCCGATCATCCCCGTGTGTCGCCAAACGATTAGCCAATCTGCAATCAGGCGCTGTAACTGACTCCATCACACAGAACGGCTATCATCGTTGGACCGGTAAAGGTTCCCAACGATCTGCTCCTGGGTCATATCGATTGATACCGCCGCCAAATGCACCAGCCCATAGCGTTCCGTCAGGGCTTTCGAGTAGAGCCGTCACGTCGTTTGCACTAAGTCCATCTTCTGTTGTATATGTACGCCAAAGTTTCCCGTTCCAGCGACTCACACCCCCAAATGTACCCGCCCATATCGTCCCGTCCCTCGTTTCAAGTAAACATCCCACCCGCCAATCCCCCAAACCATCTCGCTCGGTCCACGTTTGCCACGAATGTCCATCCCAACGCGATACCCCCTTCCATGTTGTTACCCAGATAGCACCATCGTGTGTTTCCAGCAGAGTATCGACAGACCGGTCCTCTGCGAACGGCTCGCCTGGCGCGGATCCTCCAGTCGGATCAGCCCAAGCATACCAAGTTTGACCATTCCAACGACTAACTCCTTCAGCAGTGCCAGCCCAGATTGTCCCATCGTGCGCCTCTAAAAGTGTCAGGATATAATCGCTGCTTAAACCATCTCTGATCGTCCACATTTGTGCTGTTTGATCATCCTGGCGCACAATCCCTCGTTTTGTCCCTATCCAAATAGCATTATCGCTCGCTTTTAGCAAAGCCGTAACGTCACCGAACGATACGTCGAAAATGAGTAGGTGCCAACGCCCACCGACTGGATCATAACGCCTTAACTCGCCTTGTGAGCCAATCAATATTTGTCCATCTGCCGTCTCAGTG
The DNA here is from genome assembly GCA_034435435.1 of Anaerolineae bacterium. Taxonomy (GTDB): domain Bacteria; phylum Chloroflexota; class Anaerolineae; order S140-20; family S140-20; genus DAOTXN01. Next base: position 2,436 of record DAOTXN010000098.1, on the reverse strand, counting down.
ATTGCTGTATGTACATGATTGCCCAATCCATCTTTTGCATTGAAGACATAACGTGTCGTGTCTCTGAAATGACAAACCTGGTCAGAGGTAAAGGCCCATACTGTGTTATCTTTTGCTACAAAGAACTTTCCTTTCCCAAAAGGTACTCCAGGCTCCTCGTAGTACAAATCGTTCTTTTCAGCGAGTACGTCCCATCGAGCCAACCATCCCACGCCGCCCGTCCACAGATACCGATCATTCTCCCAAGCCATCTCGAGGATTTTATCCGGATCGGGTGGTTCAGTGGTATAACAGGCCGCGATGATCAGCATGAAAACCAGGCAACCCAAAGCGGGATGTCTCCGCCTTACTCCTATCTTTTTTTTCATTCTTCTTCTCCAAGACAGTACCAGAGAAAATCCGTTCCATCTATATCTCTTGAAATGACAGTTTTGGATCGTCGAATTCGTTCTCCAATGTTTCAATGCATGGTGACCTTCCCTCAATTCAGCCGATCTGAGCGAGCGTGTTAGTAACTCGACTTTGCTGTTAACGATCCCTCTTCAACCAAGGGTCCGTAAAAATATAACTTCCCGCATTTGGGGCCGATTTCCCTGGGAAAACCGGGGTCGGTGACGGAACTTATTCTTTTATGAACCCTAAAGAGTTCTAGCGATGTTGTGTCTGTTTGGAGTCGATTACGAGTCGTAGCTCGTCCCATTGCAGGTGTACATCAAACGCCTTCGCTAGACCGTGATCCTCCAGTAACCCCATCCATTCATGGGGAACTTCGCCCACCCCAGCTTGATTGATTACCAGTGCTTTTTGCCTATCAAAATCGTGTCTATCATCAATCCAAAAAGTCGCACGGAGAGTTGCTATGTAGTGATTGGCTGTATTGGCTATTATTCTGGCTCGGAACCATCCATTCATGCGATGTTTACCAAGAGCTACTCCGACATCTGTAGATGTACTTGGTTTAATCAGGGATGGATCGCAGTCATCGCTTTGACAACCCCGGGGTCTTCTGGGTTCCAAGATTGCCTCAACATCCGTCTCACAAGAAACAGCGGCCAGTCTGAGATATTCCCAGTTGAATTGTCCTAGAAGCTCATCTCGTTTTTTGCGGTCTTGGGGCGAACCTTGGAGAAGCCATTGCTCCTTCCCACGTAAAGAAATACCCAACCCTGAACCTCCCAAGTGGTGGTCGAGTAAATCCTCTGCGACTCTCCAACCTTTCACTATTCTTCCTACATCGCCTATCCAATAATACAGATTCTCGATTAACCCCAGATTTTCCTCTGGGTTCGATGCAATCCGGTCACACCACCTCCATCTGGCTGGCCCCCACCAAGTGCTACATGGGTACAAGCCAGTTGGATCTGTATACTGTATAGGATTGGCGTTGGCAAAGTTAAAGCCATTCAGTGACTCTGCTTGTACTGTAATTCCACTCCACGGGTCCCGACTCGTGAACAGCCCCAGCCCCGGCGCATACATCCTGGCCCGCAAGTAAACCCACCCCGTCGGGTCGACCTGCTCCCCTGTGAAGCCGTAGATGCTCCCGGCGCTGCCCGCGCTGCTCAACACCGACCCATACGGCTGGTACGTCCGCGCGCCCACCACCCCGCCATCCTCATCCACCAGCGCGCGCACGCTGCCCAGGTGGTCGGACAGATAATACTGCCACGCGCCGTCATACTCACCGATGCGCGCAATGCCATACAAGTACATCGTACTCTCGCCAGCCTCGTGCGCCACGAGCACTTGCACCAGCGGCGACGCCAGGTCGAGAGTGTACGTGGTCGTCTCGCCGTCCACCGTCATTGATATTCTAGCCCCATCGCCCAGATAGGCATAGCGACTGCTCACCCCGTCCACCGTGGCCCGCGCCAGGCGCCCGGCGGCATCCCAGGCATAGGTGTCATCCCCATCCCGTAGCAGCTCGCCCGCGTTGGACCATTCCAGCGTGCGCACCGCGCCGCCGGTCGTGACGGTGATGAGCCGATTCGCCGCGTCGTAGGCTTTGGTCGTGACCACGGTCGCGGTAATCGTCGTCGTCACTGCCGTCATATTGCCCACCGCATCGTAGCGATACTGAAAGTTCTCCCCGCTGGAATAATCGGCCTGCACCAGCCGATATAGCCCATCGTAGCGGTAGGTGATGACGCGCACGACGGTAATGTAGGCGGAGCGCGTCAACACGTCCCATTCGCCGGTTTGCGTGTCGGTCACGCGCTGGCTCACGGCGTAGATGCCGGGGTTCTGATAGGTGTGGATAGGATTGCGCTGCGTGGACGGCAGCTCTGCGCCGCCCTCGCCAAAGGTCCAGTACCACTGATCGGCCACGGGACCAAACTGCCCCACCGGGGTCGCGGCGTCGGTGAATTGCACGGTGAGAGGGGCCGGGCCGTACCTCGGCTCGGCCGTGAACCCGGCCTGCAACGGGCGGAAGCG
>DAOTXN010000097.1:0-8605 GCA_034435435.1 Anaerolineae bacterium | reverse complement strand
CCCCTGTGCAAGTTGTCGTCTCATCTTGACTACGTTGGAGTATTCTGCATCACGACAATCGCGATTTGGCTTGAACAACGATTATGGCGTTTTCTGGAGTGGAAGCAACTCACTATACCGTAATTTCAGAGATAATATCGTCGGTTTGTTCTTTTTCTTAACTGCCATCTCGGGTAGCATCGTGCATAGTCGACAAATTGGCAAGTACCAAATTATTGCCCGTGTGGGAAACGTCGGGCATAGCCAGATCTTTAAGGCTCTGCACCCCGACCTGGACCGGGTTGTCGCCATAGAAGCGTTCAATCGCGCTGCATCGCCGGACCGCGACGCCTGGGATCGATTCCGTCAGGAAAAGCGCAAAATGGCCGCCCTGCGCCATCCCAATATTCTACACATCTACGATCTGGAGGTGGTGGGCGACGCCGTGCTGGTGGTGATGGAATATGTCGAAGGCGAGACGCTGGCGCAGCGCCTGATGCGACTGCAGCGAGAGGGACGACGCATGTCGTTGCGGCGCGCACTGCGTATCGTCATTGCTGTGGGCCGGGCAATACACTATGCTCGCGAGCAAGGCGTCGATGATTGCGCTGTGGAACCGGCCCACGTGATGCTGCGCGACGACAACCAAGTCGTTTTGACCAACCTGGGGCTACGCGGCGGCCTCGCCGATACATCGGCCTATCGTGCGCCCGAACAGCAGGCCGGCGCCAGGCCAGACGAGCGCAGCGAGGTGTATGGGTTGGGGGTGATGTTGTATCAGTTGACCACCGGCCAATTACCTCCCGAGATCCAAGCGCCCCGCTCCCGAAAAACGCCACCCGACTCCCACGCACCGTTGTCGCCGCGCCGCCTCCGCGACGACATCCCGCCCGCGTTGGAACAGGTGATGCTGCGCGCCCTGGCCCAAGCTCCCCCAGACCGCTATCAGAGTGTCCAGGAACTGGTGTCTGCGGCGCGTGATGCGCTCTATCAAATGGAGGTCAAGCCGGCGCTCAAACCTGCGGCGGCGCAGCCGCAGAAACCTCGCGCGCTGCGGCGGCTAGGTTGGTTCGGCGTAGGCGTCAGCGTGGGACTGTTGCTGTCCGCTGCCGTATTCCTCGCTCGCCCAAGCGTCTCTTCCCCACCCAACACACCCAGCGCTACCCTTCGGGCTGAGCCTCAGGACCAGGCCGGCGCGGCGCTGGTCGCGCGGTTGATGGCACTAGAAGTCACGCTGTCCGTTACGCCACTGCCGTCCTCTACACCCTCGATCACACCTGACTGGCCAACGCCAACCCCGACGCCAACCAGCCCAGCGTCGCCCTCTCCGTCGCCTTCGCCGGTCCCGTCGCCAACCGCCACCGTATGCCGCCTCTCGCTGACTGTCGTGCAGGACACGAATTATGATGGCCCTGACTGGGGTCAAGCCGTCGGCGCGCCCTTTGAAAAGACCTGGCTGCTGCGAAACGATGGTAATTGCGCCTGGCCGCAAGGGACCGTGCTCGCGCCCCTCGACGGGCAAATCTTTGACCTGACCACTCCTTTTCCTGTGAACGCACTGCCGCCTAATTGGGATGGAGAATTGACCGTCCCGCTGCGCGCGCCGAGCGCAGCAGGTTATTATGAAGGCCGTTTTCAGCTACAAACGCCCGCCGGGCAGCCCATCGGCGAACCGCTGACCGTAAAGCTTCAGGTCCGTCTGCTGGCGACGGCAGCCCCTTCGGCGACGCCGGTCCTTACACCGACTCTAGCGCCGCCGGTGCACATCCTCGGCTGGGAACTGACCGGGTGGCAAGACGACGCCGCCCACAACACCTGGACCGGCAAACTGCATTTGTGGGCCGAGGGCGGGGATGGACAATACGTTTGGTATCGTGACACAATAGACAATCCGCTGCCGGGCGACGTGCTGGAATTTCAGTGGCGGCGCTGCGCCAACTTTTTCGGCAGTGTGTGGGTCTCGTCGGGCGGCAGTGTGGACCACGTGAGCCTGTACATCGCATACCCCGGAAGCTGTGAGTGAAAAGTATGTCGCACGTGTAAGGAGGGGCCATGACCAATTTACCGATTTCCAGAATGACCCTGTACAAGCACGGCGTGGGCTTTTTCGAGCGCCGCGCCCGCTTGAACGGGGAACAAGTCGAGCTTTCGTTCCGCGTGGAAGAAATGAACGACATTCTCAAAAGCCTGACGGTCATTGACTGGGGCGACGGGCAGGTGCTGGGCGTAGATTATGCCACGCCCCAGAGCCGCGAGGAAAGGTTGGCCGGCTGCTCTATCCGTCTGGACGATAAGCGCAGCCTGCGCGACCTACTGATAGGGTTGCGGGGGCGACGCGTGCAGTTGCTCCTAGACCAGGGCGAGAGTGCGCTCGGCACGCTTTTGGGTCTCGACGAGACCGCCGAGCGCCACCCGCTGGACACGTCGTTGGCGTCGGTTTTGGATAAAGAGAGCAACCAGGTGCGGGTGATGCCTCTGGAGCGCGTGACCGGTGTGGTGATTTTGGACCAGCGCGGGGCCGCCGACTTGAGCTTTTTCCTGCAAACGTCCCTCACTCAAGAGACCTATCGCCAGGTGACCATCCGCCTGACGCCGGGTGAACACGATTTGTCCGTCAGCTATATTGCTCCCGCGCCGACGTGGCGCGTCAGTTATCGGCTAGTGGCCGAAGAGATGCAAGACGGCCATCGCGCCCTGTTGATGGGTTGGGGCATTTTCGACAACCGGCTGGGGGAGGATCTGAACAACATCGCGCTGGCGCTGGTGGCCGGGATGCCCATTTCTTTCGTTTATGACCTCTATACGCCCTTTATGCCCCGGCGCCCAGAGATAAAAGAAGAGGCCCGCGTGGCCGCCGGGCCGGTGGATTTTGCAGCGCAGACGCCGGGCGCAGAAATGGCCGCCGAAGCGCCGCTGATGAAAGCGGCGATGCGCAGTATGCCGATGGCGCCGGCGATGGCCGTCGCGGCCCCCGCCCCGGGCATTTCCCGCGAGGCGTTGGAAAAGGCGGCCCCGGTCACGACCACCGGAAAAGATCTGGGCGAGCTGTTCCAGTACACCATCGGCACACTGGTCACGGTGGGGCGCGGCCAATCGGCTATGGTCCCCATCGTTTCCACGAATCTGGATTATCGCAAAGACCTGCTGTACAACGGCGCCAAGCTACCCACCCATCCCGTGGCGACCCTCCGGCTCAAAAACGAAACCGGTCTCACGTTAGAGCGCGGTCCGGTGACAGTCATCGAGCGCGGCGAATACGCCGGCGAAGCCGTGTTGCCCTTTACTGCCGAGGGGGGCGAAATCGTCGCGCCCTACGCCGTTGAGCTAGGGGTCAAGGTGCGCGAAGAGAGCGGTTCGCGCACCGAGACACACGGGCTGCGCCTGGAGAGGGCCTATCTGCAGGTCGAAGAGTGGCACATTCGCTGGCGCGAGTACCAGCTCACCAACAGCACGGCCAGGCCGATAACCGTGCTGGTCGAGCACCCGCGCACGACGCACTATGACCTGGTGGACTCGCCCGCCCCTAAAGAGCAAACCGACGAGCACTATCGTTTTGAGGTCGAGGTGACAGGTCGGCGCGAAGCCAAACTGCGGGTGGCCGAGCGCCGTCTGGTGGCCCGCCGCGAAGAGCTGCAGCGGCAATCCTACGCCGGACTGCGGCGCTATCTGGAAAAAGGGCTGATCGACCGCCAGACCCACGACCTGATCGCCGAGCTGCTGGGGCTGTACGAAAAGGTCGCTGACCACGAGAAACGGTTGGCAGAGATTGAACAAGAGCGCCAAAAGATCTTCCAGGCTCAGAAGCAAATCCAGGGCAATATGGGGGCGCTCTCGACCACCGGCAAAGAGGGCGCGTTGCGCGCCCGCTACGTGGAACAACTGGAGGCCAGCGAGGAACAATTGAAGGCGCTGGCGCGGCAGGAAACGCAGGTCAAGGACGAGATCGAACGGTTAAAGGGGGAGATCGAAAAACAGGTGGGAACGCTGTGAAAAAAGGCGGCAACGGATGAGGAACGGATAAACGGATAGGCGCACGATGGCGCAATCCGTTTATCCGTTGTCCCATCTGTTGATCTGCAATTGTTACAACGCCGCAATCTGCTCCGGCGTGCCGATCACAATTAGTGTGTCGCCAGACTCCAGCCGTGTCTGGGCGCCAGGGTTGAACTGATAGCCTCCTGTTTTGGGTTTGCAGGCCACCACCAGCATACCCGTGCGTCGCCCGATGTCGGCTTCACCCAGGGTCTTGCCGGCCAGCGCGTGGGCGTGGTCAATGTGCACCTCTTCCACGCGCAGCGTCTTGTCTTTTACGCGCAGCATCTCGTCCAAAAAGCTGACCACCGTGGGGCGAATCATCACCGAGGCCATACGCATCCCACCGATAGCGTTGGGCGACACCACCTCGTCAGCCCCGGCCTTGCGCAGTTTTTCGACGTTCTTTTCCTCGATCACGCGGGCCACGATGCGCAGCTTGGGATTCAGCGCCCGGCCCGACAGCACAATGAACACGTTGTCTTTGTCTTCGCCCAGCACGGCCAGCAAGCCTTTGGCCTGTTCGATGCCCGCCAGTAACAGCGTCTCGTCCTGCGTGGCGTCTCCTTGAATGTGCAAGATGTCGCCCAGGTGCAGGAGCTGCTGGATGGCGTCGGCGTCCCGCTCAACAACCACGAACGGGGTGTGCGTCTTGTGCAGCTCTTCAGCGATGGTCTTGCCCGTGGGGCCGCCGCCGCACAGAACAACGTGGTTTTTCAAGTTGGCGATGCGTCTGTCCATTCTTCGTCCTCTTAGGATGCGGTTGAATTCGCCCTCGACGATAAAAGAGGCCAGCGTCGAAATCGTATACCCTGCAGTGCCGATAGAGGTGACCAGCAGGAAAATCGTAAACACCCGTCCGGCGTCGGTGAGGGCGCGCGTCTCGCCATAACCCACCGTCGTCATTGAGATGACGGTCATATACAGGGCGTCCAGCAGCGACCAGCCCTCCATAAAACGGTAGCCCAGCACGCCGACCACCAGGATAGCCAGCAACAAAAACAGCGCCCGCAGCAGCCGTAGCCGGTAGCCCGAGGCATAGTCCACCGGTCGGGGGTGGGCAGGTTGGGGGCGGGCAGGTCGTTTCATCCTTGAGTTGTCCTTTGCGTTGACAATGCCGCTAGTATACCACATTTGGCGCCGAACGGCGACCGGCGCGCTCACACGTTTCCGATGAGATTAAGGCTCCCATAAGCGGCCACGTCTGTTCCCACACGGCCGACCCTCGAACCGCCCGGCGCCTACATCCGGCTGCGAGGCAGCGGCTCCAGACGTTGCCAGGGGTCTATATCGCCAGGCGCACTTAGCCGTCGACCACCCGAGTGAACGGACCTGAGGTCTGGCTCAACTCAGCGCCTGCGCCAGACCGGCGAGTGTGTGCGAGATCGCCGCCCAGAGAATTGACCGCGTCTGCAGCGTCAGCCAGCTCAAGCAGGCGCCTAACATCCCCGCGCCGACCATCAGCGTCCCGACGTCGGTCAGCGGCGAGACCGACCCCGGCGCATAGTGCCACAACGCAAACCACAGCGTTGGCCAGACCACTGCCCACAGCGGTTTGTCGGGAAATAACCCGACATAGACCCCGCGCCACAACACTTCTTCCAGAGTCCCATTCATAAAGGCCGTGGATACCAGCGCTGCTCTTTCCTTTACCCCGCGTGTCGGCCTGTCCTGGGCGAAACGCCCTAGAAAAGCCAGCACTGGCGGGAGGATCACGATGAACCAGCCGAGGGCGTTGGGACGGCGATGCTGGAACAAGGACCGCAGTTTCTTAAAGCCTAGCACCTGCAGGGGGAACAGGATGCGCCAGACCGGCCAGTAGACCAGGAAGCCGGCATACCAGGCGCGCCCGGCGCCTAGCCGACGGAGCAGCAGTCGGTAGACCCCGACCATCGTCACAGTGAGCACGGGGAGTGCTCCGATGGCAATGAGCTGTTTCCTTTTCATCCGTAGCTCCTCTTATCGGACACGAGCGGGTCGGGCTCGCCCAGGCGGAGGCTTTGACCGCGAGCTGCTGTTCCCTCAGTTGTGGTTGTGGCGGCGTGTTCACCGCGCCGTTGGCCGAGCGCGTGCTAGACCTGTTGCGCCCATTGTCGGCAACCCTACGCCAGAACGCAGGGGAACGTTTCACTGGAGCACCCGCTCCAGTGTCTCGATGAATCGCGCATTCTGTTCCGGTAGGCCCACCGACACCCGCAGCCATTCCGGCAGATCGTAATTGGCGCACGGACGCACAATGACCCCGCGTTCGAGTAGTTTTTGCTGCACTACAAGCGCTTGGGAGCCGATCTCGACCAGTACAAAGTTAGTATGGCTAGGTAAGTAGCGCAACCCCAGGCGTTCAAACTCCCCGTAAAAGTATAACCGTCCAGCGTGATTGATCTCGACGGTTTTTTGGAGGAATTCTGTGTCTTGCAGCGCGGCGATACCCGCTGCCTGCGCCAGCAGGTTGACCGCAAACGACTCTTTGATCTGGTTCAACGGGGCCAGCACGCCAGGCGCCCCGATCCCGTATCCCAGGCGGATGCCGGCCATACCATAGACTTTGGAGAACGTGCGCAAGATCAGTACGTTCTCTCGCTCCGCGCGGATGTAGCGCAGCGTGTCTGGGTAGGCGTCCGAGGCGACCAGTTCGTAGTACGCCTCGTCAAAGATCACCAGGACGTGAGCTGGTACGCGGGCTAAAAAAGCCTCCACTTCGGCGGCGGTGACGATAGTCCCGGTAGGGTTGTTAGGGTTGCACACAAAGATCAGCTTGGTGCGCTCGGTGATGGCGCCGGCCATCGCCGCCAGGTCCAACCTCAAGTCCTTGAGCGGGGTTTTGATCAGTGTGGCCCGCATGGCGTGAACAAAAATGTCGTAAATGGGAAACGACGAGCGGCTGACGATCACCTCGCTATCTTCGTCCAGATAGGCCATGCAAGTTTGCAGGATGACGCCGTCGGCTCCATTGCCCACGATGATGTGCTCGGGTTGGACGTACAGATAGTCGGCCAGCTTGTGACTCAAGTCGTAGCTTTGCGAGTCGGGGTAATAGTTGATTTTGTGCAGGGCGGTCTTGATAGCGGCCATCGCTTTGGGCGACGGTCCCAGCATATTCTCGTTAGAGGCCAGCTTGATCACGTCGGTGAGGCCGTACTTGCGTTGCACCTCTTCGATGGGCGTGCCGGGCACATAAGGCTTGAGTTGGCTCAGGCCGCGTTGGGGTTTCACGTGTGATGACACTCTGTGCTCCTTTGAGGATGACGAAAGGCGAAAGACGAAAGACGAATGGCGGATACCGAGACCCGGATCCCGAATTCACGTTTCACGCTTTACGTTTTATGAATCACGCGCACGTCTCCCACGACCAGCCCTTCTTCAAACAAAAACACCGGGTTCAAATCTACCTCGCCGATATCGGGGTAGCGGAAGGGGAGGTGCGAGAATGTGACCAATGTGTCGGCCAGCGCCTCCATGTCGCGTGCCGGCTGACCTCGCACGCCCGCCAGCAGCGGGAACGCTTTGATTTCGCGGATCATCGCCTCGGCTTCGGCCTGTTCCACGGGGGCCACGCGCAGCGCCACGTCGCGCCACACCTCGGTGTAGATGCCGCCTAGTCCAAAGGCGAGCACCGGGCCGAACTGCGGATCGCGCGACAGGCCCAGCAATACCTCCACTGCGTCGCGGATAAGCGGATAGATGACCACGCCGCGAAAATCCGCCCCTGTAGCGGCCTGACGGAGGCGCTCGAACGCTTCTCGCGCCGCGTCATCGTCTCGGACGCCCACGATCACACCCCCCACGTCAGACTTGTGCAGAATGTCGGGCGAGACGACCTTGATCACCACCGGATAGCCGATTTCTCGACTTCCGAATACCGTCTCGTCCGCCGTCGTCGCAAAGCGGAACTCGGGTACCGGGAGGCCGTTCTCGCCCAGCCAGGCCATCGCGTCGGGTTCGAGGGTGGGGAGAGTGGTAAATTGGGGATTGGGGACTGGTAAATTGGGGATTGGGGATTCGCTGATCCGCCAATTCGTTGATTCGCACATCTTGGCCAGCGCCGTCGCGGCCCGCTCGCCGGCGGCAAAGTTGGGCACGCCGTGGCTTTCGAGAATGGGGATGCTGTCGGCGACGATTTGGGCCGGTAGAAAGGCAGCCAGGACCGGTTTGCCGCTGTGTTGCGCGGCGTCACACACGCCTCGCGCCAGCGGCAACGAATCGAGGTACGGCGTGGCGATGTTGAGCGCCAGCGCCGCGTCGTATTCTTCCAACGCGGCCAGCAGCGTTTTGCGATAGCCGTCTTCGGTTCCCTCCACCGTCAAATCAATCGGGTTTTTCAGGGCGCAATGGGGCGGCAGAAATACGGAAAGCTTTTCTTTCAGCGTTGGGCTGGGTTCGGCGACCTCCAGCCCGACCTCTTCGGCCCGGTCGGCGGCCATCACGCCCGGCCCACCCGAGTTGGTCACAATGATCACCCGCCGGCCGGCCGGCCTGGGTACGCTGGAAAGGGCCTTGCACACGTCGAACGCTTCCTCGACGCTATGCACGCGGATCGCCCCGCACTGCCGCAGCGCTGCGTCGTACACGGCGTCGGCCCCGGCCAGCGAGCCGG
>DAOTXN010000096.1:0-26958 GCA_034435435.1 Anaerolineae bacterium | reverse complement strand
CCCCTGTGCAAGTTGTCGTCTCATCTTGACTACGTTGGAGTATTCTGCATCACGACAATCGCGATTTGGCTTGAACAACGATTATGGCGTTTTCTGGAGTGGAAGCAACTCACTATACCGTAATTTCAGAGCTCATTATAGATCAGCATCAGGTCTTCATCTTCTGAGGCATGAATGATCTGGCGCATGGCGGTGACCATCTCACCTTCGGACAGGATATTGTCATTAGAGTCCAGAAGCCGGTAGACGCGCAACAACAACACGGCCGGCCGCATGTTGTCCTCGAAGGTCTGCCTGGGGCTAAGGGTGAGGATTGCAGGGTACATGCTGCTACTCCAATACCACCTTGATGCCCGAAGCGATCAATTTCATCAAGTGGCCGCGCAATTGATCGAGCAGTTCTTCCACTTCCTCGGGCGTGCTGAAGGTCTGTCCCACACCGGCCACGTCAGTTATCTTGACCCGCTCGATCTTTTCCTCGGGTGCGGTCAACTGCTGCACACTGAGCAGCACCGTAGAACGCAGAGCGTTCACGGCCACCAGGTCAGAGACCATTTCGGACAGGCTGGCCTGACAAACGGCGCATACCAGCGCGCCTGCGGGCAGGTCCAATTCGTGCCCCGCCCGGTCGGTCAGCGGTTTCAGCGTTGGGGCTTGCATCTCTTCCGGCACCAACGGCCAGTTGGGCTGAGCCTTCACGTCATCTATCGCCTGAGCAAAGGCCGTCTGGCGTTCACTGTGGCGTTTTCCGTACAGGTCCCGATAGGCCGTGTCCAGAGCTTTCAGCGCCTCGTCCAGCGCCGCCGAAGGTTGATAATAGGTGCCATCGTCCAGCTTTTGGCGCAGAGCCTGGGCGTGCTCGGCCAGCATGCCATCCAGCCCTTCGGCCTGTAGCAGTGGCCAAAGCCGATCCGCAGCCATGCGCATTCGGCTCAAGCGGGCCAAACCCTTGTCGTCCGTCGCCTTGCGGATGGCGGCCATCTGGTCGCGCAAGGCCTGAATGCTCAGCCCTTCACCGGCCAGCATGTTCACGCAATCGTCCGACGCGCTGTTGAGCACGGTCTCCAGCACGGTGCGATACTCGCCCAGCACGGTCGTCACCGGAATGTGATGGGCGCGGACGGTGGCCTCGACGGGCAACAGCGCGGTAAATTCGGCGCGCGCCCACCTCTGAAAGGCCTGGGAGATGACGCTCTCTTCCACGTCCACCTCTTCACCGGTCAGCGTCTCGTAGCGCCGGGCCGCAGACACCAACGTCTGCAGGTCGGGCGCTTTGCGGGGCGCAAAGGAGGCGGACCGAAAGGCGTTGGTGCCCGTGAACGGCGCGCGCGCCTGCGGGTCCAGATGGTTGCGATAGCGCCGGCCCTGATAAGTGACCTCGATGGCGCCGCCCCGCAGCAGCGTGGCCAGGGTCAGCCACAGCATCTCCTGCTCCCAGCCGTAGCCGATGCCGCCAAAGTGGTTTTCCAGCGACCGCCCGGTGACCTTGTTGCCATAAGCGTGTTCCCGCGCCATATAGTCGGACACCTCGCGCAGGATCAGGGCATTCAGGTTGACCACGTAGCGGGCGCCCTCCTTGATCACCAGGTCCAGCCCATCGGGCGGGCTGTAAAAGACCTTGGGTAAGCCGTTTAGATTGGCCGCCTTGAGGATCTCTTCCGCTTCTTTTCCTTTGAGCGGGCGGGCGCCCATCTCTAGCCTGGGGTACAGGTCGGGCACGGCATAGTCGAACAGCGCCTTCAGTATCTCGGCCAACGTGCTCCCCAGCGCCGCGCCGTCCTTGGCCACACCACGAAAGAAGCCCCGTCCATTGGCCAGGGCCGAAACCAGTCTTTCCCGCAGCCGTTCTTCCAGGCGCAGCGCCTCGGTTTTTTCGGCGGCCAAACTGGAGGCCTCTTCTTTGGTGATCTTGCCCTGGGCGCGCAGTTGGTCATATTTGCTCACCATGCGTTTAGAGCGATGCAGCTCGGTCACGATTTCGTCAATCTCGGTGTCCAGGCTCGTGACCCAGAACACCTCGTTCTTGTGTGAGTCGGCCCGGCTGTCGTCGCGGGCCTGATCACACACCTCCTGGAACGTCTCGGGCCCGTCGGCGACACGCAAGACCAGGGGAACTTGAGCGTCGCCCGAGGTGATAGCCCGCCCGTTCCACGCCACCCCCACGCGAAAGTTGCGTAAATTGCGGTAGCGATAACGGGTCAGGGCCGCGGCGGAAAAGATCGCCCGCAACTGATCTTCGTGGAGGTCGTGCTGCTCACGGGGCTTGGGGCTGTAGGAATTGCGCTCGGCGGTCCAGTCCTTTTCGCGGGCCGTTTGCAGCTTCCATCCGTATTCGGTCTGCCGGATAAACTGCGCCTCTCGCAGCCGGCCGATGGCCCGTTCCACCTCCGGCAAAGGCGAATCGTCGCCCAGTTGACGATACAAAAGCGCGGCCAGGTTGACCTCGCTGCGCGGCAGATCGCGCACGTACTCCAGCAGCGCGATGGCCTTGGCCGTGCGGGCCGGCCAGGGGTCATCCGGCCAGTTGTTACTGACGTCGCTGATGTCCTTTTGCTTTTCACTGGACAGGTTGCCCTCGACCAGGTCAAAGATGCGGTCTAGCGTGACCAGCGCGCCCACCGGTGCGTCGGCCAGCCCGGTCCGCTCGCTGACCAGCATCTCGTAGGCCTGCTTGATGATGGTGCGGTTACTGCCGCCGATGTGACGCGGCGCGCCGGGCTGCAGGCGCATCCCCGACACGATGTCAATAGACAGGTCTACAAAGTGGGGCAAGTAGGGATAGAACTGCACAAACTCGTCTCGATCCACGTCGAAACGGCGGCTCGTGCGCTCCAGGCGGGTGTGGGTTTTGAGCACCGGCGCGGTTGCGTCGAAGCGTTGGCGCAAGAGGGGTTCCGCCTCGGTCTTTTTGGCCAGCACGCGCCGGGTGGCTACCTCACGAATGTCGGCCGGGGCCATGTCAATGCGCAGGAAAAAACGGTCCTGCAGTTTGGCTAGCTCCACGCGCTTGTCGTCAATGGCCGCCACCACCTCGTCCAGTTTTTCCTGGGAGGTGACGACGATCCACACGGGGGCGACCGCTTGGCCCGCCAGGACGCGGTTTTTGCTCTCCTTGCCAAACTGCTCGACCACCGCGCGCAGGTTCTCGATCTTTTCGGCGCTGCGAGCCACGTATTGGCCTACCTCGTCAATAATAAAGGCCACCGCGTGACCGGGCAACCGGCGCGCCGTCAAGTCAAAGGTGCGCTCCACCAGCGTGCGGATGGTCATGTCGCTCTTGCTCTGCAGCGACGCCGACCACGAATCGGGTGTGGGATAAGTGCCGGGGTCTACCACGTTCAACGCCGCGCTGGCCCGCTGCACCCGCTGCGCCCCCTTGCGCACTTGCTGCCACACGCCGTATTCTTCCGCCGACAATCCTGACAAGGCCTGCCCTAAGCCCTGTCGAAGGGTGACCGGGAGCACCCGGGCAGGTTTTATATCACGCAACTGGTCGCGGAACAGGTTGGCGCAGGCGCGCACAAAATCGGCCAGCCGGCCTTCGGCCTCCAGCTCGATTTCCAGCTCGGCGACGTCATAGTCCTGGGCGTAATCCAGCTCGCGCAGCAGGACCGTGTACATGATCTCGGCGATGGGTTCGGTGGCCCGCCGCACCGCCCGGTCCACCTGCACGTCGAACATGATGACGTGAGCGTCAAAGCGCGTGTTGATGAAATTCACCGTGTCGGCGATGCGCCTGACCAAAGGGTCTGTGGGAGCCTGTTGCTGCAACTGCTGGATGAACAACGTGCTGGCGGGCTGACCCAGCACCGGGCGGTTGGCCAGGAGGTAGCCCAGGTTTTTGGCAAAAGAAGACTTGCCCGAACCGAAAAATCCCGAGATCCACACCCCCACCCCCTCGGTGGGGTCGCCCGGCGCATCAGCAATGGCCGTCAAGATCTCCATATACTGCCGCTTGATGCGCTCGGTGGCCACGTATTCGGTGATCTCGGTGTAGACGGTGGCCTCGTCCTGCTGGTCGAGTTTGATGACCTCTTCAATGGGTTGGGACAGATCGCGGGATAGTAGGTCACGAATCGTCTGCATCAACTGGCCTCCTCGTCTCGTTCCCGGCATAGAGCCGCTAACTTTTCTACGATACGCGCTTGGGTTGCCTCTTCTACCTTCTGCCCCTGCCAGATGTTACCCAGCTCCTCAGGCAAGCGGTCGAAGGTCCAGGCGGCAACCATGGGGTTCTCCACCGTCAGAGGACTCTCCGGGTTGGCCCAAACGACAACCGGCGCGATCCACTGCGTGATGCGGTCCGCCTTGAGGAAACTCGCCAGGCGAGCAGCGTTGTCTTGAGCCTGGCGACTGGGGCTGGATTTGAGCAAGCTCCAGCGATTGCCGGACCGGAACTCCCAATGCTCGCCGACATTTCGGTATTCGCCTGTAAAGGTCTTGATCTCCAACACCCACACACCGGGCGGGCCGACGAGGACTGCGTCGATGTCGGCCTTGTTGCGGCCGGGCAAAGTCACGTTCCGCCACAACGTCCAACGCCCGTCCAGGTTTTGACGCAACGCTTCGACCACGCGATCTTCACCTGCCTGTCCTTTTTGATAGTTCTCAATGCGCGCTTCCACCCTTTTGAAAACCAGGTCGATCAGGCGGTTGATCAGCCAGACTACAGGCGTCGCCAGGGCGATCAGGATGACGAGGACGATAGCTACGCCCACTGGCGACAAAGGCGCTTCGATGTCTGGACCGCTCGGCCCGGAAGCGACCCAACGCACAACTTGGGCCACGCCCAACATCCACAACACGCCCAGCGCCCCGAACAAGGCGCCCAGGATAAACGTCCACTGAAATTGGCGGCGCTCGCTAAAGCTGCGGCCGCTCGACAACACTTTGAGCGGGCCGGCGGCCGGCGGCGGCTCCCTTACGACGTGATTCAAACGCAAGGTCAACAGGACGGTCGCCGCCCGCCGCACGCGCTCGTCCCAGGCGTTCTCGACCGCGAAAAGCAAATCCTTGAGACTCAATTGCTGTGCGTCCACCAGTGGGCCCATCAGTTGCCCCTTGAAGCGCTGGAAGGGCCAGCGGGTCGCCCGCGCTTGCTCGATGGTCATCCCGACCTCCAGGGGAGGCGGCGTGTGGTCAGCGTCGGGCGCGGTCGGAGCCGGTTGGGCCCGGCGTCTCAGCCCATCGAGCAGTACACCCGCCGCCTGTTTGATGCGCGGGTCGTAAGCCTTTTCGGCGGCCCACTCGAGCCGGCGCGTGTCGAGATAGCCTTCGTCCAGCAGCTCGCCCATCGGACGATGGTTATTGCGCAGCCACAGGACGGCGCGGGCCTCTTGCAGGGTCATAGATGTCAAAGACGTGTTGGGCGAACTTTCGGGCTCATTCATCTACTTTGTCCTGGATCAAGTTGTCGGCTTGCTCAGCGACGTCGCGCGCCGCGCGAGGCGACAGCGCCCGCACGTCGTCGGCAAAGCGGGCAAAGCTGGGGCAGACCTCCCTAATTGGCTGTGGGGCAAATTCCGGGTGTAATCCGATCTGACGGGCCTGAGCCTGGCCAAGATCACTCCCACGATTGTGCCGCCGGATTATCTTTTTGGGGTGCGTGATTTGTTCTGGAGCGGCACACCGGGTGCGTTCCTCGTCCGTGAATGGCTCCCACAAGACGCTTTCTACAATGTGCGGTCGCGCCAATAACCATGCTTCCAGCATTTCCACCGCCACGCCGATGATCACAGGCACGCTTCCCTCTCGATGCACGGTTGCGATGCGCTCGGCGAGGATGTTCAAGGCAAGGCCCATCTCGCCACAGCCCGCCGCCAGGTCCGAGACGTCTATCAACTGGATCGCGTACCCGTCGAACGGCAGGTTCCGGCCCAGGAGGCACCAGCGCCGGCCCGGGGGCTGGTCGCCGTCGTTGTCCACTACCACGATGATGGCATGCGCATCTTGAATCAACAGAGCGATGATATAGCTCTTGAACATCCCCCACGCTCGATCCAACGTTGGGTTGCCACCCTGTTTTCGACGTCTGAAATCGTCAATTCCGTCGGCTTCTTTTTGGAGCGGAATGGGATCAATCTCACGTTCGAGCAACTTTTCCACCAGGGTCGGAATGGTCACTTGATCGGTCGGTCCCTCAAAGATGAATCCGATGCGCGTCAAGGGTGCGTTGTCCATACTTGACCTACCGTTCTCGTCGTTATCGCGACGTGTTGCGTCGGCGCGTCGATGGTGGCCACAAACCGGTAGTGTACAAGTCACCGATCGTGTAACTGGCCTCCTTTTGAAATCGTTCCCACTTTTTTTCGTCGGGCGGCGGCAAAATTTCGCTGTTCCCCTCTTCTCGGCGCACGACCGCCATCACCTCTTCACGGCGCAACGCGTGCAAAAGAGGGATCGAGTGGGTGGTCAGGATGATTTGGGCGTCAGGGTCTTGCTCTGTGCGCTGGCGACACAGCTTTACCAGGTTTTTCAAGCGGTTAAAGTGAATGCCATTTTCAGGTTCCTCGATCAGCAGGGTTGAGACCTTTGGCGCGATGCCCATGATGGCCGTCAACAACGCCAGCAGGCGCAACGTACCGTCGGATATCTGTTCCGGGCGATATGGCTCGTGTTCGCCCCGCTCCAGAATCCCGATCACCTTTTTGCCCGGTTCCGCTGACAGGGGACGGATAAAGCGCGTCGCGCGGTCTCCTTCGGCCAACCATCTGGCCAGTTGCTCCAGTTGGGTTGGCTCGGCGGCGTCCAGGATCGCCGGCAAGCCCTCTCCTGCGCCTCCCAATCTCAGCTCGCCGCTTACTGTGGCCGACTGTCGCAACACTTGATAGTCGGGTCGCAGGACTAGTACAGAGCGCAACTCGTCGCGGACGCGGCGGAGGGTTGGGAAACGTTGCTCGTCGGTCAGTCGAGCCACCTGCAGATAATTCGGTTCAACCGTCCAGGTTTCCGTCTCGCCGGTCCGCCCGTCGAGCACGTGCGAGCCTTCAGCAGTACGATCTAGATATGTTTTGGAGATTCCAGAACGAACGCACTCTTTGAGGATAATTGGCTGGGCCGTACGCCCGCCAAGCCCCACGCGGAACTCATAATCCAAAACTTCTTGTGCGCCGTCAAACGTGAGTTGGCAGGTGATTTCGCGTTCGCTCTTGCGTCCGCGCACGATGGAGTCAAAACCGCCGCGCCGCTCGTCAAGCAGAGCCTCTCTCAATCCGCGCTCTAGCACATCGCGGGCGAAATCGAACGCATCGCAAAAGTTGGTCTTGCCCGCGCCGTTGTCGCCCACCAACACCAGAAAACGGGGCAATTGAATCGGTTGCTCCAAGGCGAAACTCTTGAAATTGGCAAATCGGATTTGTTGGATCATAACATCCTCTCTATGGATGAGCCACGGAGACACAGAGGACACGGAGAATAGATAGAAACCTCTGTGTTCTCTGTGCCTCTGTGGCTACATTCGATATCGCTTGATGCCGTCTTTGAGCAGACGGCTATTAAAGTTGATCAACAACCCGAGGGGTTTGCCCGCCATCTTGAGATAGCCGAGGATCTGCGCCTCAAAGACCGGATCAAAGCGCTCCACACTCTTTAGTTCCAGGATCACAGTATCCTCCACCAAGACATCCAACCGATGCTCGCCAATCGGGTGGCCCTTGTAAGACACGATCACAGGTTTCTGTCGTTCGTAAGCCAACCGGGCCAAACCCAACTCGATACATAACGCTCCCTCGTAGACGGATTCCAGCAGCCCGGGTCCCAAATGCCGATGCACCTCAATGGCACAACCGATGATGCGACTCGTCAGTTGGTTCAACGCTTGGTCATCCATTGCTATTCCTCAATTGGCCACAGAGGCACAGAGCACACAGAGGTTTCTTTTTACTCTCTGTGTCCTCTGTGTCTCTGTGGCTAGTCTCCTTCATACCACTCCTCGTGCCCGTGTGCGATGGCAAACGACTTGTTCGTCTCACACTTTTCTCGTACCCGCTCCGGCCAGTAGCGCATGGCGATGCGGCTCCAATCGTAATCGCCCTTTTGCAGCCGCGCCCAATACGTTTTCGGCTCGCTCGGCCACAGGGGGATCAATTCCCACAGCGGGGCCAGGCGCAGGATGACGCCGTCGTCGATCCAGTCCGGCGCGGGTTCGTACCCTTCGCGGACGATCCGCTCTATGGTCTGGGCGAACCCGGTCAGCTCATTCAAGAGCTGGGTGGCCTGCTCGATCTGGCGCTCCACCCGCTTGCGGGCCGCGCCGCTCAGTCCCTCCACCTGCGCCTGCAAATCCCCGATCTCTAATCTCAGACCGTTCAGCTTGTGGTCCACATAGTCCCGCTGCAATGTGTAAAAGGTGTGCGCTTCCACCCGCTCGTGGAACAGCACAAAACCGTAACTGCGCCTGGCCGATTGGAGCGGCCAGTAGACCGGGCGCTTGCGGTACCACTTGAGGTGCCATTGGGTAAAATAGTCGCGTTCGAGGAATCTGCGCAGGTTCCCGCCAGCGCCGAGCCGAATCACTTCATCGACGTGAGACTTGCCACGGAGACACGGAGAGCACAGAGTAAGCCGATTTTCTGATTCGCTCTGTGTTCTCTGTGTCTCTGTGGCTTCTCTCTCGTTCCCATCTAGCACCAGGTGAAGGGTTTTTTCGACCAGGGCCGGCAGGTCACGCGGGTGGCCCTCATCGAGGACGGCGATGCCATCGGGCAGGGCCAGCTCGCGCAGGGCGGCCTCGACCTCGGCAGAAAAGAGGTGCCGGCCGCCGCTCTCGTCTATGTAGGCAAAGCGCTCCGGCGGGCCGACCAGTTGGTCGAATTCGGCTTCGGCGGGCGCGGGCAGCGAGCCGACGGCGAAATCCTGGCGGCGATAGACGGCGCAGCCGATGGACGAAGGACGGAGGACGGAGGACAAGGGCGCTTTGTCCTTCGTCTTTGGTCCTTCGTCCCCTACGCGGAAGCGGCCCAGCACAATGCCGACGGCGTAGCTGATCCAGCGCACGGCCAGCTCTTGACGATTTTCGATTTCAGATTTTGGATTTACGATTTCTGCTTCTGCAGAGTCTTTGTCATTCGTAAATCGTAAATCGTCAATCGTCAATCCGTTGAGTTCGGCTTCGATGGCGGCCCGGTCGGCGGCGCTGATGCCGTAGAGGTTAAAAACCTCGTCGTCAATCTGGGCCTCCAACGCGGCCAGGCGGGCCTGAGCGGCGGCCACCTGCCCTGAGCCTGTCGAAGGGTCGTCCAGGCCGGTGTCCCAGCGCGGCGGGGCGATAAAGTCGTAGGTGGTTTCATCCTGCGCGTCGGTGGCCTTGGCCAACATAATGGCCTGTCTTGTTCGGCTTCGCAGGCTATCGCTGGAGACAATGGGAACAGGCAAGCGAGCCAAATCGCCGACCTGAAAGTTCACCGTTGGGTTAATGAGCTTGAGCACATAAGCCGCAAACTTTGAATTCATCACTGAAAGAACCAGCGACAAATCGTCAGGGAATAGCGACGACCCTGCAACATCAAAGATGAACCCACCCGGTGAAATTCGAGCGCTAAATGTACTAGAGGTAAGAAAGGAGTAAGTAATGCCTTCATGGAAAATATTGTCTGTTCCTCGAATAGAGTCCCGCTTCAAATTAAGGAACTCGATCAAAGCCCGTCCGCGGTTAATAAGCTGAAGAACGTATTCTTGATTGCCATACCACCTTCGGAAGGTGCCGCCCTTCATATAAGGCACGTAAGGTTTTTGCCCGACTTCGAATTCTTCCCAACTTGCATAATCACGGCCAGTTCGCGATATACCGACTTCCCACCAGAAGCGTAAGAATCTGAAATTGTCATATGTTGCAGTTCCATGAATCGAAGGAGCAAATTCCCCAAGTTTAGGAAGAAACTCAAACGTGCGCCTTATGCTTGGCGCGATCCAATACACCCACGGGCTGCCGGGGATGGCGTCGAAGCGGCGCTGGGCCACGCGGTACACGTTGGGGGGCAAATCGGTCATCGGCGGTGCTCCTTAACCATCACGCATCACGTTTCACGCAACAACCCCAGCAGGTTCTCCGCCGTCAGCAGGTCGGCCGCGGCGCCCGGCTCCAGAAAGGGCCGCACGTCGGCCGCGGCCTGGCTCCAGTTGACCTCGGCCAGCCGGGCCCGCACAGCCGCCCGCCAGGTGGTTTCGGTCAGCGGCGGGCCGGGCCAACTGGTCTGCGCCAGGGCGTGGTTGAGCAGGGTCAGGTTGGGCGCGGGCCAGCCGGGGTCGCTGAGATACCACAACAGGTCGTAGAGGTCGCGGCCCTTGAGATAGGGCCGCTGCAGGATGGCGTGCAGCTTGCCCGCCAGCAACGAGGACCGGTCGTGATGTTGCAGGTGCAGGATCACGTGGCGGCGGACGACGGTGGTGGCCAGTTCCGCGCCGGCTGGCGGGTTCGTATCCACCTCTAGCTTGACCGCCAACACCTCGTCATGGTGGGGGGAGAGCTGCAACTCGTACAGCAGGCCGGGGAAGCGCACAAAGGCGCTGTGGACGACCTTCTGGTCGCTCACTTTGAGCACGAGCGGGTACCCTTCGGCCTGCAACTCCCGCTGGATAGCCCGCAGGTAGGCGCGAAAATCGTACGACTCCCGGGCGCGTTCCAGCGCGAAATCCAGGTCTTCCGAATAGCGCGGTGTGGCATACAGGAAGCGCAACGCGGTCCCGCCGTGGAAAGCCAACGGGATGAACGCCCCGGCGCGTTGCAGCGCGCCCAGGATGCGGGCCTGCAGGTACTCGCGGGCCACGTTGCGTCCGTGGGCCGGGGTGGGCGCGGCGCGCACCCGTTCCGTGAGATACTCTTTCATAGCGTCTCGTACTCCAAGGCTTCGGCCTGGGCCAGGGCCGCGATAGACTGCGCGGCCCGCTGCAGCTTGGGGCGGCCACGCACCTCGGCCATTTGGGCCAGGCGCTCCAGGTCGAGCCGCTCGAGGGCCTGCAAGCGCAACGTTTCCAGATAGGCCGGCGCCTCCCCGTCGGGCTGCAAGTAGACCAGGTCCAGCAGCGCCTTTTCCGGCGTGGCGACAAAGGCTGCTTGCCCGTGGCCCACATCGAGCCGCCGGTAGCCGTGGAACCAGGCCGCCTGGATGTGGCGGAAGGCATAGTCGCCCAGCGGCGTCTCCCAGCGCCCCGTCCGCGCCGTTGTGACGCTGGTCACCTGCGGCGTGTGTTCAGGAATCAGCCCATAATAGGCCAGGGCAGATTGCAAGCTGACGTAAGAGCCACGCACCAGCGCGTTGGCCACCACAAAAGGGTGCGGCTTGACCTTCTGGTGAGGCGGCGCCAGCGCATACACGCCGCGGCGCAATTGATAAAGCCAGCCGGCGCGCGTCCAGCGCGAAAGCTGGCGCTGCACGCTGGCCGGGTCCACGCCGCCGACCAGCAGCAGGCCGGTCTCAAAGGCCGGCGCGTCGCCCACGATCCCCAAAAGCTCCGTGAATTCCATAGCGATATTATGCCCTAGATGGCAAGTTATTGCAATGCTGTTTCGCGCAGAGCAGCCAGCGCCTGCTCAAAGGCCCGTTGTTTGGCCTCCGAGTTCGGTTCGTGCACCAGGCGAAAGTAGACGCCTGTGCTGTTTTCGCGGCGTGGGGTGTCCGGCTCGCGGCGCAGAACATAACACGCTGTATCCATACGCGCATTCTCGAATAAATGGTAGTCAAACTGAAGCAAAGTTTCAATGACCGTTTCCCCCTGTAACCGTTCCCGAAGTTTGCTGAAAGACGAAATGAACATGAGGCTCTGACCAGTGAGTATGCCAAGTCGACCGTTTTCTGTAATGAATTCAAGGCAGCGTTCTGTGAAAGCAGAATAAAGATTACGCTTGCTACCAGGATAGTATCGCTCAATTAGTCGCTTGAGATCAAGGTTATAATAACGAGAGTCCAGATACGGCGGATTGGTCACGACAATATCATATCGCCGCAGCAGCAAGTCAAGCAGCCTCAGTCCCTTGACTGCCTCACCGACAAAGAAGGTCTGATCCGCTCCGACTCCGGCATGCTGACGGGCGAACTCGTCCAGCCCTTGCACGATCTGGACCGAGAGGATAGCCCAAAACTCTTCCTCGGCCGCCTGGCGCTCGAACTCGCCCGGCAGCCCGGCAAACAGAGGCGTCTCCTCGTAGCGGGCGCGCTCCTGGGCGATCAGCGCGTTGATCTCTACTTCCAGCCGCAGCAGCGAGCCGAGCTGGTGCACGTCCTTGAGGCGTTCCCACAGCGCCCGGATCAGGCGCTCGTAGATGGGCCGGGTAAAACGCGCCTCGCGCAAGAACGCCCCCAGCCGCGCGCCGTCCAGGGGCTGCACGTCGGCGCAGGCCAGGTTGACACGCATGGCGTGCTGCGTATTCCGTTGTCCCCCCACCGGCTGCCAGCTTCGGGCCTTCAAGTACAGGGCCAGGGCGGCCAGTTGAACGGCGCGCAGGTCAATGTCAATGCCAAAGAGGTTGTGGGCCAGAATGGCCGCCGGGATCTCGGCGGCGGCGCTCACGGACGGCGCGGCCGGCCAGCCGGGCTGGCCGGCGCGCTCCAGCTCTTCCCGGTACATCGCGACAAACAGGTCAAAGGCGGCCAGGCCAAAGTGCATCGCCCCACACGCCGGATCCAGCAAGGTGATCTCTTTGACCGGGCGCAAAGGTTCAGGCGGGATCTCGCCCCCCAAAGGCACGAGGTAGTCGAGTAGTGCGGCGCCAATCAAACAGGTGTCTGGGTGCATCTGAACCCACAGACGCCCCAGCGTGTTTTGAACCAGGAAGCGCACGATCCAGCGGGGAGTAAAGAGTTGCGTGGCAGAGGGGATGTCCTGGGCCTCGAACTTGACCCCGCTGGTGCGCACTTTTTCAAAGGCCGCCTGGAGTTCCGGCTCGTTGAAATACTGATACACCCAGCCAACGGTCTCGTCCGCCTGCCAGGCTTGTTCCAGTTTCTCCGAGTTGAGCAGCGCCAGGAGGGCTTTCAACGCTCGCGGGCGGGGGAACAAGCGGCTGACCAGGTTGTCGGGGTCGAACAGCACGCGCACCTCGGCAGCAATCTGAGCGCACTGCCACAGCAAAAAATGGCGGTAGGCGGCGTCTGCGCCCCCCTGCTGAAACAGCGCATAGTCGGCGGCGTGCTCGGGGTCGGCCAGGTAGAACTTGAAGCCGTTCGAGTCAGCGCCCTTGTTCAGCGCGCCCCGGATCAGCTTGCGTGCCTCCATCATCTTGAGGGCTGCCAGCCGGTTGAGGTGGGTAAAGGCCACTTCTTTGATCAACCCATTAACCGCCTCCTGGCGCGACAGGCCGGCGTCCATCTCGTCTGCCAGATATTGGGCCAGGCGGTGGTAGGTCTCGGCGGTTTCGGGGTCGGCCTGCACCTGGGGCAGCTTTTCCGGGGGTTCCACGCGGCCGTCGGGGTAAAGGCCGTAGGTCCCCTCCAACAACTCGCGGGCCTCACGGGTCAGTAACTCGCGGGCCGCCAGCGCCAGGTCGTGGATGGCTTTGCGTTCCCGGTCGGTTAGAGGCTGAGTCATAGTTGAGTCCTTTGCCACAGAGGCACAGAGATCACCGAGAAAAAACCTCTGTGTCCTCTGTGTCTCTGTGGCTACGCATACACCTTGGTATGATAGCTTCCCCTGCCCTCGTTCTCCGCGATGCCCATAAAGCGCAGACTGCTGCGTCCCTCGGTCGTGGCGGGCATAAACAGCACGCACGGCACGCGGGTGCGCCCTTTCATCTCGTCTAACAGCTTGGACACGCGGTAGATATTCGGGGCCAGAGCGCCCGCGCGCACGATAAAGGCGACGTGGCGGGCAGGGTCCAGCGCCGCCAGCCGTTCGGCCAGCAAGTCCGGCAGCGGCCGCCAGTCCGGGTCCGACAAATAGTCCTGAATCTGCAATTGCACCGCTTGAAATCCATACTGACGTTCTAGCGCGACGATGGCTTCGATGCCCTCACTTTCGTCAATCGCCTGCCATAACAATTCGGCCAGCGAGATTGTCACCACCACCCGTCCGGCGTCGTTTTCCAGGCGCGTTTTCAGCAATTCAATCTCGCGGCGCATGGTCCACTCTTGGTGCGGGGGATAGCAAAAGATGGCAAAGGGCAAGTCATGGTAAATATAGTGACGCATCGGCGAAGCCCTCAAGTCCGCTTCCAGGGTTTTAACGCGCTCTTTTAAAGGTGAAATGCTGAGCTTGTCCAAGGATGACATGGGCATACTCGGTCAAATTCCCGGCCGGGAACTCGATGCGCACCACCGAACCGGCCGCGTGATAGGTTAATAGATGCTCCTGCTGCGCCTCGATGAAAAAGCGTTCCACTCCCTCGACGGGCAGCAAAAACAACTTCCATTCGTCGCTGTGCAACACCCGGTCCCCGGAACGTTCCCGCGCCTGCAACCATAAGGCAATGAGGGCAAAGGAAGGCGTGGGAAGGTAAATCGGGGCGATGCGTTTATGAGCAGCGCCCTGCAAAACGCCAAAGTCGCGTAACGCTGCCAAAGAGTTACGTACCACGCGGGCGATGGTCTCGTCTCCCCACGCGGTCATCGTCTTGCCCTCTGCCACCCAACCCCGGACGGCGCGCGCCACGTACTGGGTCGGCAAGTCGGTATAGCCGGCCAGATGGCGGGGATAAATCACCTCCACGACCAGGTCGCGCAACGTGCGATCGTTCTGGGCCGCGAAAAAATAGAGCAAGGGATCGAGCCACTGGACTGATGCGTGGGCCTGGGCCTGTGGCTGCGCGGCCCTGTGGGCCAGCGTGACCAGCGCCGTTCCGACGTCGAGGTCTTCAAAATAACGCTGGCGGAAAATTGCCAAGATGTCCTGAACACGCCTTCGGGAGGCTTTGCCCAGGACGTTTTCCTGCCGCGCGCGCTCCAGGTTTTCCGCGACCGATTGCTGCAAATCCCACGCGGCCAATAGCACTTTCGTATCGGCAATCAACGCGCTGGCTTTGATGATGCGGCTGGAATAGATGGGTTCCAAAGTGCGGTAATCCCCTGGAAAGCCTGTCGAGGCTTTTTTCTTGGCCGTTGACTAATTGCAAGTTAAAGCATTATACTATTGTGGGTGATGGATGACAAGCGCGACCTGGCGCTCAAAGTGCCGGGCCACGAATCAAGGGGGTTATCATTATGCAGGACCAAAACGGGGCTGTAGGTGGTTTTTCAGGCCAAGTCGGCATTGATGTCGGGGCGATTCTGGCGCAGCCAGGCGATCAATCGTTGGACCTCTTGGCGGCGCTCCAGGTACAGGATGAGTTCACGTATCCGCGCCACCTTGCCCTCACCCTGCAAGTTGTCAAAATCGATCCCCAGATCAGCACAACAAGTGCGCAACTCTTCCAGGTCCAGCCGGTCGGTCAAAAGCTGGCGCAAACGCGCTGTCTCTTGGCCAGATTGGGCTTCGCCAGATTGGTCTTGATCTTTGGCCGGCGTTTGAAAGGTCTGCGTCACCTGAGCCCGGTCGCCAATTACGACGCCTGAGGCCGTGTGGATGTGAATGTCATACTTGCTCTTTGCCACTTGCTGCTCCTCGTCTCGCTGGATACCCGCCTTCTCTGCGTAATAGTCGGTCAAACGTTTGACAACGCGATCATATTCCGGCTGGTTGAACTTTAATCGGGCCAGGAGCAGCTCTCGAATCTTGTCGTGGAACTTGAGGCCGTAGGGGTGGCGCTCGACGAAAGAGTGGCGCTGGAGCCTGGTGTAGATCGCGTGGGCCTCTTGCCCGCTCACCTCCAGGATCACGCTCACTACTTCGGGCGTGAACCAGCGGGCGACGACGCCCTTTTCCAGAAAAGCCTGCACCTCTTTGGCCCGCTCCTCGCGCAGGATGCGCTCCAGTAATTTAGTCGCTACTCGTTCACGGTCTGCTTCGTATTCCAGCGCGCCGATCTGGTCCCAACCTCCCGCCTCTCGCTGCAAGTGCACGACCAGTACCAGTAACAGCGGATACCCGCCGGTAAAGCGATACACTTGATCGAGGGCGGCTGAATCACGCAGGCCATGATGGACGAGATAGGCTTTGGCATCCGCCTCGGGCAATTCCGGCAACTCTATTGCGCGCAACGATTCACCATACTCGCCCCAGTCGAAATTGACCTTGGGCAGCGCGTTGCGCCCCAGCACGACGACCTTGATGCCCGCTGGCAACGCCGGGACCAAAGTGCGGCACACCCAATCGTCTAGACCCTCCATCTCCTCGTAGGTATCTACCACCATCGCCAATGGACCTGGCGCTTTCTCGACGGCCGCTTCCAGCCCTGTTGAGAGGCTGCGGGTCAACGCCCGCTCCACGCCGCGCAGGTAACGTTCCAGGGCAAAGCGATTGCTGACCGTCTGCTGGACCTTTTCGGTGAGGGCCTTGCCCAGCCCGGCGATCACCCGGGCGAAACCGGCCGGGTCCTTGAGGTTGCCCACCACGTCGAACATGGCCTGGACGCCGCCACCCCGCTGGAGTATCTGTTGCACGATCAGATATTCCTGATATTCTCGTTCGAACCCATCAAAGGCATCGGCCAGCGCTTCAGCGGCCGCCAGCCCTTCCTTGATCGCGTACAAGATGCGGTCAGGTGTCAGGTCAGGACGAATGCCGTCCACGAACGCCAGCGGGATACCCTTTTCATCGGCGTACGCCTGCATCTTTTGACCAACGACGGTCTTGCCGATGCCACCGGGACCGTAGATGTTGAGCAGCCAGTGCGCCGCGCGGCCCTCCAGCAGCGCGGCAAAGCGTTCTACTTCCGATTGACGACCGACGATGTAGGGTTGTGGTTCGGGCATGATCTTTTACTCCCTTTAAATATGAGAACGCAATAGGCTACTTACCGTCGATCCCAATCCGACAGTGCCTGCTGCGCCGCACGACTCCCCAATTCCAACATGCGCTCAAACAAGCCCATCGCTCGGGACTTTTCATCCGGGCCAAAGGAATGCGTGTACACCGTCAGCGGCAAACGCACCAAATCGCGCTCCATCATGGCCGCTGCCGTGCGTATGTCCGTCACCTCACTGCCTGCCACATCCAAAATGCGCTCCGTCGCCATCAAAGCCAGATCAGGCGCATCGGGGGCCAGGGGAGCGAGATACTCTACCAAATGTCGCGCCCCGTTCATCAGGGCTGGTGAGGTGAGAAACTGCTCAATGAAAGGCTGTAGGCGATTCAGGTGTTCAGGACGCAGATACTGAAAACACTCGTCCATGTGATCCCGTACCTGTTCGTCAGAGTCGTGCATCAAACGCAGCAGGCGTTCCTGGCAGACGCTTTCCACATCCTGAATTTCCAGGTTGCGGGCATAGACCTGAGCCGCGCCCCGCCGCATCGCCACGTCACCGCGCGTAACCCGCCCTGCAAACTCATCCACTTCTGGATATTGGAAAGCAGCCAAGCAGACCAGACGAGCGCCCGCCTGGCGGGTGGCATCATCTTCATCGCTCAGCAAAGCTTCGATGATAGGGCGGGTTTGCGGAAAATGCTCGCGATACGTCCAATAAAGGAAGCGATGAACCAGCGGACTCTGCAGTAACTTGGGGTGACCCTCCAGCGTCCGCTCAAAAATGGCCAGGGTACACACATCGTCCTCGTTCAGCATGGGACCCAACCTCTCGACCACGCAGGTTCGAACGGCTGTAGAGGGGTCGTCAGCAGCCTGCTCCAGCAACTGGAAGGTTCGCTCGACCTGGGGGGGCTTGCGTGACATAGCACAGCGGCAGACTACTAGAACAGCCGCACCTCGATTAGAATTGATGCCGTGAGAATGTGGGTCGCCACCGTAGTACGGTTCTCCACTGCTGGCAGGGATGCGCCAAAGTTCCTTGGCTGGGTTAGGGTCATGTAGCGCCCAGTCAGCTATCAAATCAAGGAGATCGTCCGGCACACCCGCCTCAGCTCGTTTTTCCAATGCCCAACAAACACCTCGTCGCGTTTCTCCCTCGATGCGAGGTGCAAATTGGCGGACCAGATCAAACAGCCACTCAGCAGGCGCGTCGGAACCGGCCAGGCCAGAGATGGCTGCCCCGACGTAATAAAGTGAGATAGTTTCATCGAAGCGTTGGGCCAGACGGTAAAAGCGCTTCGGGTCCTTTTTGACTTGCTCGGTAAAGGCGCGCGAGAGCTCAATCACGCCTCCTTTGAGCACTTCTTCCCGGGGAGCGCCCCAGGCTGTGGAATCATCGTACTTGCGCATCGCACCTAACCAGGCCTCGTCGGACATCTTGCTCTGGGCACTATCTTCAATGGGTGACCCTACTGCTCCAACCTCGATACCTCGAGGAGGCTGCAACTCAAAGCCGGGGAACTTGTGTTCCAGTTCTTGTAACCTCCGCTGAGCTTTTTCACTCAACAGGTCCGGCAGATCAACGCTCTTGAGAAAATGCAGTTGGGTGATACCACGACGCCCCAGGCCACGTCGCTCCCATTTCGGTTGCAGATCAAGGATCAACTGCTCCAAGACAGCCCGGCGCTCCGCATCCAAGTGGCGGAAGACAGCGCGGTAAAGCCGATACGAGTCGTAATGTGAGTCCTCCAGGTCACCCAGGTTTAGCCTGCGCTTGTCGGCTGTCAAGTAGTCAAAAATATCGCTGGCATAGGTTTTCGCACCGGCCAGAAAAGCCCGAGCTAAAACGCGCTGAATGGCCAAAGATTCCACATTAGCCAGCTGGGCAGCAAGTGCCCGGAAGCTCACTGGCTCAGTTTTGGCCAGGTTTTGTAGGGCCTCTACCATACGCAGGGCAAACACGGCAGCTTTCGATACAGAAGCGCCGACCCAGCCCCAGGAAAAGAGAGAGTCTGATGGATAGTCTTCATCACTTCCGGCTGGCTCGGTCAAGGTCATTGCCGCTCGCACGAACCAGAGTAGCAAGTGTTCAATCACCGCTTGAGGACAGACTTGAGCCGCCCCTTTCATTATTTCATCAATAGCATAATCGCCGAGCAACTCATGATCCCACCCGAAGCGACTGGGCAAATCCGTCCGATAGGCGGCAGTGGGATCGGCCTCGGCGTCCTGGCGCTCCGCTTGTTCTTGCGCCAACAAGTCATCCAGACAGTGGTCCAGGTAAGCTCGCAACGCCCGACAACCGGTCGCCAGGTTCGACGATTTCGCTATGTTGTGTAAGCAGAACCGTTCCCAGTTCGTCGCGCGACCTCGACTGAGCAGATCGCATAACATGTCCAGAGCTTCGTCGCTCTGCCAGTCCTCCAGTTGGGACAGGCAAAAGGCGATACGGGCATCCCACGCCTCGCTTGCGCCCAGGTGGGGACGCAGGTGGGCCAGGACCGCGTCGGTGCGGCGTTGGATGAGCGTGCCCAGGTATCGGATAAGGACGTCAAAGAGTCTGTCATCGTCTGTGCGCAGCAAGGTTGGCAACACATCGTCATTGAGCAAATCAAACCAGTCCTCGCTGCCACCAGCAGCCCGCAAAAAGCGAACCTGACCGTCGGCATCCTGTATCAGTCGGCGGGCAATTCGTAGTTCATCGGCCGTGGGGTTGGGCAGCGAGCCAAACCATCCGATGAGTAGCAAGCGCAGATGCACGCGCAAACCATCGGCAAAAAGAAGATCGGTCAACTCTCGGCGATACGCCTTCTCGTCAGCGCCCCGCAGGTAGGCCAGCACCTGCACCATCTGCGAGCGTTCAAAGAGCCCCTGAGGACCGCCCAGGATTTCCTGGCTCAGGGACCTTCCCTGGGCCACGAAACGCCGGGCATAACAATAATCGAACAGCGTCTGGTGGAAAAAGAGCCAGTTGCTCCCTTCTCGCCGGATGAACCCTACCCTCTCCAGGTATTTGGCGGCCTCAGGACATTCATCGAGCACCGCCTCGGGTGCAGCCAACTGGCGCCTGCTCTGCATCGCATCCACCAACCTGTAGACCGCAGTGACACGCTCTTTTGGAGCCGGTGTATCGGGCAGGACTACCTCGATGCGCTTCCGCCACAGCGCCTCGTACAGCTCTTGCAGGGTTCGAAAGCTTTCAGGCAATTGTACAAGCGCGTCACCAACTACAACGCGGGCGTAGACCTCCAGATGCAGTGGCACGGTGAGCAGCTCGCGATGCCCTGGCAACAGACGAGTAGGGTCTACGCCAAGGGCCCGCAACACGCCGTTGACCTGTTCCTCGGTCAACGGCTGCAGCCGGAACTTGCGGTCCACTTGAACCGTGGACAGGCGTAGATCGTGATTCAAGTCAAACGTGCGGCACGAAGCGACGATGCGCATGCCCTCCAAGTCACGCAGGCGAGCCAGGGTGGTCAACATCACGTCGAGCGTCGCCTGGTCGCGTGAAAGGGCCAGCGACAGCGCGTCCAATTGGTCCAACAAGACGACGAATAGCCCTTCAGTCGCCAGGGAACGCGCACACTCCTCTACGGTTGCCGGTAGTCCCAGTCGCTCGGCCAGATCACCAGAGGTCTTGACGCCTGAGAGCCAATCGGCTTTGATCGCCAGAACAGGCACAGTGTCTTCCAGGCGCTCTAGAACGTCGCGCATCACCACGGTTTTGCCGCCGCCGGCTTGATCGAGCACCATCCCCAGGCGCTGTTTGGGTTCAGCATTCAGCGCCCATTCCACGATCTCGTCTACTTCCACGCGATCAATGTGGATGCAGGCAACTTCATTGGGGTAGGTGCGCAACTCGGCGCCGGCTTGGCGAATGGCGATCAGCAATTCATCGCGTGAAATAGGGAGCGGTAGTGGTTGCTCGACATGAAAGTGCTGCTCGACGTGGGCATAGTCTCCCGTCACAGGCCCATACGCTTTATTGATCTCGACGTGGTATTTTGCATTTTCGTTCTCTTGTTCGCCCATCTCTAATCCGTGACCTTTTCTCTCGCTGGGTTTTCAACGCTTTCGCCCCATAGTCCTTCCAGGCGGGTCAATTGATCGTCGAAACCCATCTCCTCCGACAAAGCTCGGGCCTTTGATGCAAACAACTGGGCGCGTGACGGATCTCCTGTTTGGGTGTGCAGCCGCGCGAGATTGACCAAGACTATCGCCTCCCCGTGGGCATCTCCTAATTCTTGGTATCCGGTCAGCGCTTGTTCAAAAAAATCTTGGGCTTGTTCCCACTTTTCTTCTTCCTGATAAACGAGTCCCAGATTGGTCAGGGTTTTGGTGATCCCTGCCTGATCCCCCAGCTCGACAAAACAAGTCAAAGCCTGCTCATACTGCATTCTTGCTTCGGTGTACCTTTTGTGGAGCTGATAGAGCAGAGCGATACTGCCCAGAGTAGAAGCAATTCCGTGCAGACTGTTCACCTGTTGGAACTCTGATAGCGCCTTGAGAAAAGCGTCCAGCGCCTCTTGGGAACGGCTCTGGTCTCGATAAACCATCCCCAGGCCCACTTGGGCTGCTGCAGCATTCTGCACATCGCCAGCTTCCCCAAGAACGACGACTGCTTCTTCAAGGCACTGCACAGCTCCTTCAATTTTGTTCTGCAATTGGTAGAGCCCACCGAGATTGTTGAGCACTTGCGCACGCCCAAGCCGGTCTTTTTGTTCTGTCGTAATCGCCAGAGCCTGTTGGTAAGCCTCCTCTGCTTCAGTCCAGCGACCTTGATCCTGATACAAGGACCCTATGTTGTTCCACAGCGTCACGTCAAGCCCGGTCATCCCGGCAGTGTGGAAAGCTTCCAGACTAGCCTCATAGGCTGCGATGGCCTCCCGCCAATATCCCATCCGGTCGTACAACCATCCCTCGCCATAACGTACAATTCCCAAGCCATAAGGGGGCAATTCGTACTTTTTGATACCTTGGAGTAACCACTGGCAGAGATCATAACGACCTTCACCGCGAAATCGTGTGAAGCGATTGCTCCAAGTACGGAGCCCTTGGATTGGTTCAGCTTGAATTTCAAGATGGACGTACTCCATCAAATAGGTCAAATCACTGCTGATGGGTTTCACCTCAGGCCTCTACTTTTCAACCGTCATCCTGCGGGTGGATGGCGTTGTTGAAAGAAATCTGCTCTCAACCTCTCAATCTGAGCCAATCGCTCGCCGTCCTCCAACTCTTGCGCCAGCGCCTGGCTCTCCTCCAGATGACGGCGTGCCGTCTGCCAATCACCCCGCTCCCGATCCACGTAACACAGATTGATCAACGTCGTCAACTCGCCCCGCCGATCACCCACCTCCCGCTTGAGCGTCAGACTATTCTCGTAGCACTGAACCGCCTCCTCCAGACGACCCAGGCGACGGTAAGCAATGGCCAGGTTGTTCAATGTTTGCGCCTGGCTGATGTGATCCTCCAGTTGTTGGGTCAACTCAAGGTCCTGCAACAAACAATCCAACGCCTCCTCCGTTCGACCAGCGTCGAGATAAAGCGTGCCCAGATTCCCCATCACCTGCACCTGCCGATGCAAGTCGGACAATTCGATGAACAGGTTGAGCGCCTTGTGGTAAGCCACCTCGGCTTCAGACCATTCCCCCTGCAACTGCAACACACTCCCCAGGTTCGTCAGTGTGACCGCCTCCACGTCGCGTTGTTCTCCCTGACGCAGCAAGTCCAGCGCCCGCTCATAACAAGCCCGGGCCTCATTCAAGTCGTCACTGTCCCGGTACACGCTGCCCAGATTGGAGAGCGTCAAAGCCTCGCCCTGCTCGTGGCCCAGTTCCCGGTACAGGTCCAGAGCCTGGTGATAGCTTTCCAGGGCTGCGGATAAACGGCCCGCCAGATAACAAATGTTGCCCAGATTGGAGGACAACCAGGCCTCACTGTTGCGGTCTCCGATCTGCCGAATCGCTACCAGGGCCTGTTGATAGCACGCCGCCGCCCGGTCCCAATGGCCCAGTAGAGCCTCGATCATACCTTCCGCCGCCCGGACTAGAACCAGCGTGGCTGGCCCAAATTCCTGAGATGCCCCCAGGCGTTTGACCTCTCGCAGCAGCCGCTGGCAATCAGCGATTTGCCGCCCCTCCAAAAGCTGGTCGAACACCGTGGACCACGCCTGCAGCCCACCTTCCAGGTCCTGATCCAAAGCCTGGTGCAAAAGCTCAACCAGATAGTCGCTGTTTGTCGTCACCTTGAGGAATCCCTCTAACCGCTCTGTAACGATACCATGCTCCGCTCCAGCGCCTCTATAGCCTCCTCCATCAACCCCGCCGCATCACTTTGTTTCCAAACCGCCAGCGCCAACCGGCACAGCGCGGAGGCCCGTTCCACGTCCCCGGCTTCGCTGTGTGTGGCAACACGCTCCAGGATCGAATGCACACTGCTGCGATAACGAGATTGATACCCGTTCCGTTGCGCCCGCAAGGCCGCCTCTGCCAGGTGCACAACACCCACGTCATCCCCTTGTTCCAGAGCGATCTCCCCCAACAGCCACAGCACCTGGGCCTGCCAGCGGTCACTGGCGAACCCCTGAGCGGCCTGCCAGGCCTCCTCGGCCGTGACGCGCGCCTGGGACCAGGCTCCCCGCTCATAATACAACCCGGCCAGCTTGTAAAGCGCGCCGACCTGGCCCTGACGGTTCTGCTGCGCTTGATGTAAACTCAGCGCCTTTTGAAACAGGGTCTCGGCCTCGTCGAAACGCGCCTGTTCGCTTCGCACGGAGCCCAGCGCACTGGTGAGGCGCGCTTCCAGGCGGGGATGGTCTATCTCTCGCGCGATCCCCAGGCCTTCCTGATAGTTTGCCTCCGCGTCGTCCAGCCGTCCGGCCTCACGGTGCATGGTGCCGATGTTCAACCAGGCAATGGCTTCACCCGCCCGGTCGCCCAGGCGTCGGTTGATGTCCAGTTGCCGCTCCATCAACGGTAAAGCCTCGGCATCCCGCTCCTGCAGGCTGAGCGCCAGGGCCAGATTGCCCAGCCACAAGGCCACGCTGCTTTCGTCCTCTTGCGCTTGAGCGAGCGCCATCGCCTCCCGGTAGCAACGTTCGGCCTCGGCCAGGTCGCCACGCAACTGATAGACCGTGCCCAGGTTGCCCAAGGCCTGCTCCTGTCCACCCAGATCGTGGATCTGCTGCGCCAGCGCCAGGCTTTGGGTATAATATTCGACGGCCCGATCCAGATCGCCCCGCCGCTTGTAAAAGTTGCCCAGGCCGTTCAACGCGTTCACCTGACCCGACAGGTCAGCGGCTGCGCGGAGCGCCTCCAGAGCCTCGCGGTGATAAGCCTCGGCCACTTCGATCCGGCCCACCTGCTCGGAGAATTTGCCCAAATTGACGAGGGTCCGTCCCACACCCAACTCATCGTCGATCTCGCGAAAGAGGTTCAGGCTCTGTTCAAAGAAGCTAATGGCCTCGCTGATTCGTCCCTGGTCACCCAGCACGACCGCCAGATTATTGAGGGTGATCGCCTCCTGGTGCCGGTCGCCGGCCGTCCGCACCGGTTCAAGCGCCTGCCGGTAGTAGCTGGCGGCCTGCTCCCAATCGCCGACGGCCTGGTAAACGTTGCCCAACTCGATGAGCGCCTGCGTCTCGCCTAGCGTATCATCCGACTGGCGAAACATGGCCAGGCTTTGCTCGAAACGGCGGATCGCTGCGGGCCACTGTGCCTGTTGCTGAAGCCATTGCCCGTGGCGGTGCAGCGCCAGCGCACGGCCGCGCGGCGTGCGCGCGACGTCGCCGCGCCGCATCTCGGCCAACAACAGGTGACAACGCTCTCTGTCCCAGTTGCGCAGCGCCTGGTCAAAAGCGCGCGTCCAGTCCCGCAGCCCCGCAGCCGGGTTATACGCCAGACGGTGATGCAGATACTCCAGCAGATGTCGTTCCTGGTTCATATTGCGAACCTGCGTCCGTAGACCCAAGATCGGCCTGCAATTTGGTGAAAAACTCGACGACCCGGGGCCAATGAGCGTTCAACTCGGCCGTCTCCCACAGAAACACGGTGTTTTCACAGATCGTCCTGGCCCCCTCCAGGTCGCCGTCCCGAGCGATGGCGCGCAACAGCCCATCCAGATAGCCCAGCCGCGCCTCCAGTTGCGGCAGGTTAAAATCGGCGGCGTAGGCCAGCGCCGCGCTGAAATGGCGGCTCACCTGAGCGCTATCGGCGTCGCCTGATGCCAACAGGATGTCACCCCGCAACTGGGCAATGTCCCCCAGCGCTTCGCGATAATCCAGTTCGCGAGCCAGGGTTTCGGCCTGATCCAGGTGCGTATATGCCCGGTCTGCCTGGTTCTTCAACATCGCCAGCCGCGCCAGGTTGATGTGCGTGTGCGTTGGCACGCGCCGGTCGCCGGTCACTTCCGCCAATTCCAGCGCCCGCCGGTAGCTGGCCTCGGCCTCCTCCAAACGCTGCGATTGATGCAACAGCGCGCCCAACTCCAGGTAGGTGATGCACTGGCTGCGCTGGTCACCGGCCGCTGCTTTGCGGGCCAAGGCCTGGCGCAAGGTCTCCTCAGCTTCTGCCGTCCGGCCCAGCGAGCGGTAGACGTCCCCCAACCCACCCAGCAAGCTCCCTTCCAGTTGCGCGTCCCCCAGCGAGCGCGCCAGCGTCAGACCGCTCTCGTAATAGTGAATGGCCTCGTCGTGCCGGTTCTGCAGCCAGGCCACGTTGCCCAGGTTGTTCAAGACTTGAGCCTGACCGTGATGGTCGCCTACTTCCTGCAACACCTCCAACGCCTGCCGATAAGCCCGCGCCGCCTGCTCCCAACGCCCCTGGGCTTCCCAGGTGATGCCCAGGCTCGACAGCGTCTCCGCCTCTCCGACCCGGTCCGAGCGCTCGTGGCAGATCTGCAGCGCAGCGGAAAAATCCCTTTCGGCGTCGGCCAACCGCCCCTGCGACCAGGCCAGCGAGCCCAGGTTGTGCCGCGCCCGGCCCTCACGTTCCCGATCCTCTTGTTTGCGGGCCAGTTCGAGCGCTTGCTCCAGGTTGGGCCGCGCCGACGCCAGGTCACCGGTCTCGTATTGGACCAGTCCCAGATTGTTCAGAATGCCGGCCTGGGCCTGTTCGTCCCCAAGCTGCCGGGCAATCTCCAGAGCGCGCTGATAGAGTGGGGCCGCTTCCTGGTGCCGCGTCTCATCACGCTTCAAAAGACTGGCCAGCGCGTTCAGCGCTACCATCTCGCCGCGCGGATAGTCGGCCTCGCGTTGGATGGCGACTGCCCGTTCCATACAGCGGCGCGCGGCGGGCCAGTCGCCCCATTGTTCCCAGAGCCGCCCTTCCAGGTGCAGGACAGCGCCCCGTTGCATCGCGTTGAGTAGCGCGCGCTTGACGAGAGTTAACAACTGGCGACAGCGCTCCAACGCCCAGCCAACCAGGGCGCTTTCGTAGGCACGTTGCCATTGCACCAACCCGGCCAGGAGATCCTGCTCCAGCGCCAATTCCAGGTATGCGGATTGGTAGGCTGCGGCGTCAACCTGAATAGCGCGGAAGGTCTCGGTAATAGTTTTTTCGCCGCCGAGGGCGTGGGTGACAGGGACGACAGAAAGAACTACCATCTCGCAAAAGGGTCAAGGCAGACAGTCAATCAATGGGAAATCTATGGCCACCACTCGCTAACCTCAATTACGGCTTCAGCAGATTCAGCAACCGCTTCTAAACCACCGAGTTTTTTGATAACCGGTCCAATATTGCAGGTCATTGAACAGCTCTCTTCGAGAGCGTCTAGCTGAACTGGTCAGAGCTTGATGCCAAAGAGGCATTAGATTATCAGGTTCGAGATCTACCAGTTGAGGCACCAAGTTAGCCAAGATGCGCTCGCGCAGCATTAAACTTGCAGTAGAAATGACGGCGTGGAGTGCTGCAGCTAGAACATCAACTTTCTCTCTCTTGTCGAGAAAAGGAGCAATGGTAATCAAAGCCTCCGCTCTATATTCAGCTTCCGGGATTTCTTGCGCAATATGCAAAATCGCCGGTAAAAGATTTTTTGACAGGTTTGGCGCAAGGGTCCTGATCCTGAAATTACGGTATAGTGAGTTGCTTCCACTCCAGAAAACGCCATAATCGTTGTTCAAGCCAAATCGCGATTGTCGTGATGCAGAATACTCCAACGTAGTCAAGATGAGACGACAACTTGCACAGGGG
>DAOTXN010000095.1:0-69728 GCA_034435435.1 Anaerolineae bacterium | reverse complement strand
CCCCTGTGCAAGTTGTCGTCTCATCTTGACTACGTTGGAGTATTCTGCATCACGACAATCGCGATTTGGCTTGAACAACGATTATGGCGTTTTCTGGAGTGGAAGCAACTCACTATACCGTAATTTCAGTTATAACCTTTGAGTTTAATGCACCCTTGCGGACGCGGATTCTCTTTCAACGCCATAATGCGTTTGATAACCCGGTCACGAATTGTGGAAGGCAAGTCGTTCATCTGCTTTTGGACAGGCCTCGGAACGATGACTTGATAGCTCATTGGGTTTTGTTCTGGGCGATATATTCATCTATGGTCACAAAATCCCCCGCTTGATAAGCGGCGCGGGCTTCCTGAATCTCAGCCTGAAGCGCTGGATCGCGTTCCCATACATCCTCTTCCATCTGGGCTATTTGTTCGTCTAGCAACTCCCACAGCCGGCGCTTGTCTGCCAGATCTAGCTCTCCTATAGAGGCAAGCAACGCTTCAAAGGGAATCAGCAGTTTTACTGTCGCTTGGTTCATATTTGGGCCTCTTTCGAGATCAAATGCGCTCAATCCGCTTCTGTCCAAACAATCCATCGGGCCGGATCAGCAACACCACCATCAACACCAGAAACGGCGCCAGCTCCTGACCGGCCGAGCTGCTCACCAATCCGGTGGTCATAATCTCGATCACACCGATAACCAGCCCGCCGACCAGCGCCCCCGGAATAGACTCCAGCCCGCCCAACAACACCGCCGGAAAGGCCCGCAGAGCCACCGCCGGTACAGTAATCGTGTCCAGGCCGGCGCCGGAGCCGTGCAACACGCCCCCCGCCGCCGCGACGACGGCGGCGATGGCCCAGGCCAGCGCGAAAATACGCCGCACACGCAGCCCGGCCGATTGAGCCAATTGGTGGTCCTCGGCCGTAGCCCGCATAGCCAATCCCATGCCCGTGAAACGGAAGAACAGGGCAAAGGCCCCAAAACCAGCCATGGCGATGAGAAAGGACCACACGAGCTGCACCTTGAGGATGATGTTGCCGCCGATGAGGTCCTTACTTTGGATGATGAGAGGTTTCATCGGCACATCCAGACCTAGCTCATTTTGCGTGACAAAGATGGGCAACGGGCGCGGGTTGCCGCCCCAGACTAGCATGACGATCCCTTGCAAAATCTGGGCCAGCGCCAGAGTCATCATAATCGTCGCCAGCGCCGACTGGCCAATGAGCGGGCGCAACGTCAGGCGCTCGATGAGCAGACCCACCAAGATTCCCACGCCGCCCGCAAAGAGCACACCCACCCATAAAGGCCAATCGCGGCTGACGGAGAACTGCCAGCAAACCAACCCACCCACCAGCATCAGCCAGCCGTGCGCAAAATTGAAAATCCCCGACGATTTATAGATGAGCACCAGCCCCAAAGCCACCAGCGAGTAAATGCCGCCCACCAGCAGGCCGGTGACCAGCCACTGCACGACCAGAAAAAAGGGCTTGCCCAGGATGACCCAATCGGCCACGCTATACCTCCCGAATAAACCGTGTCAGGTCAAGTTTCTTGACCCAACCTGGGATTCCATCTGCTCAGTGAACGACGAGGGGCAATAATGACCAACCAAATGCTACGCCCCTTCCAACTCGTACACGCGCACGGGCGTCTCGACCGTCCCTTCACGCCCATCTCGGTACTTGACCTGCGCCCGCACGGTGACGTGATCCAGGCCGGTGTACATTGCGTCGATCATCTGCCGGTAACGCTCTTCCATAAACGCCCGGCGCAGCTTGCGCGTGCGGGTCAGCTCGGCTTCGTCGGGATCGAACTCTTTGTGCAGCAGCACAAACTTGCGCACACGGGCGGCCGGGGGCAGCGACTCGTTCACCCGCTCCACGTCGGCCCGCACCAGCTCGTACACCTCGGGTTTTTGCGACAGATCCACAAAGGTGGTATACGTCAGGCCGCGTTTCTCCGCCCAACGCCCCACGTTCTCAAAATCAATGTTGACAATCATGGTCACGTAGGGCTGGTCGCGCCCGCCGACCGCCATCGCATCCTGCACGTAGGGGCTGAATTTCAGCCGCCCCTCGATAAATTGGGGGGAGAAACGCTCGCCCCCGGCCAACTCCAGCATATCCTTCACCCGGTCCAGATAGACCAGGTGGCCGTCGGGGTCGATATAACCGGCGTCGCCGGTGTGCAGCCAGCCGTCGCGCAGCGTTTTGGCCGTTTGCTCAGGGTCTTTGTAATAGCCGGCAAAGACGCTAGGACCGCCGATAAGAATCTCGCCGTTCTCGGCGATTTTGATCTCCACCTCGGGCGGCGGCTGGCCCACGCTGGCGAATTTCAAGTTGTCTTGACGGTGAACGGTGTGGACGATGCCCTCGGTCGAGCCGTACAGATTTTTCAAATTCAAGCCAATGGCGCGGAAAAAGCGCACCACGTCGGGGCTGAGGGCCGCGCCGCTGGTGTAGGCCGAGCGAATACGGGATACGCCCAGCTTGTCGCGCAGCGGTCGAAAAACGGACAGCTCGCCCAGGGCGTAGGCCATCTTCCATGCCAGCCTCGGCTCGCGGCCCGAAAAACGGGCGTCGGCCACGCGATAGCCCACCGGCAGGAACAGGTTATAGAGCTGCCGGTTGATCCAGCTCGAATCGTTGATGCGCACCTGAACTTGTGAAACCAGGCTTTCCCACAAACGCGAGCCAAACAGGAGAAACTGGGGCCCGATCTCGCGGATGTTCTCGCGCACGGTCTCTGGCTCTTCGGGAAAATTGACCACCGTCCCCGTGACCACGTGCACCGTCAACCCCAACACTTGCTCGGTGATCCAGGCCAGCGGTGAGAAGGAAAGATAATTGTCGGTGTGATACATAGGGTCGATCTTGAGTAGGTTACGAATAGATCCTAGCATATTGCGGTGGCGGATCATCGCGCCTTTGGGCAGACCTGTCGTGCCCGACGTATAGGACAAAATAGCGATGTCATCCTCGCAGCCCTGGGCGACCAGTCCCTCATAGAGGCCTGGTTGTTTCCGTTCAACCTCGCGGCCCAATGCCTCGACCTCTCCAAATGCCATCAACCAGGGATCGTCATAGCTCCACAATCCCCGCTTGTCCCAATATACCACCCGCTTGACGTTGGGCGCACGCGCTTTGATCTCCAGCAGCTTGTCACATTGCTCCTGGTCGTGCGCCACGACGAACACGGCGTCGCTGTGGTTGACGATGTATTCGATCTCTTGAGGGGTGCTATCGGTAAAGATGCCAATGGCCGCCCCCCCAGCCGACTGGACCGCCAATTCGGCCCAATAATATTCGGGATCGTTGTCGCCGATGATGCAGACTTTATCGCCGCGCCCCAACCCCATGCTGACCAGCCCCAGGCAGAAATCCTTGACGTGCCGGTACGAGTCGGTCCAGGTGTATTCTTGCCAGAGACCATACGCTTTTTTACGCATGGCGACTTTGGCGTCGGCATACTGCGCCACGCAAGCCAGGAAATTCTTGGGCAGCGTCTCCAGGATGATCCCTGGCTCTTGTGTTGATCTGCTCCTCATCATCCTCGTCCCTTGCGCTGATTCTCTACCGTGGAAATGACGCGGGTCTCTTGACCCAAATAAGCCTGAATCACCTGAGGATCGTCCCGGATCTCGTCGGGCGTCCCTTCGGCGATTTTGTCTCCAAAGTCGAGCACCACAACCCGGTCGGCGATGTCCATCACCAGGCCCATGTCGTGCTCGATGAGCAGGATGGTGGTCCCCTTGAGCTCGTGCACATCGAGGATAAAGCGAGCCATATCCTCTTTTTCCTCCACGTTCATACCGGTCATCGGCTCGTCGAGCAGAAGCACCTCCGGCTCCAGCGCCAGCGCCCGCCCCAGCTCCACCCGCTTACGCAGGCCATACGGCAGCCTGCCTACAATGGCCTTGCGGATGGGGGCAATCTCTAAAAAGTCAATAATCTCCTCCACCACGCGCCGGTGCGCGATCTCTTCGCGCTGGGCGCGTCCCCAAAAAATCGCTCCTGCCAGCAGCCCGTGCCGCATGTGGATGTGCCGGGCAGCCATAATGTTGTCCAGCGCGTTCATATATGTATAGAGGGCCAAGTTTTGAAAGGTGCGCGAGATACCTAGAGCGGCGACCTGGTGAGCAGGGACGCGGACGATGTCGCGCCCACGGTAAAGAATCTGGCCTCGCTGAGGACGATAAAAGCCGTTAATGCAGTTGAGAAGACTGGTTTTGCCGGCCCCGTTGGGACCGATGATGGCCAGAATCTCGCCCTCCTGGACCTGGAAACTCACGTCGTTCAGCACCATCAGCCCGCCAAAGCTAAGCGAAACGTGCTCGACGCTCATTTTGACCTGGTTAGATTCCATAGATGACGACCCCCGGCGACAAGTGCGAGAAAACCGGTCCAGGAATAACGTTAAAAAAGGGCGGGTGGACGATTCCTTGGCTTAAAGACAGATAAGATTATAGCCGATGCGCCATATTTGACAAGTGGCGCTTTTGCCCACAACTGGTATAATGGCGACCTATGACACGCTGCCATCGCCGTCTCGTCGCGGCATTGATAGGTTTTCTGACCATCGCGGGTTGTGCAGCCCCTGACGCTACCTGGCCCACTCAACCAACACCGCTTGTGTTATCTCAGACGCCGCCAACCCAACCCACATTCGCCGAGACCCCCGCCTTTTCACAACCGACTGTTGTAGCCCCCTCTCCGACGCCGCGCCTCACCCTCGTCGCGTCCCCAACGATCGTCTTGAGCGAGTCAACGCGGTCGCTGGAG
Organism: Anaerolineae bacterium; assembly: GCA_034435435.1. Taxonomy (GTDB): domain Bacteria; phylum Chloroflexota; class Anaerolineae; order S140-20; family S140-20; genus DAOTXN01. The sequence goes on along the minus strand of DAOTXN010000095.1, from coordinate 64,967 downwards.
AATGGCTCGCCGTCCGCGACCGCTTCGGGCCTCCAGCTCGAAGACACAGATCATAGCTCATCGCTCGCTGTTTACGATTCCGACGTCGACGGAGACGACGAAATCTACCTGCTGCCCGCCGACGGAGGCGCGCCCGTCAACCTGACCCGCCACCCGGCACAAGATCGCCAGCCGTCCTGGTCGCCCGACGGAAGCTACATCGCCTTTCAATCCAACCGCGCCGGCAACTGGGAGATTTACACCCTGAACCTGACCCATCGCACCGTGCAGCGGATCACTTTCGACCTGGCTTACGACGGCGCGCCGTCCTGGTCGCCCGACGGGCAGTGGATTGTGTTCGAGAGCTACCGCGACACATCGCCCTGCCAATTCGGAACGCCCGCGCCCAACCCACCCCCCTGCCCCGACCTGGAGATCTATCGCATCTCTCTGGCCGACGGCCGGCTGGAACGCCTGACCGACAGCCCCGGCGGCGACTATCAACCGGTCTATTCACCCGATGGCCAGTGGATTGCGTTTACCTCGTGGCGCGACGGCGAAAAAGAGATTTACGTCATGCCCGCAGCCGGTGGACCTGCCAGGAACATCACTGCCAGCCCTGGCGATGACGGGTCGCCGGTGTGGACGAGCGACAGTTCAGCATTGGTCTTTTTGTCGGAACGAAGCGGCAGCGTCGAATTATATCGCCAACCTGTGAACGGCGGCCTAGCCGTGCGCCTGACCGGCGACGGACTGCCCAAAGAACGTCCCGGCGTCGCAAGCGATAGCAGCCTGCTCTTCGCCCGCTACGACCCCGGCCCACCCTTCGAGGCCTACGACCCGTACCGACCAGGGGGCTATCACTTATACCGGCTCCCGCCAGGCCAGACGACGCCGCAGCCTCTCGCCGAGTCCTTGCACGTGCGCCGCCCGGCCATCGCGCCGGGGGCCGACTTGGAGGCCGCGCAGACCTTGAGCACTGGCGGCAAGATTCAAGCCCGCCCGGTGGATGACTCGACGGCGCTGGAATTGCGGCGAATGGACGACGTGCAGGCTCCCGACCCGCGCATGGTGGCCGGGGTAGACGACGCCTTTCGCGCCTGGCGGGCCGACGTGCTGGCTCGCAGCGGTCACGACTATCTCGCTCGCGTCAGCGACATCCTGCGCCCGGCCCGCTATTACAGCCATCGCCTGGGCTACCTGAGCTGGCACAAGACCGGCCGCGCCGTAGACCTGCTCTTTGACTGGCGCGACGCCGAGGGCCAGGACGCGCTGGTCGTCGTGCGCGAAGACATCGCCGGTGAAACCTACTGGCGGCTCTATCTCAAGTGCGCTGTGCAAGACGGCAGCCTGGGCGAACCGTTGACTCAGGCCCCGTGGCGTTTCTGGTGGCAACCGGTCCCGGCCAGACAGTCGCCAACCCCCACCGATGGGGGCTGGCGCTTGCCCATCCCGGCGGGTTATTTCGTGGACGTGACGGCCCTGGCCGAACGTTACGGCTGGTCGCGCATCGCCTCCTATCACCTGGACGACTTTCACTGGCAGCGCGACTCGACCGCCACCGAATATTGGCACTACCAGCACGCCGACGGCCTGACCTGGTACGCAGCGATGGCGCAGATTTATCCTCCAGAAATGCTGGACGAGCTTTTCTCGCGTTCCGTCGCCGCCGCCCGCGAGCAAACCGCAGAGGTGATGGACGGCAAAGGGCTGCCGGAGGAATGACACAGGGCAAAGAACCGTCGCACTCAAAATTCGGCCATCCGTTGACGCTTCTAATTCCGTGTGGTATAATCGCACCAATGACAATAATCAAAAGACCCTGACGGAGACAAATAGACCGACGCCGGTTCGCAGAGAGCCGCCGGTCGCTGCGAGGCGGTAGCCTGGCCCGGTCGAAATCCACTCCCGAGTCGTCTGGCGACGAGCCAGACCGGGCGCTCCCGTTATCGAGTCGGATCGCAAAAGAGCGATTCAGCGAGGCCCACTGCCGCAAGGGGTGGGCAAACCCAGGTGGCACCACGAGCAGCCCCCTCGTCCTGGAGACGCGGGGGCTTTGACGTTGGACAAGTTGCCAACGACTCGACTCACCTGCCCAGCAAGCCTTCGGCGTGAGCCTCAGTCGAACGCTGGGCGGCGCTGGGGAGCTCGTCGCAGGCTTGTCGCACGCAACAGGAGGTGGAATGTGCTAGATCTGGCATTGATTCGTGAGAAACCCGATTTCGTCAAGACCGAGATCGCCAAGCTGAACAGCGAGGCGCCCATCGACCGCATCGTCGCTCTGGACACGCAGCGTCGCTCGATTCTTAAAGAGGTCGAGACGCTGCGCCAACAACGCAATGCCGTCTCTAAAGAGATTAGCCGGATGAAAGACCAGGTGGCCCGCGAGGCCAAAATCGCCGAGATGCGCCAGGTGGGTGAGCGCATCGCAGGGCTAGACGAGCAATTGCGCCAGGTTGAGACCGATCTGAACGAAGCGCTGCTGTGGGTGCCCAACCTGCCACATCCCAGCGTCCCCCTCGGTCCCGACGACAGCCACAACGTCGTCGTGCGCACCGAGGGCGAGCCGCACGCCTTTGATTTCGAGCCGCTGGCTCACTGGGACCTGGGCCCAATGCTCGGCTTGATCGACTTTGAGCGCGGTGTCAAATTGTCGGGTAGCCGCTTTTACCTGTTGCGCGGATGGGGCGCGCGACTGCAACGGGCGCTCATCACGTGGATGCTGGATTTGCACACCCACAAACACGGCTACACCGAAATCTATCCACCCTACATGGTCAAACGCGAGAGTCTTGTCGGCGCGGCCCAACTGCCCAAGTTCGCCGACAACATCTATCACGACGCCGAAGAGGATTTTTGGTGGATCGGCACAGCCGAGATCTCGCTCACCAACGTGCACCGCGACGAAATTTTAGACGGCGCCGACTTGCCGATCAAGTACGTGGCCTACACGCCCTGTTTTCGGCGCGAAAAGATGAGCGCCGGGCGCGACGTGCGCGGCATCAAGCGCGGCCACCAGTTCGACAAGGTCGAGATGTACAAATTTACCTCGCCCGAAACCAGCTATGTTGAACTGGAAGCGCTGGTCAGCGACGCCGAGGACGTGTGCAAGGGATTGAACATTCCTTATCGGCTGGTGCAGATGTGCACCGGCGACCTGGGCTTCCAGGCCGCCAAAAAATACGATCTGGAAATGTGGGCCCCCGGCTGCGGCGAGTGGCTGGAGGTCAGCTCGATTTCCAACTGCGAGGATTTTCAAGCCCGGCGGGCCAATGTGCGTTTCCGCCGCGAAAAAGGAGCCAAACCCGAATTCGTGCACACCCTCAACGGTTCTGGGCTGGCGCTGCCGCGCGTGATGATCGCTGTGATGGAAAACTATCAGCAACCAGACGGCAGCATCGTCGTGCCGGAGGCGCTGCGGCTCTACGTCGGGGCCGATGTGATCAAATAAAACGTGAAGCGTCGTTCGCTTATAGCGTCTGACGCTTCACGCTTCACGTTTTAGGCTTCGGTAAACTCGCCTTCAATCACGTCTTCATCTGTACCGGCGCGGCTTTTGCCGTTGCCTGCGCTCGGTCCGTAACTCGGCGCGCCGCCCATCCCGGCTTGCTGTGCGTACATCTGCTGACCCAGCGCATAGCTGGCTTGTTGCACCTCTTCGGTCAGGCGACGGATACGCTGCGCGTCATCCGAGGGCATGGCCTTTTTGAGTTCCTCGATCTTGCCCTCGATAGTGCGGCGGTCGCCAGCGGGTACTTTGTCGCCCAGATCGCGCAGCGCCTTTTCGGTTTGATAAGTCACGGCGTCGGCGGTGTTGCGAGCCTCGATCAATTCGCGCTGGCGTCGGTCCTGGCTTTCGTGCTGCTTGGCCTCACGCACCATGCGCTCCACATCGTGATCGCTCAGGTTGGTGCTGGCTGTGATGGTGATCTTTTGCTCGCGGCCTGTAGCCTTGTCTTTGGCGCTCACGTTCAAAATGCCATTGGCGTCGATGTCGAACGCGACCTCGATCTGTGGCACGCCGCGCGGCGCGGGCGGGATGCCCTCCAGATTGAACTGGCCCAGGCTCATATTATCAGCGGCCATCGGGCGCTCACCCTGCAAGACGTGAATTGTGACCGCGGTCTGGCCATCGGCGGCGGTGCTAAAGGTCTCGCTCTTTTTCACCGGGATGGTCGTGTTGCGCTCGATGAGCGGCGTCATCACCCCGCCCAGCGTCTCGACGCCCAGCGTCAACGGCGTCACGTCGAGCAAGAGCACGTCTTTCACTTCGCCCGCCAGCACACCAGCCTGGATGGCTGCGCCCACTGCGACGACCTCGTCAGGGTTGACACCCTTGTGCGGCTCTTTGCCGCCGGTCAACCCACGCACCAGGTCTTGAATCATCGGCATACGGGTCGCGCCGCCCACGAGCACCACCTCGTCAATTTGGCTGGCCTTGAGTTTGGCGTCGGCCAGAGCGCGCTCGAACGGCACGCGGCAGCGCTCTACCAGATTTTCGGTTAACTGCTCGAACTTGCTGCGCGTAAGCTTGATCTGCAAGTGCTTGGGACCGCTGGCGTCGGCGGTGACAAAGGGTAGATTGATCTCGGTCTCCATCAGGCTGGACAATTCGATCTTGGCCTTTTCTGCCGCTTCCTTGAGTCGTTGCAACGCCTGGCGGTCGTTGCGCAGGTCAATGCCCTGTTCTTTTTTAAATTCGTCGGCCACCCAGTTGACGATGCGTTGATCCCAATCGTCTCCGCCCAGGTGTGTGTCGCCATTGGTGGACTTGACCTCGACCACGCCTTCGCCCACCTCCAGCACGCTCACGTCAAACGTCCCGCCGCCCAGGTCGAAGACCAAGATGGTCTCCATCTCTTTTTTGTCCAGCCCGTAGGCCAGACTGGCCGCGGTCGGCTCGTTAATGATGCGCAGCACGTCCAAGCCAGCGATCTGCCCGGCGTCTTTGGTGGCTTGGCGCTGGCTGTCGTTGAAATAGGCCGGGACGGTGATGACGGCTTTTGTGATCGGCTCGCCCAGGTAAGCTTCGGCGTCTTGCTTGAGCTTACGCAGGATCATGGCCGAGATTTCCTGCGGCGTGTATTCTTTGCCGGTGGCCGGGATCTTCACCCGTGCGTCGCCGGTCGGACCGGCGACCACCTGAAACGGCACCATCTTGCGCTCGACGGTGGTCTCGTCGTAGCGCCGGCCCATGAAGCGCTTGATCGAAAAGACGGTGTTTTCCGAGTTCACGACCGCCTGACGCTTGGCTGTCTGGCCGACCAGCCGCTCGTTGTTTTTCGCAAAGGCCACAACCGACGGACACAACCGCCCACCCTCGGCGGTGGTGATCACGGTCGGCTCGCCGCCTTCCATCACGGCCACGACCGAGTTGGTCGTACCCAGGTCAATTCCTACGATTTTGGACATACTATATTCCTCCACTTTACCCACTTCTGTATCTGATCGTGAACAAGCATAGTGGAAAAGTGTTGGATGAGTATAGGAGAAATGCTAGAGGATTATTAGAACGGGGCGAGTTGGTGACTGTTTCGATGACCTCTGGCGCTTGGCCGCCAACTCGCCCTCAAATTGATATGTACCCCACACGGGGACTGCCTTTGACAGAGATGGAGTTTTATGGTATGATATCAAGCATAAACAGGGGGCGTAGTGTAGCGGTTAACATGTCGGCCTGTCAAGCCGAAGATCGCGGGTTCGAATCCCGTCGCTCCCGTATGAAGTAATTTTGCGCGACAGAGCGGCTTGTAGCCGTGGCGCAGAAGCTTCAGGGGAGCCATCCCGTCGGTTGCCAGCCATCAGGGGGTGGCTCTTGTCTTTCACTTCCGCACCCATCATGAAAGTATGGGTGGTTTTAACGTGCTTCTGACTGTTTCCAGTACATTATAATTCTACTCAAGTAATTGTCAAGTCGCCATGCCCCCTCACGGGGGCTTTTTCGTGCTCTCTTGGAGCTTTCGTCAGAAACCGGTTTCGAGTACGGCTATCGCTTCACCGCCGTCACCTCTACCAGGCACACCTCTGAGGCGACTTCTGTATCCCTGCCTGCTCCTTGCACCAGCGCCTCCAACTCGGCCAGCCCTTTTTGATAGGGCGAGTCGGCCAGGTTGGCCAGTTGCGGTATCTGCTCTCGCTCTCGGGCCCTCTCCAGCACCTCACCCAACCGCAGCCGCTGATAGTAGGTGCGCCGCCCCAACTGCACGTCAAAGTTGTTCTCTACCAGCGCCGCGTACAACCGACAGGCATCCAGCGTGCGCTGGCAGGCGTGCTCCCAGGTCTCGGGGAAAAAGCGATACAGCCAGTGGGCGGGCATCGAGGCCGGTAGCACGTCCACGAAGGCCCACGCGCCGCCGGGCGTGACCACTCGCCGCGCCGCCGTGATCAGCTCCGACGAGCCGAGCGAACGCTGCACCGCAAAGGGGGTCCACAGAAACCCGACGCTGTGGTCGGGCACCAGCGCCAGGTCTGTCACGCGCTCAACCTGGACTGCGGGCCAGCGACGCGGGTCGGTCTGCAGGGGCGGCGCGCCGGGCTGAGCCAACTCGACCACCCGGCCTGGCGCTGTGTCTGCCTTGCGCTGCTCCTTGAGCCATTGGCTGAGGGCTGGGGTGATCCGGTCCCCCACTATCACGTCGGGCAGCGCGGTGACCAGCGGCCAGTCCGGCGACGTTTGTGCGTCGGTCAGCGTCTCGCCCGCGGGCAAGAGCGGCAACGGCTCACAGCTCTCCAGGAACTCCGGCGACCAGGCCGGCGTAAACACGCCAAAGGCCACCTCGCGCAGTTGCGCAATGCGTCGAAAGAGCGGCACAAAGATGGGGTACGGCTCCACTGTAGTCACCCGCGCCTGGGGCACGTCCACCTTGACCTCCCGCAGCGCCAGCCGCAGCAGGTCGCGCCGCTCGGCCAGCTCGGCCTGATCCCAGGCCTCCGCCAGCGCCTCCAACACCCCCGCCGCCCGTTCCAACGTCTCCATATCCCCCGGCGCGGGCAGCTCGGCCAACTGGCGCTGGATGCGGGCCAGCTCCTGCTCGTACACCTCCGGGTCGTCGTCGAACTCACCGCGAATCTTCATGCGCTTCAAGCGTTTGCGCTCCTGCAGCAGACGGGCGCGGCGGTTCTCCAGCACCTCGTAATCCTCGTCCACTTCCGTCAGCGCCTGTAGCTCGTCTTGCCAGTCGGGGGGCAACTGCAACTCGCGAAAGAGCGCGGAGACTTGCTCGTCTACCCACTCGATGCGCGCCCCGCGCCCCCGGTCGGGACAATCGCTGAAGCCGCGCTGGTTGGAGACCTCTCGATAGTACGAACCGGCCTTGGCCCCCTGCGCCCGCAGCTTGCGCCCGCAGGCGTCGCAGGCGACCAGCCCGTTGAGCAGGTAGACCCGATACTTGGGCTGGTAGGTGCGCGGCTCGCTGCGGCGCTGCTCGCGGATCTGCCGGCACATCTCCCACACGCTGGCCGTGACGATGGCTGCGTGCTTGCCCGGAAACAACTCTCCAACGTCCTGGCCCCGCGCCCCCTGGCGGTATTGCACCAGTCCCTTGTAGAACGGGTTGCGCAACATGTCCGCAACCGTGTCCTTGGAAAAGTCCTTCCCGGCGCGGGTTTTGAAACCGGCGTCGGCCAGCCAGTCGGCGACGTCCTGGTAGGAGTACTTGCCGGTGGCGTAGCGGTCGAACATCTGGCGCACGGCCTCGGCCTCGGCCTCCACGATCGCGGGCGGCGTGGAAGCGTCGCCGGTGTGGGCGTAGCCGTAGGGCGCGATCGAAGCGTTGTACAGACCCTCGCGCGCCCGCTGGTGCTTGCCCTTGATGGTGTGCATCTTGAGCAGGTCCACGTAGTACTGGTTCAGCGCCGCCAGGAAGGTCAGGAACAACCGGTCGGTGGGCGAGGAAAAGTCGAAATCTTTGTCCTTTACCGAGGCAAAGCCGACCTGATGGTGACCCAGCTCCTCAAAGATGGCAAAGGTGTCAAAGAGGCGGCGCGAGAGGCGCGACAGCTCGTGTACCAGCAGGATGTCATACGCACCCCGGGCCGCTCCCTCCAGCGCGGCCTGCAGCGCCGGACGATCCATCGTCGTGCCGGTGTAACCGGGGTCCACGAACTCGGCCACCACCACCCAGCCCCGGCTCTGAGCGTACTCGCGCATCTCGGCCAGTTGGGCGGCGATGGACTTGCCTTCCTCGGCCTGCATGTCGGTCGAGACCCGCGCATACAGGGCGACCAGAAACACTTTGATTTTCTGAACCATCGGACTCGTCTCCTGATGTGGGAATGTGGGATTGCCGGATAGTGGGGATATTATACCGGCGCTTGGGGAAAATGAGAAGCACCGCCGAGCGTGCCAATGGGCGGTCGGAGGAGGCCCCTGCCCCGACCGCCCGTGGGTTACTTTTCGTCCTGTTTTTGACTGTCTGCGTCCGCCGGCCGCGTCTCTGGCTCCTCCTCTTTCTGGCCCTGCTTGGGCCGGCGTTGGATGTCGCGCACCTTTTCCAGGAAGCGCGAACGGCGCTCGGCGTCGGTCACCTGCTCCTGCTCCTGCGCTTTTTTCTTGCTCACGGCAAACCTCCTCGAGATGTAAGGCGAGATTTGCCCGGCCGGGCACACCATTCAGCGCGCTGTTTTCCCTGATCGCTATAATAGGTCCGCACGAATTGGCTCACAAGGGGGATTTATTGGCAAGGAAAACGATTTGTTGGCAACGTGACCCGCATCGTGACAGGGATGAGCTGAACAGAGGGGGGAGGCATGCAGTCGGACCGGCGGGCGTTTGGACAATGGTTGAAGGGGTTGATCGAGGACAAGGCTGGGTTGACCCAGCGAGAGATGGTGCTGGTGGTGGGGTATCGGCATCCGGCGTCGGTGAACAAGATCTTGAGTGGCCAGCGGGAGGCGCCGGCGTCGTTTTGGGTCAACGCGCTGGTGTTTCTGGCCTACGTGGGAGTGTTTGAGCATCCGGTCGAGGTGCTGGACGGGCTGGCGCTGTTGGGGCTGGCGCCGGGCGCGGTCCTGGCGACGGTGGAGGCGACGGCGCTGACCCCGACCACGCAAGCTGGCTATCGGGCGACGGCGGCGCGGGGGGAGCGCTGGTCCGACGCAAAAGCATGGTTTCTGGAGTGGTTGCGGGAGTGGAATCAGCCTCACGTGGCTGCGGCCACTCAGGGAGTGCGTTTGCCTCATTGGTACGTGCAGCGCCCTGCTGACGACGCCCGGCTCAAGGCGCGGCTGCTGGGAAGCGCACCAGCCCATCCACGCTGCGCCGTGCTGTGGGGGATGGGTGGGGTGGGCAAGACCGTCCTGGTCCAGGCGCTGGCGCTCGACCCGCAGGTATTGGACCGTTACCACAACGGCGTGCTGTGGGCCACGTTGGGGCCGGCAGGCGAGCCGCGAGCGTGGCTGCGAGCCTGGTGCCGCGAGTTGGGTCTGTCGGTGCCGGAGGATGAACCCGTCTGGGGCCTGCACGCAAGGGTCAGGCAGGCTGTGAACGCTCCGTGGCGGCGCTTTCTCATCGTGCTGGACGACGTGTGGCGGGCGGAAGATACCGAGCCGCTGCTGGTGGGTGGTCCCGAATGCGGGGCGCTGTTGACCGCCCGCGAGCGGCACGTGGCGCAGAAGCTGGGGTTGGAGACGGCGCTGGTCGAGGTGGAGGAGATGACGCCGGAGGAAGCCGGGGCGCTGGTGCAGCGCCGCCTGGGGAACACCGAGCAGGTGCAGGATGCGGCGGCCCGCCACGAGCTGGTCAGACTGGTAGATCGTTTGCCGCTGGCGCTGGAGTTGGGCGCAGCAGTGGCGAACGTGTACGGCTGGCGCTACGTGCTGGAGGCGTTGCGCCGGGACGAGCGGGCGGTGCAGGTGTTGCGGCTGGGCAGGCCGGAGCGCCGCCAGCACAGTCTGGAGTGGACCTTGCGGGTGAGCTACGAGCGGCTCTCACCGCCGGCGCAGCGGCTATTCGAGCGCTTGGGAAAGCTGGCGTTGCCAGGTGTTTTTTTTCTCAAGTGGCCGGAGGGGACGAGGAGGCGTGGCAGGAGTTGGTCGAGGCTGCGCTGGTGAAAAGGCTGGACGATGGGCGGTGGCGGATGCATCCACTGGCGGCCAGGTATGCGGCGCAAAAGTTGACGGACCGAGAAAGTTTGGAGTGACTGTTACACATACCCGGGCGGAGGCTACGACGCTGTGTAGGGCCACAGAATCACCAAAGTCTCAACATCGGGAAACTTGAATGGCAAGTCCAGGAGAGGGACTTGCTGTTCCAGCAACGCGCTAGCACGGTCAAGCATATTTCGCACAGCGTTTTTATCTTCAGGTGCTAATGAGGTCTTGGCGCTTTTGACGCCGCGGCTCTCAGTCAAAAAATTCAGTCTCTCCAACAATTCCCAATCCCGAAGGAGATCACTCGCCTGCCCATCTTTTAAATCGATCTCAATTGCGGCAACGACGCTGCGCACGGCCCCGCCCACACCTGTTACTCGATCATTGATGCGAAAGACGAAAAGCGGTTTTTTTAGAACATCTGCGGGCAAGGAAGCTACACAGACGGAGTTCGTTTTCGCCTGCTGGAGTGCCTGAGTAACCAATCTATGGCCGACGCCCAACAGCCTTTGTGCGACGTCTTTTGAGCGATTGTGGCGATCAAAAATCATCCGCTCATAACGTGTTCGCACGCCAGGCTCGTTGAGCCACGCCTCTGGTGTTAGGAAGGATAGCCCTTCTTCATCTTCACGGACCCTGCGGCCGTTGAGCGTCAACATGGATACCAAGAAAGGACGCAGTGCAGGCAGATCCAGGCGTGGGAGTTGGTCCGATACCAGCTGAAAGTCGAATCTTACGCTGTTTCCCACCAGATCATGGACTGTCTCGATAGCATCCTTGCCCCCAAATCGGGCAGTTTTTTGATCAAACCAGACGGAAAGAGATTCTCGAGGTATGCCTGGCGCTTCAGCAAACACCTCCCGGAAGAAGGATGGCGAGGTCATTCCCAGGACAAGCTGCAAGAGATCCTCCGGTTCGTCCATCACCTGACCGAGAGCCAGCATAATGGTGTCAATCTTGCGGTTAAGTTTATCCCAGATGAAAGATTCCACTGTATCGGGATTACGAAGGGTTATCACTTCCACCTTCTGGCTTTGCCCATAGCGATTTAACCTCCCCACCCGCTGGTGTAAACGCATGGGATTCCACGGCAAGTCCACGTGGATTAAGGTATGACATTGCTCTTGCAGGTCAATCCCTTCACCACCAGCCTCGGTAGACACGAGGAAGCGGACAACGCCGGAGTTGAATTTATCGGCTGCCGATTCACGGTTTTCGAAAATCGTTCTCACCCGACCTGAGCGGTCAATAACCTCGTCGGCCCTGTTGTCGCCGTTGATAAAGGTGACACAGCCATCATCGAATTCGCGCATCAAGGCCGACATCAGCAGCGATTGGGTCGCTTTGTATTCGGTGAAGAATAGAACGGGACGGTTGATAAACCTGTGCTTCAGGATAGAAATGATCTGGCGAATCTTGGTTTCCTGTTTAACTTGCTCGGCGACCGCAACCAGCTCTCTCAACCTCGGCTCTTCGTCCTCCATCAAGCGCAACTCCGCCGACAACTCGGCTATTTGCTCTTCCAACTGGCTGATTTCATCTCCTTCGCCAAGTTGCTCCAACATTTCATAACTGGAGAGACGAATTTCCAAGTCTCTGATTCTTTTTCGCCCTTCAACAATCCGAGCCAGGCGTCCCTTCAATGCTCGCCGAATGGCCGCCACCGAGCTGGATGCTAGTTTTTGCATGGCGATGAGCACCAACATCACCGCGCGGTTATCTTGGGAAGAGAGCGAAGAAGCATAAGCCTTACCGCTAAGAATAAAGTCGGTAAGCGTGGTGTAAAAACGTGCTTCTGGTTCGGAATATCTAAAAGTCTCTGAGGTGACTGCTGGGGGTTGGAAAAGCCGCTGTCCTTTGAGGTCTGTCACATTCTGTTTGTTGTTCCGAATCATCACCTCGCGCAGTCGCGGCAATTGCTTCCTGAGGGACTGCTGTGAGTCGAACAGCTCAGGGCGCAAAAGCGTCAAAAGGGACAAGAAACCGAAATTTTTCCCCCGATGCGGGGTTCCGGTAAAGAATACCTCCGATTTGACTCGGTTTTCCTCAACCAACCGCTCCACCAGTCTGTAGCCCAGAGTAGGGCCGCTCTTCTCGTCAAAATTCAGGTGATGGGCCTCGTCCACCATCAGAATATCCCACGGCTCACTTTCAAACAAGCGCTCATGACGGTTGCGGTGGTCCGCTCTGAGTGTCTGCAAAGAGGCGATTACCTGGTTGTGGGTGTTCCAGAAATCGGCTCTGGGTGTATCTGCCTCGGCGGTGTAGCGGGCAAACCGAATATCGAACATGGTTCGAAGTCTGAATTGCCATTGCTCGACGAGAGAGGCCGGACAGAGAATCAACACCCTCTTTATCATCCCCCTGGAAAGCAGCGCCGAGAGGATCAGCCCGGCCTCGATTGTTTTGCCCAGTCCAACGTCATCTGCTACGAGCCAGCGAGTAGGCCAGGTCTCCAAAACGTGGCGGCAAACCCAAAGCTGGTGGGGTAAAAGTGCGATGCGTGCGAGGGCAAAAACCCCCCAGGTATCGTTAACGGATTGGATGGCTGCGGCCTGCGCCCGTGTGATGACCTCAAGCGGCGCGTGCCACTCTTCCACATCAATGGCCTGCAGGGGCGTTGCGATTCGACGCAGTTCGGACTTGATACATTCTTCTAAACCGTGGTCAAAACGGACAATGGCGGTCAAGCCTTTATCAAACTCGACCCGCCCCCGGCCAAATTGATTGTGGTGAACCTGATCGCCGGGGGAAAAATCGATGCTTTGGTTAACTGCCATCCTTTTCACCCCTTATCACGGCCATGCATAAAGTCTCGTATGGAACCCCACCCGTCGCAGATGGTCAAAAAAGGAAGATCAAATGATAAATCGAACGTCGCCTTTTTCTCGCCCAGATGTTCGACTAGAAATCTATGGATTGTTATCGAGTCTTGAACACTCCCTTGCTCATAGCCAACTGTATTACATCCGAGGCTGATGAACAACTCTCTAATCCGCCCGCTGGGCACGTAACAGTGCTCAAAAGCAAAAGGAGATTCGAGCACCCTTTGCCGCACCAGTTCGCGCATCACGAAACACGCTCCTATGCCTAGCGTTCGCGCAATTGGAGGAGCGTTCGAGCCACCAAATTGCTGAGACTCGCTGATTCTCAGATTCAGAATCTGGTCCAGTGCGAATTGCTTTTGATAGCGGTCCACCGCCAGGAAGCTTTCAACATACTCGCGCAACCAGCGAGCCAACTGATAAATGCTGACGTACTGCTTGACCCACTGATAGTACTCCGATTTGTCAACCTGCTCTCCCAGGTATTCATCCAAAACATCTATCCACTGATTAGGCCTGCGATCAGGAGCACTGAACACTGGGAACCAACCTCTGTCGCTACAGAGTTGAAGGAAATTTCTGTGCTGCCCTGGAATCGTTCGTCCCATAGTGTAAAAGCTTCCAAGCAAAAAGAGAGCCAGCCATCTTTCTCGGTCCTGTTGCAATTTGGGGTCAAATTGCGGTGTGCTTATCCGTGGAATACCGTCAGGGTAGGTTTGTCGCTCGTATTTTGAAATATGGGACTCTCTTTCAACATACCACCATTCCCAGATTTCCGGTAAAACTTTTTTAGGATCGACGGGAGGTAGAGATAGAAAAGGTGGAGGGGCACATAGGCCAAGAAGGCCAAGAATTACGTTCCTCTGGTTAACATCATAGACTCGAAATTTCTGCTCGAGCAGGTCGTGATCGATATCCGATAGCCAACTCGATGGCATCCTGGGACTTGATTTCAGCTTCTCTGCCAACGCTCGGCTTAATTGCCCTTCAATCAGGTACTGGATTACACCGCGTTCTTTCTCAAGGTGGTCTCCAACCGATAGCGCCCATTCCACCATCGTGTCCACTGTGGCTTCCATTCGCTGCCGGCAAGCCTTGAAGAACAGCAGCCCGGGGCCGCGATAATCGTCGCCTAGGATCCTGTTGCTTGGGGCAAAACGTGCTCGCTTTTGCTCATCTTGTCGCTCGTATTCATCCCGCTCGTCATCCTCAACAGCGTCATCCTGTGCTATCAATAGTTCTCTTGCCGGATGGTATTTTCCGTCACACCCACAAAAGCGAACGGTTTTGAGTCTTTCACCAAGCTCTTCACGCTCCGAGGGGTCTAACCGTGAAATCCACTGCGGTGTAATCAGAGCACCCAGGCGTTGAGCCGTTTTTGGATCCGCGTTGTCGCTGCTGCCTATCTCCCAACCCACAATGTCGCGCAGCGAAAGGTCTTTGCACTTGAGCGCATTTGGCAACAGTTTTTCAATAGCTTGTTTCACAGAAGAAGATACGACCGTCCCAGGATGTACTTTCTCGGTGAAGAAGGGCCATTTGGAAACGGCGTTAAAGACTGACTCATCGCCGAGCACACCCTGGACGATATAGCGCACCTCACCCAACCGGGTCAGCATTTGATGTTCAGACCAGAGGCGCGTTGGAAGGGCCGGGTGCTCTGTGATGAGTTTTGCCAAACCACGCCGGGCGCGTGAGTCGCCCCAGAGTATTTCACAAAGCAGCTTTACCGTATCATTGCTCGCTGCCTGACTAAAACGCTCGGCCAGGAGTTTCCAAAGCGAGTCCCAAAACTCATAGGGTTTGACATCTGCCGCCAAATCCAACGCCTGGCAAAATGCGCCCCAATCGCTCTGGGCGGCTTGAAAGAGCTGGCACAGAGATTCGCCAATGCCTGTTCCGATAAACCGGGCCAGACCAGCGTTCTGCTCTGATGTCGCGGCCAATTGGGCGCGGCCTACATCCAGGTCAAACGGGCCGTTGAGGGCAAAACCCAGGTCAAGTTTCTGCTGAGTTGGGGCGGTTACCCAGATGGTTGGTATGTGGCCAGCAAGACGAGAAAACCCCCTTGAATCCAGTTGCAGGAGCAGAGCGCCTTCTTCGGAGCGCACAATCAAGGCCCTGGTTTCTTTGCTCCCTGTCACGGGCTGGAGTGTACCGACATAGACGCCCTTGGCGTCCAACACTGATCGTTCTTCCCAGGACGTAGCTCCGTCGCCGCCGATTTTGCAGTGTTTGATGCGACGCGCAAAGACCAGCAGCACGTGTATCAACTCGAGAAAATCGTTCAAAACATCTTGTTTGGGGTCTATGCGTGTCTTGAAGGGCAATTCAATGATCGTACCCCTGGTTCCCCAAGGCTCTCGAGAGCTGAACTGGCCAATCTGTCTATTCAAATCCTCAAACTCTTGGGGCGATAAGCATTGTGGATAGAGTCCACCCACGATTTTGAAACCCAGACGCCCACTGACGATGAGTGGACTGTTCGTGACCAGAAAAACGCTCTTGAAACCCAATCCGAATTTCCCTGTGACTGGTTCAATCTCTGCTCCCATCCACTTGTCCGAATCGGAAAACACCAGCATTTTTTCCAAATCACGGTCATAACCACGCTCACGTCCTCGTTCGAATGAACCAAGCCTGAACTGATTGATGGGACGACCCCAATGTATGAACGAGACTCGCTGGCTATCCCAGGAAACGATAAACCGAGCCGTTTCTGATCCCAACGGTTCTCCACCCATCATCCCATCAAGCTCAACGATCGCGTCGTCGGCGTTTTGGAACAGCTCAAAAGGAATGGAGGTGGGCTTGTATTGATGTTGTTCTATCTTTCTTCGAAACGCCTCGAGGATGACCAACTTGGCGTCTTGATATTCTTCTTCTTCCAGGAATACTCTCAACTTGTCTTGTGCTTTCTGCATTTCTTCTTTGGCGGCAGGGCGAAAGTGTCGCCCTGCGAGCTTTTGCATTTCCTCTTCCTCTACCTCGAGGCGGCGTGCTTCTTGCCACTTGTTTAGAATCTGCCCAATAGGCTCCTGTGTACTAACCCCAAGCTGCTTGAGATAAAGGAAAGCTGACTTGAGCAAGTACTTTTGGGCAATGAGAATGTCCAATTGTTCACTCTTGTCTAACTCAGCCCAGGCGTTGTCCAAATCTGAAACCGACACTCTGTAAACGCCCTGAAGAATCAGATTGACAGACTCGCACAACAAACACGACAGTTGCTGGGGAGTAAAGTTTGCCTTTCTCGGGTGGATTCTTACCAGGCGTAACCGATTGATTTGATATCCGCAGTAAATGCGGTCAAAAATCATGATCGGACGACTGCCGATAAAAAGATGGAATAGGTCGCGTATCGGTTTGCGACGAGCAAGGAGTGGTTCACCGAGAAGTGAATAGACTTGCAGAGTATCCGCTTCGTCTTGAATCTCTATGAGAAATCGTTGGAACGTAAAAATCGGCCTGCCCCATTTGTCATCGCCCCAACTTCCATCCTCTGATTCGTCGGGACTTGGAATAATCTCCACGAATTCACCGGTCCTGTGTGAAGGTTCGTCAAGAGTTCGCTTCCAGCCCAAAAGTTTTCGTGTGTTTTCGATATCGCGCTGGCGCAGGTAATCTTGGGCGAGCTTTCGCATGTCCCGGTGGTCGCCGAGAAGACAAAGAAATCCACCGATTACTTCGTCGTTAACCAGTCCCTTCCAGTCTCGAAAATATTCTTCCAGCTTTTTGACACCCGCTTTGAATTGCTGTTCCAAATCCTTCTCGGGTTCATCGATCAATCCATCAAGCGCTTCTTGATCCTGTTCCTGGCTCGATGGTTCCGGCGGAGGAACAATCTTTTTCTGCTCGTCAGCCAAAAGGTACTCGTCGCTAATCCCATCCGCCTTAAAACACAGACTGGCAGGCGACGTCCACTGCCCCAGTCGGTTCTGGAGTCTGATGTGCGGCAAAATGGCAGCAAAAAACGCCGGCTTGTTTTTCACGGCCGCAGTCAGGTATCGGTTGTGCACTTGTTGGGTTTCTTTTCTCTGCCGGCCCGAAGCGGCCTCCAGTTGTTCGGAGAGCAGGTTTAGAATAGCAACCATTCGACCTGAAGGCGCTTCACCCACCAGCTGTGGCAACAAGATCTCCCGGCAAGCATTAGCAAAGGCCTTGAAAACAGCATCAAGGACTGGGCAGGCAGGCATAACCTGTGGAGCCTGGCGAAAAACGCGCAAAAACAGCTTTGGATCCAGGTCGCTGATGTCAATTGGCCCGATCCTATACTGATCATCTCTTGCCATGATTTCGCCCAACATGGCCGCAGCATCCTTCAGAGGAGGAAATGTTTTCGCAAGAGTCGAGAATGCTGAATGTTGTTGAACGTCCTCGGCCAGCGCTGACTTACTCACAAATATGCCGCCCAGAGTGGACACCAGACGGTCAATCTCATCCTCCGCACCCCGAATATGAATGACATCTTGAGGTGGAACGCTTGTGCCATCTCGTGTTGGAAGCCAGCCTGTTTCCCGGAGAGCTTGCAACCTTTCCGGCTCGAGCTTGCCTACAGACTTGAGCCTGTTCAAAGCATCCATAATCACGCGCCAGTGCTCGTGAGGCTGTCCTTGACCGAGCGCAATGCCTATCGCCGCTTCGGGTGTCAGCTTTGGTATGAACTGTTCCTGTCTAAAGGCAAGCGTCCGATCAGGATTCCGGCGCACAAGAACAATCTTTGCCCGCAGAACTGGCCCGATATCGAAATCACTCCCCAGGTACGTATGCTCACCGATAGACACAAGATTCCCGTCGACGTCTTCGTGGATCGGCAGCCGTTTCAGCACGTCGTCGCTTTGAATCTCACGTAAAAGGAGGTCCCGTTCATCGCAGCCGAATGTTATGCCAATCCGCTCCGGGCCAATCTGACACAAAAGGTTTTCCGTGCTTTGTCGGTTAATTACTTCCACGCCCAGCAGGTCTCGGTGCCGTGGAGCCAGTCTCTCGGCCAATTCCCCAGGCACGATGCGCCAGGCGGACTTGCTCAACCCTAACGCCTGTTTGACTATCTTGGCCCATATCCCTTGATCGTCCGCTGTCCCCTCTGCTAACAGAGGGGCGTTACTGTCAAAGTCCTGTCGTTGGCCGTGCAACAGATAGCGCATACATTGCCTGTTGTCTTGACTGCCCAAGTCTATCTTGTCTAACAAATCGGACAGGAGCTCGATGCGCTCTGTTGCGCCAGCCAGGACCGATTGTGTCAAGAGCGTCTGGACGCAAGCATTCGGATTGCAGGGAGTGATTTGTTCTGACAACCGCTTTACTATCCTATCGCCTTTCACCAAGACGACTCGTGCATCTTGTAGAGCGCGTTGGAGTTGATTTGCCAAACCATGCGCTTCCGGTGGCGGCGCATATTTAAAGAGCATCTTCCGGGCGAGTAGTTGTTCAAGTTCACTCAATGATAAAGCAAGCTCTCGATTCGCCTGAAGGTCGCGGCCCTGGAATAGCTCAAAGTCTCGGCAGCGCCAGAGCAATTCGTCCTGCTCGCTGGTTGCCTCTACTATCTGCAGAGCCACCTCGACACGGAAATCTTGGAAATCATCGTTCTGGTCCCATGCAGGTTGTGGATAGGCGAGACACTTCAGAATGCTCTCCGCATCTTTGACGGTGAGTTGGGCTGTGCCAGGGCTATCCTGGTTGTCAAATCCGCCCGGCACAACAAGAACATCAAGTTCTAACCCGACAAGATACGCGATGACCGAAGACTTGTATTTTTCATCGTATCGTGTGGCGAACCGTTTCTCTGGAGCAACGAAATTCAAGAAGCGTTGGACCAGCCCTTTGTATCGGCGGAGCTCGGTCAGGTCGACGCTTTGGAACGCTGTGCGCGCCAGTTTACACAGTTGATCCGAGACTCGCGGACTGTATACCGCTTCGCCTGCATCACGTTCCAAAAAAGTTACCAGATATTCGAGATTCCCCTGGCTTCCAAACGTCGACCTTGCGTCACAGTTGAGGATTACCAGTAGTTGCTGTTCAGACCAGCTTGATGGCTGGCTGCTCCCAGACAGACGAGACGTGTCTCGATACGTGATGTGCTGGATACCTGCGATCTCGGGAAGGACCTGGCGGGGCCGCTCTGGAGCGCTGACGGGTGGGGCGGGGATTTCTAAAACAGGGTCTTCAGCGCTCAGCAATTGCCATTTTCCCCCCTCGGCCGTGAGACAGTAGACCCATTGATGTTCGCGACAGATGTGTTGCCGGTATTGAGCGAAAAGCTTGGACTTGTCCAGCGCCTCCGCGAGTGACCGTTTTTCTGGTTCTGAAAGGTTAGCCTCCTCTACAAATCTGTCCAGGGCAGGCAAAACGAGCGGTAGGGTCCCCTGTTGTGCCAGGCGACCGTTCCATTCTCTACGAAGGGATGGTTCGTCTTGGGGTTGACCTGAAAAAGTGTCTGTTTCCCAGCCTTCTATGTGGGAGCGTCCAGGGTCTATGAAAAAGAATCCGTGGAGCGTGAGGGAAAAGTCGGCGTCGCCCGGGCAGGGTATGGACTTGTAAGACTCTTCCGGTTCGTCCACCGGCAGAAAAACGGCCTGAGAAATCGTTAGCTTTCCTTGCCGGTTTGTAGCGCAGCGTTTCATAAAACAGACAGCGCAGTGAGGCTCAGCTCTATCTCGGATAGATTTGTACTCTCCAGTCTTTTCGTCAGTGTCGTGATATGTGGGCCACTTTTCCGAGCGTTGCAACTCCTCGAATGCAGGATCCTTGAGGTGAACCTCAAACCCGCGAAAGGGGTAGATCGTAGAGACGTTACCAGGGTCAAAAGTAATCTCGACTTTCCCTCTCAGGTCCAATCTTCTGCCACCCTCGGTTTCGTCTGGAGGGCATCGAAGCTGGCGCCCGACCAGTGCGATTTGAAAAATCCTTTCCGGTTGTGCATTGTGGCTATTCGAGGTCCATCCCTTCACAGCTTGGATATTGCGTAGCAAAGGGAGAAGGTGAGCCAGATGGTGTGCGAGATGGTTGGAAAAAAACTCTGGAGGAGTATCACGGGCGCCTGGATAATCGGAGGTGATCGGCGCTACCGAACTGCACCCTTTCTGTCGAAGAGGAATCCACATACAAAAATAGCGCCCTGTACCCAAAATGCGCCGCAGGTAGTCCTCTAAAATCTGTTTGTCTTCCTGATCGAACGTGTCCCAACCCTGATGAAAACGGTCCTTGTTATTTCCGTCGGCCCACGGGTTGACAATGTCGCTCCAGCGCCGTTCTGTCTGGTGATCGAAAGCGAGAAAGAAAAAGGCTTCACAGAGGTGAAAGACGCTCTTGAGCCCGAGGCCAAACTTGCCGATTGAGGATTCCCCTTCCTTTCTGCTCAGGCCGATACTGTTGATAGCCACGGCGTTCACCTCCGTGAACGCCCCGTTATTAGCCGCAAATAAGGCAGGGCCTTGCAGGAGTGGATGTTTTGTCTGGGACAACCCTATTGTCCATCCGATGTGCAAACAGGTCGCGCCGGCATCGTCGGCGTTCTGCACCAATTCTTTGATGACAGGGAAACCTTTTTTGTACCTGTCGTGTAGGTTTTGCCGAATTTGATTGACGATTTCCGTCGGTTGGAACTGCATCTTTTAGCCTCTTCCCATCTCGCACCGATCAGGCACTAGGCTCGGAACTCTGTATGACTGAAACGCTTGACGCGGGATATGCAGCGATGACTGTGCCTATCGCGTTCCTCTTTTCCGTTTGCGTGAGGAATGCTTCTTTTGAGCCTTTTCCGGCGCTGCAATCAGCTCAAGGGCTGCACCGAATTGGGCGATGACCTGGCGGCGCAATTCCTCCCGGTCTTCGGCAGACAGCCCGAAGGCTGAAACAGAATAGTCCCATTCGCGCTGACGGATCAGGTCGCGCTCCAACCTGGTGGCGCAGTCCTCGCAGAACAGCATGTCGTCCACGCGCCCCCACGTGTCGCAGGCCTGGCACTGGCCATCCCACGTGCCCCATAACTCGTCGTCGTTTGCGTAGAATTCGTCCATCTTTACCTCGGCCCAGCCTCGCGTTCAACGTCATCCGGCGGGGCAAAAACACTCTGCGGGAGTTGGGCCTCCCGCACGCCTCCAGCCTTCAGCCGCTGCAACAGGCCGGGACTGACAGGATGGCCTTCGAAAAGGCCCACGACCCGCCCCTTTTCCACCCCCGTGCGCTGAAAGACAAACACGTCGCGCAGCTCATAGTCGCCCCCGGCCAGCGTCAGCACCTCGCTGACGCGCACGATCTTGCGACTGCCGTCTTCCAACCGGTTCTGTTGCACGATCAGGTCCACGACCGCGCCGATCAGCGAACGCAGGTAAGAGACGGGCAGGTTGGGATCGTTCATCTTGACCATCATCTCCAGGCGCTCCAGCGCTTCCTGGGGGCTGTGAGCCGAGATGGAGGTCAGCGTGCCATTGTGCCCTTTATCCACCAGCCGTAGCGCGTCCAGCACCTCAGGTCCGCCGAGCTCGCCGATCAGAATCCGGTCTGGCCTGGCCCGAGGCAGCATGCGCAACAGGTCTTTGACGCCGATTTCCCCTTTGCCCTCCCGATCCGGCGGGCGGCTCTCCAGCGTGATGACGTGCCCCTGCTGCAGGCGCAGCTCGGCCTCCTCCTCTACGGTCACGATGCGCTCCCCGGCCGGTATGGCCGAGGCCAGGATGTTCAACAACGTCGTTTTGCCGCCGCCCACGCTGCCGGAGACCAGGATGTTGAGCCGCGCCTCCACCCCGGCCCGCAAGAACGCGGCCATCTCGGCGCTCATGGCCCCGAAATCCAGGTAATCCTCGAAGGTCAAGCGGTGTACGGGGGGTTTGCGGATGGTCAGGCTGGGACCGGAGACGGCGATGGGCGGGATGAACGCCTGCAAGCGCGTGCCGTCGGGAAAGCGGGCGTTGGCATAAGGATAGTCCGCGCTCACCTGCAGGTCGAACGGAGCCAGCAGCGCGTTGATGAGCTCGACGATGTGCGCGTTATCCCTGAAGGCCGTCTGGACCTTTTCTATCTTTTCCATCTTGCCGGAGCGTTCGACATAGATCTGATCTACGCCGTTGACCATGATGCGGTGGACCGAGGTGTCGTCCACGAACGCTTGCAAGGGGCCAAAGTCAATTTTGGCTAACGTCGTTTCTGCCATCGTTACCTTCCTCACGCTTCGAGTACGCTAAAACAGAGACGGAATCCCACCACGTCTCCTTTGTGCTCTGGCCTGCGCCAGAAACGGTCATAGTCAATGCGGGCAAAATCGGCGCTGTAATACCAGGCCCCGCCGCACAACCGCCGGGATTGGCCGTCCGGTCCGGCTGCGTCCGCCAGCCACTCCCACACGTTGCCGGCCATATCGGCCACGCCGTAGGGACTGTCGGCCTGGGGGGAGTATTTTGTGACCGGCGTCGTCGCACCCTGGCCCGCCTCGCGCGTGTTGCAGCAGCCGGGGGTGAACTCATCCCCCCACGGATAGCGCCGCCCATCCTGGATGCCGGCCGCGCGCCGCCACTCGGCGGCGGTGGGCAGGCGCTTCCCGGCCCAGGCCGCATACGCTTGCGCGTCCTCCCAACTCACGCCTACCACCGGATGATCCCGCAGCCGCGCGGGGGCCAGGCGATCCCGCCACTGCGGGGGCGGCTCGTGGTCGGGCCGGTGCGCCAGGAACAGCTCGTAAGCCTGGTGGGTGACCGGGTGGCGGTCCATATACAAGCCCGGCTCGCCCTCGTCGGCAGGAATATATACCTCGTGTTGTGGATGGGCCTGGAGCGTTTGGCGCGCCGCCGGTGTGCCCAGGCGTTCCAGGGCCAGGATGGCCCGCACCCGCACGGACGGGGCCGGGTCGGACAGCAGCGCCGCCAGCGCGTGCAAACCAGCCTCACCCAGAGCCGGCAGCAACGCGACGACGCTGGCCCGCACGCGATAGTCGGGGGCGCTCAGGGCCGGCTCGACGACCTTCAGCAGGTCCACCTCTGGCAGACGCATCCCCGGGGTCCAGTCGTCCACGGGGAAACCGGCCTGCAGCGCCGACTGGACCAGGCACTGGATGGCTGCGTCGCTCAACCCTCTCAGCCGGTCCCGCTGGGCGTGCAGCAGCTCCAGCCGGTCCCTGGGGATCGGCGTGCCGTGGGCGCGCCAGTTGGCTACTTCCCGCGCCAGCAGCTCTTCGGCTTGTTTCAGGGCCAGGTCGGCGCTGTCCAGCCAGGTCTGGACCTCTTCGATCAGGACGTCGTGAGCCAGCTCGAACGTCGCTTCGCCCGCGGACTCGTCCCGGCTGAGCAGGCGGGCCTCCACCAGGCGCACCAGCACGCCGGCCAGCTCCGCGCCGTCCGCCCCCACCCGCGCCAGCAGACTTTTCAAATCCAGCGCCCGGCGTGTGCCCTCCGCGCTGACCAATTCCTTCAACACCTGTCTGGCGAGCGCGGCCTGGCGGCCCGGCAGGCGCTCCAATACGTCGCGCAGATAGCCGCTGAGCAAGCCCTCGGCCCCGCCCAGTCGCTCATAAGCTGCGAGGGTGAGGGTCGTCTCGCCCTCGGCCAACGCCTCGTACAGCCGGGTGCATACGATTTGCAGATGGGGCAGCGCCAGACCTGGGCCGGCCCGCACGCCGGGCGCGTCCTGGACCAGGTCGTCCAGCAGGCGGGCGAGCAGGACCGGCGCGTAGGCGACCGGGCGGCCCAACGCCTGCACCGGCCCGGTGATGGCTTGCTCGGCTTCCTGGCGGGTCAGCCCGCCCAGGCGGTACTGGTTCTGAAAGACCGTGCGGATGCGGCCCTCGAAATCGGACAGGTCGGAATAGTAATCCTTGCGCAGGGCGATGAGCAGGCGCAGCGGCAGCGCCCGATCCGCGTAACAGTCGGCCAGGGCGTCAATGAAAGGCTGGCGCTGGGACCGATCCGGCCAAGAGACGAAAAACTCCTCGAACTGATCCAGGATGAGCACCAGCTCCTGGGTCTGGCGGCTGAGCTGGTTGAAGGCCAGGCCCAGAAACTCGTGCAGGGTGAGCCGGGACAGCAACTCCGGCCACGGTCCCAACGACGGGGGGGCGATGGCCTGTTTGATGGCGCGGAGTGGATCGTCGTGGGCGCGGGCATAGACCGGCAAACGCCCGTCGCGGATCAGGCGCGGCGACAGCCCGGCGTTGAGCAGCGAGGTCTTGCCCGCGCCCGAGGGGGCGTGCAGCACCGTCAGGCGGTCACGCAGCAGCGCCTGGTAGAGTGCGTCACTCGCAGCGGCGCGCCCGAAAAAGATGCCGCTGTCCTCGATCTCAAAGGCGTACAGGAACTTGTAGGGCTGGGCTGGGCGAGCCGCAGGGCGGGCGACGAGCTGGTACAGCCGCGCTTCGTAGGCCGCGACTGCCCGGCCCAGATAGTCGCGCAAGGCTTCTTCGGGGGAGCGGGCGGAGACGGCGGGGGCGTCCCAGGCGGGCAACGCCGCGTACAGAGCCGCCGGGTCTACGCTCAACCCGGCCTGGTCGAACGCCTCGGGACGGCCCTGGCGCAGCGCCTCCAGCAACTGGTCGAGCTGCTGCTGCCGCCCCAGGCGCAGGACCAGCTCACGCGCCCGGGCGCTCAGGCCCTCGCCGCCCAGGTCGTCGTAGCGCACGCCCAGGTGGAAGCACAGGGTGCGCAGTTCTTCGAGGTCATAGTGGTTGGCGATGAATTGGTGTAGTCGGGACAAGTCGTTAGTCACACGTCACATCCCTACCTGTTCGTACCCACCGTCTTCCTCGAACAAACTCAACTGTTGCGCCATCCCTTCCGATGTCTGATAAAACACACGCGACACCAGGCCCTCGTCGCTCAAGCCCTCCAGCGAGTTGATCGTTGCGGTAATCTGGGGGACGCAATACTCGGCCAGCGATTCGCGGATCTGCTGCCCGTTGAAACGCAGCACGCGCCAGCCGGCCGCCTGCAGGGCGTTGTCGCGCCGGTTGTCCTCGGGAATGCGCTTTCGGTCGGCGTGCCAGGTATCCCCATCGGTCTCGACGTCGATCCGGCCGTTCAGGCAAAACACGGCAAAGTCCAGAAAGTAAAACGACTCGCCGAGCTTTAGATTCCACTGCCGCTCGGCCGCAATCCTGAGCCGTTTGAGCTCGGCCCACAGGCGATCCTCCAAAGGGCTGTCGTCAAAAAGGTCGTTGATCTCGGCGGCCTGGGTGAGCTTGGCCCACGTGGTCGAGATGAACACGATGCGTCGCCAGCGCCGGCTATAGATAGGTTGAGGCAGCCGTTCCAGACTGTGCAGGTGGAGCTGATAGTACGGACGGTCCGATTTGGGGTTGGGGAACTCGTCCGGGAACAATTCGCGCCGCCGCACGACGCGGATGTCGCGCACGCGCCCGTAATAGCTGACGGCAAAAGCCTCGTCGCCGAACACCTTGGTCTGGTAAAAGGCCAGCCATGTGGGCGGCCAGCGTTTAGGGGCGCTGGCGACGGGCACGCGATACCAACCCTGCCCGCGCAGGATGCCGAAATCGGCCT
This sequence comes from Anaerolineae bacterium, assembly GCA_034435435.1. Taxonomy (GTDB): domain Bacteria; phylum Chloroflexota; class Anaerolineae; order S140-20; family S140-20; genus DAOTXN01. The sequence goes on along the minus strand of DAOTXN010000095.1, from coordinate 39,592 downwards.
GGTTGTTCATAATGGCTACCAGCACCTCGCCGCGCTCAGATTGGGCTTGCACCTTGTGCTTCATCACACTCCTCGAAAGGCCCACGTCGGGATGAATCTTTCCAGGCGTTCCGATTAGGCCAACACACGGTTGGCCAACGCTGTCTTGCCCATTTCACCTTGCCCTCCACACTCACCAGACACACACTGGTAGATTCAGGGTCTGCTCTAGTTCATTTCACGATCCAGCACATTGTCTAACTTGCTCCGGTCAGCAGGTCATCTTGGGTCAAAGGACCTTTTTGCGGCATCCTCTTCCTCTCTAACCGGCGCAAAAACCGATTGGGTGTCCAAATATGCAGCCAAGTCCCGTATCTTTGAGAGGGTTTTATCCCAGTCGGTAGATGAGGGGACGATACAGTCTAACTCCATTTCGCCCCATTCTTTGGTCCAGTAAAGCCCCTGCTGCACCAACCCCTCATAGTAAAGCAGCCGCTCACCGGCAGGAGCGTGAACGCGGTAGTAATCGAGACTCTCAAACCGCATCCAGTCTCGTAGCACAGCAACAGCGGCGGCTTTGTTCTTCAAGGCTTTATCAGCGCTTATGAACAGACACTTGACGTGATCTGACCTTTGAAGGGGTTCACGCCAGACCGACTGACTCTTGAACGAACAAGTGCCGTTTGGAAAGCGATGTCGCTTCTCAATGGCGTGCAGAATGCTGCGCGGTGTTTCAAATTGAGCCAAACGTGTTAGCTCATCCAAGATGGTCGTGGGGCGTGGCGGCTGATAAGGGAAAAGGTGACCCACTATGCGCCAGGTTTCTTCCAACATCTCGGCGGTAATCTCGAGGGGGGGATGGCGCAGGAATTCTCGCCAAAAGTCTCGCAAGGCAAAGCGCAGCTCCTGCAACTGCTCAATGTGCGTCAGATACGCACTGTAATACAGGGCGGCCAGCAGTTCTGCATCGGCGTGATAGTCACGTACCCACTGGCATACTTGGGTTTGTTGCTCCAGGTCCAATTCTTTGAAGTAGCCGGCCTGTTCGTTGTTTCCCCAAAAGAAGCCCCATGTCTGTAACAGGGACTCGATTACGAACTCGGGTTCCACCCAGTCTTTGGCAAACAGTCGCCATAGAATGTGGGAAAAGATCTCATAGTTCTGGGCAATGACTTCAAAACCGACCAGCTCTTGAAAGTCTGGACTTTGGATGCCACGCAAGTAGCGGCGGATGAAATTCTTGAGGATTCGCGCCACGCGCCGAGCCTGAGAGTGGCGGCGGCGTTGCTTCCCGGCTTCTTCCTCATCTCGTTCTTCTTCGGTTCCACCTTCGCCCTCTTCGGTTTGGGTCATTCTGGCAACCGCTTCGAAAATTTGGGCACTCTCAGGTGCATCCAACAGCCCCCGGAAGTGATCGGTGATGGAATTGAGGATGATCTGCAGCCGGGAACGGGCGTAGTGGAGATCTGTCGCGCCCTTGGCCATGTATTGTCGAATTTTAGGATGCTGGCGCAGCAGGTCGTAATCTATGCCGGCGTAGTCGAGGCGGAGTGCTTCGTCGTCCTCATCTGTGGTTGATGGAGGCGTTCGCCCTGCTACTTGCCACACACTGCGACGGTCGATCAGCAGCGCCGTGCCCAGTTCTCCTAACAGCCGCTCGAATTCCTCGTCGTCCAGGTCCAGGTCGCCCACGCGGCGCAGGGTCTCGTCCTCGGCGCTGATTTGAAGCTCATTGGCGAGAGCGGCGCGATTGCAGACAAAAACGGGATTGGAGTCAAAAGCATTGTCTTGCTCTCTCCAACGTACGGCTACGGGCGCCGCTTGTTTCAGCAGACCAACGGCTTCCAGAGAGAGTTTTAGTTCCAGTGTTTGGTGTTGCTTCGCGTGAACATCGAGGGGAAACAGGTGGTGGGCTATAACTAACGACGCATCTTTCAAATCAGGCAATGCTCCCTGGAAGCCCAGGAATAGCCAATCCTCGTGCCACTCACCGCCTGTTAGACGCCAACCGTCGGAGGGCTGAGCGGTGGATGGTTGTGTGGATTGGTAGGACAAGTCGAGCGTATCGAGGTCCACCACCGGCTGAATATCAAGCGCATCTAGCAGATCGTCAAAGGCGTGGCGTGGACCGGTGAACAAGTTGGCGAGTTCAACGTTGCCTTGAGGAACGGTCAACAGCATTGCCACCTGAGAGAGGTTCGGAGAACCCTGGAGACAAATCGCGCGATCGGGCAACCTGAGCAGGTATAGCTTGGCGTGCACGTAGGGACTGTCGTCGCCTTTGCTGAAGGCATACGACTGACAACGGTCGCCATATCGGTCTAACGTAGCCCGGAGCGCTTTGGGGTCAACCGAGGTGCAGCCGGGTTGCATCAGCAAAAAGGATTTTTGTGGGCTGAGGACGGTCAGCAGGCGCTCCAGGGCGACGAGTTCCTTGTCGAAAAAGGGAGATAGCACCCACAATTCCTCAACCGGTTCATCGCCAACAACCTGTTGCAGTTGATCCAGAAAGCTGCGCTGAAGATTATGCCGCACCGGTTGCCATTCGTGGGTGGGCGATTGGAACAACCAGGGTGTCTTTTCCCACAGATGGCGGATGCGTTTTTCGGCTGGCGCGCTGATATAACGACGCTCTACCAGCCCTTCAATCAGTTCTCGAACGGCCAGAAAAGCATTTAACCCTGCGGGTGCGTCAGCAGTGTATTCGTACTGGGTGAATAACTCGCCGCCTGAGGCATAACCCTGCCAGTTCAGGTTGCCGCTGCCGACCAGTAGTCGCCCCCGCTCCGGATTGGTGAGAAGTATCAGCTTGGCGTGGGCCGCGCGTGGCGCAAAAATGCCCTCGGCGACGTAGCGCTGATTGAGATAGCGCACCAGTCCGCCGCGGGCATAGCTGGCACACGCTTCCAGATAGCGTCGCCCGTCGGCCAGGATGATCTGATTGCGACAGCGGGCGGCTAACTGCCCCCGCAAGGCGTTTTCAAAGAAGGGGATATCCAAGCTATACGTCAGGACGAGGTCGTGATGCCAGGGGCCTTTTAGCTGCTCCGGCAGCTCGAGTTCGTTCATCGCAGATCCCCTTCGGCTAACAAGCGCCGTCCAGCGGGCGTCAAGGGATGGTCTGGCCTGGAAAAGTCGCCGCACAGGCCCAACTCGTGGATGGTGCGATTCAAAGCCTCAAAGCGTGAATCCATAAAGCTGAGAGAATTGAACAGATCGTAGAAGCGCAGTCGATCCCCCTCACGCTGGAAGCGAAAGGTATTGTCGGGCAGCTTGCCGGTGGCGACGAGTTGGTGCTGCAGGATGACGTAATCGGCATAGAGCCAACGCGCGATTTCGCCGATCGTAATGTGGCCACTCTTTAACCTGCGGCGCAGGGTTTTGATAAAGCCGTCCACGCTGAGCCGACCATCGGCCCCCATGCGGGAGACCTCCCATTCCGGTCGCAACCACAGGTCAGGCTGGTTAAAACGCAAGAAGATCAGGGCCAGCATTGTTATCATTCCGGCGACCATAGCCTCGGGGGACGTGAGGTCGTCCAGCGCCAATTGATAGAAACGGTGCTCGTGGATGAAGGCGGTCAGCGTACAGGCAGTGTCAAAGCTAGCCTGGTCGGCGCCGACCAGTCCTTGCAGCCATCCAAGCAGACTTGGAAAGCTGGAGCTTGCATGCAAATCGGATACCGGCGCATTCAACCGGGCGGCCAGAGCATCGAAATCGAGAGCTGCATCGAGATGTTCCCAAAAATGGGAGAGCGGGATCGGGCGCACGTCACCGGATTGAGCCAGGCCCCAATCACAGAGATAGCACCACATCGCGTTGAGGGCGAAAGCGTAATACTCGCGAGCCTGGTAGAGTCGCCATCTGCGGTAGGGTTCCAAGACCGCATCCCGAGGATTGTAGGTTGCTCCATTCCCTGCCGCCTGGAAATAGAGCAACTGGCGAAAAACGTCCTGATCTATGACGTAGCCCTGGGTCTGGGCGGCGATGTCGAGGAACATACGAAAAGTTGCCCGCCGGGCCTCTGGCTCTGCCCCTGCGTGTAAAAAGACATCGAGGAGCAAAGGGCGGTCAGGAGCATGGGATACCTGTAACTGGCACAGACACGCCTGGCGCATGTACTCCTGGATGACGTCAATGGGTACCTGCGTGGCGTCGTCGTTAAAGTAGCGACGATAATAGGCTGTGTCCTTTACAGCCTGGCGGAAGGCGGCGGCGATTTCTTTTCCACGTTCGGTCGGTACATCAATAGGATAGGGGAAGCCAGGACCGCCGGGATAGATCAACCCCAGTTGGGCGATGACCGAGCGATAGTAGAGGCCATAGCCCCCCATCTCGCTCTTGATATAGTCGGTTGTGGTATCGTAGGTATCAAGTTTCCGGCCGGCCAGAGGTTCTGTCTTTTGCCCGCCCACCACGGTGCTCAGACTGCCGTGTTCGGGCTGATCGCAGAGGTAGGCGCCGACGGAAAAGATGAACTCGCGCGGGCGGTAGAAGCGGGTCCAGGCAGCCTGGCTCCGCGTCCGGTCGCGCCGCCAGAACTCGTCGAGCAGGAAGGTGTAAAAGCTGTGGTAGCGCGGGTGGATGGTGAGGACGTTGATGGCGGGCGAGAGGGTGGGCAGGATTTGATCTGATGAAACGCTGCCCAGGCCCAGGTGATCGCGTCCGACCTTGCTGGCGTACATTTTGGCGATCCATTGAGGTTGAGTGGTCAAGGACATCTGGTTAAGCGTCTCCAGTGCAACCGGCTTAGTTTGCTGCCTTCATTCCCAATCCAGATCACTGTTATCTGTTCGTCATCGACTCCATTTGGTTCCGTCTTGCTTCTGTTGCGCTTGGTTGGGAAAACATCGGTTTTCTCCACCAGAAGGAAAAAACAGGCGTGTGAAAGTGCTTGTTCGCTAGCAAAAGAACGACAGGTAATCCCTTTACCACTGGAGAATAATCTACTCTGTCGAACTGATGACGTGCCTGGACATCCAGGCGAAACTCTTCAAAACTGTCAGGTAGTCCATGGATGACTTCGGTGTCTCCTTCAAACACCTCACGAGAGTATAGGATTTCCTCAACGTTTTCTGGGGGATACCAGATTTGGAAGTTAACGTCCTCGAACACCGGGCGGTATTTTAGGTACAGATCCTCGGCGTCTAGCAGCAGACAGAACTCAAACAGCATGTAGATAAGCGTTGAGGACGAATCGATGTAATCTATAGGCTGGTTAGCTGTGGCTTCGTACTCGATGACTGCATCAATGTTGTTATGAAATTCGGGCAGCATGCCCGACAACCGTTTCCGTATCGCCAGATGCTCAAGGATGTCTTCCAGCCACCATTTGACGAAATCACTTTGCCCAGTTAGAAGCAAGGGCCACATACCAAGGAAGATGCTGATGGAGTGGTTGTCCAGAAGCGGTCTGTGTCGAGACGGGTTGTTTTGAATGGCATTGATAAGCAACTCGATATTATGCGGCAGAAGTCGTCGTTTGAACTCGGAGGCGGGGAGGTAAACTAAAGCAGTGGTCAAGAGTCCCAAATCCTCAATCACTCGAAAGGTTCTTAAGGGATACTCGACACTTTCGAAAGTGCCACCAAATGCCAAACCATTCAGGGCTTGGACGGCACGCATTATTCTGCTTGCCTTTAGACCCAATACACCCAAATATTGGGAATATGTGCGCGCAAATTCCTCAAGGACGGGCTTTCCAAAGAAGCCATTTCGCCACATCCAGCCCCAGAGAGACAGCAATGCGCATTCATAGGCAACTGCTGCTGGAGAAAGATTGTCAACCGTTTGATCTTGGCACTGTTGCCGTATCATAGCCAATATGAGACGAACGAGACCAAAGATTCTACTGCGTCGGGACTTTCTCAAACAGCTCACATTGGGGAGAATCTCTTGCATGAGTTGCCTAAAGTCGCTTAGATCGTAGTCAGGGACATCCAGGAAGACCAAAGTCCTCTTGAACAGTCTCTGGTATTGCTTGAGTAGCATGCGTTCGTTGAACAGATATTCTTGGAAGAGCCCTGCAAGTCGATCCAGATCCCAGCGGTCAAATTGCATACACGGCCTAAAAGTCTGGTCAAGGTACCCCTCAACCCTAGCCTTCACGTTTTCGCGTAGAATCCCATTGTGAACAAGGATTGTTTTTCTGGTGGCTCGTTGGAGACGAGGCTGTGTCAAATCCTGGAAAGGAACGTCCAATAGATTGTTAAGTGTCGTCCGCACACTGTTTGGCCCTGAATCCCACATTCGCTGGTCAATATCCCCTTGTTTCACCTGAATAAGATACAAGAACGTTTCACCCTCTTCTTGCCCAACTGCGGCGATGTCTACGCCGTGCTCGACTTCTCCACGAAAGGCCAGCTTGACAATTTGCATCCCCATTCCGCGCAACAGGTCAGGCAGTATAGCGTCCAATTCGTCCCGCTCTTTCAAGTGAGCCAGATAGTCTTGAATAAGAAACCGCATACTTAATCGCCTTCCCCCAAGATGTCATCTAGTTTCAAATGCAATCTCCGGAATCGAGCCCAGGATTCGCCCTCAGGGTCAAGAAAACTTCCTCGCGGCAATTCAACACTTGCAAAGAATTCCCCGAAACCACTTGGCTCGCTAAAGGTCCGCCTCTGGGTAGCATCGAGGTGAAGAACGTTCATGTGAAACGTCCTATCGCCACGTCCGATTGCTACGCGGGCAAGCAGCCGCTGCAAAGGATATCGGTCATCGTCGAGCATGGTCTCTTGGATTCTCTGCTGTTGTTTCTTCTGATATTCGAGAAATTTCATCACTCTGCGTTTCGATGGTGAAAGCTCTGCCACAAATATTTCTTTGCGCTGCTCCTGGTACTGTTCAAGTTCTTGACGGACTCGCCGTAGAAGGAGAGAGGCTTCAGTAGTATCCTCTTCACGAATCGCTTGGTCAAAAAACTCTTGGGCGCCACCGGGATAGTTCCAGGCCAAGTACCAGAGCGCACTGGAAAAGTAGTCCTTTAATTCCTCGACCTCTGTAGCATTTCGCAAGATGCTGTAAAACAGCCACAGCGTTTGGATACCTTCGAGACGCCCTATCAGAAGCAATTTCTCGGTGATGTAGATAACGGTCTTGTTTGGCATTGACCTGATTTCTGTAGCAGCAAAGCTGCGAACGTTCAACTCGCGGAGTATGGGGCGAACCTGCTCAACCAGACGCAGGTCAGGCGCAGAAAACCAACGTGTCAACACCGACGTTGCCAATCCAGAATCGCACCTGTACGCTTCCTGGATCGGAGTGAGGAACATATTGTGCTCAATAATCGACTCTTCCAGCCCGTGTGCCAGTATCCACTCTTCTAGGTAACGCCAGACTTGCGCTGGATGTGATTGAGCGATAGGATACAACAACCAACTAATTTCCCAGATGGTACCCTTGTGATCTGTCGGGACATCGGTAAGCAAGGAAAGGCAAGAGATCCCAAATCCTACATTACCCCTTGTGTGGGACAATGTTCCAGCAATTCCATGGACGACTCGATCCGAAGGCTCTTTTTCCTTCAGCCGTCGTAAAATGTCCAAACATCCCTCTGCATGCTTCTCAAAGTTTGCTCCAAGCGCGGTAATGACAAGAGAAAGGGCATATCGCACCTGATCCGTCGTTTTTAAAGCAAGTGAATCAGCACGAGAAATCAACCTGTTCGGATCCAGCCTATCTTTGAGAATCAAGTTCTGAAAGCAATACAGCGCTGCCTGGCAGAGATTGTCGATGCCAGAGTTCAACCATTCTTCTCCTTTAGTTACAATTGCGTCGAAATGATCGAGGGTAGTGAGCGCAATGCCCGTCAAAAGCCTCTCGAGAAACCCAACGGCTTGCCATTCCTCAGCAGTAGCGAGATAATCAACAAGCTCGAAGGCGAATTTGGGACGAAGGCTCCCAAGATACTCAGCAGCCGAATATATTTTTCCCCCGGCCAGATCGCCCCGCTCACGATCAGCAATTCTCTTAAAGATTGCCGCAAAACCCTCGACGCTCAGAGCAAGAATTGGAAATGCGTTACACGCAGGTTCATAGAGCTGCCAAAAGTAAGGGTGGGGTGTTTCTTCGGAAGCGAGGGAATCCAGTACATCCAGGCGACCAAACTCGTTTACGAGTTGCGCGATGACAACACTGACCAGGTCTTTATATTCTTGATACCTGTCGCGCGAGTGGCTGTGAGCCGTGCGGAGCAAATCGACCAGGTTTTGTATCAACTCATCCGTTGCCTGAGAATGCAAAGCCAACGAGTCGATCAAGACGATTGATTGGATGAAAAAAAGCATTTGGGGTGAGGCAAATCGCCACTTCTCATCCTCTTGAATTAACACCCCTTCACTTTCAAGTTCGTGGAGAGACTCTACCGGTATGCTCTCGCCTGGTTCAATTCCAGAAGCATCCAAAGTCCTTGAACTTTGGCTCAGTAGTTGCTCCTGGATTACGGGGTCCAGCCGCGCCCAGATGTCTTTGCATTCTGGAAATGCGTGTACGGCCACTGGTGTTGTTGGCATAACTTGATCCTTGGCAATCTTCTAGACATACTTTTTGTTTGGTTAGAGCATCACCTAAAAGCTTACTTGACTTGCAACGTCTCTGATACCTCTTTCAGCAGCGCGCTAACCCGTTCCACCACCTCATCCGGCGGATCCCCTCCCAACTCGATGCGCACGTGGAACTTGAGATCATAGCCTGCAGCCGCTTTGCCCAGGTCGCCCAGGGCGTCGGCCAGGTCCTGGAGCTCATAGGTCTCTAGCTCGGCCTCGGCCACGTGCACGCCGGGCATGGGCTTGGGCGTGATTATGGGCGGCGCGGTGGGCACGCGCACTTTGACGCTCTGCGCACCCGGATACTCACAAGGCCACGGGCCTGAATCGAGCGCCCGCTCCAAATAGTTGAATTTGAAGGCGTCGTCGAGCGCCCTGCGCACGAGGAGCCAGGGCAGGGTCTTTCCGGCGCGGTTGGAGAGCGCAGTGGCAATCGCCAGCGCCGTCGTGGTCGCGCCGCTCCACACCGTGGGCAGGCTATCGGGCAGCAGGTCCGCTGCCGAGATGGGCTGAGGCGGCGGCAGCAGTCGGGCCTCCGGCGTGAGCACTCCGGCCGGGATGTCTTCCGACCAGATGCTGGCTGGGCCGGAGAGCAGCCAGAGTTTGCCGCCCTTGACCGCCCCCCCGACCGCTTCGTCCACTATATTTTTCGGCGCGGCAGGGATGATGATCGGCTCCTCGTACCCCTCTCTCTGGACCTGGATCACGTTCTCGCCCGCAAAGTAATCGTAAACGTCCTGCAAGGTGATATCTGCCTGGGTCCACAAGCCTGGCAAGATATTGGGAGCGAGCAGCGACGAGGCGAGCTTGGTGAGCGTGGCCGCTTCGGGGAGCACGACCTCCAGGGCGGGTTCTTTCAGGATCAGGTCTTCCGGCCGGTAGCGCCAGAAGGTGCGCAAGGAGCCGTCGGGCCGGCGCAGGCGAAAGACAAAGGTGCCCGCGACGCAGCCCTGAACCAGCGTGTCGAGGATAGCCTGCCGGTTGAGCATCTTGGGCAGGTGGGGGTGTTGGGCAAAAGCGCCCACCAGGTCTTTGAGCCAGCGGGCGGTCTCGCCTTCTTTCCACAGCTCGTAAGGGCCGCCGGGCAGCAGCGCCTCGGCGCTGATAGCCGTCTCTTGAATGCGCGAGCGCGAGTCGTCTTTGATCGTCTGGAACAGCGGGTCGCTGCCTACCGTAATCTTGAAGGCCTCGACCTGGTTATGCTCGCCTACGCTCACCACGATACGGTAGGCCTGCCGGATGGCGCTGGGGATGGCTTTTTTGGACGTATCCAGTTTGGTGAGCAGCATCTGCCAGCGCAACGGGTCATTCTTGGCCAGGTCCTGCGGGTTGAGCTGGGCCTGAACTTCTTGCCAGCCCAGGTGGCTCAGAATGCTTTGGCGGGCTTGCTCCAGCCCTTCGGGCGACGGGACGACCAGCACGACGGCGTTGCGAAAGACGCGCGGCTTGTCCGGGCCGCTCGTCTCATCCAGGAAGCGCCGGGCGACCTCGCCAGGGCGGCCTGGCTCTGAAGCCGCCTCGGGACCCAAGATGGCATAGTGGAACTCGCCGTCGTCGGCCACGTCGCCGGGTTTTTTGGAAAGCACGTGCACCCGCGCGCCGGCAGCTTTAGCGCCGGCGCTGAGGCTGTTCAGCTTTTCAATCTGCTCGACGAGCTGGGCTTCGACCAACTCCGGCGGTACGCGGTAGCGGCAGGCGTCGTGGTGCATCTGGGTCAGATTGGGTCGAGAGCCTAGCCGCCAGGCGCGGGGCAAGGTTTCTGCCTCGGTCGTCTCTTGCATCACGTCTTCGTCCAGAAACCAGGAGGCCTCCATCCAGCGGCGCAGGGCTTTTTCCAGCTCAATCTTGTCGGGGCGGGTGTGGCCTAGCAAGGCCAGCAGCTCGCGGGTGAGGGCCTTTTGGCCGACGGGTTGCGAATGTAGAAAGGTGGCAAAAACGGCCTGTTCCACCTCGCGGTGCGCCAGGCCGGGATATTGCGCCTGGGCCTCGCGCGCCTTTTCTAGCTCGCCCAGCAAGATGGCCGACCACTCCTGGCGTTTGCCTTCGTACTCTTCGGTCTCGGCGATGTTGGTCAGCTCGCGGGCCGCTTCCGAGATGCCCCCCTCCTCCGGCGCACCCAGAAAGACGTTGGCGCCGATCAAGGGGCAGGCGTCCCACTTTTCGGCGTCGCGCAGGGCCAGGGCAAAGGTGCGCAGCACGCCTCGGGTGCGCTGAAAGCCCTCCAAATTGGTCCATTTGGTGTAAAAGACGTCGGTCAGGTCGGGGTGGAAGGGATAACTGCTCAAAAAGCGTTCTTCGGCCTTTTTTCCCTCTTTGGCGATCTGCTCATCCAGCGCAGTGATGCCCTTGAGCGCGGCCACGACGTGGGGCCGGAAAGCATCGCGGCTCTGGACGGAGGCGGGCGTGAAAAAGCGGCGGCGCAGAATCTCGGCCACGTCCTCTTTGAGCACCGGCTGGACGCCCTCTTCGCGCTCGCGGCGAAAGATGGCATAGAGTTCGTGGGTGATCTCTTTGCCCAGCGTGTCGCTCTTGCGGGGATCGGTGGCCAGGAGCGACGCGACCATGGCGCAGTGGTCCACTTTGGTCACGGCCTGGGTGAGGTACTGGAAAAAGTTGACCAGCCGCCCGCGCCACTCGGGACTAAACCCGATCTTTTCACGGGCATACATCAACACCTCATCTACGAGGATCAAGGTGGCCAGCCCGCGTTTTTCGGGGATGGTCAAAAACTCTATCAGCAGGTTTTCGGCCGGGGCGCTTTCGCGCTCGGCGGCCTCGCCCTCGGCGTGCAGCAATTGCAGCCCATAGGGGCCGGCGATTTGAAAAGCGAGGATACTCCAGGGATGTTTGAGCCAGCGCCGCTCACCCTCTGGCCCCAGCACCTCCATGCCTTTCTCCACGTCGAGCTTGTCGCACGGGAGCACGGTGACCTGGGCCTGGGGGGGCGTCATGCCAATGTGCTGGACGAACTCTTGCACGGCCGGCAGCGCCGGCAGACGCAGCGGATCGTTGACCAGGTGGTAGAGCGTAATGAGAGCGTGGGTCTTGCCGCCGCCGTAGGTCAGCTCCAGTTGGCGGATGGCCTTGTCGCTCTTGCCGGCCAGGCGCAGGGCCACGTCGCGGCTCAACTCGCGCAGGTTATAGGTGGGGTAGGTCAGCGCAAAGAACTGGGCCGAGTCCTCATAGATGCGACGCCGGCCCTTTTGCATCGCCACGTCGTACAGGTCGGCGGCAAAGATCGCCAGCGAGAGCTCGCCGGTTTTGAGGTCGTCGCGCAGGTTGACGACTTGATGCCACGGTGTCCAGGCAAGGTTGGTCATATTCCCTCCTTTTGTTACGGAACGCTCGACGACTCGAAAAGTACATACCAGTTCACTTTTGGCATGGCTAAATGGGAAGCTCAATCTTTGGACTCGGCTGGTGGTTCAGCAGGCCCTTTACCTCGTTTAACTTCTTTTTGTTCTTTTCTGTGCTCAATGAGCGTCTCGTACATCTCCTCAGCGAGGGTATAACGCGCCGGATTTTCGCCTTCTAGATCCTGTAATGCCTGTTCAGCTTGCTTGCGATGTCGCCGCTCGAAGAATAGCTGCAACGCGGCTCTCATTCCCCACAACTCATCGCTTGCGCGGGTCTGTTCCACTATATAGTCCGTTTCATTTACCTCACCTACCGCTCGGAACCAATACCGATAGAGATCTTCTGTTCCTTCTTTACGAATCTGTTCCCCTAAATCTCTAAAGATATCTTGCCAGAGTTGGAGTTGCTTTTTCTTGCAGTCTTGGGCCGCGTACATCCACAAATACTCTACAGTCGTGTGCCTTTTCATCTGCCGCAAAACAGCGAGTGAAACTCGTAATAAAATTCCCTCATGCAACCAAGCGGGATGAATTGGACGAAGCGGGTCCAGAAGGGCCCCGGCCATATTCTCATCCTTGTATGCCTCTTTGACGGACAGGATAATATCGGTTAAAGCTTGTTCAGCCTGGCTCGGAAATAACCGTGTCAGTAGCGCCAACAATTCTCCAGATTGTTTCAAGGAACGCCGCGCCCAGTCTTTACATTGATTCAATGCACTAGAATAATCGCGTTGGCTCCCTGTCCTGAGAAGTAAAGCATATAAATCCAGCATAGTCTGAATGTCATCAAGCTTGCTATAGTTTTTGATTTCTTGCTCTAGTCTCCGGGTGTCCCCCTCACCAGGTTTCCAATCTAATCGTTCCAGAGCACGGCGGGCGATAGACTGGGGGATGGGAAAAGGCGTCCCGAGAACGCCGTTGCGAAACAGCAAGTCCACCGCGGCCGGGTTATCTTGGGCTAAGCGTGCCATCAGAGCCGCGATCATCTCTTGGGCCGGTTCATCCGCAAGTTCATTCATCCACACATAGGTTGCATTGACCAGGCCCGGTAAAGCCCAGGCTCCTCGCTCCTGGATCTCTTGCTCCAGTCCTTGCCGACGCTGACGATTGGCACCCAGGAGTTCTTTGGCTTTTTGCTGAATCTCAATCGCCTGGTTGGGATCTCCTCTGGGATCTGCCAACTCGACTGCTCCTGGCTCAAAGATTTTATTCATTGCGCACCTCCCGAACCAGTTCACTATAGCGGAGATGGAAAAGCGGTTCTCCTTTTTGACCGCCTACCCACACAGAGACCCAAGGGACTTTGGTGTGATCTTGCTCCCCTGATTCTCCTACATAACGCATCTGAACCCAAACGGGGGTTCCTTTCTCATACTCTCTCCTCAAATCTATCGTTGTCCCCCCTTGATGAATCAGGGTTGGATAGATGGTTTCGGCGGACATTCCAGGCTCTGCCTCCTCCCCGGCAAAGATTTGTAGGAGAAGACGATCGGTATTCGCGGGCAATTCATAGCGTTTTAGTTCTCCGCCCTTTTCTTTGGCTTTGGCTGGGAGAATCAAATCAAACTTTTCTTTCAACCGGACGTAATAGGCATCAGCGGCCGGTTCGTTCAATACGAAGCCTGGGTAAAGCCGGCGCAAGTAACTGTAGATTGACGCGCCTGTCACAACTGCGTGATCAGGAGGTTGAAAGATCCAGACTCGCTCATTCCCCCAAAAGGCTCTCAAGCTCTCGGTAACCAAAGGTAAGCGAGCTGCGCCTCCTACTACCAACAGCCCGTCCAATCGGGCCGGGTCGAATCTGGTCTTTTCCAACAAATCCTTCAAGGGGGTGGTCAGGCTTTTTCTTGAGCTACCTGTTAACAAGACTGCAACGATTCTCTGGTATTCTGATTCAGTGACTTCTCCCTGCAATGAGTAAATCTGGTCTAGAACGCGGATATCTCCACGGTAGTAATGTGTTGGCTCTTCCGCTATGTCATCCAGAAAACCAACCTCTTGCTGGCTTATTTGTTCACTCAGCTTCTCCTTAATATTCTTGGCTAAATTCATCAACTGCAGCCGCACCCCTAACCTCTGAGCCGGCGTCAGCACAACCTCCTGGAGTTCGGGGAACTGCTCCAGCAGACGCTGGTGCAAATTTCCAGCGAGAGCCAGGTCAAAATCCTCTCCACCAAACGGGTTATAATAACCTATAGTTTCGACATAGATTCTCAAGTCCGCGAGGTTCCGAACCTGCGAGCTTGGCAGCGGCTCGGTATAAACTAACGTCAGGTCCAGGGTGCCGCCACCTATATCGTACACTAAAACCCGGTTCGTTCTAGACAAATCGAGACGTCGAACAGCTTCTGGACGCTCAAATTCCTGATTCAAGAAAGCCAGCATCGCCGCGACGGGTTCACTGATAAAGAGTTCGCCCTCGTCTTCTTTGGGATAATCAAGGCCGACCTCATCACAGGCTTTACGCAGAGCCAAAAGAGTGTCCGCGCGCTGATTCGTCGTGAAACTGGCCGGCACGGTTACGGTAAAGACCACATCGGCCGTGGGCCAGTTATAACGTCCCTCCCGCAAAGCATAGGCAAGGTAGAGCGCAGAAACCTCATAGGGTTCTCGTTCCACCTGCGGGAGCAAGATACGACGTCCCATTTGCCGCTTTACCGCTCGCACATAGCGCGAAGCATCTTCTTGTGGTCCTCGCGTCTGAGCCTCCAGGCCAACCAGAGGGTTTTCATTAGAGGGAAAATAGGCGACTGATGGGAGGTAAGAAAGTTCTATCTGACCTCCATATCCATCGTTTTGCCTGATTGGAAGTACTCTTACAGAGATCGCTTTCTCCCCTTCTATCGCTCTACCAACCAAGGTGGTCGTTGTCCCTAGATCAATGCCCAGGAATACTTCCATTATCTCTCTCCTTTATTAATTTGTGCTGTTTGGTATTCATAATCCTTTTGCTGGTAGCGTTGTGCAGGTGTTGTATCCAGAGACTCAAACACCGACCTCTCGGGGCACTAGAATCCTCCCCGCAGTTAGCTGTTTGTAAAGCTCTTTCAAGCGACCTAACAAGCGCTCATCTTCTTCCAATTCTCTGCGCAAAATATCTATCGCGGTCTGTAATCCTTCTGATAAGCGATCTCCCCAGATGAGCGCAAAAAGGGCCGCTCCTACCCGCTCCATGCTCGTTTCTGACTCCCAAACGGAAACATCCGCGGACGGAGCCGTGTCTATCACTTTTTCGACCTCAAATCCGTTTGCGTGCCAGGTGTAGCATAGTGCCTGTGGTGGATCCTTGATCCTACAGAGCCATGTTGTCCCCTCGGTTGGCATTGCGACCGAGCTTGAGTCTAGAAGGGCAAACCCAGCAATAGTTCCCCATTGGTCAGAAACAACACATATCTGTCCCTCTTGTTGAGCTCGGGCCAGCAAGTCTTCCAACAATGCTCGTATCTCCAAGCTATCCACCAGGAGCAAAAGTGGTATGCCAGGGTATTGTGTCATAGGCACCCTCAACAAGGGCCAAAGCGTAACCGGGAGCAAAGAATACAACTGTTCAGGGGGTTCAGCAAAGAGAGCCTCTATTTTATCGTAACCAGCCGGGATGTTGGATAACGTGGAACGGAGAACAGGCGACCAAGTCTTGGCTCTGGGTTCACGAAAAAAAGCCAGGTCCGATTCCGTCCTTGGATCTCGGATGTCAGGCGAGACGTATACATTAAGCATCCGCTCAGGAAGCCACTCTGGCCCGTCCTGCCCCACGGTCAATAGTCCAGCCGCGCAACGATTGTGCCGCAAGTCTACTACCAACCAGGTAGTCATCCTTGTTCCCTCATCTTGGCCCGTCGCTGCTCCAACCAATCTTTCACACTGGCTACCGACAGATAAATATTCGAGGTATAGGACAATGGAGGATAGTAGCGCCAGAACTCCTGCATCAAGAGTGTATAATATTCAGCAATATCCTGCTTTACAGCAGAGCTTTTTTGCCCGAGTCCTTCCAGCTCTTTTTCTCTTTGACTGTACTTGCCCTCCATCGAGTCCTCCCCTTTATCAGAGACCCGGTTCTCTGCTGTACCTCATGCACTTTCCTTTTCGGGAACCACACGAGCAGGCACCAAAATACCTTCCCCTATACGCCATCCCCGACGCAACACACGGAAACGATGCCCACGTTTTCCCACCGGCAGCCCCTCAAAAGGATGATCGGGTCGCCAATCGTACTTTGCCATCAGAGATTCCAATCCAACTTCATCCGGATCCAGCCAGAGAGCATGATTGATCTCGCGCTGGGAAGGGAAAGGAACAAGCCTTTCACCTGTAACACGCTCCATCCACTCTTTGAGTTGTTCAAGTGCCGCACGTGGTTTCAAACCTTTTACTGGCTCGGGTTCCAAACCTGCGAGCACAGAAAGATCTGCCAGAAGAGAGGATAGCTCTTTTGCAGATTTGTGCCCAAACAGTACTTTTTCTTTTCTGGCTGTCTCTTTGAGTTCATCATTTTCGCTCTGCAAGACCTGTTTATCCGATTCTTGCCGCTGTTTCTCACTCTCCATATTTTTCAAACGATCGTCAAGTGCTTGCCTTGCTGTGCGCTCATCAGCCAGTTCTTGACCGAGTTTCTCTTTTTTCGCCTGCGCCTGTTCAAGCTCCTGGGCAAGTTGTCGGCTTTTGTCCCTCTCTTGCTCCAGTTCTTGGGTAAGCCGTTGACTATCTCCTTGTATATGCTCTAACTCTTGGGCCAGTTGCTCGCTCTGTCCTTGTGCTTGGCTAAAATCCTGGTCAAGTTGTTTGGTTTTGGTTTGTTCCTGCTCCAAGTCTCGAGTTAGTTGCCCGCACTGCCCTTGTGCCTGTTCAAGGTTCTGGACGAGATGTTGTTTTTCTTCTTTTGCCCGATTCAGGTCTTGGGCGAGTCGTTGGTTCTCATCTTTTGTTTGTTCTAACTCCAGTGTCAGTTGCTCGCGTTGCGCCTGCGCATGTTCAAGCTCCTGGGCAAGTTGTCGGCTTTTGTCCCTCTCTTGCTCCAGTTCCTGGGTAAGCCGTTGACTATCTCCTTGTATATGCTCTAACTCCTGGGCCAGTTGCTCGCTCTTTTCTTGTGCTTGGCCTAAATCCATATCAAGCTGTTGGGATCTTGTCCGTTCCTGCTCCAAGTCTCGAGCCAGCCGTTGATTCTCATCTCTGGCTTGCTCTAACTCTTGGGTCAGTTGTTCGTTATTCTCTTGTAACTGCCCCAGTTCCTGGACGAGTCGTTGTTTATCATGTTGCGAATCTTTCAATTGTCCGCTCAGTTCTGTCAACACCTGCTGAAGCTCGGCCCGAAATTCGTCCAGTTTCTCATTCAACAAAGCGATTCGATCAGAGTTTACAGGCTGGTGGGCACCATCCATTCTTTTCCCTCCTCAGATAAAGCCTCTATTCTCCTACCTATCTGTGAAAGGGCAATTTGTAGGGTAGGAGAAAAGCCATGGTAAAGGACAACGGTGTAACAAGGGATGCCAACACCCCACGCCATTCGCTCACTCCACCCGGCGTGTGTGTGTACTGACGGGCTTTTGAGCACCCAGCCATCGGGAGTTCCCTCCAGATTACACACCAGACTATCGGTCATTCCGCCCTTTCCTTCAGAATCCAACCCGCTGGCAATAACCAGGCTGTTCTCGGGAATCTGATCTGTGGCTAACGTGAGAAAAGGACAACTCCACGGCCCTGCTTGTCCTTTCAAAGCTTTGTAATACTTTTCAGAAACGCTCTCGGCAAAACCGGCCAAACGCACTCGCAACGTTGGAAATGCTCCCGCCTGTTGCGCCAGGGCCAATGTTGCGTAGAGTTCTTGAGCTTGGCCCATTGCCTGAGCCGATGCCAGAAGCCGGGTCTTGCCCCGATTCAATAGATCATCCACCTCCTGCAGGAAAGGGCGGCGATTGGCTTCAGGATCAGCTACGGGCAATGTGCCCCGGTCTGCCGCCGTAGATTCCACAATCACCAATGCATAGACTTCTTGAGGCCAGAGAGCCCCAGCAATCCCTCCCACATCCCTGAAAGCAAAGTCGCCGGTAATCAAGAGCGAATCTTTTCCTGATTGGATTTCTACCATTGCCGCCCCAAGCAGATGCCCTGCCGGTCTGAGTTTCACACGCACGCCGCCAATGGCTCGATTCTCACCAAAGTCTAGTCGGACAACGCGCTGTCTCAAACACTCCTGTAGTAGGGGGTCAAAGCTGCTCCGGAGAGACAAAAGAGAGGCTGTCCCGTGGCTCATTACTATTCGAGTATCAGGATGATTGGCGCTGAACTCACCCAGGCGGGCTGTGTGGTCGTGGTGAGCGTGAGTAACAATAATCAAATCAGGTGGACGGGAAGGAAGGGGAGCAGATGGCCCAGGATCTACCCATAGACTTTCGCCAGGGATCTCCAAACGTAGAGTAGCATCCCAGGCCGTGATGCGCCAGGGTAATGTCGGTGGAGAAGCATCAGCGGGACATTGAGCGCCCCACCATTCCCGGTCTTGAACATGCGGGGCCACCAACGACCAGGGGAAACCTTGGCGGAGAAGTATATCCGCATTCCGCGGAGATAAAATCCCTTCGTGCAGGTAAGAGTGGACATCTCGCAAAGGTCCTGGAGGCGGTGAAGGATAAGGCACAGCTTCAGACATCACTTATCTCCCTCGTTGGAAGCCAAAAAGGTGTCCCACGCCTTTACCAAAATCCGGGCTGCAGCTCCAAGATCCTGTTCCTCGAGTTCTCTAGCCTGAGCTATCAGCGCCATCCAATGTGTCGCATTCGCTTGGAACTTTTCAACATCCACAGAGAACGGCTCTGGGGAACGCGCAGCAACCTCAGCCAAAAGGGGCACAGCGTCCTGCGGGAAATGGGGAGCTAAACGCTCTAGGGCCTGCCGGGCCAGTTCATCTATCTCGCCCTGCTTTAAGGCCAGACGCACAACCTCAACCCATAGAGGGGCCATCGCCGCCTGAGGGAGTGCCACTAGGAAATGGAGACATGCTTCCTGCAGCCGAATGCGCTCGCTCAACTCATCCTGAGTACTTTTCTGAGTGGCTATCCTTTTCTGCCACTCGCGCAAAGTGCTTTTCTGGACATCAATGTCTTGTGCAAGCTTGACGCTTTCTCGTATCAAGTCATCCTTTTGATGACTCAAGTCTTCTACTTGGGTTTGAGTAACAGACAAGGCTTCCTGGTATCTTTTGATTTCCGTGGTGAACTTTTCAAGAACCCGCTGAAGGCGAAGGCGTTCACTCTGCAATAACTCTATGGGAAGAAGCTGTTGCTGTCGGGATTGAACTGATTCCAGGTAGACAATTTGCCCTTTCACCCATGAAGCTTTTTCTTCTGCATATTTTTCGTAAATCGCGAGCGCTCCTTCATAGCTCTGGATAGCTGCGCGAAAGTTATCAGATTCAATCCACAGCCGTGCATTCAAGCAATAGAAATCGGCTTCGCACTGTTTGTATCGACGAACGTCAGCCGGTCTAGTATCGGATAAACTGTTTCTGATTCCCTCCAGTTCGGCCTGCATGGTCTTCAAGATGCTCTGTCTGCGAGAAATATCGGGGCGTAGTGCGATCAATCCCAAGGCCCGCAATGCATCCCACCGATCTTTCTCTTGTGCCATCCGGTATAGTGCAAAGAGCAGATCAGCAGATGCCTTGGAGTCTCGGCTGCGCTTCTCTGCTTCATTCCACAGATGTTCTTTGTCATCGACCGCCAAAGAGTGCCAAGAGTATCTGTTTGCTACTTGCTGGTATGATGCGCCTTGATCCAATTCATTGATGATCTCCCGAGCTAGATTCATTCACGTCCTCCCAAGTACCCTTGAAGGCTCAAATATCTAGCCAAGTCTATCCTGCGAATAGACTCAGTCAAACAAAGTGATTACCTTATCTCCCCGCGCGGCGACATGATTACTGATGCTCTCCAGCAACGCCCGCTCCTCGCTCCCGGCCGGGGCCAGCTCGATGAGCGCCTGGAGCAATTGGTGAAAGAGGTTGCTGCGCCGCAGGCCGCGCACGTCCAGATAGAGCTCCACCTGGGTCACGTCGCCCGCCTTCCACAGGTGCATCAGGCGGTGCACCTGATCTATGAGCGGGATTTCGCGTAGCTCCGGCTCGGGCAAATCAAACCCCGGCAGCGGCATTGCCGAGACGCCCGCTCGCGCCTCCGGGCTGTCCAGCGCCGGGTCGCGCCCTACCCCCTGACGCCGGGACCAGGACAGCAGCCGGACGGTGCTGCCGCGTTGTTCCAGGACGCGGTGGCGGTCTGCCAGCTCTCTGTCGGAGAGGTTGCACGAGATGGCGTAGAGAATGACGGCGCCGGCGGGCGCATCCTCCATCCCAAAGTCGTGGCGGTGAAGCAGATAGTAGGTGGTGACGTCGTCCAGGCCGCTGACGCCTTCGGCGTCGCCGTTGCCGGAGAGCACACGCCCGACGACGAAATCCACGACGATGCGACGCACGTGGCGCAGAAACTCCGAGACGGCCATGTGTTGCCCCGGCTCGTTGGCCTTTTTGACGACGGGGTAGCGGCTATAGGCTTCCAGGGCGGGACCGGTGGCGGCCCACACAAAGTCCGGCCCACGGATGCCGGCGTCCCAAAAGTCGTGCAGGCGAGTGGTGATTTTTTCGCGCATCTCGGCCAGGACGCGGTTATCCCAGCCGGGGTGAGCGGTGACGGGGCGTTTTCTGCAAACGAGCCAGACGGACGAAGCCAGGGCAGCGGAGGCACGGGCACGGCTCCTGGTGATGTTTTCTGTTTGGATAGGCCAACTAGCACTTACGACAAACCCTGCTTTTATCATAGCGGACGCTAGGGTTTCCCAGGCATCAGGTTGCTTGTGAGCAAAGACGATGACCAGTCTCCCATCGGGTTTGAGAGCCTGATAGCAGGATTGGAAAGCGCGAAACATGCCATTTTCATAAGCTGCTCTTGATTCTGCTTTATCGCCTTTATGGCGACTGGAATCATCGATTAGCTCGCCATCATTTACATCGCGGTCCCATTTCGGTGACAACTCCACGGTGCTGAATCTCTCGAAACTAGGCCCAAGGCCGTGTGTAGACCGCTTTAGCCAAACATAGAAACAGTCCATTAGATCCGAGTATGGAATGGCATCATAATAGGGGGGATCTGTCACGATGAGATCAAACGGTGAGGAGACCTTATGGGTAATAGCTGACGCCTGAGTTACCGTTGGCGCAGGAGAGCCAGCCGTAGCCTCGAGAGAATGTTCAAGAGCAGCAGAGCTGAATGTTACTGCGCTACTCCAACTACCTCCACCCTCGTAAACTGTATTGCTCTCAGCGAAATCCCAAGTAATCGGCAACGCATAACGAACAAATGTATGTTTAACATTTTCACCCGCAAGGTACCAAGTGGCAAGTGAGGTCGAATGATCAACAAGACGATCCAGCGAGGTCGCCAAGTACGCACCCACTGCCTCAACCCACTCTTCTGGATAGCCTTCCATCTCCATCACCTCGCGGACGGCGCGGGTATGTTGCACGAATGTACCCAGAGCCAAGAGTTGACGAGGGATAAAAAGCTTGTACCACTTGTCGAAGCCATACAAGGGCACACGAAACCCTAACGCTTCCTTGCCGGGCAGTGGCTCGTCGGGAATCCCAAAAGGAATCTCGGCAAATACCCGATCCAATGCCGCCGCTGCTTCGTCCGCTCGCTCGCGCTCTCGTTGCGCGGGCAGACGATAGACTTTTCCTTTCTCGCCCTCTACTACCACGGCGGTCATCACCGCGCCCAATCGCCCCGCTTTACCTTCCAACCGAATATCGGACATGGTCATAATCGCGCCGCAGCAGGGGCAGGTCGCGCCGGCGCGGGACATCGTGCCCTGACCCACATCTTTACCTCTGGGCGGGCTGTGTTGGATGCCAAAGACGACGCCGGTGCGCTCGGCGTTGGGTTCCAGCGTCAGCGCCACGCGCTTCTTGCCTCTCTTGGCCAGCCAGGCGGTCTTGAGTAACGGGAGCGTGGCCCGGCAGTTCTTGCAGGTCACGGTACGCGCCCACAGGTAGGCCACGGTGGGCTGGCCATCCACGGTAGGGTAGAAACGTTCCAGGTCGGCGCGGGCGCGTTCCAGCACCCACTTGCCCCAGGCGCGCACGTGCCAGGCCAGGTCGGCCTCTAGATTGGCGTCGGCGGGCAGGCCGGGCAGGCGCAGCGTCGTGGCGTTTTCACCCAGACCCACCTTCTCCAACTGCGCCTCCAGATTGGCCCCTTTGAAGCCTTGAGCCTTGAAAAAGGCTGCCATAAAATCGCGGTCTTGGAGCACAAAATCGGGCAAGGGGCGCGTCTGTCCGGCCAGGCGTTGGGGATACTCCAGCGTGCACTTGAGGATAAACCAGGCCACCG
Source organism: Anaerolineae bacterium (assembly GCA_034435435.1). Classification (GTDB taxonomy): domain Bacteria; phylum Chloroflexota; class Anaerolineae; order S140-20; family S140-20; genus DAOTXN01. The sequence goes on along the minus strand of DAOTXN010000095.1, from coordinate 17,332 downwards.
GGTTGATGTCCACCGCCGTGGCCTCGCAACCCAGGCGCATCGCCTCCAGCGGGATGGCCCCGCCGCCGGCAAAGGGGTCGAGCACTTTGGGGGCGCGGCCGTCGTAGGCGGCGCGAATTTTTTCCCGGAACCAGTCCAGGCCGGGGCTGGATTCGCGGCCCCAGCGCAAAATGCCGCCTCTGGTTTCCTCCTCGGTGATTTCTTCCACCCGCCCATCCGGGAGTTTCCGGGTTTTGGCTTGGGTCACGACGCGGCCCGCCAGCCGTTCCAGAATCTCGCGGCGCTCGTCGGGGTCGCCGGGGTCGGGTAGCAGGGTGGCGATGAGCGCGGCGCGGCAGGCAGCCAGGGGGCGCCGCGCAGGCCAAAGGTGAAAGCCAGAAATATGCCCTCGTGGACCATACTTTTCGCGAACCGAGTCTAGCGAGGCTTGTTTGAGGGGGAAGGCGACTTCGATGAGGCGGCGGTCAGATTCCATAGTCTTTCACCATACCAGTAAGTTTAATCACGACGACGGTACTTCCGCCACAGGTCGGTCAGGTCGTCGCGCATCAGCTTCCAGACCCAGCCTGGCAACAAGGGAGCTGACGCACGCGCCAGTTGATAATCGTGCATCACCTTGATAGCTTGAACGTCGTCGCAGTTGTCCGATTTGAGCAGGTTTTCGATCTGCGTCTCTAATTGGGCTGCTTTGGCGCTGAAATCGTAATAGCCCAGTGTTAATCGAACCAGCCCCAAGGAAAAGATTAGCATAATCGTCGCGGTAACAACCCGGCCAATACTGACAAGTGTATCAAAATTGCGAATGGTCTCTATACTGATGATTAACACGGTCATCAAAACGAATACCAAGAACAACGTAGCCACCAGGTAATAATGCCAGGTCTTTCTAGCCAGATGCTTGCTCCACCACGCGGACTCCTGGACGTTTTCCAACGCTCGCTTGGGTCCAAATTCCTGTGCGCTGGCAAAGTATTGCTCTTTGGCCTCGACTACCGAGAACCTCTTTCTAAATTTGGCAGGGCTTTGTATCAAGAGATCAGAGATCTCGGCCTTTGAGATCGACCACCCGAAGGAATCTTGAGCATCGAGTTTCCGAAGTAGACTCTCGGCTGTTCCCTTGACCTTATTGGAATACCAAAGGCACAACTCTGCCATTCCAAAAAGAAATGTCGTAATAAAGGGTGCCGGTTTGGTAAGAAAAGAGAACAATATGACAAGCGTGCCTATTGCAAAGACGCCCAGCTTCAATGACAGACCGATTATCTGCCACTTTTTAGCCTGGTCAAAAAGCGCTCGAGAAAACCCTCGCAAATCGTGCTTTACATCGTTTGTTTGGTTAACCATAGCCGGGGAACTCTGGACCAAAGATGCGACCCCACCAGGAAATAGCCTTTTCGTTGTTTTTGTTCAATTCGTACATCGAAGCGTATTGAGCATACTCGGCAGCTTGGGACATTGCATCCGCTATTTTTCGTTTGGTCTCAAAACTAACCTCCGCATCCAAATCAGGACCGAGATTTTTCGGGTCCGGACACGAAGACCACAAATACGTCGAACAATAGTCGAAGAAGTATTTAACTGCCGTTGGAAAAGATTGGATTTTGGGAGCATGCTCAAAAACTTTAATGGCAAGGGTTTCAAAGTAATACGATGGCAACGTGGGCTTATGGGTGCGTCTATTCCAGTATTTGAGCAATCTGACAGTAGGCAAAAAGTTACTCTCGTGACTTGTGTTCAGCCTAGTAACATTGGTTCTATCAATTCGCGGATCCGTTCGAATCCAGTCTCCCTTTCCATTTGGGATAACGTAATGGATGGTATTTCCATAATGATCTGCAATCGGCACGGCTGGCACTATATCGAATACCCAATCGTAGGAACGAAGCTTGAGGGTTACAGCCTGCATATTTTTGTGGATGTCAGCCTTTTGATAGTTTGCAACGTTAGCCAGCGAACCCTTGATTTTGTTGAGGATCTTGGTTGAGTTAACGTAACCATAATCGTTTCGAAAAACAGCCAGCGGGGCCTTATCGTCTGTGATTTTTAACCAACTCGTATACGGATCAGAGGATGGTCGCGTGTCTTGCGTGCCAGAACCGTTTAGAAGGACCAAGAGATCGATATCATCCAGCGGTCTGATTTTTGTACTCCTGGCAAAGGACCCAAAGGGCAAAAAGGAACCATGAAGCCTTGGAAATCCAGAGTCATTGCTCGCCAGGTTCTTGATTTGATCAAATAGGTAATCGCGACTCTTTCTCGCCGTCTTGGTTACTTCTGAGTCAAGATCAACGGTCTGTTTGCGAAATTGATCAAATGCTCCCCAAACTGTATAAGGCACTTTGGCCACCTCCTACGGTTCGGCTACTTTGAGGATCTCTTGTTCGTCGACCACCACATCCCCTTTGACGCGGGCGACCAGTTTATTGAATGGGTTCTGCACACGCCAGAGCCGAGGCTGGGGCGTGGCGCAATCGTAAACCACGTACAGCCAGTAGCGATCCTGGTGAGTACAGGCCTTGATCCATTCGTTCTCCTTTAGCTCCACGTCTCCCACGCGGGCGCGGCCTTTGACCTCGATGGCCCGCTCCTCGCCGTCAGGACGGTGGGAGAGCAAGTCGAAGCCGGGGTGCGGCTCCAACCCGGCCGCCATGGCCAGCGCCGGGGTGGAGACGTCGGTGACGGCGGCGCCGCGAGCCTCTTCGTAGGCCCGGGCCTCACGCACGGCGACCCTCTCGACCTCTTTGCTGTAGCGTTGGCGGTCCTCAGGCTCATCTGAGGGGATGACCAGCGCGTGAGCCAGGAAAGTCACGGGACCGGACGCGATCAGCTCCGGCTCGCGTTCCAGAGCGAGCAGCGCCGCCTCGCGTCGAGACGCCAGCGCGCGCTGTTGCTTTTTGATCCGGCTCAGCTCGGCCCTGGCCCCGACGTGGCCCGCTCGAGCTTTGTCGCGCAAGCGTTTGCGGGCCTCGGCCAGCTCGGCCTCGCGATAGTCGTAGCCGCGACGGATAAAGTCGGCCCGCTCGGGCAGGGTACGCAGCAAGTTTTCGCGGCGCTCCTGGACCCAGGCGCAAGCGACGTGCTCGAGGGCATAGGTGCGGGCCTGCTCGCACAGGTCCCTGGCCCGCGCCACAAAGCTGACGTAGGGGCCGTAAATGCCGGGACCGCCGCGCAATAACAGCAGGTGTTCTACCGGCGCTTCCTGGACGTGTCCCGCCTCGTCTTGCCGGAGTCCCACCAGGCGAGACTCTAGCAACTCGAAGCGCGCCAGAGCCTGCAGGTCAGGATCGCTCCGCCGGAGCACCTGGATCAGCGCCAGATGAAAGAGATGCGGGTGCTGGGCTGTAGGGTCTACAAAAACACTCCCCTGGCGCGCCTGGGGCGCGAAACGCGCATTAAAGCAATTGATCAACCCATCCAAGATCGGCTCCCCCGGCCGCACAAAAACGGCCGGCCTGGCCGTTCCAGCCTGTTCCGAGCGCAGCGTGAGATGAGCGCGCTGCTCGACCAGATAGTTTTCCAGGGCCGGCCACAGGGGATCCAGTGCGCCGGTCTTGAGCGGGCGCAGCGAGAAATAGCCGTCCAGATCGCCTTCAACCCCCACGTCTAGCAACGGGGCGGCCTTTTCAATGAAACGGCGCACCTGGCCCGGCAGCAGCTTGCGGTAGCGCTCCTGAGCCTGGCGGTCTCGTAATCGGGACAGCGCGTCCCGCACATCGTCGTCGCCGTACCGTTGCCTCTCACGGGCTTGGATCGCCTGGACCTGCTCTTTGGCGAGTTTTGCGCCGATGTCGTGAGTGGCCGCCTCGGCGCCCGCCTCCGTGAGGGCCTGTTCCATATAGGCCTTGAGCGACAGCCCCTCAAAGAGCTGGCCTACCACGTCGAAAACCTTGCCGTGGCCCAGCTCTTTACGGATGGCTTCCAGCTTCTCGAGCAGCGTCTTGAGCACCTTGCCCTCGCGGGTCTTGCCTGCCACCAGGTTGAGGATCAAGACGGGGTCGTGCTTTTGCCCGTAGCGGTGGATACGCCCCATGCGCTGCTCTAGGCGGGCAGGGTTCCAGGGTACGTCATAGTTGACCATCAGCCAGCAGAACTGCAAGTTGATGCCCTCGCCAGCGGCGTCGGTGGCCACCAGGTAGCGGGCGCCGCCTTTTGCCACCGGCGTGCGAAAGAACGCGACCTGTGTTTGCCGTTCCGGGTAGCGCATACCGCCGTGGATGTGAGCGATCTCACCAGCGTAGCCCAGTTGCTCCAGACGACGCACCAGAAAGGTCAACGTGTCGCGGTTTTCGGTAAAAATGATGAGCTTTTCGTCTCGATATTGAGGATCGCAGAGTACTTCCAAGAGCCTGGCAAATTTCGAGTCCTCGTGGGCGTCGTCCCCAAAGACCCGATGGGCCAGGTCACACAGTCTTTCAACCGCCTGGCGCTCTATTTCGAGATCGAGCAACGAGCCAAAGGCGACCGCACTCAGGGTCTGGCCCTCGGCGGCCTCGTTTTGCTCCTGCCCGTCCAGGCTTTCTTCTTCGTCGGCCGTCGTCTCGTCCAGCACGTCGCGAGCCTCGTCGTCCAACTGACGCTGACGGCCGGCCAGCTCGTCCAGCGTGATTTCTCCGGCGTGGATCGCCTCCAGCAGTCCATCCAGCTTTTTCCGCCGGTTCTCCAGCGAGCAGAGCAAGGCATAGGTGGAGCTGGCCAGCCGACGTTGGAATACACTCATCGCCAGGCGGGCGGCAGAGCGGTTCAGGAACTTGGCCTTGTTGTAATAGGTGTGAATGTAGGCTGTGGTCTCGTCGTACAATTGCTGCTCGCTGCTCTCGCCTCCGGTCAGATCGTAGCTGAGAGTGTCTGAAACGCGCCGGGGGTAGATGGGCTGGCCCGCAAAATCCACCATCTCCTCTTTGGTACGGCGGACAAAGTGGCGCCGGCGTGCCTGGAGCGGAAAAGCCTGAAACGCATCAAAGGTGGAGAGGGCCTCGGGTTCCAGGAGCCGCCACAGGCAATAGTAGGGAAAGTCCTTGCCCATGTGTGGCGTGGCCGTCAGCAGCAGGAGATGATGGGCGCACCAGTCCAACTGCCAGCGCGGGAGCGGGCCGGAAATGCCCGCCAGTGTCTCGGCCAGGCGGTAGCGGTTGGTCTTGTGGATTTGCAAGTCTGGCTCTTGCCTGGCGGAGAGTTTGTGGGCCTCGTCAAAAATGACCAGGTCATAAGGGGTCACGCCCGGCTCTTGCAGGCGAGAGAACATTCGCTCCCCGGCCAGTGTGTCCACGCTCACGATCAGCAAATCGCTCTCCGGCCCGATGAACGGATTGCCGGCTTTGGCGTCGCTCCCGGCTGCCACGCGGAAGGGCAAGCTAAAGAGCGTGTGCATCTCGCTTTCCCAGTTGCCGACCAGCCCGGCCGGGGGGACGATGAGCACGCGGTGGATGAGACGGCGGGAGAGCATCTCCCGCACGTACAGCCCGGCCATGATGGTCTTGCCCGCGCCGGCGTCGTCGGCCAGCAAGAAGCGCAGGCAGGGCTGCCCCAGCATGCGCTCGTAAACGGCGACGCGCTGGTGGGGCAGAGGATCGATCTGGGAGATCTCGGTGGCAAAGGTAGGATTGACCTGGTGGCCGTAGGCCAGCCGGTGGCCTTGCATCACGAGCCGCACGATCTCGGGGTCGGTGGAGAAGCTCAGATCGGGGGATATCTCTACGACATAATCCGCCGGGGATTCTTTGACTACGCTTTCAAAGTCCTCGGCCAGCGCATGAACGCCCAGCATCTCGGCGCGCACGATTTGCCCCCAGCGCTTCTGGGAAGGCTGGGCTGCGCCGCTTTCCCACTGGCTGACGGCGGCGGAGGTCACGCCGATCAGCTCGGCCAGGCGGGCCTGGGTGAGATCGAAGCGGGTGCGCAGGGCCTTGATGCGGTTGGGGTAGTCGGGTGGTGTTTTGGGTTTCATGATCTACGAACGACAAATATGCTACTGAGTGGACTTCGCTCTGATTGTTTCAGAGAATTTGATCTACTCGTTCGATTAGCCTTTCCATTTGCTTAACGTGAAATTTCATTCCAAGTCGTAGAGCCCCCTCCTTTGCGCTTAAAGCGTAACTTCGCGCTTTTGCCAGATTGCCAGCTTTTTCCTCTAGTATGGCGAGCCACCGTTGAGCCTGGACCCTTCCAGTTGCCGTCTGCAATTCGTTGGCTATCTGGATGCTTCGTGAGAGATATTGACGCGCTCTTTCATAATTGCCCTTTTCAATATAGATCGCTCCGAGTCCCCAATAAATAAAAGTCAAGCCAGCAGATGCTCGCTCTCCATGTGTTATTAACGCCTCGCTGAAGCATCTTTCAGCTTCATCCGACTCACCTAGTTCGGTGAACATTTGCCCTTTGAAACAATGTATAATGGCTTGTGCTTCGAGCAAAGCAGCATTGCTACTTACCATCTGGCCATGCAAAATGACCCTATCTGCCAACTGCTGGCACTCTTTTAGGATTTGTTCAGCTTTTTGGTAATCAGCTTGACTGTCTTCCTCTGGGCCACCGAACATATATGCCCTAGCAAGAAACGCCGCAGACTCGATCAATTCTGGATTCTGGTGGTATCTTTCGAAAATGAAGCGGGCGTCTTCCAGGTTTCGTCTCGCGCTTTTGGGTTCCCTTCTGTAAACGTCCAGTTGCCCAAGCCCGAACAATGCATCTCCCAAAGAAAGTTCGTCATTTTGTTCGATGGCAGTCTGTTTACCTAGTTCAAGCCAAGAATTCCAGACACTCCATAGACCCTTTACGAATAGAAATGGCGCCAGTGCCTTGATCAATCGAAGAAGCCTTCGAGATGAGTTTTTGGAGACCGCCAACCAATTGACTACTTGATCAATATTTTTATAATCTACCTCGAGTCGAGCAAAGTCCTTTGTGTTAATTCCTCCGTGTTTTTCAGCAAAATCAACGAAGAAATCTATCCATCGCTCAATAAGAACATCTTTATCTGTCCCGAAGTGCTGTAATTCGCTATTGGCAAAAGATCTGGTTAGAGGTAGCATATAGAATCGATCTGATTCTTTGTCAGCCAAGGACAGTTTTTGAAGTGTGGCTAGCGCTTCATCCCGAGTCAGAATATCTGGACCAAAGTCCGCAACGTAACCAATTCCCTCGCGACTCGCATCTATGGCGAATAGTGATAATGCCATCAATGCCTTATGTGCTGACGTTCCCCCAATAGCTGCCATTGTTGTCTCGAAACAGAAGCGGGTAATGTCACTGGAGGGCTGCCCTAAGCGTGTCAGTACTGCCTCGACACCGTAGCCAAAACCCATTTGGGAAATACTCCAGGCAATAGCCAGGGGTACGCCGCCAGTGCGATTATACAGCTTTTCCGCCTCGGCTTCAGTCAGAGTCACGCTTTTCTTAAGACATTCCTCTGCAATCAGCACCAGCCCATCTTCCTGGGGCATCCCCGTCAAGCGCACGGGGTAGGCCACGTCAATGCGATGCCGGGTGGTGACGATGGCCTTGGTGGGGGCTGGCAGCTCACGCAGGAAAGCGTTTACCCGTTCATCATCCAAGGTCTCCAGGTTATCTACGATGAGAAGTGTGCGTTGCTGAGTCAAGGCTTTAACTACCAGTTCATCCTGTTCTTCAGGACGTGCACGGGTGATGTCCTCACGCTCTAAAGCCACCGAGATGGTGGCATAGATATCGTCCAAGGTGCGGGTGATCTGTCGGCGGGAAATAATGCCGCCGGCAGTCAACACTGAGGATTTGGCCGAGGTCCAGATGATGGCGTCGAAGCGTTCCTCTTGGGGTAAGCGATCATAATCGCGCAGGTAGCGGTGCGCGACTTCCAAGGCCAGGGCGCTCTTGCCGATGCCCCCGATGCCGTCAATGACGACCACGTGATGCCGAGAGTGCGGATAAGGGCGCAGAAGACCGTGGACCTGGGCTAACTCTTTTTCGCGGCCAATGAAGGCGCCGTAATCGGGTTGCGGTAGATTGTGATAGACCTTTTTTGGCTCCGGCAAGGCCAATCTGTCAGGCGCTGCCAGGATTTTCTGTTGCTCGCCGATGGCCTCCACGACGCCCAACATAGCTCCCCGCACGTCGGCTCGCAATCCGCGCATCTCTTGCACTATCTCAGTAGCCCTTTCCACGCTGAGGCGCTGCATCTGCATCTCGTAGATCGGGCGGATGGGCTCGAGATGCCACAGCGACTCGGCCACACAGCGCAGATAGAAGCTCACGGCGCGGTCCACACGCTCGCGATTCACGCGCTGGCGCAGCACGTCGGCAAAGCTCCGGGCCAGAGCGATTTGTTCCTCGGCCAGATAGACGTTGGGGCGTTGGATTATCTTCAGAAGCGCCTCGCGCACGCTCTCAGTCTCCCAAAAATCGGGGTCGCGGGCGATGGCGGCGACCAAATCTTCGTCCTGGACTGTATATTCGCGCACAAAGCGGTCGGTGGCGTCTCGCAGACCTCGGTCCACGGCCTGCTGAAAGGCGGCGTCGGAGCGTAGCCGCTTGAGAGCCTGGCTGAGGCCGCCGCGCCCGGCTTTTTCGGCTTGTTGGGAGACGGAGGTCACGATGCCGTCTATGATTTGCTGTTTGAAGCGGTCGGGCAGCCAGCCGACGAGATCAATCTGGAGGAAGCTCATTTGTTTGGAAACCGCCTCGTGTGTTGAATGGAAGGTCTTGAAACGAAACAGCCGCGACCGATGTGCCTGCTCGTGCAGAGCAAAACCCGGCTGCGGCTGTTGATGGCTTGCTATGGTCTTGGATTTGTGCCAAGATGGACATGCCTGCTCCTGTCCAATCCAGGAATCGTGGCGCTGGGGGCACTGGCGAGTGAGTGCCCCTTTTGCATGCTCCCTCTGTCAATTCTCTATGCCCCAAGTATAATGGTGACAGGCTAACAAGTCAAGCACACTCGCGTGGACATAACAGCACACGAGCGGCATCGAGAGGAAATAGCGGCAAGCCCCAGTGCTCGACTGGGGCTTGCCTGCTAACCTGTAAGTCTGTCTGCGCCTACAGCCCCGTGAACAACGCCAACTGGTTGTCTGGGGCTTCCTCCGTCTTGCTCCGGCGTCCCTTGCCGTTCCGCCCAGGCCGCACGCCCAGTTGACGGGCCAGCTCGAACATCGTCAGGATGGACGGGCTGACCTTCACCATACTGCCAACCGCCGCGTCGCTGCTCGGGCTGTCGTCGGCAAACAGCGTTTGCAGGTCGGGCAGGGCCGCGCCGGCCAGCACTTCACGGGCCAGCTCGGTCAGAAAGTCACCGCTATCCTCCGGCACGATAGCGCCGCCGACCTCATCTCCGTAGACGAGCTGGGCGGCCTTCATCTTGCGCCCCATCAAGGACAGGGCTTTGGCCTCCATCGAACCGGCATACACTGCATAGACCACCTTGACCGGTTTGGTTTGACCGAGACGCCACACCCGACGGCAGGCTTGCCACAAAGTGTAGAGCGAATACTCTATCTCTGCGAACACAATTGTAGCAAACTGCACCAAATCCAAGCCGGTCTCGACCAGCTTGGGATTGGTGATCAGCACATCCACCTTCGACGCCCGCTGCTCGATCCACTTTTCCCGTTGACGCGGATTCACGTTGCCGCCCAGCACGGTCACGCGCAGCCCGGCGGATTGCAGCGCCGCCTGCACGCGGTCCTGGATGTCCCGCGTGCCGGTCTGCCGCACGTACACCAGCACCTTGCGGCCCTGGGCTTTCTCCGAGCGGCAATAGTCGGCCAGCCAGCGCTCCTTGGGCAGCCAGCGGCGCTCACCCTCGGCAGTCACAACTGCGGGAAGTTGGAGATATGGCTGCTTCTCAAAGAGCTCCTTGCCGTCGTCGTCGTAGCCGACGAAAAACGGCAGCCGCACCGTCTCGTCGCGGAAGGCCGAGTTGGGGCGGGATAGCGACCACTGGAGCCAGGCCGACATATAGCGCATACTCTGGACCGCCATCTGCTTCAAGGCGTTGTCCATCCCGCGATACTGCGTCTCCTGCTCCTCGTCCATATCCAGCACCACCACCTCTTCCGCGTACGACGGCAAGCCCACCCCCAGGTCTTTGAGATTGAGGAACACGGTCGTGTCCAGCAGGCGGCTGATGATGGCCGGGCTGACGCCCGGCACCTCTTTGGCCGTGTTGCGATAGCGGCGATTGCCGGTGTGCACCCCGTCCTCGTCGTCCCGGTCGTAGCTGCGGCGCTCGATGGTCTCCAGTACCCCGTACAGCCCCGCCCAGCGTTTTTCGTCGTGGAATCCGAAATCGCCTCGGACGCCGCCGCTCAAACGATGGAGCAGCCAAAAGATCGAGGTGCTCGGCCCGCCGAAGAACGTGCCGGTGAGGGTCAGTGTACCTTTCGTCGCTGTGACCAGTTGGTGAAAGGCCACCCCCCGGTCGGTGGCTTTGGCCTTGTACTGGTGCGCCTCATCCGCCAGGAGCAGCTTGAAGCGCCCGTTGGCCTGCTCTTTGATGTACTGAGCGATGCTGTAGCGTCGCACGCCACTGTACTCAAAGAGCGGACTGGCGCAGGATCGAAAGCCCCACACCGGCTTTCCCATCTCATCCCGCTTGAGACGACCGTGGTCGTCCAACTCCCAGCCGGGGATTTGCGCCTCACAGAACAGGCGCTTTTTCTCCAACTGGTCGGTGGAGAACGGGATTTTCACGTCGCCTTTGTCCACCGCCTGCACCGCCCCGCAGGACGGGCAGAGGTGGGTGGCGGCAGACTTGCGCGGGGTGGCCAGCCGCAGGACTTCACGCCGGGCGTGGACAGCGGTTTGCCGCAGCTCTGCCAGGCGCTCGGCGTCACAGACGCCGACGGCATCCCGATAAGCCTGGTAAGCCGCTTTGGCCGCTTCGACCGCTATCTGGAACTGCACCCGCCTGCCGGGGTCTTCAGGTACGACCCGACGCACCGGCGCGGCCACCTGCCAGCCCGGGCCCATCTTGGCCGAGGTGGAGGCCACCACCGCCACCGCCTTGTGGCTGATCCGTCCGGCAGCGTGATCGTCCAGGAAAGCCCGCACGTCGTTCACGTCGCCCACATCGTCCGCGTTGCGCCCGATGCGCTGCAGCTCGCGGGCGTGAGCGCCGGGGATGACCTCCTGCACCTCCCTGATCCACTTGGGGACCAGGTGGGGCGGGCAGATCACGATGGCAGGGTAAGCGTCGAGTAGCTCGACGACCGTCGCGCCGATAGTGCTTTTTCCACAACCCATCTCCCCTTGTACGTTGCCAACACCGTGGCAACGGATCGAGCGAGACATCGCAATCGCTGCGTGTTTCTGCGTGGGCAGCAAGCCCGCTTCGACCTGGCCGGGCAGGGGCTTGCGCTCTTTGCCCAACCGATCCACCACGGCCTGCTCCTCGGGCGTCGGCTCCAGCTCGTACAGAGGCGTGTAGGTCTTGAGGATGTGCCCGGCGATCTTGTCGCCGTGGGCTTGCATAAACGCCGTCAGGCCCGGCACGTCGTCGATGACCTGCAACCCCCTGGCCGAGAGCGCGGCAACGGTAGTGATGAAGCGGTCGCGCCACTTGATCACCTTCTCACCTTTTTCCTCGTCCACAACCTCCTCGGCCTTGTGCGGCACTTTGACCACCCGCCCTTTGACCAGCATCGGATGGCCGTCCGCGTCGCTCAGGCGCAGCGTGCCCATCATCCCGCTGGACATCAGCATGGCCACGTGGCCCTTTTTCAAAGGCATCACCGGCTGCATGTCCAGCATCCCGTTGCCCCCGGTCACCAGGTCGCGCCACGCCTGGGTGGTGTGCACACCGACCTGGCGCGTGGCCGCGACCATCTCTTCGGGCGACCAATCATTGCGGTAGAAACGCACCGCGCGACCGGCAGCCCCACGGGTCGGGGCGGGGATCATGGGGTAGACCGGCTCGTTGCGCAGCGTGAGTTGGGGCAAGTCCATCTCGGCCAACTGCTGCACGCCGACCACGTCGTCTTTGGTGGGGACCTGGTGGGCCAACCGCCGCCGGGCGAACACCACGACCTGCCGGAAGCGCTCGAATTCCCCATCCGGGAAACGGGCGATCCGGCGCTCCTCGTAGTGCCCGGCCAGGTAGCGAGCGACCTCTTCCCGGCCCAGCAGCCACTGGGGGACGATGTACACCAGCACGCCCATTCCCTTCACCAGCTTGGGGGTGGTCGAGCGCAGGAACTTGTATTCCAGGCGCTGCGATTTCTCCCCCTCGCCGGTGGCCCGCTCCCAGTCGTAGGGCGGGTTCAGGAGCAGGACGCTGATGCTTTCGTCTGTGAGAAACGTACTCTCCCAGGCCACAGGAAAAACCTGGTCCATCACCTGCGCCGCTGCTTCCGCCCGCACCGGTGAGAGCTCGGCCCCCCAGGTCCGGCAGTTGAGCGCCTGGCCCAGGGCCGCCGCCGCTTCGCCCTTGCCCGCGCACGGGTCGAGCAAACGACCCGGCGCGTCGGGCAGCGCAGGGGTGAAGGTGCTGGCGATGGCTTCAATAACTGTCTGCGGAGTTGGATAGTACCCCATCCGCTCTTGTCCTGCGAGTCTCATTTCGTGTCTCCCTTCGATCCTTCGATTTTTCGTGTTCCGGAAGGAGACGCAACTCGCCCCCGGTGGGGGAAAACAAGTCGCGCCCCCCTCCGGGGTATGGTATGGATTACGTGTCAAACTACTCGATGGCGATTTTGATCTCGCCTTGTGTGATGAGCGCTTCCACTAATTCGGCCCAATCGGTCATCAGGCTCACCTGCCAGCAGCCGCGACAGTCGCCCGCCGCCCGCACTGCGGTGATCCAGCCCCGGTCGTCAGCGGCCTGCCACAAGGCTTCCGCCCATTCGTCCAGGACGGGGATGGGCAGGGCTTCGTGCAGCCGCTTCGTCAGGAGTTTCTTGGCCTCAACCTCAGCCTCCGGCCTGTCGCCGTCGCCGTCGAACACGACCAGGTAGGTCACGTCGTCGGTCGGCTCCGGCTTGAGCGCCTCCCGCGCCAGGAAGATCACGTGGTGGGCCTGAAAGTCCGGGATGGGCGACCAGGCCTGCTCGTAGCGCTCCAGGCCGTTGAGATGCGTTTGGTAACGCCCGCCGCCCAGGATCAGCTTGCCCTTGCGGTGTCGCCCCAGCAACGACGCCCGGATCGCCTCCAGCGCCGTCTTGTGTCCCACGGCGCTCAGGTAGATCAGGTTGTAGTCGTTATCGAAAGCATATCCGGCCAGGTTGACCGCCGCGTGCTCGTTGCGGATCAGCGGGGCGCGGCCTTCCCACAACGGCTGTTCGCCGTCTTCCGGCTCGGCCCACTCGACCCGCCACACCACCGCCGGGAGGCGATGCTCGGCCAGCAGGCGGCGGAACTCCTCCAGCAGCCGCCTGCCGCTCTCGCTCACGTCCACGTCGGTCAGGATGGCGAGCTCTTCCTCTGTCTCGTCCGCGACGATGCGCGCCCAGCGTCGGGCCGGGTCCACGCGGGCCGTGGCCGGCTCGATCACCGCGCTCAGGTCGTGCTCCTCCCACACCGGCGGGTGTTTGCCGTCGGCGGGCTGGAACACGGCCACTTCATAAGGATCGTATAGGATCTCGAAGCGCCCCCAGGGGGAATTGTACCCGCGCCCCTCACGCTGCAAGCCCGGCACGTCGTGGACGCACGGCAGCGGCCAGTGGTGCTTGTGCGTCGTGACCAGCACGTGGCCCTGTTGCTGATAGGCGCGCACCTTCAGCACATCTTTCTTGAGATATTCGCTCTCGTAAGGCTGTTTCATCGTGTGTTCCTCCATTCGTGTTTTTCGTGTGATTCGTGTTACGCACTGGCCGGGTGGCCCAACCGATGGACTTTCAGAAAAGCGGTTCGTTCTTCAGTCGTCATCCGGGGCACGCCCGGCAGGCCGGGATAGTCCGGTGAGGCGGCATACGCCTCGCGCTGGGCCGCGATCAGGGCCTCGGCGCGGCGTTGCCAGTAGTGGGACGCATCCCCCAGGCAACGCCAGCCGCGCCCGTGACGGCGGCCGGTCAGCGCGGGGTCCACCTGGGTCGGGCCGCCGCACACCGGGCAGCTTTCCGGCGCGCGAAACCAATAGTCCGTGGGGTCGGGCGCGCGCTCGCCGCCGGCCCGCAGGTAATCTGCCACCGCGCTCACCGCCGGGCAGTGCTTGCCCAGCTCGCAGGCGCAGGACTTGTCCTTGCGGACGGTGTGATAGCGGGGAAGCACCGAAGGCCCCAGATCTACCTGGTAGCTGTGTCTCAGGATCGAGACCACAGGCGGGATTGTCGCCTGGCTCAGGTCCAGGGACGTGGTGGTAGTGGTGCGTTGAGACATTTTTCATCACCTCCTGTTCGTCTCTAAACGAAGCCGCGTTCTTTGAGACTCACGAAGCGGCCTTTGCCGATGATCAGATGGTCCATCAGCTCGAGGCCCAGCAACTGCGCGGCCTGCACTGCGCTGCGGGTCAAGACAACGTCTTCAGGCGAGGGCGTCGGGTCGCCCGACGGGTGGTTGTGGGCCAAGACGAACGCCGTGGCGTTGTCCTGCACCGCCACCCGCAGAATCTCGGCGACCCGCACCTGGGTCGTGTTGACGCTGCCGCGATAGAGTGTCACGGCCCGAATCACCTGATTCTTGGTGTCCAGCGTCGCCACGCGCAGCTCCTCGCGCTCCAGCAAGCCCATCTCCTGGAACACCAGAAAAGCGTCACCAGGGGAACGGATTTGCTGCGGCGCATCGCGCGCCGCCAGCGCCCGCCGGCCTAGCTCAATCGCAGCCTGGAGGCGGGCGGCCAGCGCCGGACCGACGCCCGGCAGGCGGGTCAGCTCGCCCGCTGGCGCGTGCACCAGGTCGGACAGGCTTCGGCGCTCCGAGAGCAGGTGTTGCGCGTCGGGCAGGCTGAGACCCATCAGGGCCAGCAGCTCGGCCGTGGACAGCGCCCCCGCTCCGAATCGCCGCATCCGCTCCAGCGGACTTTCAGTTTGAGGAAGATTGCCGACGTAGGCGTGGGCGGCCTCTCGCAAGGAGAGGCTCATTTGTGGGATGTGCAACTGCGTGTATTTGTCCATACTCCTATCTCCGTTTCGTGTGGGTGGCAGGAGACGGACCACGCCCGCCAGGGGCGCTTTCGCGGCCGCCCCCTGCCGGGGAAAAGTCGTGTGATTGCGTGTGATAATGACTGTGATCGTTTCCAGGTCGTTCGTTCTTGAGAGAACAATACCCTGGACTCCCCACCGGGACGGGCATCGCGATGGGCCAACGTGAAATGAGGAAAACAAATGAACGGCGTGATGGCGTAGGAAAGCCATCGTCGCCGCGACGAGAGAGGTGGTCGGTGTGAAAACCGACCGAAGAAGAGCCATCACCGACGAATTGGTGATGATCCTCACTCAAGCCGTTCACGTTGGGTGAGCAGCTTGGGTGAAGAGAGCAAGCCACTGCCAGTGGCAGGGGCTTGCTCTGCTCTTTCCTCATTCAACCTTTCCACCGGCGCGAAGCAGACGGTCGACGTTAAGCCACCAGTCTGCCTTGCCGTGAACCGGACCATTCCCGCAATTGGGGCAGACGCCATACAAGCCGCCGTCTGCCCGGTCACGCCGGACACCGGCCAGACCGAGCCTGACGGCCTCGGCGTTGCCCACGTAGCGCGTCACGTCCTGGCGACGGCCTTCCCAGCCGCAGCGCTCGCACTTGCGCCAGTCGCGGCAAGTCGGGCAGTAGATGCCGGTGTTGACTGCCGACGCGGTGTGATCCTGACACGGGTGACCTTCGGGGCAACGATACTCAGGCATCGCTCGCCCCTTTCACCGTGGGCCAGCCATAGCCCAGCCGCTCCAACGATTTCCCGGCCAACACCTGCCACTTCCAACGCAAGTCCGCTCGACGGCGAGCCTTGTTTGCCGACGGACTCAGCCAATCATCGTAGGGCGGCTCCCAGGCGTGGTATTCGGCCAACTCGTCGGGGTGTGGCGTGAAGGGCCGCGTGCCCCGGCAGCGCGGAAATTGCGCGCAACCGAAAAACGGCTCGCGGGTGCGCCGGTTGTGCCGGACGGCCATCTCTTGGCCGCACGCCGGGCAGAGCGGCGGCCAGGACTCGTCCACGTCGGCGGACAGCCAGTCGCGCTGGGCCTCCGGCGTCTCGTACCACAGCACCTCTTGCGGGACCAGGTAGCGGGCGACGTGTAAGCCGTCCTTCAGTACCTCGACGTAGCCCGGCTGCTCGACGGTCGTCACGTCGGCGTCAGCCCGCTCGATGCGGGCCTGGAACGCCGTCAGCGACATCGGTTTGCGCCCGGTGAAGTGTTCCGTGCGGGTTTCGATCTGTGTCGCGTAGTACATCGCGTGTGCCTCCACTTTTGTGATTTTGTGGGGTGTGGAGGCGCAACCGTCCCTCGCAGGGGCCAGTTGCGCCCCCACGGGCAGTTCGTTCGTGTGTGTTATCCGGCCAGCGCCCACAGCGGCAACTGGCGGGTTTCGCGCTGGGCGATCCAGGCCGCGATTTCTGCGTCGGTGGCGTTGGGCACAGGAAAGCGCCCGGCGAGGTCGCAGTGATGCCAACGCAGCGTCGCCAATCCCCAGGCCACCCACTCGGCTATCGGTGTGTCGTCCTCGTCGTCGGAGTGCTCCGGTGGATACTCCCAACTGTAGAGGTCGGCGTAGAGAGCGGCGTCGCCAAGCAGGTCGAGCACCGTGTCCACCAGTGACGCCAGCTTGCGGTGCGGCACGCGCTCGAAGGTCTGCGCGGCCCACGTTGCGAGCGTGCCGTCGCGGTAATTCATCCAGTGCCGCCACATCTGGCGCTTGAGCGTGGCGACGTTCATCGTCTCGCCCCGCCGCTTCTTGACCGACTCGTAGGCCAGAGCGAGCAATTCTTGGGTAAACTCGTCCATTTCGTGCGATTTCGTGTCATTTTTCCCGCGAGGGGACGAACAGCCGACGGCGGCCTTGTAGCGGCCATCGAGCGCTTCGTCCCCTCACAGGTTGGTCTGCTATTCAGTTGTGATCAATGGGTCGCGGCTGGCGTGGGCGTCGGTACACCCGGGCAGGCGTCAGACACGACGCCGTTCAGCGTCTCGGTCAGGCACTTGCCGCTGTCCGCCAGCTGCTTCAGCTGCTTGAGGCCATCCTTCGCTTCCTTGACCTTGTCTTCGGGATCGCAGCCCGTCGCAAAGCTCAGCAGCAAGACGGCGATCAAGACGAGGATCAGAATGGCTTTTGTGCTTTTCGTGTACATTTTGCGTGTCTCCCTTTGTGTGTGAATGCTTCACCCCGCAAGAGACACGGCTCGCCCCCCGAGGGGGACGCTACGCGGGTCGTGTCTCCCCTCTGGGGTACGGTAACAAATCGTGTGTGTTACTGGCCGAACCACCAGTCCCGCGCTCCA
>DAOTXN010000094.1:0-30602 GCA_034435435.1 Anaerolineae bacterium | reverse complement strand
CCGGGTATAGTCGTCCTTCAATTGTGACACCATCCGTTCATCCTTGATCAACCGACGGAGAGCCTCCCCGTGGTGGGTCATTCAATAGCGGCAGCGGTTAATGGCCGAAACCACCGCGCCGATCATCTCGCGCTGGTAACGCTTGAGCGGGGAGGGACCAAAGAGCAACGTCTTGTACAGCGCACGATGGTCAAGCATAGTTTGCGGGTTCAGGCTGTGCACCTTCATGATGTGAGCGGCGCGGCCGGTGGTCGGATCAGCGCACTTGGTATAGGCGGCAGACAGCGCCTCGTCGGCTTTCGATTCGTCTATTACTTCGATCCAGGCGGGTTCCCTCACTGTTGACGTCATAGCTCATTCCTTTCTTTAGGCAATTGGACACTCCTGGCGGCAGCTGCATCCAAAAGCCAGGCGAGATGTCCGGCAATCGGGCGAACGCGCCGGGCTGGCAGGTGTTCCTCCCCGTCCGCCAGGATTGCTTGCACCACTGGCGCTTTTTCCGCGCCGCTCACCAGGAATAGAACGCTCCGCGCTGCGTTGAGCGCCGGCAGGGTAAGCGTGACGCGCCAGGCGGGCCGACCCTCGTAGGCAGCGACCGCGGTCACGACCAGGCGCTCGGTCTCCGCCAGCGTGTCTGCGCCAGGGAACAGCGACGCGGTGTGCCCATCCTTGCCCAGGCCCAGCAACGCCAGGTCGAAGCGCGGGGACGCGCCGCCGAAGAAAGCGCGGATGGCTTGCTCGTAGGCGCGGGCGGCGCGCTCCGGTTCCCACTCGCCCATCACGCGGTGGACGTTTTCCGGTGGAATCGGCGCGCCTGCCAGCAGCGTCTCCGCGACCAGCCGGTAGTTGCTGCCGGGGTCGTCAGGCGGCACGCACCGTTCGTCGGCCCAGAACAGGTGGACCTGTGCCCAGGGAATTCGCGCGCGATAGGGAGCGGCGGAGAGCAGCCGGTAGAGCGCGCCGGGCGTCGAACCGCCGGAAAGCGCCGCGCCGAAGCGTCCCCGCGCCGCGACAGCGGCCTGGGCTAACGCGGCGAAGCGCCGCGCGGCTTCCTCGGCCAACGCGGCCGCGTTAGGGACGATGACAACCTCGGCGGTTGGCGTCACCGGTGCCCCCCACAGCCGATGTGCCAGGCGCGGCCTTGCTCGCCCAGCATCCTGTCCGCTTCGACCGGCCCCCAACTGCCCGGTTCGTAGAAAGTCAGTGTCGGTGCGTCTGACCTTGCCCAGTCGGCCAGGATCGGGTCCACGATGCCCCAGGCCAGTTCAATCTCATCCGCCCGGGCAAAGAGCGAGGCGTCACCCTGCATCGCGTCGAGCAGCAGGCGCTCGTAGGCTTCGGGCAGCGCCGTCGCGCCAAAATTCTCGGCGTAGTGGAACTCCATGTCGACCGAGCGGGTGCGCATCCCGGCGCCCGGCTCTTTCGCCTCGAAGCGCAGGTGCATGCCCTCATCCGGCTGGAGACACAGCGAAAGCACATTGGGCGCGATCTGGGCCTCGGACGAAGACAGAAAGAACAAGTGCGGCACACGCTTGAACTGGATGGCAATCTCGGTCGTCTTGGCCGCCAGGCGCTTGCCCGAGCGGAGATAAAAGGGTACCCCTTGCCAGCGCCAGTTGTCCACAAACAAGCGGAGGAGGGCATAGGTCGGCGTCTCTGACCCAGGCGCTACCCCGTCTTCCGCACGGTAGCCCTCGTACTGACCCCGGACGCTTTGCGTGCACTTGCGCACGGCCCGCAGCACCTTGACCTTTTCGTCCCGCAGGGCGTCGGCCTCAAAGAGAGCCGGGGGTTCCATGGCCGTCAGCGTGAGCAGTTGCAGTAGGTGGTTTTGAAACATATCTCGGAGCACGCCCGCCCGGTCATAGTATCCGGCGCGATGACCCACACCCACCTCTTCCGCCACGGTGATCTGCACGTGGTCTATATAGTTCCGATTCCAGAGCGGCTCAAAGATGGCGTTGGCAAAGCGGAAAGCCAGGATGTTCTGAACCGTCTCTTTGCCCAGGTAGTGGTCAATGCGGTAGACCTGTCCTTCGTCAAAGACGGCGTGGACCTGCTCGTTCAGCCGGTGGGCGTTTTCCAGGTCGCGCCCGAACGGTTTTTCGATGACGATGCGCGTCCAGCCTGGGCTACGGTGTAGTCCGGCCTGCCCCAATTGCTCGACGATGGTGGGGTAGAGCGTAGGCGGTGTGGCCAGGTAGAACAGGCGGTTGCCCTCTGTGCCCGCCCCGGCGTCGAACTGGGTCAGCCGCTCCGTCAAGCGCTGGTAGGTTTCAGGATCGGCATAGTCGCCGGCCAGGTACGAGATACGGTCCTCGAAGGTGTTCCACTGGGCGCAGATATCCGGCTTGGCCCGCGAATACTCCTGCACGCCGCCAAAGAGCTCGTCACGGAACACCCCGTCCGGCAACGGGCTGCGCGCCACGCCCAGCACTCGAGAGGCAGACGGCAGAAAGCCTTCACACCTCAGCGTGTGGAGCGCCGGCGCCAATTTACGGCGCGTCAAGTCACCCGACGCGCCCAAGATCACGATCGTCGCTGGTTTCAGCTTGTCGAACATGGTCTCGTCATCATCGTCCTTTCCGTGTCCCGTTCATGTTTGGGAAACGTCCCAACTCTGTTCTGACGGCCCCCATCCCCTGTTTCCCGATCTGGGGAAATCGATCCTAGCAGCCTGTCGGAGAGACGTAATTTAGCCCCTTGTGGGCGTCCAAAATGGGCGCAAAACGAGCAAAAAACGGGCACAAGGCCCTATATTACAGGGTTCTCCGACAGGCTGCTAGAAACCGACATGCTCCCGCCCGATGTGTCCAAAGAACTCGTTGCGGGTGGTCTGGCTCTTCTTGAAGGCGCCGAGCATGGCACTCGTGACCATGCGCGCATTGGCCTTTTTCACACCCCGCATAGCTGCGCACATGTGCAACCCCTCGGCCACCACCGCCACGCCGAGCGGATGGAGTGTCTCATCCAGGAACTCGGCAACCTCCCGAGTCATACGTTCCTGCACCTGCAAGCGGCGGGCGAACATCTCCACAATGCGTGGGATCTTGCTCAAACCAATCACCTTCCCATCAGGAATGTAGGCCACGTGGACCTGTCCCAGGAAGGGCAGCAGGTGATGCTCGCACAGACTGTAGAAATCGATGTCGCGCACGATGACCATCTCGTCATAGTTGACATCAAAGACGGCATCGTTGATCAGGCGTACGGGATCCACGTGATAACCAGCGGTCAGTTCTGCGTAGGCGCGGGCCACTCGCGCGGGCGTGTTCAACAACCCCTCTCGATTTACATCCTCACCGATGGCTTTCAAGATATCGCGCGTTGCGCACTCGATGTCCTCGGAGCAATCTTCTTCTGGCACGTCGAACAGGTCGTTGCGAAAAACATCAAAATCGGCTGGACGAATTTGTAACGGACGGACTTGCATAGTCTCAGACATTTTTTCTCTCTCTAATCGGTTTATCGACTGTTTCCGGCCAGAGCACAACGTCGGGCCGAGATATCAACCCGCTGGTCGGCAGGCTTTGGGCGATCTCTTGCAGGGTTTGGCCGGTCGCCGGGTGACGCCACTCCGGGCCGATATCGGCCAGAGGGACTGCTATGTGCGCGTATCTGAGGACCTCAGGATCGCAGAACGCTTGCGACCCTGCATTCAGATCCGGATCAGCAACAAGAGCGATATCCAGATCGATCGTGCGCGGCGCGTTCTTGTCCTCAGTGCGCACGCGTCCCAGTTCTTGTTCAATGACCCGCAATACCTGCGCCTTCAGCTCCGCGGCAGTCATATCGGTCTCGATCAGGGCTGCCGCGTTTAAAAAGTTCGGCTGCTCGGTGTTGCCCAAGGGCGTGGTCTCGTAGACAGGCGAGACGGCCACGAGCCAACAGCACGACGCCAGGCGCCGGACCGCCTCCCGCATATTATGTTCGCTGTCTATATTCGAGCCCAGGGCAACCAAAACGCGGTTCACCTACACCTCCATCTCATAACGAGAGCGGTGGATTTCCACACCAACCGAACGGGCGAAGCGCAGGGCGCCCGGTTTTTCCACCCGCACGTCCACTGCCTCCACACGCGGGTCTTCCAGGCAGATCGCCGCGATTTCGGCGGCCATTCTCTCCACCAGGTGAAAGCTCGACTCCTCGACCCGCTCGATGACCCGCTTGGTGATGGTGCGATAGTTGACCGCATCCTTGATGTCGTCGGAGGCGCCGGCTGTCCGAGTGTCCGCATGGAGGGTAATGTTGATCAGCACATCCTGACGATTGCGGCGTTCCTCTTGGTTGATGCCGATGATCGTCCTGAGCAGGAGGTCCTTTATCTGAATTCGATCGTTCATCCCTGGCTTTCCCCTTTCATTACAGGTGCTCACCGCCGGTCACAAAGATCAGCTCGCCGGTGACGAAATCGGAGCGTAGCAGAAAGATCAGCGCGTTGGCGATCTCTTGAGGCGAACCCACCCGCTGCGCGGGAACCTGCTTTGCCTTGCTTTCCAGGTAGGCTTGATCTTGACCCGGCGGGGGCAGGATCAGCCCCGGGGCGACGGCATTGACCTGGATGTTTGGGGCCAACGCCAGGGCCAGGCTCTTGGTCATAGCGATCACCGCCGCCTTGGTCAAGGTGTACGCCACGTGATCGGGGCCGGGACGCGCGCCACGCCAGTCGGCGATGTTGACGACGTGCCCGGCCCGTTCCCGCCCCACTTGCGCGGCAAAGGCCTGGCTCAAGAAGAAGGGCGATTTCAGGTTGATGGCAAAGTGCCGGTCCCAGTTGGCCTCCGTGGTGTCGTCCCAGTTGCCAGGCGCGAACATCGCGGCGCTGTTCACCAGGATGTCCACCTGGCCAAAGTGGCCCGCCGCGCGCTCGACGATGGACCGTGCCTCACCCGGCTGGCTGAGGTCGGCCTGGATGGTCGTGGCATCGCTGCCCATTGCCTTGATCTCCCCCACTACTGCTTCGGCAGGGCCAGCCGATGAACCATAGTGGATGGCCAGCCGGCCTCCCTGCTCGGCCAGCGCCAGCGCCAGGGCTCTGCCCAGGCGCACCGCGCCGCCGGTGACAATCGCGACTTTTCCGTCGAGATTCATTGAAATAAAACTCCTCCCGCTTTGATCAGCCGGCGCAGCACGAGAGCTGAGCAACGTCTTTTTCGAATGTCTGCGCTGCCAGCTTCAAGCCTTCCACCTGCACCAGATAGGGGAACAGCATCTCTCTCAAGTCGCTGACGGTAAAGCCGTAGCGCAGTCCCACGCGGATGGCCAGCGCGGCCGTCTGAATCACCTCGCCGGCCTCGGCCGCCAGCACGTGGGCACCCAGCAGCCGGTCGGAATTGCGGTCGGCCACCAGTTTGATCAGCCCGCGCGTGTCCCGCGCGGCCAGCGCCCGGGGCACGTAGGCCAGGGGCAGGGTCGTTGTCTTGACGTCGTAGCCGCGGGTGCGGGCCTGCTCTACGGTCAGCCCCACGCTGGCCACCTGCGGGTCGGTAAAGATCACGTCCGGCACGACCGTCAGGTCCAACCGTTTGCGGTTGCCCTCCAGCGCGTTCTCGGCAGCGATGCCGCCGCCGGCCGCCGCCACGTAAACCAGCTTGGGGCGATCGGTCACGTCGCCAGTCGCATAGATGCGCGAATTGGTGGTCTGCATAAAGTCGTTCACCACGATGAAACCGTCCGCGTCCAGCTCCACCCCGGCTTCCGCCAGGTCCAGCTCTGAGGTATGCGGCGTCCGCCCCACGGCCATCAACACCTGCCCGGCGCGGAATTCGCGCCGCCGGCCGCCCACCTCGGCGGTGACCACCTTTTCATCCCTCTCCTGACGGATGGCCAACGGCCTGACGTTAGTGTAGACCGCCAGCCCTTCCCCGCGCAAATAGTCGGCCAGCGCCTCGGAGATTTCGGGCTCGTGCTCGGGGATGAGCCGTGGGCTGCGTTGCAGGACCGTCACCTGCGTGCCAAAGCGGGCAAAAGCCTGCCCCAGCTCCAGAGCGATGG
Organism: Anaerolineae bacterium; assembly: GCA_034435435.1. GTDB lineage: Bacteria > Chloroflexota > Anaerolineae > S140-20 > S140-20 > DAOTXN01. The sequence goes on along the minus strand of DAOTXN010000094.1, from coordinate 24,608 downwards.
CCCGGCCACCGATTACGATCAGGGAGCGGGGCTGCTCGGCCAGCGCCATGGCGGAGGTGCTGGTCAACACCTCCACGTGCTCGATCCCGTCCAGGGGCAGAATACGCGGCGCTGCGCCGGCGGCAATGACGATGCGAGGGGCTGTGAGGGTGCGGCCGTCGTCCAGGACCACGCCGCCATCGGGCAGCAGCCTGGCCCGTCCACGGATCAGGGTGATGCGCTCGCCATAGGACGCCAACACGTCCGCGTATTTGCCCTGGCGCAGCTCGCCCACCAGTTGATCCTTCTGGCCGATCATTGCTTGCCAGTCCAGGGCCTCGGCCCGGGTGTGCACCCCGGCAAAGGGATGCTGCCCGGCCCGGTGGTAAGCCTCTGCGGCGCGGATGAGCGCCTTGGAGGGCACGCACCCGACGTTGACGCACGTCCCGCCGAGGACGCCGGCCTCGATGATGGCCGCGCGCCGGCCCAGCTCGGCCGCCTTGATCGCAGCCGCCATCCCGCCCCCACCAGTGCCGATGACGATCAGGTCGAAATCGGCGCCTGGCTCTGCGGTTTCCGCCAGCGGTTCCGTCTGCACGGCTATCGCAGGGGCGCGCACGCTGGCGCGGTACCCGGCTTGTTCCACAGCACGGATCAGTTGCGCCTCGTCCGCGCCCGGCCGGGCCAACAGGAACGCCTGTCCCGAGGCCCAACCCGGCACGTTCACCTGCAGCACGCCCTCCACCCCTTGCAGGGCCCGGGTCACGTGCAGGGCGCAGGCGTCGCAGGTCATACCACGCACTTCCAGCTCGATTTGTGGTTCGGTTTGCTTTTTGCTCATCATTTCATCTCCCGGTGGGATGGACAAGGCGGTACAGCATCCCTGTCCCTTGTTCTGATGCCTCTACTCATTGGCATCTTACTGTTTCCGCACGCTTGTTCAGAATGCGGATCCAGTACCGCCCTCCGAAAAACGGTTCGAATGACAGCCCAAGTGGCTGATACGCCTCTATCGGGATGCCGATGTCGGCGACGTAGAGCTCGCCGGAGAGCGATGCCAGCCCGGTCTTGGGCAGGGCCAACGTCAGCGTCCGGTCGGGACGCACGACCACCCCCGGCGCTTCGCCCGTTGTGGCGTTGAGGCCCGATGGCACGTCCAGGGAAAGCACCCGCCGGGCGTGTTCGTTGCACAGTTCGATGAGCGCCGCCGCCCGGCCACGCGCCGCCCCCCGCAGGCTGTAACCAACGAGGGCATCGACGACGATATCGGCCCGGCGGATCGCTGCCTCGGCTCCGGCGGGGGCCACCGGGCGTAGTCCCGTTGCCTGCAAGATGCGGAGCTGAGCGGCTGCCGCGCCACGCAGCGCCGCGGCCTCGCGGTCCAGGATCAGGTTGACGGTGAATCCCCGGTTTTGCAGGTGCCGCGCACAACACAGCCCGCCGCCGCCGTTGCCGCCCGCGCCCGCCAGGATCGTCACCCGCCCGGGTCGCGGGTCAGCGACCCGCCCGGAAGGCGCGCCCAGCATCTCCAGCACGTTCTCGGCCAGATTGCGGCCGGCATTTTCCATCATCTGCAGAATGCCCAAGCCGAATTCTTCTACCGCAATCCGGTCCACCTCGCGCATCTGCCCGGCGGTTACGGCTGGAATGGGAACACCTGCTTCGGTCCAAAATAATGATAGATAGCTCAAGGCTCGACCTGATAGACGATCGTGTCCGGCTTGAAAGCTGCCCAGGCAAACCAAAAATGGTCGCCATGCACGATGGGGGTCAGGCGCTTGCCGGCCAGGGGACCGTCTATCGCCTGCCCCAATACATTCCAGGCGCTGCCGGTCTCTCGATCCACGATCTGGCCGTCCTGGAACTCGAAAGTCAATTTTCGCCCGTCGAGGCGCGGGTCAAAGACGCCCGTGGCCCCCACGTCCTCGGCCTGGGCGATGACGCTGGCCCCCAGAGCGCTGCGGGCGCCCGCCGTGTGCCAGACCACCACATCCTGCCCGGCGCGGGTGTCGTGGATGACGTGCACGCGAGACAGCAGGCTGAGGGGATAGGCCACGTCCAGGCCGTTCAGGGCGACGGTGACGACCCGCTCCATGGCCGGCAAGCGGCCATCCAGGTCCCCGTCGAACAGGAACGGGCTTTGGCCGATGGCGTCGTAGCCAGGGTAGGGATTGCGGCCATAATCCCGGCGGAAGCCGGTGTCCCGCGACAGCACCACGCCGGCGGGGTAGGCCTGGCGAAAATCGGCCAGGCTGACGATGGACGCGGGCAAGAAGGTCAATTGCTGGCCCGCCAGGTCGCCGGCGATGGCCTCGCCCGTGAATTGTTGCCACAGGCTCTCGGTGGCGCGGTCGTACATCACCAGGTCAGAATTCCTCAGCAGGCCCGAGGCGCCAAACTCGAATATCTGGCTGCCCAGCCGGCGGTCGAAGACGATAGCCGAATTACATAGCGGGCAGAAGGTGACGATGACCGGGACATCTCCCACGACGTCGTTGACGATCTCGTGCCAGGTCAGGATCTGCAGCGGGTAGGCCCGCGCGTCGCCGCCAATATCCAGGGCGATCACCGGCTCGTCGTCGGCCAGCCATGCGGCGGCTTGTTCCGCAGAGACGAACTTGGGCTGGTCGATGGACGGGATGCCATCGCGCGGCGGCCCGCCCGACATCAGCTCGTCATACGCGATGGTGTGCTTGTTCCAGTTTGTGTTCCAATCGGCCGTGACGCTTTTGAGCCGCGCCGGGCGATCATCTCTGGTCAAGATGCTTTTCTCTGCCGGGTTTGCCACGGTGTCCTCACTCACCCCGGGCGTGGTGACGGCCGGTTCTTCCGCGCCGGCGCCCGTTGCGCGGGGAACCGGCGTGCCGGATACAGTCGGGTCCGCGTCGGGCCGGGTCGCTGCGCTGCCACAAGCAGCCAGCGACCACAGGCCCACGAGGCTCAGCACCAACCAGACACCTCGTCTATGTGTGCGCATCATTCCCTCTCTCTAGAGAGCAGCATACACCAATGCCAGGACCAAACCAAAGACCAAATGGCCCATCAGCAGCCCGGCCAGCATCAATGGGCCGCCGGCCATCTCGGGCGGGCGGGGGTGCATGCGCATCATGACCGGCATCATCAGCATAGCCGCCACGGCGTGGGTCGCCCCAAAAATCAAGCCCCACGCGGCGCTGACGCTGCCAACGCCCGCGTTCCACACCAGGGCGTAGACGAGGCCAAACATCGCGCCCATCATAAAGTGCATGACCATGCCCACGGCAGGGACCGTTTCCTTTTTAGAGACGACCATCGCGCCCAGCATCCCGGCGATGTCCATCTTGGGCATGCCCATGAGGGGCGCGGCAACCATCATCATGGTCATCACAGCCGTCCCTGCTAACCCGGCGAGAATAGCTCCTGTTACGTTCATTTTCGACCTCCTGAAAGAATTTTTCTGGATTCCGGAGCGTGCTCCGGCCCTTTTCACTCTTCCAGATGCAGCCAGGCGCCGATTCCTTACCCCTGCCCTGGGCGAGCCCGAAAAAGAAAAGGGTGTGTTCCATTTCGGTTGGGAAGAGGAGCCAGCACGCCCACGTGCGGCTCCGTGAGGCACGTAGGCGTGCCTCACTCCTCATTGCTCAACTCATCTGAAACACACCCAAAAGAAAAGAGGAGGCCCGCCTCCTCCTTCTGGTCCATTCACACGCCGCCCGATCAGGCCACGGCTTGCAAGGCTGCCAGCAGCGCCTCATATTCCTCCCGGCAGTCTCGGCAGCGATCCAGGTGGTCCTGTACCAACGGCAGCGCCTCGGCCGCATTCTTGCCGTCCAGCACCAGCTCGACGAAACGGTCCACCTGCTGGAAACACTCGTCACAACCGATCTCGTCGGGGCGGGTGGTCACGACCTCGCGCAGCATCCCTTTGACCAGATCCCGGTCCAGGTGATCTCCACGCGGAGAGCTTGCCCTGCGGATTCTGCGTTTGAATGCGCTCCAGTTCCATTTCATCTCAAATATCCTCGTCATCCTCTGTCCGTTTGGACGCGCTGCGCTTGGCCCCTCTTACCCCGGTTACGAGTCAAAGGCCGCCAGCATCTCTTCCGGCGCCAGCCCCTCGGCCTCCATGCGGACCTTGAGGCGCTGCCTGGCGTCGTGCAGCAGCTTGTAGAGCGCATTGCGATTGGCGCCCAGCCGCCGGGCGGCCTCCTCCAGCGGGATGCCCTGGATGCGCACGGCCACCAGGGCCTGGCGCTGCTTGTCGGTCAGCTCGGTGGCGATCAGCCGCTGCAACGTGTCCAGGAGCATACGCTGAAGCGCTTGCTGGTCTGGCGTGGCCGTAGGTTCGATCAGGAAATCCGGCACAAAGTCAAAGTCCTGGGACTCGGTGATGTCCTCTATCGACAGGTCTCGCCAGCGTTGGCGGCGCAGCTCGGTGAACGCCACGCGCACGGCGATCTTGAGCGCCCAGGTCGTGAAACGGCTCTCGCCCCGGAAGGTGTGCAGGTGGTCGAGGATCCTCAACAGGGCGTCCTGAACGAAATCTTCACGGGCGGCGGCGTCCACGTCGGAGCGGTGGGCCAGGGCATAGCCCAGGCCGCGCAGCAGAAAGGCGCGCAGGTCGGCCAACGCATCGTCGCGCTCCGGCCCTTGCAGGTCGGCCAGCCATTCCTGGTTGCTGCGTTCCTTCACGGTGACTCCTTGGTCCTGCGCCGAAGGGTGGTCTCTGCGCCGCATTGTACCCGCAGAGGTGAAATAGGGCAATTGGGCCGGCTATGCAACTTGTTCGGTAGCTCCACATTTAATCGTGGTCAAGAACACCACTGAGCGACAAGTGCTTTCGTAGCATTTGACGGTCTCCCGCGCCGTTTGGGCGGCTGCCAGGGGAGCGGGGGCACACGCAAAGACAGCAGTTCTTCCACGGTCCAGCGATGGTCCGTGATGCCGGCGGCAATAGCAGGCGTTCTGCGCAGCCAGCGGCGGCGCGAGTTGGGCAGATAGAGCGGGAGACGTGGGCTCTTATGATAGGTGCAAAAGTTATACACTGTACCTACAAGGTACATCCCGGCGTGCAGGGTGGGCATTTGGCGGGCCAAGGCCCGCCCACGGCGCACCAGAGGCGCCAGCCGCGAGCGGAAGGTGGCGTTGAGCCGCTCGATGTAGGCGGTGTGGATCACTCCCCCTCCTTGCGTCTGGTGCACCAGGCCTTCGATCTGGACCTGCGTGCCTTGCACGATCCGGCGGGTCACGCCCACCACGCGCTTGTGGGCATACTGCTTGACCACCTGTGCGATGCAGATACCCTCCCACGCGCGCAGTCGCGGCCGCCCGAGTGTCCCATTCGGGCAAGCTGTCCGGAACGAATGCCGAGTTGTTGCTCTGGCCGCGTCAGATAGCAAAAATAAACCCGGTTTTTCGGAAAAAAACCGGGTTTCTCGTGTGACGGTTCAAACCTTTCCAAGACCTCAAAGGTTTACCCACTAGGCCCGCAGATAGGCGTCGGTGTAAATCACCTTGTTCAGCAAGATCTGGTAGGTCTTCCAGACACCCGACTGGGTCGGGTCGCTCATATCCACGTCGCCGGGCTGTAGCTCTTCCATGGCCGCAACACGATCGTAGAGCTTGACCAGCAGGCGGTTCAACGGCGTGCGCTCGTCGCGCTCTTCGACGACCCGGATCCATTCCATCAGCTCGCGATCAAACGGGTCGGCGATCATCATGTCCACCCCGGCCCCCATGAGCATCACGCCGTAGGTGCGGTTGAGCAACGGGCGCATCGCATTGGGCACCGCATTGCTTACGTTTGAGAGACCGACGTTGGTCAACGGTGGCGGATCCCCGGCGAATTTAAGCGTGCGCACGGCCTCCACGCACTCGGGGCAGTATTCCTGGCATCCCGATACGGTGAGCACCAGCGGGTCAATGATCAGGTCTGTGATGGGGAAATCCAGCTCCAGCATGCGCGGGATAAGGTATTCCAGCGCCAGGTTCACCCGTTCGTCGGCTCCCACCGGGATGCCCGCTTTGGCCATCGTCAGCGCGATGAGGCGCGTGTTGTACTTTTTGGCGACAATAGGAACCGACTCGAGGCGCTCCGGTTCGGCCGAGGTAGAGTTGATGATAGGCTGGGCTTTGACCACTTCGCAGGCCGCCTCGATGGCCGCCAGGTTGGTCGTGTCGAGCACCAATGGCACGTCCGGTCCCACGGTGTCTTGCACGACCTCCACCAGCCAGGGCAGAATCTCATGGCCGGCTTTTTTCTGCGGACCAATGTTCAAGTCGATGGCGCTCGAACCAGCCTCCATCATCTTGACGGCCATATCTTTGATCCAGGCCTCATCCCTGTTATTGACGGCCTCTTTAAACTTGGGCGAAATGATGTGAAAGTTTTCGGCAATGATATACATGTTATTCCTCCTTGCTCTTTGTCAGGCGCGCATACTCACCTTGCAGGTATTGCGCGTGAAAGGCCTCTTCCTCGGCTAGCTTTTCAAACAGTTTTTTGAGCTCTGGAGTCTGGGCCATCTGCGCGGCCATGGTATATTTCGCCATTGCCCCACGCTCTTCGATCTCCATCGCCTTGAGAAAGAGTTCCAACCCCTCCATTGTTTGCCTCCTCGCTTAGAATTGCAAGTCACGAATTACGCTTCACGTTTCACGTTTCACGCCAGCACTCGCTTCACCATCTCTCGCACCGCGCGATAGACGGACGAGTTGCCATCCAACTCTAGCAAAGGCCGTCCGGTGAACTCGAATTCGGCCATCGTCGCGTCGTAAGGCGCCACGCCCAAAAACTCGGCCTTGACCGCCCTCACCGCCGCTTGGAGCGGCGGGGGCAATTCGGCGCCGGGGAAGCGGTTGATGATGAGATAGCGCCTTTTGACCGAAATATCCAGTTCGTCCACCAGCTCGGCCACCCGCTGGGCCGCGACGATGCCGCGCTGGGTGGGGTCAGAGACGATGAGCAAGATGTCTACGTCGCGCGTCGTGCGCCGGCTGAGGTGCTCCAACCCGGCCTCATTGTCCATCACCACGTAGGCATAGTTGACGCTCATGCGGTCCATCACCGTGCGCATCACGCTGTTGGCCGCGCAATAACAGCCCTGACCTTCCGGCCGACCCATCGCAATCAGGTCCACGCCGTCGCCCTCGACCGTGGCCATGCGAATGTGATAGTCGAAATAGTCGTTCTTGGACATGCCGCTGGGTAACCCGCCGGCCAACGCTCCCGCGCCCATCGTAGACTGCACCTCGGCCAGCAGATCCTCGCGGATGTCACCCACGGTCTCGTCCAGCTCCAGTCCCAGCACCATGTTCAAGTTGCTGCTGGGGTCGGCGTCTATCGCCAGCACCGCGCCATTTTGTTCCTCGATCAGGTAGCGGATGACCATCGCCGCTACCGTCGTTTTTCCTGTACCACCTTTTCCCGCTAAAGCAATCGTGACTGTCATTTTGGATTTTGGATTTTGGATTTTGGATTTTGGATTTACGTTTCACGCTTCACGTTTCAGCACCGCCGCTACCGACGGAAAGCGCTCGATGTCGGTGTGCGGCAGGAACAACGCCGAGGTAAAGTGATCGTAAAAGGTATTGTCCGCCGACAGCTCCAGATAAGTCATCTTGGCCGCGGCGGCGTCGATCTCGGCCCGTATGTCACGCCGCAAGAGCGCCATGTAGGCTCCTTTGATAGACGTGTTGCCCAAAAAATGGAACTTGGACCAGGGCAGATCGGGCAGCAGCCCGATCTGGACCGATTTTTCCACGTTCAAATACTGCCCAAACGCCCCGCCGATGAACATCTGGCTCACGTCGGCCATATCCACCCCCACGCTCTGGGCCAGCGAGGCGAACCCGGCATAGATGGCGGCCTTGGCTCGTAACAAATTGTCGATGTCGGGGCGGGTGATGGCGATGTCGCGTCCATGCTCGGTCTCGGCAGCCCAGGCCACCACGTATTCGTCGCCGTGCTCGCCCTGGCGGATACGAGGCGTGCTCCAAGTATGATTGAAATTGCCGCTTTTGTCAATCACGCCGGTGATGAACATTTCGGCCAGCAGGCTGATCAGCCCGCTGCCGCAGATGCCCGTGGGTTTGCCCCCGCCGATGACGCGATAGCTCGGCTCAAAGGTCGCGCCATTGATCCACACCTCTTCGATAGCCCCGCGCGTGGCCCGCATGCCGTCGATGACGCCCGCGCCCTCGAAGGCCGGGCCGGCCGAGCAGGCGCAGGTGATGAGCCACGAGCCGTCACCCAACACCATCTCGCCGTTGGTGCCCACGTCGATGAACAGCGTGATGTCGCCTACGTTGACCATGCCGCTGCTGACCACCCCCGCCGTGATGTCGGCGCCCACGTAACTGGCTACCCCCGGCAGGCAGTCCACCGTGGCTTCGGGATTGATGTGCAGGCCAATCTCGGCCGCCCGCACCGACGGCACCTGGTTGACCGTGGTCACATACGGCTCTAAGCGGATGCTCTGGGGCGGCAAGGCCAGGAACAGATGAATCATCGTGCTGTTGCCGGCGACGACGGCTTTGTGAATTTCGCCCGGCGCGATGCCCTGACTTTTACACACCCGCCCGATGAGCTTGTTGAGCGTGCCCACGACCAGCTCTTGCAGCTCTTGCAGGCCGCCGTCTTTGCCGGCGTACATGATGCGGCTGATCACGTCTTCGCCGCGCCGGATCTGTCCGTTATAATCGGCGGCTTGCTGCACCACGTCGCCGTTGATCAGATTGACCAGGTAGACGACGTTGCTAGTGGTGCCGATGTCGATAGCCAGGCCCCAGTTCTCGTCGCAGCGGTCGCCCGGCAACACGTCCACCAGGCGCGGCGGACCGTTGGGCATGTCCCAGGTATCAGTCTCGATGACGGCGGTGACGTTCCAGTGGTCCAGGCGCAGCGCCTCGGAGAGTTTTTGCAGCACCGGCAAACGGGCGCGCAGATCGGTGATGCCGGTCTGCTGAGCCAGCGCGCGGCGTAAGCGGCTCATGTCGTCGGTATTGTCGGCCAGGGTGGGCGGGTCGATGGGCAAACACACGCGGCGAATGGGCTGATGCAGGGCCGGGTCGTAGGCAAAAGGGACCGTGATCTTGGCGGCGGTCTTGTCGGTCTCGAGCAGCCGCTCGATCTTTTCTTGCGGCGGGATAATAACGCGGGCGTCTCCCTCGACTACCGCCTGGCAGGCCAGGGCATAACCCGCTTCTACGTCAGCCGCCGACAAACGCAGCGTCGAGCGCCGCCGCACCGCTCCTTCTTCCACGATCACGGCGCAACGGCCACAGCGGCCCTGTCCACCGCAGGGAATATTCAATTCGATACCGGCATCCAGGGCGGCGCTGGACAGCGTAACACCCAAAGGCGCCTGGACCTCGACGGTCTCGCCGCCGGCGGTAGAAAATTCCAGCTTGCAGGTTGTCATGGGCTGCGTGCGTTCAGTAGAAAGTGGGCGGTGGCGAGTGGACAGTCCAGTCACTCATCACTCGTCACCCATTACCAGTAGGAAAAGGCTTCTTTTACCGCCTCCCTGGCATACGCTACGGCGACGGCTTCCTCCAGCTCTTCACGCACACCCTCGCGGACGACAAAGGCGCGGTGGGCAATGGCGGCCATGGCTGTGGGGATCTCTAGCCCCCGTGTGCACTGGCTGACACACGCTTGCTCCTGCTGGCATTCCAGGCAACGCTCTGCATCAACGATGATCTGGTCAATGTCATAGTATAAATAACTCGTCTGGCTCACTCTTTCACTCATCTTTATACCTCTGACAGGTAGACGGTCACTTGCGCCTGCGCGCAGTGCAAGTGACCGTCTACTGTCTACTGTCTACCCCCTAACGTCCCGCTCGCATCTTGAGATAGGCCGGCAAGTCCACCGCTTCGCGCGGGCCGACCAGGATGTTCCAGCCCGGCAGTTCTTCTTCCACCTCACCCGAAAGCACGGCCACGTGCCCCGGTAGGATAAAGTTCTTGTGACCGAGCTTTTCCTCCAGGCCAAAACGCTTGACGTCTTTGGCGATGCGCTCGGCGTCGAACTTGCCGGCGGCCCAGGCCGTGAGCACGCTCATGCCTTCGGCGTCGGCCACCATCAGCCAGGCCGGGATGCCGGCGCCGTCCAGCTCGTTGGCCACGGAAAAGTAGGTGATCGAAAAGTTGGTCGTGACCATGGCCGGAGCGTCGGGGCCAGGGTGGTTGATCTCGTAAATCCCCGGCTGCACCTGGATGGGCTTTTGCGGATCGGTGTAGATGTTTTGGCGCAGCACCAGCAGCGGATAGACCGTGGCCGGGCTAAACTGTTCCAGGACGATAAACCCGGCATATCGGGTGATGGCCTGAGTCGCCGCCACGCCAACCATGGCGGGGTCGTCGGCGCACTCGCCGGGGAATGCGATGATCGGATACCCCAGGGCGCGAAAGTTCTTTTTCAGCGCCAACCGCCTCAACTGAGTGGCCACCGCCAGCGACGAGGCCATGTCACGCACGCCGGGGTCGAGCACGATGTCGGGCACACCGGCCGCTTTGATTTTTTCGGTCAGCTCGGCCAGCTTGCTCAACGAATCGGCCTTGATGGCCATGGGCGCTTTATGCTCAGCGGCCAGCCTGGCAAACGCCTCCCAGGTGTCGGGCGTAGCGCCATAGAGTAGGGGCTGGGTGTCGCCCGCGGCCTGGACGCCCTGCGCCATCACGGCCGGGTCGGCGGCGATGAGGATGAGAGGGCGCTTGGCGACGTTCAACACCGCTTTGACGGCCCCGGCAAAGGTCGCCCCATCGCCCGTGGCCTCGATAGCCAAGCCATCCACGCCCAACGCCATGCCAACGTAATCCACTGCATAGCCGGCAATCTCTTGCGCCTTGCCTTCAAGCTCGGCGGTGGGCAGGTCGTCGCGCAAGCGCACGAAAATCCCCGCCGGGTTAAAGAACGTCTTTTCGTGACGAAACATCACCGTCTCGTTACCGGCCTTGGCTTCACGCCCGTTCGCCTTGATGCTCACCAGGCGGATGGGCGGGGCTGCCGACTCTTCCAATTGCGCTTTCGACTCTTCCGAGACGTGCGGGCAGGCCGCCAATTCGGCTTGTTTGGCCGCCAGCTTCATGGCAAAAGCCAGGCACGTGGGAAAACCGCAATCCTTGCAGTTGGTCTGCGGGAGTAGTTTATAAATCTGAATACCTGAAAGGGCCATGTGTGTTACTCCTCGTATTACGTTTCACGTTTCACGCTTCACGCTTCACGTGTCTATTCCACCGCTTCCACGGTTTTGATGTTGGGAAAGAACGGGCGAATGGTACCGGCGATCCAGCCGTTAAGGGTCTGCTGAGACCAGTCGCAATCCTTGCACGCGCCTCCCATGCGGACGACGAGACGCTCGCCGTCAAAACTGACCAGCTCGACGGAACCGCCGTGGTACTGCTCGATATAAGCACTCAAGATGTTGATCAGCGCTCCAACCCGCTCGGATTCGTTGGCTTCCACAGGCACGCTGCTGGTGTCGGGCGTCGCTCCGGCGATTAACCTGCCCATCAGACGACCTCCACTTCACTTTCTGCCATCAGCTCGACCAGGTGGCGCTTGCTCAATACGCCTAACGGCGCGACGCAATCGGGTGAGTCGGGCATAACCAATAACTGATGCACCCCTTTATCCAGCATCTCTCTTACCGCGGCCTGGAGAGGGACGTCAGGCGGTACGCTGTACATCCCCTGGTTCATCACATCTCTGGCGCACATGGACTCAAAATCGTCCAAAAAGGCGCGCGCCAGGTCCGACTGAGAGACCACCCCTTCGACACAATCGTCTCCCATCACCACCAGGATGTCGCGGGCCTCTTCCGCCAGCAGCCGGGCCACGTCGATGAGAGAAGTATCGCCCTTGCACGCGGGCATGCCGATCTGCATCACGTCACGCACCAGCTTGTCTTTCATTTGGTTCCTCCTGATGATTCATGTTTTCTCTGACCCAGTGGATCCAAACGGTATTCGTTACTGCTCAGAGGGGGGATATGACAACAAATTTTCAGGATTGACCGAATGACGCGGCTGCCGACCAGCCCACAGGGATACCCTGGCCCTGCCTTTGGGTAAAGTGTAGCATGACCTGGGAGCCCGGTCAGTGTGTCTGCGGCGACCAGTCTATCGAGTTGAAAGACATAGATTCGCTCAATCCTCTGATTCGTTGTCATATTCGCGCAGGCTGAACAGTTACCGGTATTCTACACCATGTACGGGCGATTGGGCAAGGTGGTGGTATGGTTGGCTGGACCAACCATCCCACCATCCCACTATTGCGCCATCAGTTTGTCAATCATCGCGTGAATGCGCCGCACCGACTCGGGGTGACGCAAGATCACAATGTCGGCGGCCGATTCGACCAGCGCCGCAGCGGTCAGCGCCTCCCAGTTGAGCGCGCGCTCTTCCCAGTCGCCCCAGGCCGCCGGCACGCCCTCGCCGACTTTGCTCTCCTTTTGTCGCCAGGCCTCATAGCCCACGTTGACGATCATCGGCAACTGGGTCATCCCATCGCCCTGCAGGGCCGCCAGGCGCAGGCGCTCCATCACCGAAAAGCCGTATTCCATCCCGTAACCCACACCCGCGCAGGTCGGGTCCATCAGAATGCGCTCCATCGGCAGGCCCATGTCGCTGATGAGGATGTTGAGCTGCTTGGCCAGGTTCACGTCCATCGCGGTGGTGGCGATGACCAGGTGACCGCTGGCCAGGGCCGAGGCGACGATGGTGCGATAGTTTTTGTCCTCGCACAGGCCCAGCACCAGCCGCTCGCCCTTGGCGGCGTCGGCCACCGCCATGAGGAGATCGTTGTCGGCATCCACCTGCCCCGGGCCGAGCACGATGAGCGGCAGGCCGGTCGCGTCCAGCACCTTTTTCACAGCCTCGACGGCCTGTTTGGGAGTGGTGGGCTTGCCGTCGGCGGCGGTCAGGTTGAGCTTGAGTACGATCACGTCGGCCCCGGCTTTTTCGGCGGCCCTGGCCCACTCGGCGGGATCCTGCATCGCGTCGCCCCAGGCCTTTTCCAGCAGCGGCGACCAGTCGTCGGGCTTGCGGTCCTGGATTTCGATGGCGATCACCGGCCGATTGGGGATTTCACCCTCAAAGCTCAAAAACGGCAGCGTGGTCTGGCCGCCCACGGTGACGGTCTTGGTGCGCGTACCGCCCTCGGCGGCCGTCGCGCCCAACGTCACCTGGCGCACCTTGCCGGTCCACTGCTCTTTGACCAGCTCAACGCCGGTTTCTTTGGCCGCTTCCCATGCGGGGGGCATGGGCTTGGCCCGGCTCACCACCGGCTTGGGAGTCGCCACGGGTTCGGGGGCCTTTTCGACCACCGGCGCTGCAGGAACCTCCACCGCCGCTGCTTCCGGGGCGACCGGCGCGGCAGGCGCGGCGGGCGGCGCGCCGCCCAACTCGCGCAGCGCGGCCTCTAACGCCCGGCGGATGCTGTTGATGACAATGTCCGCGCTCACCTGGGCGATGGTCTGCACGTCGGCGCTTGTACTGAGTAAAGTACTCACTGGCGCGGCGGGCGGCGCGGCAGGAGCCGCAGGCGGGGCCGCCGGCGCAGGTTCAGGCGCTTTTTCGGCCACCGGCTCAGGTTTCGGGGCCGGTTTTGGCTCCTCTTTCCTGGCTGCCGGCGCGGGTTCGGGCGCTGGCGCGGGTACGGCGGCTTTGCCGTTCGTCGGCGCAACTCCCCCCTGCGGGGCGACCGGCGCAGACGCGGCTTGCATCACACCCATCTCCAGCACCGGGTGGTTCTTTTCTTTGACCCACGCAACCAGCTCGTCCACCGTGCTCACGCTGCGCTCGTCGGCGACGCGCTCGAGCAAGTCGGGGACGCCTTCGCGCTCGGACACGGCCGCAAACTCGGCGGCCATACTCTCTTTGAGAAAGCTAGACATCCACACCACGCGCTTGAAACCGCCGTCGGCCGAGATGAATTTGGGGCTGGTTAGATAGTATTTGCCCACACCCATCACGCCGGGCGTCTGCAAGCCGCCGCCGGCCATGCCGGCCAGGGTGGAGAAGGTCATCCCCATCGGCGTCATGCTGGTGTCCTCGCGGCTGACCACCATCACGCCTTCTACTTCGGGGATGTACATCACGATGCACTCAAAGCAACCGCAGGCCGTCATCGGGTTTTCCATAATTGAGTACATCGCCACTTCGGTGACGGTTCCCTGCGAGTTCTTGACCGCGTTTTCGTTGGTGCCGGTCCAATAGCCCTTGACCGGGTCAATCAACTGGCCCTTGCGCACGGGCTGGTTGGGGCCGGTGGGGTTGATCTCGTAGCTGGCCCGGCAGTCCAGCCAGTTGTACGCGCCGCACAACCCCAGCCGTTGGGGGGTGACGATGCACACGTGGGTCGGCGCGAAGGACTGGCACAGCGTGCAGTCGTAAAACGTGTCCACGGCGTCGTCGGTCAGTCCGGCCAGGCGCTCGTTGCGATAGTTATAGGCCTCGCGCGCCTTTTCCAGCCAGCCGGTAAACTGCTCTTTGTCGGTGTAAATGGTCACCTGCACTTTATCCACGATGGCCCCAAAGTCCGAGTGCATGCGGGCGTAGAGAATCTCGCCAAAGTGTTTGAGGTTAAAGCCTTTCTGGGCCGCTTCGTTGCTGATGCGGATCCAGGCGATGTCGCGTTGACCGATGTGCTGGATGCCGCTGGCGCCGTTGACAAAATAGTGCACCTGGCGCTCCAGCACCGGCTCAAAGTCTTTTTGCATCTTGCGCCCGGCCACCTCGATGACGATGCCCATGTCCATCGCGCCCTTGTCTTCCACATCCTCAAAGCCAGGGCCGACCACTTCGATCTTGTGGTCTTCGACGGCCTCCATATCCACCATGCGCAGGTACTCGAAGCAGCGGGAATACTTGCCGCCAAACTCGACCCGCATGTCGGACTTGCGCACGACTTCGCCCTCAAAGGCAGAGCCGTAGGAAACCGGCACGGGCACTTCGGCGATCTTTATTTTGACGCCGCGCACTTCGATGGCCTTTTGGACCAGCTTTTCGGCCCGCTCCAGGTCATCTTGAGCCTCGATCTCGTTAAAAGGCATCGAGATGACGTGTTCGTAGCGCGTGACGCCGGTGGGCAGAATCTGCGGGATGACCGTGTCGGCGATGACCGGAAAGCCGTAGCTGATGGCCCCTGCCGCCGCCGCGTATTTCAGATCGTCCACCTCGCCCAGCGCCAGCACAAAGGCAAATACGCGGAACTTGTTATACAGCAGAATGTCGCGCCACTGGCCGCCCTTCATGCCGCCGAAGGTGAGGGCAGAGCGGGCCGCAAAGCCCAGCGCATAAATGGCGCTGATCGTATCCAGGCCAAAGGGCACGATGTAGGTGTCGTAACCCATCTCTACCCCTTCTTCCTGGAGCTGGTGGATGATGCTGCGCCCGTTGACGTTGCCCGAAAGGAAGGTCAGGATGTTGCGCCGCTGTAGCTCGCGCACGATTCTGACCGCCACCTCGTTGCTCTTGGCCGCGCCGACGATGGCGGCAAAGCCGGGCATACGCCCGTCCACCAACTGGATGCCCCACGAGCGCAGTTGGATGTCATCAATGGGGCCGTTGAGGTAGCCATCGCCGGGGGCGCTGCTGCCGGTCATGGTAAAGCCGGGGTACGGCATGGGTTCCTGGCCGCGCACAAAGCGCACGCCCTCGATACCCTCGGCGGCCAACAACGTAGCCATGCCGCTGTCCAGCGTCTCGCCCAAATAGGGGGTCCAGCGCTTATCGGGCGGGACAGGGTGGAGTAGCTTGCGGGCGTGCTCCAACACCGGCTGCAGGTCGCCCAGGTTATTGACTTCGTGGGCCAGCATAGCCCGAACAACCGGCAAGTGATAAGCCGTATTGGTGAACTGCACCGGCTGGTCCGGCCCATATTCGGCCAACGCCGCCTGCAGCATGTCGTCAAATTCGTTCACCAGTTGCGTCGCGCCCCGATGGGCGGCGGTAGCAATGTATCGAGACATAGTTGTATTCCTCCTCTAGAGACCCTAAAGGTTTCAAAACCTCTAGGGTCTTTTATGCTGGCACACCATACAGCGCTTCGAGACGCTCCTCGATGGGCAGCTGGACCAGCTCGTTCATCCGGTTGTCGCCGCTCTTGCCCCATTTGGTCGGGTCGTAGGCCGGCAGCTTGAGCGCGGCGCGACGCTCGTCAATGTGGGCCAGAGAAGCCTGCACCATTTCGGCGGGGTCGGTGATAAATTCCAGGCGACCGCCGAATTTCTCGCGCCAGCCTTCGCTGATGAGCCGCTGCACCATCTCGCTGCCCTTGACGGGATTGGTGGTGCCCATAATCACATACGCGCCCGAAGCCACGCAGTAACCGGCGATAGCCAGGGCCTTTTCGCTCATCCACTCGGGGGCCATGCCCACTGCCGGGATGTCGGCGATGTCGTTGCCCAGGCCGCCTTCGGTGGCCATCTGGCTGAGCACGGTGAGGATGCGGCTGTTGTCCACACAGGAGCCCATGTGCAGCACCGGCGGCATCCCCACGGCCTCACACACTTCGCGCAGGCCGGGGCCGGCCCATTCGAGCGCGGCTTCGCCCAGCAAAAAGCCAGCTTTGCCGCTGGCGATGGCGCCACAGCCCGTCTCGACCACCAGCACGTCGTTCTTGAGGAACTCTTTGACCACATAGTCGTGGAAATAGTCCTGCTTGACGCGGGGATTGTTACAGCCAATGTTCGCCACGACGCCCCGGATGCGTCCGGTTATGATGGCGTCATTGAGCGGGCGGAAGGAGCCGCGATAGGCGCCGCCCAGGGCGTAGCCGATGTATTCGTGGGAAAAACCCGGCACCACGTCGCTCCTGGCGTCGGGGATGCGCACCTCGCCGCGCTGCGGGAAGCGGTCGCAGGCCACCTCGACGATTTGTTTGGCCACCTCCATCGCCCGCCCTTCCTCAAACTCAATGTGAGTCGAGCCAGAGATCTTGGCCTTGCGGTTGGTCGTGACCAGCGCCGTATGATACTTGCCGGCCAGCGGCACCAGGGCCTGCATGATGCACTGCACGTCCACCACCATCGCATCGACCGCGCCGGTGAGCACGGCCAGCTCCTGGTGCAAAAAGTTGCCGGCCGAGGCCACGCCCTGGCGCATCAGCGTCTCGTTGCTGGTGCAGCAGATGCCGGCCAGGTTGATGCCTGCGGCGCCTTTGCTCTTGGCATACGCCTGGATTTCGGGGTCGAGCGCGGCCGCTACAATCATCTCCGAGAGGGTCGGCTCGTGGCCGTGGACGATGATGTTGACCTGGTCTTGGCGCAAAACGCCCAGATTGGCCTGGGCGACCAGCGGGCTGGGCGTGCCAAAGAGCACATCCGAGATGTCGGTGCCCAGCATCGAGCCGCCCCAGCCGTCGCCCAGCGCACTACGCAGGGCCGCGTCGAGGATGTGCTCCGGGTCCTGGTCGTTGCCGATATGGGTGCGGTGAAAGATTTCGACGACTTCGCGGTCGATGTTGCGCGGCTCGATTTTATGCTCCTTCCAAATCTGCTGGCGCTTTTTGGGGGCGCGCTCCAACAGTTTAATCACGCCTGCGGTGCGCCCGAACTGGGCCAGCGCCACATCGGCCACTTCGCCTGCCAGTTGCAGGATAGGCTTGCCGTCGATGGGGATGCCCAGATACCCGGCCATGGCTTGCAACTTTTCGGGGTCGCGGATTTGATAGTCGGGGGCATGTCCTTCGGCCACCGCTTTGAGGGTGAAGGCCAGGTCGCGCCCGTGGTCCGAGTGGGCTGCGGCCCCGGAGGCGATGGCCCGGGCCAGGTTGCGGGCGACGATGGTGTCAATAGTCGCGCCACACACGCCGGTCTGACCGTCTTTGACCACGCGGCAGGGACCCATATAACACACCTTGCAGCACATGCTGTCGGCGCCGATGGGGCAGGGCTTCATCTCGTCGGCCCGGCTAAAAGCGGTCTCGATGCCGGCCTGATCCGCAAAAGCCAGCATTTGAATGGCGGCTGGATCGATACTAAATTCCTCAGGTGATCTTGTCTTCTTGGCCATTATGTCTAATACCTCCTGAACTCGCCGCTCAGTTCCAGGTCGCGCTGGTTGGTGCGGGTCACACGCACTCCCAGAGCATCCCAAGCCGGGTCGCCGGTGCGGGGCAATCCGGTCTCGAATTCCAGTTTTTGATCTGCTCCATAACCTGCCTGGGCCAGCGTCTCCGCAAGAGCGGTTTCTTGGATTTTGGCGGGATCGTATTTGACGAGGACCTGTTTCCAGGCCGCGCTGGCGTAAACGTCTTGCACGCCGTCCAGCGCCGTGAGCACTTCACGCACCTTCAGGACGTGGTGGTCGGCCCACATTTTGGGCACACTCAATACTATCTTTTCCATATTCTACACACCTCCCTGATGAATTCATTCATCGCACGATTGAGATTGTCGGATTCGCCGTCAACAAGCAATTACCTTGAATCAGATTCCTCCCCGCGGCGCAGGAAAGGCTCCAATTGGCCGCGCACCTCTCGGCGCAGAATCTCTCCTGATACATTGAGCAACCCGTCGCCATAGTCCGGGTCCATGCTCATCGAGGCCAGGCAAGGGTAATGGTGGTGCAAGATGCCGGCTTTAGATTCGGCTTCTTCGACAGGCACGCCCACCAGATGCGCAGCGACGTAGCGAGCGCAGCCGCACAAGGAATCTCGCAGCACCTTTACTCCACGTATGACTTCTTTTTCGGGGTCTACCTGGATTTGGAACATCGGTCGGCCAAAGTAATGCGCAAATTCGGAGATGGGACCATCAAAATAAGTGCTGATTTTGGGACCCAGATTATAGGTCTTGCGGGTTAGCGAACACAACGGTTTAGGAAACACCGCTGTGACGCCGATGTCGTGCAGCCATGCTCCTACCTGATTCAACAGGCCGGGCGGTAACGCAGCGTGGTCATCCACCGCGACGATAACCCCGGAAGCGCCGGTCAGGCGGGCGATTTCCGGCAGCAATTGGACCACTCCCGGTTGCGCAGCCAGGCACAGGATCAAATCGGCCCGGGGCAGCGACGAAGGCAGATATTCGGTGGGGTCTTCGATGGTCGGAGGGAGCGACACGGGCGGCGGCCACGTTTCTATCACCCAGTCTTTGGGGCCATGCTTGCGGATGTTTTTGACCTTGCGCCGACCGTATTCCCCCTGAACAATCGCCAGAATGTGCATGCCGCCCGGTCCGGCTTGCCAGCTCAAGGGCGCGCGCACCGCCTCGACCAGATCGGCCACGTCGGTTCCGACGAATTGCTGCTGATAGTAAATGTCGATGCGGTTATCTTCTAGCGTCAACCCGACCAGTTTGACGCCCAGGTTTTCCCGTAACAGCGTCGGGAGCAAAGTCATCTGGGCGTCGCTGTCGGCGTCGAGGACGACTACGTCGGGGCGCAGTTGGCGGATTTTGTCGATCACGTCCAGGTCGGCCGTGTCCATGCCAACGACAGCCAGTCCCGGCTGGCCGTCCAGCAAGCTCTGCACCCCCTGGGCAAACAAGGGATGACTAGCCACGATAAATACCCGACAAACGCGCTGCATAATCCCCTCATGAAAAAGGTCATCTATCAGTATAGCGAGCGGCAAGCGCGTTGTCTATGACCCTTTCGGCGCGTTTGGAATTAAAAGAGCTACCGGAGTGGTAGCTCTTAGGGGCTAGTATCAGTCGGGGACCAGCGATCACGGCTTTCTTGCAGAAACTATGAACTAAGAGCTCTTTTTTGGAATTCCGCTTCCGAATGAGCTCAACCTGTGTGTCTACAAATCCACACCTTTCCAAGAGATGCACGTAAATGAGTTCAGTGGGCACCAGGGTATGAAAAAATCTCGAATTTCCTACTGTGTAGAAAACTTTAGCCCCGGGTGACAAAGCAGAATAAAGGCTCTCGAGGTGCGTCAAGATATCGGAAAAGTATTTGTGAACATAATTTGCAAGCACAGGGCTTTGCATCCCGATTTTTTCTATGATTTCGTCGAATCCCGGATACTGTAGTCGTGCTCCATCTGCCTGCCACGTCTCGAGCCGGCTCGTGGCTATACCCCACGTTCCACCTATCGCTTGCCAGTCAAGCTCGCCAGCTTCACGGGGCTCTTTGAGATACCCCAGCCAGTACATATACGGGCGTAATTCCCGAATGTAACTCATTCTATTCGGATAAGGCGGCGAAGTAATGACACAGTCGTAAAGTTTATCGAACGGTTTAGGGACGCAGCGGGAATCTGTCAGGACGGCCTTGACTTGCTGTTTTAGAGGTTTTCCGGCAAAAGTTATGATTTCCTGGGCGGTGTCGACGAAATGTTGAGCCATTTGCTGGGTCTCATCGAACAGGCTCAATTGCTTGTTATTGTTTTCTTTGAAGGACATTGATTGGTGGTTGAAGGCTGCATTGGACCAACTGATCACAAGATGACAGAACGCTACCAAAAGCAAGTCTTTGGCTGGCGCACAATCTGGAAACAATATGTTCAGCTCTCGGTGAATTTTGGCGAGCAAAATGAGCCTGTCTTTGGGCCACCATCGAGTGATGTTGTGAATAGGTGGGAACCAAAGCGCCGCCGTCTGATCATTCTCCACTATGCGCTCCACAATGGCCTCAGCCCCTTCTTTGGCCTGACGCAAATGATCTACCTGATAGTTGGCGGTCTTGACACTTGCAAACCACACCAGGAATGGATTAATATCGAGGAGGTCACATCTCATCCCACGCTCTGCACAGACGAGACCTGTGGTACCGGTTCCCGAAAAGGGATCGAGTACGTAGGTAGCTTTTGGCTGGTCGTCCAGCGCCTGTTGAACAATCTTGACAGAGTAAGCTGGGGTTAGCCTGAGCCAGCCATGCCTGCCGCGTTTGAGATTATGCTTGAATGTAAGATCGGCTCGTTGTTTAACCATCGGTATCGTTCGGCGTGAGTAGCGCCTGGAGGATTTCTGCGATGGTTCCCCTCAAGACGGCCGAGTTGCGCTGGAAAAACCCTGCCAAATCATAGCCGGACTACTCTTTTGGAAAAAGCATAGGTTGATCGGATTGGGGAATCATCGAGATGGCCTTGAAGAATCAACCAACTCGCGCGCTCGTATCGTTCTACAATGTCACTGTCTATCTGTGTGGACAAAACCAATAACACAGGGAAATATCCCTGCGAATATGCAGTTGCTGCATTCGCCATGTCTGCATTTTGTCGCTTCGAGTCTTTGCTTTTGTAGCCCTGTCGGACTTCGAACACGATTCCCTTGAGCACGCGAGCGACCTCTGGCGCTACCTTGAGAAAAGTAGCCGCTTCGTCAAGCCATTCAGCAAACATAGTACGCTTGGGTTCGGACTGGATAGCTGCGAGTTCGACGCGTCCGTCAAGGGACAGCCTGCGTTTACGACCACCAGAGGGAGGTGTTTCGTAAGACCATTTGACTTGCTCTTGGCTCAATCCCAGTTGATCTTGCAATATTTGACGAAAGAGTTCCTCACAACCAATTCCAATCTGGCGATAAATGGATGTGATACCACCGGCGGCCCTGTGCGCAGCGTACAACAATGGATCATCAAGTCCAAACCAGGAATAAAACGGATCAGAGCTATAAAGACGCTGGAACTCCGCCAGTGGCACTTGATGACCTTGCCCAAATGCCGGTCTGTATTCCTTGCAGACGTGCACCCGTTTCAAAATGATTTCCAGATATTTGTCATCTATGGACTGTTGCCTGGCAGCAAGCATCAAGTCACCCTCCGTTAGTCGGGGGTGTCCAGCAACTTTTTCTCAGCGCTGCCCCCTAATCTATCTATCCTTGAAAATCGTCTCCTCACGCCCAGGCCCCACGCCGATCAAGACGATAGGCACACCGACCAGCTCTTCGACCCGCTCGACGTAGCGCCGGGCGGCCGGGGGCAAATCGGCCAGCGAGCGGGCGGAGCGGATGTTCGCGGACCATCCGGGCAGGTCTTCGTAGACAGGCCGGCATTCGGCCAGCGCCTCGCTATCCAGCGGCAGATGCTCCAGTCGCTCGCTCCGGTAATCGTAGGCCACGGCGATGTGAAGGGTCTCAAAGCCGCCCAGAATGTCTAGCTTGGTCAGGGCCAGGTCGCTGAGGCCGTTGACGCGGGCCGCGTAGCGCAAGCCCACGGCGTCGAGCCAGCCCGTGCGCCGGGGGCGGCCGGTGGTCGTGCCGAACTCGTCCCAGGGGGCGGCCCCGGTCCCGCGCAGCCGGTCGCCACGCTCGTCCAGCAGCTCGGTGACGAACGGTCCCGCGCCGACGCGTGTGCTAAAAGCCTTGACCACCCCCACGACCCGCTCCACGTGGCGCGGGCCAAAACCCAGCCCGGTCAACGCGCCGCCGGCGACGGGGGACGAGCTGGTGACGTAGGGGTAGGTCCCGTGGTCCAGATCGAGTAGCGCGCCCTGCGCGCCCTCGCACAATAAGCGCTGGCCTTGATCCAGGGCTTGATTGACGATGAGCGACACATCGGCCAGGTACGGCGCCAGCCGCCGGGCATAATCGTGGAACTCGGCGGCGACCGCCCTGGCGTCCAGCGCTGCCTGGCCGTATATTTTGGTCAGCGTGATATTTTTGGTCTCCACGGCCTGAAAGACTTTTTCGGAAAAACTCTCGGGGTCTTTCATGGCCCCGGCCCGCAGGCCAACGCGGGCGCTTTTGTCGGCGTAGGCCGGGCCGATGCCGCGTTTCGTCGTGCCGAGAGCCGCCGCCCCGCGTCCAATTTCCTGCGCTCCGTCCAGCGCGATGTGGTAGGGCATGATGAGGTGCGCCGTGACGCTGAGTTTGAGGCGCTCGGGCGACACGTCTACCCCGCGCGCGGCCAGCTCGTCCATCTCTTTCAGTAAGCGGACCGGGTTGATCACCATTCCGCCGCCCATCAGGCACAATTTTTCAGGATAAAGAATGCCCGACGGGATCAAGTGCAGCGCGTAGCGTTCCCCGGCCACGGTGACGGTGTGCCCGGCGTTGTCGCCGCCGCCGTAACGCGCTACCAGGTCGACCTCTTTGGCCGCCCAGTCCACGACTTTGCCTTTGCCTTCATCGCCCCATTGGGCGCCGATCACGATTGTGGCGGGCATTGATTTTCTCCTCTGCAAACTGCGCCAGGTCATTGTATCCGCTCGATACAATGTCTGCCGGGCTAAACCAGCTCAATGTGTAGCCGCTTGTCCAGGGCCAGCGCCGCGCGCTCGAGGGTCTGCAGCGTCACCGCTTCGTTTCCCGGATCAAGCAGCCTATCCAACGCTGCACGGCTGGTCTTCATTCTTTGAGCCATGGCCGTCTTGGTCAATTTTCTCTCTTTCATCAACTCTTCTATCTGATAGGCAATTACTCGCTTGGCGGCTACCGCTTCGACCGCGGCCAAAATACCTTCCTTTGCCAGAAATTCATCGAAATCGCTGCCCAGGTGATGTTCATTCATCGCGATCACTCCCTCAGATTTTTCAATCGTTGCTTGGCCAGCGCCAGATCACGTGCGGGTGTTTTTTGTGATTTCTTGATAAAGCCGTGCAAAAGCACCATCACGTCACCGCTGACTGTAAAAAGGACGCGGGCAATTTTGTTGTGCAAATCTGACCGGACCTCCCACAAGTCCTTATCCAATTTCCGCACCAGCGGCATCCCCAGCGGCCAACCATATTGAACCGTTTTGATATCCTGACCAATTGTCTTTTTTTCGTTGTGCGACAGGGATTGGAGCCAATCGCGGACAGGTTCGTTGCCTGTCGCGGTTTTGTAAAAGACGACCCGCAGCCGCACTTTGTCATTCATGGCCCAAGTGTATCAAAAACGGTACGGATGTCAAATGCGCCGTCCACCACAATGTATTCGCGCAAGATGCGTGACGGTGCGCCCGGCGTTGTCGCCGCCGCCGTAACGCGCCACCAGGTCGGCCTGTTCGGCCGCCCAGTCCACGACTTTGCCTTCATCGCCCCATTGGGCGCCGATCACGATTGTGGCGGGCATGTTTCGCCTCCTTCGGTTACACTTTCTCCAGCAGCACGCTGGCGTCGTTGCTGCTTGAGCAATCACTGAGGAGGAAGTGTTGATGCAGGTGTCGGACATCCCCCAAACCAAAAGCTCATCTGTTCGCTGACAGCCAACTCGGTTCCATCCGCTTGACTACAGTGCGCATCCATAACGGGATCACCACGACAGATAGCGATTTCCCAATTGTACTCACCTGGGTCGGAGAGGGAGAATGTGAACTTGGACTCTTTGACCCAAGATACACTGTGAGGTCTGTCATCAATTCCGACGTTTCCCACCCTGACTGCGAACCACTCATCGCTGCCTAATATCCCTAACCAGGTCCACCCGAAGGTCACATTGCAGCCGATGATGGCCGCAGATGCCAACCCAGGTGCAGGATAGGGTTTGGATGTTGGCGTGTTAGTTGGTCTGCGCGTCGGTGTCGGAACGGTTGACGAGAGTGTCGGTATGCCGGTCGGCGTTGGCGTATGCATTGGCCTGGACAGCGCCATCGGCCTGATCAGGACACTTGTTGCCAGGACGAGAATGATGAGCAAGTTCACTACCGGACACTTTTAGACAAAGGCTGTGAGTTCGAGCATTTGGAACGCGACAGGAAGGGGCATCGACTCGTTCAAGAAGTGATCGAGTAAGCGCAAGCCAAGCTGGAACAAGCTCAAATCACAGCGC
>DAOTXN010000093.1:0-3580 GCA_034435435.1 Anaerolineae bacterium | reverse complement strand
CAGTGACGGTAGCGTCGCTGCTGAAGGTGTCGCTGACGTCGAAGGAGTAGACACGGCTGCGGTACACGCTGGTTTCGCCGTCATAGTCAAAGCTCGCGCCGCCGCTGGTGGTGGCCGGGAAGGTGAGCGTGTCCAGCCCGGCCGCCTGCCCTGAGCCTGGCGCAGGGTCGGTGGCGTGTACCTGCACGGTATAGTTGCCACTGCCCACGCCATAGTACACGGTCGTGTCGCTGGCGTGGGCAAAGGCGCTGCTCTCGGTGATGTTGGTCACCTGCACTTCGGGCGGGGTGTTATCCAGGATCACGCTGGTGGTCAGCTAGCCGGAGTGTCCGGCCCCGTCCACGGCCGTCACGGTGATGGTCTGCGAGCTGTCACCGGTCAATTCCACCGGATGGCTGTTGGTCCACCAGTCGTTCGTGGGCACGTAGTACAGGCTCACCACGCCCCCTTGCGGGCGCAGCCGGGTGGCCTGTACCTGGGCCACGCCGCTGGCGGCGTCTTGGGCGCGGGCGTAGGTCGCCAGCGCGCTGCCGGTGCGCACCGCCAGCGGGTTGACCCAGGCCTGGCTCACTACGGGCGGTTGAGTGTCCACCGTCACCGCCACGGGCAGGGATAACTCGGAGGGGTTGCCGGCGGCGTCGCTGGCTTGAGCTTGCAGGGTGTAGATGCCATCGGCCAGGTCTTCCAGCGTCACCCCCCAGTCGCCCCAGGCGTTGGCCGAGGTGGTCGCCAGCGGCGCCCCGTTGGCGTAGAGCGTCACGCGGCTGTGCTTTTCGGCCTCACCGGTGACCCGCACATCGTCCGTGGGGATCACCGCGCCGTCGAGCGGAGAGTTGATCGTCGGCCGGGGCGGCGGCGAGGCGTCGATGACCAGCGGCACGTCCACGTGGGAAGCCAGGGGCGGGATGGCGGTGTCCTCAGCGTCAAAGGCCACCGGCCGCATCCCCTCCAGTGCTGTATTGATTCTTGAATGAGTGACAAGACTCGGCGGGTTTTTACCTCCAGATAACACGATACTGGAAAAGCAAATCCTTTTAGAAAACAGATTCCCGGTCTAGTCTGATCATTTACAATCCACCGGTTCCTTGTACAAAACGTTGCCCTCTAGATCGATGATGTATCCCACTGGTAGCTCGTCGTCTGAAAGTTCAAAGAATGCCAAATGTTTCCCATCCGATAGCCAGACCACTGAAGTAAAGTCGGGCAAAACTATGAGAGGAAAAACATCCCCGTTCTCAGAATTGATCACCAAGATGCTTTTCTCTCTGTTCAAAGAAGCTTCGGACAAAATCCACCGACCATCTGGTGACCATTGGAAATTGCCAAGATCTCGAAACTGAGCCGGAATTCGTAGGAGTACGGATTCCGTATCGGTGGTATTCATGACATACAATGACTTGTGGGTGTCTTTTACGAGGATTCGTTGGCTATCTGGTGCCCATAGAAACAGCGACAAATCAGCAGCAGAACCTGGGCTAACCAGTTGCATTATTGCATTGCCATCCGCAGCCGCGATAAAGGTCGTGGCCCCTTGACCTTGTTGGTAGTTATTAAGTTCAAACACAAAGCTAGAACTGTCAGGCGCCCAATAGATGCGGCTGTAAAGCCGAAGGTGGCCCGGAGAGATATTCTCAATCGCTTCAGAAACAACAACGTTTTTGACCTGCCTTAGTTCTTGGTTATCCAGGTTGATTATGTAAACCCCGTTATCTCCATCTTGGTCCGGTTCCAAAGCAAGGGCGATATGCTGGCCATCTGGGGACAAGGCATAGAAGTATTCGTGTCCGGCCAAACCATCAGTCAGTGTGATAATCTCTCCCGTGTCCGCGTCGGCAAGGAACAAACCAACACTGCTTTTAAATACCAGCTTTTTACCATCGGGCAACCAGGCAAGGTTTGAGAAGTAACTCTCCGATCGAATCAACTCACGCAAGTCGCTGCCATCGGCATTGACAATATAGATCGCTACACCATGGCCAGGTTCCCAAATCGATGCTTCTGGGTCCCATACGGTATTGTACCAAACAAAGGCCACGCGTTGGCTGTCTGGCGACCAAGCAGGAAACAAACTACTGCCTCCGAGTTGACTCAAGCGGGATACTTGGTGGGACTTTACGTCAAGCACATAAATTTCCCTATCACGTGCCAGGCCGGGTCCCGAAGAGAAGGCCAATTGCTTGCTGTCCGGCGACCATTCAACCAGTCCATACTCACTTTCAACAGCATCTTCCAAACGGAGCACGTCGGAATCGCCTCCCACATCTATCACACAAATATGATCTCCTTTGAGCCCAGGATGTTTATCATTTAAATATGCGACAGTAAGGAAGGCATACTGTCGATTTGGAGACCATTCCAATTTACCAATCTCTCGATCTTCTCTTAGAACGTTGCAGGATCCAAGAACCAGCATACATAGCAGCATCAGGGCACACGTGAGTGCTTTCATCCTCACCCCCATTTCTGATGTGTTAGCTCTAATCTGGTTTTCCATACATACTCTCTAGTCGGGAGCGCAGACCATCAAGATGTTTATACTTCAACACCTCAGGACGGAGTGTATCAAGCCAGAATGCCTGAAGGTCCTCGAACGACACTCCTGAGGGCAGGTCCCACCCATTCTCAAAGTGCAATCGGTAAACGTTTTCAAACATGTTAGCCATGTGGTCGACTATGTTCTTGCTTAGAAACTGTGGAGTCCATTCACCGTTGTTTTCACCAAAGAATCGCTGGAATGTTCCCTGGTGACTATAAGCCACGGCGTTTTGACCTATGGTGAGCAGCATGAAACGATCTATCGGGCTTACGCCTGAACCGCCATAGAAAGTGATAAGAGCATCTGCCTCAGCTAATTTCATACGCATAAGGAATATGCTGTATTCAGTATTGTGAATACGGCGTCTCCGATCTTTGCGACTTGCCAACCATCCGATCTCTTCCCAGTGATCTAACTCTTTCATCTCAATGTTGGCCGGCCCTACACTCGTTTTCTCGCCTTGGCATAGCCCCCAAGTGGTGAATGAGCATCCATACTCCACCAGACCTCCGAGCAACCCCCACCTATGCCGAGAAGCGTTTTGGCGGTCCATAGCAGCACCAAGTAGGATTGGCGAGATTTCGGCTCCATATTTTGGACCTGAATAATGGGGAAAGCCTGGAACAGCGACGGCTAATTGAGAGATATCGAATACACGCTCGGCTTCGCTCTCGATCTTGGCCTTGTGCTTTGCAGCGACTGTTCCTTTACCATCGTGGCCGCTAGGGTCAACCAATTGGATTGGTTGGTTTTCCACGTAGGAGTAACGATTGAGAGTTTGGGGATTTCCTGGCTTTGGCACAATCGTATCCGCCGACACAAAGCGTCCCAGGCCGCTATGATAATATCTGGCGTGGAAAAAGTAAAGCCCGGTGGAGAGGTCGTTGCGTTGCCCGGTGAACGCGAAATCCGTCGGCAGCGGCGACTCGCTCTCCCAGCGCACCTGGCCGAAGGGGTAGTACAATTGCCGCGAGACGACCGTCGGGTTTGGGCCTGCGCTGGTGGCGAGACTGGTGCTGCCTAAATGATCGGCGTGCAGCCAAT
>DAOTXN010000092.1:0-31027 GCA_034435435.1 Anaerolineae bacterium | reverse complement strand
ATACATTTGCTTAATTGCGTCTTTTATGGCACGATACCTGCGTCGGTTGTCACTCATAGTATGCTCCTTGCTCTTTCGTTGGAGCTTTAGCATACTATGAGTCAACCTTTAAAAAAAGTGTCCGGTAGTGAAGCTGCTAGACGGGTTTCTTCGGGTGTCAAGTGGGAAACAGGATCGCTGAGACACTGAGTGGCGCTGATTGCGCTGAAGGAGTTGTGAAACTATGGTAAATCCCCATGCTTTTGCCGTTCATCGCCGCTGGGACCGCGATTACCACGTCATTGAGCGCACCGACGGCATCTATCTGTACGACACGGCCGGGAATCGCTTCATAGACGGCAGCGGCGGCTCGTCGGTCGTGGTCAGCATCGGGCACGGCGTTCAGGAAATCGCCGATGCCATGTATGCCCAGGCGCAAAAGTTCAGCTTTTACCCCTGCCACGCCTTCTCGAACCAGCCGTTCCGCGATCTTTCGGAGCTGATCGTCCGGTTGGCGCCGGGCGAGATGCAAGACAACTCGAAAGCGTGGATCACCTGCACCGGCACCGACGCCGTTGACGACGCCGTCCGGCTGGCCCGCCAGTATTGGGTGGAACAGGGCGTCGCCAGCAAGTACCGCGTGGTTTGCCGCTGGCAGGCTTTTCACGGCAACAACATCGCCGTGGCCGGTTTCTCTGGCATCACCGGGCGACGCGCCATCTTTACGCCAATGTTTGTAGATTCGCCGCACATCCCGCCGGCCTTTTGCTATCGCTGCTATTTCGAGCTCGAATACCCCGCCTGCGGCTTGAAATGCGCGCGTGCGCTCGAGACCACCCTGCGCCAGGTGGGGCCGGAGAACGTGGCGGCCTTTATCGCCGAGCCGGTGGTCGGCGCGGCCCTGGGCGCGGCCCCGGCCCCGGAGGGCTATTTTCAAATGGTGCGCGAGATTTGCGACCGGTATGACGTTCTGTTTATCGCCGACGAGGTGATGACCGGCTTTGGGCGCACAGGCAAGCTGTGGGGCATCCAGCACTGGGAAGGCGTGACGCCGGATATTATCGCCACGGCCAAGGGCATCACCAGCGGCTACACGCCGCTGGCGGCCGTCGTCGCGCAGAATAAAATCTGGCAGCCATTGATCGAGCACAACTCGGCGTTCAAGGCCGGTCACACGCTGAACGCCAACGCCGTCTCGTGCGCCGGCGCGCTGGCGGTGCTCGAGTACTTGCAGGCGCACCAGTTGGTCGAGCGAGCCGCCGAGATGGGCGCGTATATGCTGAGCCAGATGCGGGAAAAGCTGCTCCAGCGCCGCATCGTCGGCGACGTACGCGGCAAGGGCTTGATGGTCGGTTTGGAGCTGGTCAAGGACAAAGCGAGCAAAGAGCCATTCGATCCCCGGCTACAGGCGTCGAGGCAGTTGGAAGACGCAGCGTTCGAGCGCGGTCTGATTATCTACCCCGGCAGCGGCTCGGTGGACGGGGTGGCCGGAGACATGGCGCTGCTGGCCCCGCCGCTGATCATCACGCGCGAGCAGATTGACGATGTCGTGCGCATTTTGGACGAATCGTTGGCGGCCCTTGAGGAGCGACTGTGCGGTAAAGGCCAGGATGATTATGTCTGATTTTGAAAAGGCATGGGTCGCCTCAAGCCTGGCCGCTACCGGCAAGAAACTGACCCCTCACGGCGACGCCAGCCGGTTGGCGCTGGCGCTGAACAGGCCCAGACGGCCCTCGAAGAGATGAGCCGGCGCGAGGGCGGGCGCGTCAAGGCTGTTTTGGAGTGTTGATGCGAACCTGGGGATGTACCGAGATGTGCTGCCGGAGAACCTGGCAACACAAGTGGGCGCGGGGGGACTCGAACCCACGACCTCACGGATGTGAACCGTGCGCTCTAACCAACTGAGCTACGCGCCCAACTAGCATATATTATAACATCAACGGTCGAATCGGGCAAGCCCAGCTTCTCGGAAGCTTTGGGCTTCCGGGAAGGTTTCTACAGATTTCCCCGCTGCCGGATAAATATCTCACCGCGCGCGACAAGCTCGTCGCGATCGTCCGGCGGCGTCACACGGTCGAGCAAATCCCGCGTGTATTGGCGCAACAACACGTCGGCGTGAGGACAGCCCGCGCCTTGCCACGTTTCCAGTGTGTGGTTGGGCCAGATGCCGCTCCTGAAATAGGCCTCCCGAAATTGAGCCAGCGTCGAGGGCACGGTCAAAAAGTTCTCCCCCGGACCGACCGCCGCGATCTCGTCCAGCACCAGGCTGTCCACGTCGAACGCAAAACCCCGCGCCAGCCGGCGCGCCTGCGCGATGACCTCGTTCGCCAGGACAATCACTGCCGGTGAGAAGGCTTTGGAGTCCAGATTGTCTCCCACGAACGGCGCCAGGCCGATCTTGCCCAGGCAACTGGTCAAATGGTTGGCCCACTGGTGCCCGGCGGCGATGAGGTCCCCCCCCCAGCCCATGCCGCTGCCCGACGTGCCGCAGTGAGGGACGCGGTAATACCGCATCATTTCCGCGCAGGCCAGGTTCATGATGTAACTGTGTGCGTCGTAAAACGTGCCCATGCCCTGCATGTCGAAATAGGCCGGCAGGCTGCCCAGAATGATCGGCGCGCCTGGCTTGACCAGTTGGCTGAATACCAGCCCGGCCAGCAGCTCGGCGTTGAGCAAGACCAGCGTCGCAGCGGGGGTGATGGGCGTCGTCGCGCCCACCATGCCGTAATTGGAATACATAAAGGGTAGCCCGCGCTCGATAGCGACCAGCATCTTGTCGGTGGTGCCCTCGTTCATCACCAGCGGCGTGACCGGGTTGAAATAGGGGAGGATGAACGGCTTGCTGGACAGGTCGCCGTGCAGATGCTCTAACAGGTCTACCACGTCGGGAAAGGCGTGCTCGTCTGAAATGAGCAGCGAGAGCGGCTTGGTGCTATTGGCCGTCATCTCGAGCGCCGAGACCATATCCAGCACTGTCTCGGGCACGTCGCGCATGATACCGGGCGTCGAAATGAGATCAAAGCTATCCAGCGCCTGCCCCAGGCGCGACATGGCGGCCATATCTTGGCGGGAAAAGGGCGTCACCGCGTCGGTCAGCGGGTCTTGATAAAAGAGCGCCGTCACCCCGATGCCAAAGCGGGCCTGATCGTCGCCCAGACGAAAGACGCGCTCCCCGCGCCGGTCAAACACCTCCACCACCGGCGGGACGGTCGCCAACGCCTGCTCGACCAGCCCGGCCGAGAGGCGCACTCGCTCGCCCGCGACGGACACGCCGGCGGCCTGCGCAAAAATCTGCCGCGCCCGGGCCGAATCCACCCGCACGCCGACAGTCCACAGGATTTCCAGCGCCGCCGCGTGGATGCGCTGGACTTGTTCTTCGGTCAGCACATCAATGTGCGGCCGGATGACAGACCCGAGGTCTGGCAGGGCGGCGGCGGCGGGTTGCCTTTCAGCGCGTCGCCGCCGGCGCTGTGCAGAGGTTTTGTTCATTTAATCCAATCCTTCGGCGGCGTCCAGGGATCGAGGGTATGCCCCACAAAAGTGGTCTGGCATGGTCGCCCGCGCCCGATCCAGGCCCGCAATTCGTTCAGATTGACGATCATGCTAAACACGGTCACGGTCGTGACGCCGTGCTTGCAAATAGAGGCCGGATAGTTGGCGTGGTCGGCCAGCAGCGTGCGAAACAGCTCAGGCGACAACCGTCCGTAATTCTCGCGCAGCAGGCGCATGGCGCGGTTGTGGCGGATGATTGATCCGCTGTTATCGGCGGGGTCAAGCTCAAAGCGACGCATCGGCCCGCTGACGTAATGGTTGGCGTGGGCTAGAATATCTCCCTCGATATAAATCGGCTCGCAGTCGGTAGCAGCCCCCTCCATGCTGTACACTTCGCCGTGGGCGTCGGCGATGATGTTGTTATAGTTGGAGGCCCGCCCCGGCAACAGGCAGGCGTCCATTGCCTCTTCCAGCCGTCTCGCCGCCAAAATAGCCCGCACCATGAGCATACGCGGCACGCCGGGTCGGATGTCATTGCTGCTGACTTCGTTGCCGGTCAGGCTGATCCCGGCGGCGTTGAACCCGGCGCTGTAGCCCAGGCCGCCGGGCGACACGCCCAGAAATTCCGGCTCGTCGCCCGCCTGCACTTTCAAGATGACCAGGTGCTCCTCGGCCTCGGGACCGAGGTCGTTGGTGTGGGCCAATAGGGTAGAACCGTCGGTCGTGGCCCGGCCACGCGCTGCAAAATCGGTGCAGCCTTTCCAGGCCTCTCTGCCCCACAACTCTTCGCAGGTGACCAAAAAAGAGTGCTCGAAAGGCACACTGGCCCCCTCGGCCACGCCCTCTAGCTCCGCGACGTACTGCGGATAGACGGCGCGGCTGTGGGTCAGGCACAAGTAACCTTTGTGCAGCATGGCCTCCCACGTTACGCCGGGCGGGAGCCACTCGCGCAGTTTTTCCAGCGTGGCCTGGATCGGTCCGCGCATGGCCTCGCCGATCTGCCGGCCCACCTCCCGGTGCGTCCCACGCACCTCAATCACCGGAATTGGTTGTGTTGTCATTATCTTTCCTTTTCCAACTCTTGGACGGCGGCCCGCCAGATTTCATCCAGCTCGCGCTCTTGCTCATCGCTCAGCGGCGGCGGGTGGTGCTCGGCCAGGAGGCGCTCGGCCTCGGCTTGCGCCCGCCCGGCCATGTCTGTGCGCCCGGCGGCGTCCCACTCTGCCCAACCTTGCCGCTCGGCCAGGCGTGTGGCGAGTAGCTCTCCGGCCCGCAGATAACGCACGGTATGCCGCTGGTCGAAAAAGCTGCGCGAGCCGTCCATCACCGCCGCGATAAGCTCGACGGCCAGGGCTTGTTCGTCGGTTTCAAAGCCGCGCACGGCGCGGCGCACGCTGGCCGCGATCTCGTCGTCGCACACCATCTGCGCATAAGACCCCATCACCCCGGCTTCCATCTCGCCGATGCCCGATAGCTCGTCCGCGCCGGCCAGCGCCGGGATGACGGCGTTGAGCGCCCGCTCGTAGCCGCTCTGAATGTCTAGCGTGTGGGCGTTGGTGGACAGGCCGTATACATTGACCGGCAACCCGTAGCGATGGGCCAGTTGCACGGTCGCCGCCGAGGCCAATCCCAGCTCGACGCCGCTCCACGGGATGACGGCGGCGCGCGGTTCCATCATGGCCAGTCGCCCGCAATAGACCACCGGCAAACCCGGGCGCGCCAACTGCACCAGGACAATTGCGGCCAGCACCTCGGCGTTTTGCTGGGCCAGCGCCCCGGCCAGCGATAACGGAGCGGTCATCCCGGCGGTGGGGCAGGGCAGCGGCGCAAAGGGCAACTCCAAGCGGGCGGCCTCTAACATGGCCGCTACGATGTCGTCTGGAAAGGTGAGTGGACTGATGGGCGAGACGGCCATACTGAGCACTTGCGGCGGGGGACCGATCACGGCGGCCATGCGCGCCGCGTAGCGCACCTCGGCGGCGGTTTGAGCGCCCGGTCCTTGCAGCGGCTTGGTGGTGTGGGGCAGCGCATGCCGGTACATCGCCAGCGACATCAGCGGACCGGGCACGTCCTGCGGCGTGAAAAAGGGCACGATGGTGGTCGCTC
Source organism: Anaerolineae bacterium (assembly GCA_034435435.1). Classification (GTDB taxonomy): domain Bacteria; phylum Chloroflexota; class Anaerolineae; order S140-20; family S140-20; genus DAOTXN01. Next base: position 25,450 of record DAOTXN010000092.1, on the reverse strand, counting down.
CATTCAGCGCGTCGAGCAGGCGGGTGCTGTCGCGCACGTCTTGGAGCGTGGCGGGACGGCGCTGACCCGTGCGCGGGTCGTACACGTCGCGGGCGCCGCCCAGGTTGTGCCAGTAGAGTTTGCCGTCGCCCAACACTTTGGTCGCATCCCCGCGCCCTCGCAGCGTGACCTGGCGCGGGCAGCGAGCTGCCTCGCGCTCGACCAGGTCGGGCGGCAGCCACACGCGCTCGCCGCGCAGCGTGGCCCCGGCCCCGGTCAAGATTTCGCGGGCCGCGGGATGGGTCAGCGCGACGCCAACCTGGCTGAGGATACGTAACGTCGCGTGGTGGATGGACTCGATCTGCTCGTCGGCGAGAACGGTGAGGTGAACCATTTCTCTTTTCCTCCGCGTCAATCTGAGGACGCGAGGTCATCTCAATATTCCGGGGCGCAAACCTGTAGGGCGGGTTTCTTACCCGCCATCGGAACGGCGCGTATGGAAACGCGCCCTACCATATTGAGATACGACGCGAGTAGGATAACGCACCTCGAACCAAAAGTCAAGGATTGACGCGAAAAAATATCTTGCCAACAAGCGAATATCGGCATAGAATAGGCGTTGTGCGCCGAGACACAAAACGAACGCGGACTGCGGTCCGCCGCAAGCGGAGTAGCTCTATGAATGAAAAGTTTCGCTACGACGAGCTGACCTGGCCTGAGATGCGCGCGGCCATTGCCCGACAGCCGGCCGTGCTGTTGCCTTTTGGCACAGTAGAAGATCACGGTCCCCATTTGCCCATCAATACAGACAATGTCATCGTGGAAGCCATCTGTACAGAGGTGGCGCGGCGCATGAAAGGGGAGGCAATGGTCATGCCCACGGTGGCCTATGGGTTGGACGAACATCACATGGATTTTCCTGGCACGGTCACGGTGGACATGCAGACGCTGCTCAAATACGTCTCGGACGTGGGCATCAGCGTGGCGCGGCACGGCCTGACGCACATCCTCATCGTAAACGGTCACGGATCAAACGCCGCCGTGGCTGACCTGGCCGCCCGGCGAGTGGTGCTGGAAACCGGCGTGATTTGTGGGGCCATGAGCCCCAACGCGGCCATCGACCCCACATTGGCCGAGCTGACGCTCTCGCAGTTGCGTTGCTCGGCCCCTGGCGGCGTGGCCCACGCCGGCGAGTACGAGACGGCTATGATGTTGCACCTGCGCCCCGAGCTGGTGCAGATGGACCGGGCCGTGCGCGAGGAGGGCCAGCTCAAGATCGAATATTTCAACTGGGACCACCCCGAACCGAGCATCCTGGCGTGGCAGGATTGGTGGTCGCGTATGAGCGAGAGCGGTGTGTGCGGCGATCCCACCGTGGCGACGGCCGAGTTTGGACGGGCGCTGTTCGAGACGACGGTGGAGAATATGGTCCGGTTCGTGCGGGCGTTTCGGACGATCCCGGTGCGTCCGCGTCGGGATTTGCACGACGAAGGATGAATGACGAAGGACAATGGACCAGAGAACGCTTCCGTTTATTAAAGTGAAAGGAGATCCTCGCCAACGGGGCCAACAACAGGGCGAGGGGGCGCGATCTCAAATCCTGAGCATGTTAGAGCTATACCGGCGTATCTTGCCGCCCGTGACCAAGATGTCGTGGCGAGAGGGGCTGCGCGAGGCGCGCAAGTTTCTGCCCTACGGCGAAGAGGCTCTGCCGCAATTCGTCGAAGAACTGCGCGGCATTGCCGAGGGCGCGGATGTCTCGTTTGAAGAGGTGTGGACGCTCAACTGTTACGAGGGTCTTATCGAAAGCCGGCAGCAGGTGTGGGGTTGCACCTGCGTGGCTGTGCGCGACGACCTAACGGCCGACGGACACGTGTTCATTGCCCACAACGAAGATTGGCACAGCGGCGACCGTGACCACGTCTACCTGGTGCGGGCCGAACCGGACGATGGACCGGCCTTCGTCGGCATGACTTATGGGGCGCTCCTGGTCAACATCGGCATGAACGCCGAGGGCATCGGCGTGGCCATTGACTCGGTCTACCCGACCGACGTGCGGGTGGGTGTGCCGCGCGTGCTCTCTTCGCGCTCGGTATTGAGCGCCCACACGATTGGCGAGGCCATCCGGGCGTGTGTGCCCAAGCTGAGAGGCGGCGGTTACAGTTATATCCTGGGCGACGCCAACGGCGAATTATATAGCATCGAAACCTCGGCTACGACTCACGACATCATGTACGGCGCGCCGGGTTGGCTGGCCCACACCAACCATTATCTCTCACCCAAAATGCAGGCGTTGGAAGAGCCAGGTACGTATGCCGGGTCAAATGTGCGGCTCAACCGCGCCCGGCGGCTGTTGCAGGCGCAGTTGGGACACGCGAGCGTGGACAGCCTCAAGAGCTTGCTGCGAGACCACGTGAACTTTCCGAATTCGATCTGCAGCCACGAAGACCCGGCTGACCCGCCCCACGACCGGGAGCTGACGCTGGTTTCGCTCATCATGGACCTGACCGACCGCGTGCTGTGGGCCGCGCCGGGTCCGCCCTGCGAGAGCGAGTACGTGGCATATCGGTTGTGAGTGAATCTTGGTCTCACCGCTGAGACGTAGAGCGCGCAGAGGAAATGCCAGAGACCTCTGCGCCCCTGCGTTGCTGTGCTTGATTGACAAAAGGGGATTTCACACTATACTTTTGACCATACCGCGGCTTTGAGTTGAGGCATGATAAATGAAAACGAAACTATTTCACCGCCAGCGTCATGGCTCGTCGTCCGTATCTCAAAGCAGAATGGATTGAATTCGTTCTTCAGAATCCCATTCGCGCGGAAGTGCAATCCAATGGACGTATTTGTTACTGGGCGTTGGTTGCGGAACTCGGTAAGTACTTGCGAGTGGTCACCGAGCCTGATGGGGAAACAGTACATAATGCTTTTCTGGATCGCGGCTTTAGACCTTGGGAGGGAGACGAGAAGATGAGATTTCACTACTATCCTGATACAGATATGCTTTATATCAAGCTTATCGGCGAGGCAAGCGCCGAATCCGAAGAAGTTGCACCTGGTATTGTGCTTGACTACAATGAACGCAACCAGGTTGTCGGTATTGAAATTGAAGATGCTAGCACATCCATTGACCTGTCAAGACTGGAGCTACTGGCTTTGCCTATTACTGACCTGGTTTTCAGCGAGAGGGCGCCTGTGACGCCGTCAGCATAGTAAGAGGATATATTTCTGTACGATGCATAGACTCACCTTCTGGCGGAACGCTGGGCGCAACTGAGATGAGACTGGGGGTGTGGGAGTTTAACGAGCCTGTCCGCCGGTTTTATGAGCAGATTGGTTTTAAAACGCTCCAACGGAAAATGATCGCGGGGCTTTAAAGAGTCGCCGGTCAGGCTGCCGGCATCATGCACCCAAAAGGAGGAGAACTCGATGAACCGCTCCCGGTTGTACACCCTATTGACAGTCACTATCCTTTCCGCACTCGTGTTAAGCGCCTGTAAAGCCGAATCCAAGCCAACTCCCACAACCCAGGCCGCCGTCCCCGGCGAACAACCCACCGCTCCGACCGACGCTCCCCCCGAGAAGAAAGAGCCGGTCACATTGCGCGTGGGCACCGATTTTATCGTGGACACGCTCAACGTTGGCGCCAGTTGGTACAGCTATACCCTGCACGACCTGACCTACGACACGCTGTGGGAATGGTCCAACTGGGACGAGTACCGCCCCGGCCTGGCTGAAAGTTTTGAAACCTCCGCCGACGGCCTCACGTGGACCTTCAAGATTCGAGAGGGTGTCACGTTTCACGACGGCGCCCCCTTTGACGCCCAGGCCGCCGCCTGGACGCTGAACTGGATCGTCGAGAACGAGATCCCCACAATGGTCGGCTATCTGACGCACCTCGAAGAAGCGGTCGCGCTAGACTCCACCACGCTAGAGCTGCGCCTGGACGCACCCGTGGGCAACCTGACCACCGAACTGCTCATCTTTGTGTGGATGATGCCCCCCCACGTATGGCAAGACATGACGGACGAGCAAATCATGGAAGAGGGCGATCCCCTGAGCATCGGCACCGGCCCGCTCAAGGTGGTCGAGTTTGTGCCCGACGAAATGCTCGAATTGGAAGCCGTGCCCGACTATTGGGCCGGGCCGCTGCATTTCGAGCGCATGATTTACCAGCAATACGCCAACATGGACGCCGCCGTGCAGGCCCTCATCGCCGGCGAGGTGGATGTGCTCTCGCCTGTCCCCCCGACGGCGGTGGACGTGCTGATCAAGTACGACACTATCACCCTCGTCGAGACCCCCTCCCATTCGATTGACGAGCTGATCATCAACTCGCACGAGAACGGCAGCCAGCCGGCCTGGCTCAACGACCCCACCGTGCGCCTGGCGATTGCTTACGCCATGGATAAACAGCAAATCGTCAACGCCGTGTGGCTGGGCCACGCCGAGCCGGGCGTGGGGGTCATCCCGTCTTCGATGGGCGAGTGGCAGAACCCGGAAATCCAGGACATCCCCTACGATCCCGTGGAGGGCAGCCGTCTGCTGGAAGAGGCTGGTTACGTGGACGCCAATGGCGACGGGGTGCGCGAGACCCCCGACGGCGACACCATGAACCTGCGCCTGTACGCCGAAGAAGGCCCCACCCAGGCCCGCACGCTGGAGATCATCTCTAACGGCCTGCGGCAGATCGGCATCAACGCCCCGCCCACCATTATGGACACCGACAGCCTGGTGGCCCTGTATCCCGACTTTGACTTTGACCTGATCTACTGGGGCTGGAGCGAGGACCCCGACCCGGACTTTATCATGTCGGTCTTTACCTGCGACCAGCGCGAAGAAGGGGGTTGGAGCGATAGCGGCTTTTGCGACCCCGAATTTGAGCGCCTGTATGCCGCGCAGGCCAGCGAGACCGACCACGCCAAACGGGTGGCGCTGATCCACGAGATGGAGCAATATCTGTTTGACCAGCGGCCCTACATCGTGCTGGTTTACGAGAATTACGTCGGCGCGTATCGCAACGACCGCTTTAGCGGCTTTTTGGAGCAGGAAGACATTTTGTGGAAGAACTCACTGCTCCAAGTGCAGCCCGTACCCTGACATCCCCACCCTCCCGCAGGTCACTGCCGCGACCTGTGGGAGGGTCATTAGTTTTCGGCGCAAAACAGGGCGGAGGCCCCGCTTGAGCGGGGATTTCCCGGCTAAAGCCAGGCCTCCGGCAACATTTTGCACCAAGAATCAGTTATGCTGAGGCCGCATGGACCGCCGCGACTATCTACTCCGCAAAATCGGATTTGCCCTGCTCACCCTGGCCGCCATGCTGGTGTTCAACTTTATGCTCTTTCGCGTGCTGCCCGGCGACCCGGCCAAGCTGCTGGTGCGCGATCCCCGGCTGGGCCGGCAGGCCCAGGAGCGCATCCGGCGCGACTTTGGCCTGGACAAACCCACCTGGCTCAACACCCAGGGCAGCCAGGTGGAAGTGCGGGCCGCCCAAATCGACCTGCTGGCCGAACCAACGACAGACAGCGAGCCGGTCGGCCAGGCCGCGCAGGGCGAGCGGCTAGATTACCTGGGCCGCAGCGCCGACGGAGAGTGGGTCGAGGTCCTGCAATACAACGCCCAAGGTCGCATCGCCGCCCAGGGCTGGCTACTCGCCGACCAGGGCCGGGTGCACATCAACCTCCTGGATAGCCAGTTCTTTGCCTATCTGCGCAACTTGCTCAAGGGGGATATGGGCGTCTCGTTTTCGCTGCGGCGCGACGTGGCCGACCTGCTGACCGAACGCGTGGGCCGCACAGTGCTCCTGCTGGTGGGCGGCGAAATTATCGCCATCATCGTAGGCTGCACCCTGGGACTGTTGGCCGCCTGGCGGCGGGGCACACATCTGGACGCCGGCCTGCTGACCGTGGGGTTGATCAGTTGGGCCTTGCCTACCTTTTGGCTGGGGCTGATTTTGCTCATCCTGGCCCGTGGCCGGCTGCCCATCGGCGGCATGGTCACCGCTGGCCTGCACCACGCCAACCCATTGGAATACTGGCTGGACGTGGGAAAACATCTCATCCTGCCCACCCTCACCATGGCCATCGTCTACATGGGCGAGTATATGCTGATCATGCGCAGCGCCGTGCTGGAGGTATTCTCTGAAGATTATATCCTGGTCGCCAAAGCCAAGGGCTTGAACACCTGGCGGATCATCAAGAACCACGCCCTCAAGAACGCTGCGCCGCCGCTGGTGACCATCATCGCGCTGACGCTGGGCTACACCGTGGGCGGGGCCATCCAGGTCGAGACGGTCTTTTCGTGGCCCGGCATCGGCCGGTTGATCTACGACGCTGTGACCAAGCGCGACTATCCCGTGCTGCAGGGCGCATTCCTGCTGCTGGCCGTCAGCGTGATCCTGGCGAACTTGGTGGCCGATCTGTTGTATTCGGTGCTCGACCCACGGGTCAAGCCGGATTGACCATACGGGAGTACAGATGAACGTCTCTTCTGTCTGGCGCACATTTTTACGCCGTCCGCTGGGCCTCCTAGGAGCGGTGATGCTCGTGCTGGCCGCGACGGCGGCCATACTGGCCCCGGCGCTGGCCCCCTACGACCCCTACGCCCATGTCACCGTGCAGCCCGAGGACGTCATGGCCCCGCCCAGCGCCCAACATGTGTTAGGCCAGGACGACGCCGGGCGCGACGTACTCAGCCTGCTGCTCTACGGCGCCCGCGTCTCGCTCACCGTGGGCCTGGCCGCCTCGCTGATGTCCATGTTTATCGGCACGACCGTGGGCATGGTCGCCGGTTACTTTGGCGGTCGCATCGGCAACGTGCTCATGCGCTTCACCGACTCGCTCATGGTCATCCCCGACCTGCCGCTCATGCTGGTGCTCATCGCCGTGTGGGGGCGCGGGTTGTGGAAAATCGTCCTGGTTATCGGAGTGTTGGGCTGGACCTACACGGCGCGACTGGTGCGCTCGCAGGTGTTGTCCATCAAGGAGCGCCAGTACGTGCTGCGGGCCAGGGCCCTCGGCGCGTCGGGGACGCGGATCATCCTGCGTCACATTTTCCCCCAGGTGGTGCCGCTGGTGTTGGCCCAGGCCGTGCTCGACATCTCGGCCTCCATCCTGGCCGAGTCGTCCTTGAGCTTTCTGGGACTGGGCGACCCGCTGCTGGTCAGTTGGGGCTCGATGCTCAACTTTGCCTTCGAGCGCGGGGCCATCAGTCGCGGCGCGTGGTGGTATTTGTTGCCGCCGGGCCTGGGCATCGTGTGGGTGACGCTAGGGCTGATTTTCTTGGGCAATACGCTGGAAGAGATCATCAACCCGCGTTTGCGCACGCATCATCTGTTCGACCCACGCCGTATGGTGGCGATTCGACGAAGGACCAACGACCCCAGTGGGGGACGAACGACCTCAGTGGGAGACGAATGACGAATTCGATGCTGTTGGACGTGCAGAATCTTTCGGTGGATTATTTGACGGGCGATGGGACGGCGCTGCACGCGGTCACGGATGTGAGCTTTCGCCTGGCTCATGGGCGCTCGTTGGGATTGGTGGGCGAGAGCGGTTGTGGCAAGACGACCGTGATGCTCAGTTTGCTGCGCTTGCTGCCGGCAGAGGGGCGCATCGTGGAGGGGCGCGTGCTGTTCGATGGGCAGGACTTGCTGCAACACAGCGAGGCTCACATGCGTCGGGTGCGCTGGCGCAAGATGGCTATGGTGTTTCAAGGAGCGATGAACGCGCTCAACCCGGTGCGCACGGTCGAGAGTCAAATCGTCGAAGTATTGAGCCTGCATGGCGCTGCGAGCCATCCCCGCGCCGCCCGCGAGCAGGCCGGCGAGCTGCTGCGGCTGGTGGGCATCCCCCCCGACCGGGGCCGCCAGTACCCTCACCAATATAGCGGCGGCATGCGCCAGCGGGCCGTCATTGCCATGGCCCTGGCCTGCAACCCGCGCGTGCTCATCGCCGACGAGCCGACCACCGCGCTGGACGTGATGATCCAGGCGCAGATTTTGGAGCTGTTGCAGCGCCTCCAGCAGGAGCTCAACCTGGCGGTCATCTTTGTCACCCACGACCTGGGGCTGGTGGCCGAAGTGTGCGACGAGGTGGTGGTGATGTACGGGGGAGTAGTGGCCGAGCACGCCAGTTGCGACGCTATTTTTAACCACCCGCAGCACCCCTACACGCAGCGTTTGCTACAGGCATTTCCCGACATCCAGCGGCCCGGCGCGCCGCTGGCCTCGATCCCCGGCAATCCGCCCCGCCTGGACGACCTGCCGCCGGGCTGTCGTTTCGAGCCGCGCTGCCAGCGCCGAATGGCAACCTGCGCCGCAGCCAAACCGCCGATGGTCCGGGTTGCGCCGGACCATTGGGCGTCTTGTTATCTGCTCGATCAAGGCTGATCTCTATCGAGTCGGTCTAAACAGGCTTGACCAACACCATTCCTACCCCCATGCGCTCCAGCGCCTCTTCGGCGTAATAGGTCGCCAGGGCGCTGTCGTCGTCCAGGGCGGCGAACAGGGCGGGGATGGCATCGTGGGCTTTGAGAGGAACCAGCGCGCGCGCCGCGCCGCCGCGCGCCGCCGCCGACTCGCTTTTGAGCGCCTCGAGTAGCGCGGGGACGGCGGACTGGCCGATTTGAATGAGGGCGTTGCCGGCGATGCGCCCAATGTAGGCGCTCTCGTCGGCCAATAGGCGAGTTAGGGCGGCGGCAGCCTCGGGCGCAGCCAGCGCGCCCAGCCCCAATGCGGCGCAGGCTCGCACGTCGGGGGCGGAGTCGGAGAGAGTTTCGATCAGCAGGGAAACAGCTTGAGCGCCGCCCAGAGCGGCCAGCGCGCGGGCGGCCCACCAGCGGGAATCGGCGTCGGTGGATTGGATCGCGTCGCGCAGCCGCGCCAGAGCGCCATCGCCGCGCCTGGCGAGAGCCAGGGCGGCGGTTTCGCGCTGCTCGTCGTCAATGCTCGCGTCTAACAACACATTCACCAACTCGTCTAACGTCTGCTCGTTCATCTCTCGACCCGCTCGCTTTCCAACCCGTGTACTGCTCAACTTGCTCTCAAACTGGACAGGATTCACAGAATCAACAGGATAAAACGACTTGAAATCCTGTTAAATCTTGTAAATCCTGTCGAAAAAGTCGCCGGACCCGGTCGTTGCAAACCTGCTATTGATCAGCCGCTCAAACTCTACCCGTTCTGGCTGGCCAGTGAAGTAAAAGAGGTGGCTCGGACACCGACAGTCCGACGCGCCAAAGCGGGGAGCGACGATGGTCGCGCCCGGCAGCGCGGCAGCAGCGGCAGCCCAGGCGCATTCCAGTCGCTCCGGGTCGGCGTGGCTCCACACCTCGGCCAGCGCCGCCACGGCCCGCAAGTAGTCAATGTGCCAGTGAAACCGCTTCTTGTCCGTGCGCTGGTGGTAGGCCGTCCGCGCCGCCAGCCCCCCTGGGCCGTGGGCGCTGCCGACGTACAGGTACCAGCCGGACGGGAACTCGAACGTCCCCAGCGCCCCGACGCGGACCGTCTGCGGAGCGTCCATGCGCAACAGCAGCGCGTACGTGCCGCCCGCGCTCATCCCCGGACAGTTTTGCGCTGCCAGGCCAAAACGGTGACCCAGGCCAGCAGCGCCCCCCCCGCCGCCATCGCCGCGCCGACGACGTCGGCCACCCGCACGCTATGCGTGTCGTCCAACTGGATCAATTGTTGCCCCTCTACCTCGTCGGGCAACGCCAACACGACCAATCCGGCCACGAGCATCACCAGGGCCAGGATGACAAAAATCCGAACGCCCCACTTGAACCAGGCGCTCACTCGTGCGGCGGCGGAACCGGCAGGTCGGCTGCGGCCACGTTGATCCATTTGACCCCTTCGTCAATCAGCATCACCGGGATGTCGTCGCGGATGGGGTATTTGTGCCCGCAGCCATCCTCGGTGCACACCAGCCAGGTCTCTTTGACCAGCTCCAGCCGGCCGGGGTCGTCGCCGGGGCGGCGGGTGGGTCCGCTCACGCAGACGGGACAACGGAGAATTTCCAGCAAATCGGCGCTTATCATCGCGTTTTCTCCTTTTTTGATTTTCGAGCGACAGTATACCATAAAATATCCCACGCTCCAATCGGATTGTGAGACAGGGAGACGGGTGTTATAATTCCAGGCAATCCACACACAGGAGTCAAGAATGGAAGAAAAGCAGCAAGTTGAGGTGAGACAATCCGTCGCGGACCTCGAATTGGCGGACACGAGCAATCAGATACACCGTCTGTCGCAGTATCGCGGCGCGATGGTGGTGCTGACCTTTTGGTCGGCCGAGTGCCCGGTGGCGCGAGAGTACGACCCATATTTCAACGGCTTGTTGGACCGCTATCCCGACGGGCGTGTGGTGGTGCTGGGGATTGACTCGAACGTCCATTACGGACTGGAGGAGATTGTCCGCGTGATGGCAGAGCGGGGTGTGCGTTTTCCGGTGCTGCGCGACGCCGGCTGCGCCATCGCCGATTATTTCGGCGCACAGACCACGCCACACGTGTTCATCGTGGACGCCGAGGGGCGGCTGGCCTACGCGGGCGCGGTGGACGACCGCACCTTTCGCCAGCGCCAGGCGACGGTGAATTACGTGGATCAGGCATTGGAGGCGTTGCTGGCAGGCCAGACGCCGCCGGCAGCGCAGACGCAGCCGTATGGCTGCACCATCGTGCGGATGCGATGAGACGAAAGACAGACGACGAACCCGTCTTTTGTCCTTCGTCTTTCGTCCTACAGATGCTCCCACGGCGCGCCTCGGTCACCGCCAGCGAGCGCGGCGAGGATCGGCTCGCGCCAATCGGGCAGCAAGTCGGCGGCGGCGCGCACCAGGCCAAAGCAGCCGGCGATCATCATGTCGCCAAAAGGTACGGCAAAGTAGGGCGCATGGCGCGAGCGGCGCATCAGGTTGCGCCGGGGGCCGGTAATGCTCAAAAAGTCGAGCGGCATCGGCTCGTGCGTGTAGAGCAGCGCGCCGTGACCGTGATCGTCAAAAATAGCTTCGTGGGTCAGCGCGCCGTCGGCCAGCGCGATCAGCAGCTCGTCCAGCCGGGCCTGGTTGATGAGGCCGGTGTGGTGCTCAAAAATACCTTCGATGCGCCCCGACCCCAGGCGGAAGGCCAGGGTGTGAAAGTTGCCCACGTTAGCGACGATGAGCCGTTCGCGCCGGCCCACGTGCGGGTCGAGCAGCGCGCCCAACACGGCGGCCGGGGCGGTGTCCATTACCACCAGCGGCGCGTCGGCCCCGTCGGCGGCGTAAGTGTTGGCCACCGCCTGCAAGCGCGTCATGATCGGCGGAATCTCTCCGTCCCGAAACGCAAACGCCGCAAACCAGCTCTCCCGCTCTAATCTCTCATCTCTCATCTCTAATTTCTTCAACCGCTCGGCCAGGTAGTCGAAGCGAAACTGGCGGTCGCTGTAACCCGGCGGGGCAGCGCCGTGGTCGAACACGGCCACGGCCACGGCGTCTACGTGCAGGTCGATGCCAAAAGGTTCAAAAGCGCGGGCGATGGTGGAATAGTCAAAATCTTTGAGTTCCACGTGACAGATGCCGTCGCGGCGGCGCAGAGCAACTGCCTCGTCCGCGCTGACGATGTGCACACCCATCTCGGCGACCAGCGCGTCCAGGTCATCGTCAAAACTCCGCGCTGCGGCGGGCGTGGCATAGACGGGATAGCCGGCCTGGGCGTGGTCACGCACCGCCCACGCGCTGGGGCCGCCGCCCATTGTCACCCCGGTCAGTAACAGCGGCTGGCCCTGCCGGGTGGCCGCTTTGACCGCCCGCGCCACGTTCAACGTGGGCGACGGCATAACCAATTTGAAACAGTTCTCTACATCCAGGTCGCTATCGAACAAAAGAATGTCCTGCGTGCCCGTACCCACATCTACCGCCAAAAGTCGCATCGCCCGTCCTTTCGTCCTTCGTCTTTCGTCCTGATTATACCACGCCCGCGCCAGTCCGACCATTAGAAAAACGACTTGAAGGCTCCAATTTGACAATCTCTTCCCCGGCATTTATAATTTCGGGTGGTACTGCTTAGCGCCTGTGCAGATATGACAACGAATCAGGGGATTGAGCGAATCTGCGCCTTTCAACTCGATGGCCTGGGCGCCACAGCCGCGCTGACCAAAGTGATCCTAGCTGCAGAGCAAGGGCAGCGCCGAGGGACGGTTGGCAGCGATGGCGCATTCGGTCAATCCTTCGCCGAGCTCAGGACAGGTTCCTGAAAATTCGTTGTCATATCCCCATCTGAGCAGTAACTTCCGGTGTGCGTTTCAAATTCACGACGAGGGAGTTGACACATGTCCGACGTTGAGGTTTTCGATACCACGATCATCGGCGCCGGCCCGACGGGGTTATTCGGCGCTTTTTACGCCGGCATGCGCCAGATGAAAACCAAGATCATCGAGGCGCTGCCGGAAATGGGCGGCCAACTGGCCGTTTTGTATCCTGAAAAGTTCATCTATGATGTACCAGGCTTTCCCAAAATCCTGGCCAAGGACCTGGTGAAAGGATTGGTGGAGCAGGCCACACAGTGGTGTCCTACCGTGTGCCTGGAAGAGCGCGTGCAGACGCTGCATTTTAGCGAGGCCGGCGAAGACGACTTTATGGTGCTGCGCACCGACAAGGATGTGCATTACACGCGCACGATTCTCATCGCGGCGGGTATTGGTGCGTTTGCGCCTAACAAGCTAGAAAACGAAACCATCGAAGAGTTTGAAGGGCGGGGCGTGTACTATTTTGTCAAAGATAAAGGCCCGCTGCGCAATAAGCGTGTACTGGTGGTGGGCGGGGGCGATTCGGCGGTGGACTGGGCGCTGAATCTGAAAGACTGGGCCAGGCAGGTGACGCTGATCCACCGCCGCGACAGCTTCCGCGCCCACGAAGCCAGCGTGGTCGAGCTGAAAAGCTCGCCGGTGGACGTCAGACTGAACTGTGAAATAGATGTCCTTTACGGCGACGGGCACGTGTCTGGCGCAGCCATTTTTAATAACCAGACTATGGAAAAAGAGCATCTCGACGTGGACTATGTCTTGATGAACCTGGGCTTCAAGGCCGACCTGGGGCCGATCAAGGAGTGGGGTTTGCAGCGCGATAAACGCTACCTGGTCGTAGACTTGCGCCAGCAGACGGCTTTCCCCGGCGTGTTCGCCGCGGGCGACGTGTGTGTCCAGCAGGATATTGAGCCGCTCAACCTGATCACCACCGGCTTTGCCCAGGCTGCCGTGGCCGTGAACTATGCCAAACGCTTCACCGATCCGCACGCCCGCGTGTTCCCCGGGCACTCGTCAGAAATGCGGCTATAAGAAAATGTCACTCGCAGAAATCCACGGCCGACTGGCCAATGCAGTGGTGTTGTACACCGTGATCGTGGGCGTGTGGGGCTTTTATAATTTCGTGCGCAAGCAAAAGGTCAGCGAAGGGTATTGGGGCGCGCTGGTCATCGCCGAGCTGTTGATTTTGACCCAGGGCACATTGGGTGGTGTGTTGTGGTATCAGGGCCACGCGCTGCGGCGCGGGGTGCACCTGCTGTATGGTTTGACCACGGCGCTGGTCATCCCGGCGGTTTACGTGTTCACCCGCGGGCGCGAAGAACGAGCAGAAAACCTGGCCTATGGCAGTGCGACGCTGCTGGCGGCGGTGCTGGCCATCCGGGCGATTGTGACCGCGTAGCATAGCAGGGTGGGTTTCTTACCCGCCACCTGGGGGCAGATATAAGAAACCTGCCCTACATTTGGGGCATGCCGCCAGCGACCACCGTAAAATGTGGAGCCATCGCTGATCCTTGTGAGGAAACAAAATGACCAGGATCGTTTTTATCGGCGCCGGCAGCACCATTTTTGCCAAAAACCTGCTGGGCGACATTCTCAGTTTTCCCGAACTGGCCGACTGTACCCTCAGCCTGCACGACATTAACCCACAGCGGTTGCGCACCACCGAAATCGTGGCCCACAAAGTGGCCGAGGCGACCGGCGCGCACCCGACCATTCAGGCCACGCTGAACCGCCGCGCCGCTTTGGACGGGGCCGATTACGCTATCAACATGGTTCAAATCGGCGGCTACGAACCGGCCACCGTGACCGATTTCGAGATCCCCAAAAAATACGGCCTACGCCAGACCATCGGCGACACGCTGGGCATCGGCGGCATCATGCGCGGCCTGCGCACGATTCCCGTGTTGCTGGAAATGCGCCGGGATATGGAAGAGCTGTGCCCCAACGTGCTGCACCTGAATTACGTCAACCCGATGGCCATCAACTGCTGGGCGCTGCGCCGGGCCAGCCTCGACGAAGCGAGGCGCTACCGCAGCCCCATCCAGACCATCGGGCTGTGCCACAGCGTGCAGGGCACGGCCGAGCAACTGGCTTACGACATCGGCGTGCCCATTGCGGAGATCAACTATGTGTGCGCGGGCATCAATCACATGGCCTTTTATCTCAAATTCGAGCGGAACGGCGTGGACCTCTACCCCCACATCCGGCGGGTGTTGGCCGAGGACCGCGCGCCCAGCACCAACCGCGTGCGCTACGAGATGCTGGAACGGCTGGGCTATTTCGTCACCGAGTCCAGCGAGCATTTCGCCGAATACACGCCCTGGTTTATCAAACGCGACCGGCCCGACCTGATCGAACGCTACAGCATCCCGCTGGACGAGTATCCTCGCCGCTGCGAGATGCAGATCGCCGGCTGGGAGGCGCTGCGGGCGTATCTGGAAGACCCGGCCGCAACGCTGGCCGTCGAGCGCAGTCACGAGTTCGGCGCGGCCATCATTCACAGCGTCGAGACCGGCGCGCCGCGCGTGGTATATGGCAATGTGCCCAACGCCGGCTTGATCGACAACCTGCCGCAGGATTGCTGCGTCGAAGTGCCCTGCCTGGTGGACCGGAACGGGGTGCAGCCGACCAGGATCGGCTCGCTGCCGCCGCACCTGGCCGCGCTGATCCAGACCAACGTCAACGTGCAGGCCCTCACGGTCGAGGCGGCGCTGAGCGGCAAGCGTGAGCACATCTATCACGCCGCTATGCTCGACCCCCACACCGCCGCCGAGCTGGACCTGGAACAGATTTGGAGCCTGGTGGACGATTTGATCGCCGCGCACGGCGATTGGCTGCCGGAGTATCGGTGAGCGATCGGTAATGAATTTGTTGACCGGAAACCATACGAAAAACAACTCGCTTGTCATTTCTCGCCAACCGGACTACAATGTCCATGAGGAGGCCGTATGGTTCGGGTGATCTATGAATATCCAGAGGCGTGGCCGGAAAGCGGGCCGCTGGTGGTTGAAGCGCAACTGGCCGGGGAAATCCGCGTGTCGCCGACCACCGCTCGCCGCCGCGCTGCCGCTTTTCTGGCCGCTCAGGTCAAGATGATGGTCCTCGCTGGTGAGCCGGTGCTCATCTGGGGTGAGCCGCCAATCTGGCGGGTGCCGGCGTGTTTACATTTGCCCGGCTTGGGGGAGGTCAGCACGGTTGGCTCGGTTGATGTCGACGCACTGACTGGCCAAATCCTGCCACTTGCTCCAAACCAAATCATGATTATGCAACGTCGCGCTGATGACATTGCTACCCGTTTCACACTACCGGCAGCGTCGGCAGACTGAATGCCTGGCTGCGTGCGCCGCGACGGTGTTGGATTATCAAGTACCGGTCCTTTACGAGCGGCTGGTAAAGCTGCTCCAGATTGGCCTGGCCGGCGCGCCCTTCCGCAACCTTCGTTTTCTCGAATCCCTTGGCCTGTCGGTTTGCATCGAACAAGGTGAGATAGCGACCTTGCTCTCGCATCTGGAGCGTGGTCTGCCCGTTCTCGCTTTTTTAGACACAGCTCAGCTATCTTTTTGGAATCAAGCCACAGCCCACGCGGTCGTTGTCGTAGGCATCGAGGATGACTCGATTTATGTGAATGATCCGGCGTGGGCGCAGGCTCCCAAAGAAATCTCTGTCGCCGAGTTTGAACTGGCCTGGCTTGATCTGGATCAATTTTTTGCGATTATCGAGTTGGCGTAAATCTGCAAATATGGAATTCAATCCTACAGCACACCCCCACCGCCGCTACAACCCCCTCACCGGCGACTGGGTGCTCGTATCGCCCCACCGCACCCTCCGCCCCTGGCAGGGACAAGTGGAAAAACCGCCGCCCGAAACGCGCCCGGCCTACGATCCGCACTGTTATCTGTGTCCCGGCAACGCGCGCGCCAGCGGCGTGCGCAACCCCATTTACGAGAGCACCTTTGTCTTTAGCAACGATTTCGCCGCGCTGCTGCCCAACACGCCGCCAGGCCGGGCCGACCATCCGCTGCTGCGCTACGAGACCGAGCGGGGCGTGTGTCGCGTGGTGTGCTTTTCGCCGCGCCACGACCTGACCCTGCCTGAAATGGCGCTGCCCGACGTGCGCCGCGTGATCGACGTGTGGGCCGGACAGGTAGCCGAGCTGGGGGCGCAGTATCGTTGGGTGCAGATATTCGAGAACAACGGGGCGCTGATGGGGGCCTCCAACCCGCACCCCCACGGACAAATCTGGGCCGGGAGCGCCCTGCCCAATCAGGCAGCGCGAGAGGATGGCCGCCAGCGCGACTATTTCGCCGCCCACGGCCGGCCCTTGTTGCTGGATTACGTCGAGCTGGAGGCCGAACGGCGCGAGCGGGTGGTGGTCGAAAACGCACACTGGTTGGTCGTGGTGCCCTTTTGGGCGGTGTGGCCTTTTGAAACCCTGCTCCTGCCGCGCCGCCACGCGCCTCACCTGCCCGAGCTGAGCGCCGCCGAGCGGGACGCCCTGGCCAACGTCCTCAAACGCCTGTTGACCCGCTACGACAACCTGTTCGAGGTCTCGTTCCCCTATTCGATGGGCTGGCACGGCGCGCCGCTGGGTCCTTCGACAGGCTCAAGATGCGGCGGCGATGAATCACACTGGCAACTGCACGCCCACTTTTACCCGCCGCTGCTGCGCTCGGCCAGCGTGCGCAAGTTCATGGTCGGGTACGAGATGCTGGCCGAAGCCCAACGCGACCTGAGCGCCGAGCAGGCCGCCGAACGGCTGCGGGCAAGCCCGGAAATCCATTACAGCGTGAAGCGTGAGATGTAAAACGTAATTCACGCTTCACGTTTCACTCATCGCGTTTCAGGAGTTGCTATGTCTCTTTGGCAGCGCGTCGCGCAGGAGTTTGAACGGCGTTTCGGTGCGCGGCCCTCTTTTGTCGTGCGGGCGCCGGGACGGGTGAATCTGATCGGCGAGCACACCGATTACAACGCCGGCTTTGTGCTGCCGATGGCGATTGACCGCGCCGTGTGGGTGGCCGCCCGCCCACGCGACGACCGGCAAATCCTGGCCCACGCGCTGGATTTTGACCAAACAGCCCGGTTTTCGCTGGACGGCCTGGCAAACACCACCGCCGGTTGGGCCGAATATCTCAAAGGGGTAGCATGGGCGTTGCAGGAGGCCGGTTACGACTTGCGGGGTTGGGAGGGCGTGCTCGCCGGAGACGTGCCGCGCGGGGCCGGGCTGTCGTCGTCGGCGGCGCTCGAGATGGCGGCGGCGCGGACCTTTGCCGCCGCGTCAGATTTTCCGTGGGACGCCGCGCAGATGGCGCGCGTCGGGCAGCGGGCCGAGAACGCCTGGGTGGGCGTCAATTGCGGCGTTATGGACCAGATGATCTCGGCGGCGGGCCGGGCCGGGCACGCGCTGCTGATTGATTGCCGCTCGTTGGAGATCGAGGCCGTCCCGCTGCCGGCCGATACCGTCATCGTCGTGCTGGACACGGCCACCCGGCGCGGGCTGGTAGATTCGGCCTACAACGAGCGCCGCGCCCAGTGCGAGGCGGCGGCGCGTTTTTTCGACGCGCCGGCCCTGCGCGACGTGAGCGCGGCGCAGTACGAGGCTCGCGCCGCCGGGCTGGACGCCGTGACCCGCCGCCGCGCCCGGCACGTGATCGGCGAGAACGCCCGGGTGCTGCAAGCCGTTGCGGCCATGCGCCGGGGCGACGCGGTCGAGCTAGGCCGCTTGATGGACGCCAGCCACGCCAGCCTGCGCGATGATTTTGAGGTCTCGTCGGCCGCGTTGGACGCGATGGCGGCGTGCGCCCGGCACAGCGAGGGGTGCTACGGCGCGCGCATGACCGGGGCAGGTTTCGGCGGCTGCGCTGTGGCGCTGGTCCGGGCCGGCTGTGCCCCGGTCTTTGCGGATGGTGTGACCGCGTGTTACCGGGCCGCCACGGGTCTCACGCCCAGGGTTTACGTGTGCCGGGCCACGAGCGGCGCGCAGGTCATCCCGGCAGCGGAGCGCTCCACCTAACGCCGCAGGTGATAGGGAACGTCAATAATGGCCTGCTGGTAGCCCCGGCGGCGGCGGCGGTAGAGCAGCGCCGTTTTGAGCAGCCAGGCCGTCTGGTTGTGCAGCAGCGCCTGCCACCAGCGGTTCGGGACAAATTCGGGCAAAACCACCGTGGCAAGCTGGCCGTCGTTGTGTTGAAAGTCCGTTTCGTCCAAAAAGTCCAGCAACGGCCCGATGATCGAGCGATAGGGCGACGGCAGGATCACCAGCGGCACGTCGGGCCACCAGCGTTCCCAACGCTCGCGGACGCGCTCCCCCGCGCCGGGTTCCAGCTCGATGTACACCGCCGTCACTTTGCTGGAAATGGAGCGGGCAAACGTGACGGCCTCGACGGTGCCGCGATGCACGCCGGAGATGGGAATCACCAGGCGAGGCGGGACGCGGGGCTTGATGGATGGGGGCAGGCCGCGCAGCGACAATTGCTCGGCCACGCGCCGATAGTGGACGCGGATCTGGAAAAAGAGGGCCACCAGCGCCGGGATCAGCAAAATTGTGATCCAGGCCCCCTCGATAAATTTACTGAGGCCCACCACGAGCACGGTCAGACCGGTCGCCAGCGCCCCGATCCCGTTCAGCGCCGCTTTGAGCTGCCACCCGCTACCCCGCGCACGCCGCCAGTGGACCACCATCCCGACCTGTGAGAGAGTAAAAGCCAAAAACACCCCCACGGCAAACAGGGGCACCAGCGCGTGGCTGTCGCCGCCAAAGAGCACGATCAGCACGGCGGTCGCCCCGGTCAGGAGAAAGATGCCGTTGGCAAACACCAGCCGGTCGCCCAGGCTGGTCAGTTGGCGCGGCAGATAGCCATCCTCGGCCAGCA
Source organism: Anaerolineae bacterium (assembly GCA_034435435.1). Lineage (GTDB taxonomy): Bacteria > Chloroflexota > Anaerolineae > S140-20 > S140-20 > DAOTXN01. Next base: position 6,329 of record DAOTXN010000092.1, on the reverse strand, counting down.
GCGCGGCCAACCGCGGAAAGCCGGCGTAGCTGGTGTTGGCCGCTATGGCCAAAATGAGCATCGTGCTGACCTGGATCAGCAAATAAGCCGGCCCGCTGCCCAGCACCTGTCGCGCCAGCGCCGACAGGATGGTCTCTTGCGGCCCGGCCACCACGGCCAGGGCCTGGGTCAGGCCAATGCTCCCTACGAACAACACCCCCATCAACACCGCCATGACCAATAGTGTGCGCCCGGCGTTGCGGGCCTCGGGAGGCTGAAAAGCGGGCACGCCGTTGCTGATGGCTTCGATGCCGGTCAGCGCCGTGCAACCGGCCGAAAAGGCGTGCAGCGCCAGGAACGCCGTCAGCGGGTGGGTGGCGGGTGGGGCGCTCGCCGCCAGCGACGTGCTGCCCTCTTGCAGCAGACGCACCCCCCCGTAGGCCAGCATGGGCAGGTAGGTGAACAGGAACAGGTAAACCGGGACGGCCATCAGGCTGCCGGTTTCGCGCAGGCCGCGCAGATTGGCCAGGGCGATGAGCGATAAAAACAGCAACGCCAGGGCCACGCGATAGGGCCACAGTTCCGGTATGGCCGAGGCGATGGCTTCCACGCCGGCCGTCAGGCTCACGGCGGCGGTCAATAGATAACCGATGAGTAGCGCCGCCGCCGTGACCAACCCCGGCAACGCGCCCAGGTTGTCGCGGGCGACGATGTATGAGCCGCCGCCCGAAGGGTAGCCGTGGACGGTCTGAAAATACGAGAGCGCGACCAGGATCAGCAGGCCGGTGATGGCCAGGCCGATCGGCGTGGCCCAGGCCAGGCCGGCGCTCCCGGCCACCACCAGGCCCAGGTAAATTTCCTGGTTGGCGTAAGCGATAGACGAGAGCGCGTCGGGCGAAAAGGCGGCCAGGGCGCGCACCTTGTTCAAGCGCTCGTGGGCCAGTTGTTGGGTGGGCAGCGGAGAGCCTAGCAGTAGTTGCTTGATCCGGCCGGGCATAGTTGTCTCCTGTAAAATTCAAATCGGCGAGCGGGTGCGGGGGGAAGCTAAGCCCATTCTACCGCACAACCTTGCATCTGCCAACCCCAGCCCCGGCGCGGCTTTTTCGGCGCGCAATTTGCTATAATGAGGCCGCCAGCCGGGACGGGGTCGAACAGCCGAGTGCTAACGTCGCTGAGAACAAAGCCGGTTTTACATTCAAATGGGTTTGTGCTACACTATATTTGGAGCCAGAGGACATCCGGCAGGCGTTGCGCTACGCGGCGCGGTCCATCGAGGACACGGTTTATTTCCTCGGCGGAGTCCCGGCGTGAAATTCCTGGCCGACATGGGATTTGCCCATAGCGCGGCGGTCTTTTACAGGTGGGCCTGTGACCGACTATCGGTAGGTTCCGTGATACAATGGGGTCGTCATGCGCTATCAAATCTTGATGTCGCCGGAGGCCATTGACCATTTGAGTGAGTTCTCGGCCTATGACCAATCGCTGATCCTTGATCAGATCAACACGCATCTGCTGTACCAGCCTGACGTTGAGACGCGCCGACGCAAACGCATGCGACCAAATCCGTTGGCCCCATGGGAGCTGCGGATCGAGCAATTTCGGGTATTCTACGACATTGATGGGGACGCCGTCGAGGTGCAGGTCCTGGCTGTCGGTCGCAAGAGCGGAAATCGGCTGTTTATTGGAGGAAAGGAGATGGCGCTATGAAGACAGTTGAGTTGTCAGACCTGACGCTAAAAGAACTGGCCCGGATGACTCAAGTGGGGGCGGTGGTTGTGATGCACGATAAAGTCCCAGTCTACGCAGTCATCCCGCTGGATGAAGCGGATTATGAGGCCTGGGCATTGAGTGAAAATCCGGACTTTATGGCCGTAATCGAGCGCGCCCGCGAGCGTTTCCGGCGCGAAGGGGGCGTGCCATTGGACGAGGTGCGCCGCCGGTTGGGGTTGGCGGCTTGAGGCGACACAGGCGCGCGTCGCGCATTTTCAACGCGGCGCGGCCGACCGGATAAATACGCGCAAAAGCTGATGGAGGACGAGGAGACAACAATGAATGAAAAGAGAACTCGGCGCGGTCACACGTTGACCATTACGGTTCCGCGTTGGTTGAACTGGCGAACCGTGGGTTTAAGCCTCTTAATATCCATAGTTATTCTGTTTCTCGCTCTTTTTTGGGCTGGCCGTAATGATACCACACTGAGAGATCGCGTGTATGAGCAAATCATAGATTTGTCCCGCCTGTCAACTGTCGAGTACAAGCTGTCCACCGTGGTCCAGGTCATCAATCCCAGAGGTGTATGGGGAAACGAGGAGTTGGTTTATGGTGTCTGTGGTCACGTCGTCGCCGGAATAGACCTCTCCAGGCTGTCAAAAAAAGACATTCAAGTTGACGGTTCTCACGTTCGCATAACTTTGCCGCCGGCTGAGATTTTCACTGTGGATTTGCTTTTGGAAAACGATATGCAAGAGGTGACTGAGTACAAATTGGAGGCAGAAGGTCGGACCGTCGAGATGCACTCCGAATGCACTGAGGCCATTGTGTGGAATGTGCCTGGGCCTTTAGCGCGAACGTCGTCGCTGGTCGCCGACGCACAGGCAGAGGCCCTCAAGGCGTTCAAATCCACCGCTGAAGACGAGGGAATTGAAGCGGAAGCTCAAAAGAACGCACGGGACTTTTTTGACAAGTGGTTTGACCGACTCGATTTTGAAACGGTTGAGATTGTTCCCTCGGACATTAAACAGGAGGAAGAGCAATGAACCGATCCTTGCCTCAAAAGCTCTCGGATAAACTCCCCGGACGTCATCAGGAGCAGGAACTGATTCACCTTGAACGTCCGCCAGAGCCGCCGTCATGCATGGGATGTGTTTTGGCTGGATGTTTGCTCTCGTCCATCGTTCTCGTTGGGATTGCCCTGGCTATATTCACTGTCATAAGGAACCCGTGCGCGGTTTTGCCGGGTCCGGCACGCAGAATCCTTGACTGTGGACCGATAGAAATCAAAGTGCGAAAGCCTGTGATAACCGAGATTCGCAAGCTTGAACGGCTGGATATGGTAGAACTGAATCTATCTGCGATTGTCACGGTCAAACAAGAGCATACTTTCCCGCCATATACAGAGATTTTGGTGTATGGTGTATGTGGTCGTGCTATCGTGGGGGTAGATCTCGCCAAGCTCCAAGACAGCGACTTGATAGTCAATGGATCCACAATAACGGTTACTTTACCCCCCTCAGAAGTGTTCAGCGTGGACCCAACCCTTTCGTTAAATGTTTCTGCAACAGACGTGCGCTTGATAGAAGGGAACAGCGACCGCAAAGCAAAGATTTTGCAGCCGTGTAACCATACCTTTCATTGGACTAGGGTTGGTCATGGAACAGCAGAACTTGTCGAAGATGCTCAAAGGCAGGCTATGGTCCAATTCTGGGCCCGCGCCGAGCAAGAGGACATTTTGGAGCGCGCTCAGGACAACGCGAAAAAGGAACTGGCGCGATTTTTGCTATTCGCAGGATATCAGGAGGTTATTTTCTTGGAGCCGACAGAAGCACCGCGACCGCCGGGACTGTTCGAACGACTGGGGCAATCCTGGGGACAGATAGAGGAAATCCCGACGCCACAGCCGGAGGCTGAGCCGTGACAACTGGCGAGGAACTGGTGCTCCTGGACGCGCCTGAACCCCAACCGGACGACGCCTCACTCGTAGAGCCAGACGCCCCAACCGAAACGCCCGAAACGCCCACCGGCGCCGGCTGGCCCGCTGTGTGGCGCGAGCAGCGCGGATGTCTGATCTGGCTGCTGGCTGGCGTCGTGGTCGTGGGCCTCGGCGTCGCGGGGATGTTGGTGTTCACCCTGCTAGACGCGGGCAGCTCCAAACCGCCGCCGACGCGGGCGGTGGTGTACACGACCTCCACGCCGCGCCCGAGCGCGACCGCCACCCCCACCGCCACCCCCACACCGTCGCCCACGCCCGACGTGATCCTGCTGGGCGTGCGGGCGTTGGGCGAGCTGAACACGGTGCAATATAACCTCAAGACGGTGGTGGAAAAACACGTGGAACAGGCCGCCACGGTGAAAATCGGCGAGATCGAAATCTGGCGGCCCGATCTGCACTTTTTACTGGTGGCGGGCGGGCGGGTCAAGGCGGGGGTGGATTTTGCCGAGCTGGTGCGGTATGAAATCGCGGATAACAAAGTGACGGTGTATCTCCCCGCGCCGCGCATCACCGACTATGCACTGGACACCGCCAACCTCAAGCTGTACTACATCCGCACCGATTTTGGGCTGGACGAGGCATTTGTGATCGAGACTTATAACGCGGCCATCGTTGAGGCGCAGGAGAACCTGCGCCAGGCGGCGCTAGAGAGCGACATCCTCGCCACGGCCCGCACCAACGCAGCGGCGCTGGTGCAGTCGTTGATTTTGGGGCTGGGCTTTTCCGAGGTGCAGGTGCGCTTTGCCGAGCCGACCGAGGAGGAGCTGGCCCCGCTGGAGGTGACGCCCGCGTTTGTCATCACCCCCGCCCCCTTCGCCACGGCCACGCCGGAGGGGTGATGGTTTGGAAAACCTGGCTTGCCGGCGCCGGTTGCATCGAGTATAATTTGAGTAGGCCCCGGAGGAAAGATGGAAGAGATTGAAGTGCAAGGCCGAATCGAGATTAATCCTGCTGTCATGCTGGGCAAGCCGGTGATTCGTGGCACGCGTATCCCGGTTGAATTGATCCTGCGCAAATTGAGCGACGGGGCCACAGAAACCGACTTGCTGGACGCATACCCCCGTCTGACTCGTCAAGATATTCGAGCGGCATTGGCTTATGCGGCTGACTCAGTAGCCCATGAAGTCATTCTGCTGCAGGCAGCCTGATGAGCACTGTGTTGCGCTTTCTGGCCGACGAAAGCTGCGACTTTGCCGTCGTGCGTGCTCTGCGGGCCGACGGCTACGATGTCTTGGCTGTGAGCGAGGTTACTCACCGCTCGGATGACCGTGAGTTGATCGAGCAGGCAAGCCGCGAGAATCGCATCCTACTGACCGAAGATAAGGATTTCGGATGGTTAGTCTTTGTCAGCCACGCCGATTCGCCCGGCGTGATCCTGATTCGATTTCCGGGTCACGCGCGTCAAACTCTGGCTGAGATAATCAGACAAGTGATTCAAGAACAAGGCGTTCAGCTTTTCAAATCTTTTGTCGTTGTACAGCCCGGCCATGTGCGCATCAACCGTAGACCCAGATCGGAGAACTAGAAAGCTGCGTTTATCGCCGTTTCAAATGGCCGTGGTCGGGCTGTTATCCCTTTGCCTGGGCCTGCAGATCGCCATCATCGTGGTTCTGCTAGACACGCGCGCTCAGGCGCGACCGCTCGTTTCTCGTTCCGCCGAGCTGCTCGAGCTGGCCGATCAGGCCCCCTATCTGCGCCAGGCGAGCGTCGAGGCGCTGCTGGGGCTGGCCGCCGACCAATTGACCGAGCTGGCCGGCAGCCGCATCCAATACACCTTTCACCTCAGCCAGACCTTTCCCCTCTCCACCGCCATCGCGGTGAACGAGCGCATCCCCGTGCCGGTGAGCCTGACCGTGAACGACACGATCCCGGTGCGGGCCGAGATTCCCTTTCAACAGAAACTAGTCGTGCCGGTCAATCTGCAGATCGACCAGGTGTTCACGGTGGACATGAGCGTGCCGTTTCACGACCAGATCGTCGCGCCGGTGGACGACGTGATCCACATTGATGAGCGCTTCAACGTGCGCTTGCTGGGACAGAACTTTAGCGTGCCCATTCGCGGCGACATCCCGGTCAAGTTGAACGTCACTATCCCCGTTGAACAAGATTTTCCCATCCACGCCGATATCCCCGTGCAATTCCCCATTTCCGAGACGCTGCCGGTCGCCATTGATTGGACGGTCCCGGTGGACCTGGACATCCCGCTGCGCCTGCCGGTCAAGACGACCGTGATCGTGCCCTTTAGTCGCACCATCCCCATCCGCGTGGACGTGCCGCTGGCGCTGGACGCGCCGATAGACATCGCCATCGGCGAGACGCCGCTGGGGGCGACTCTGCGCGAATTGGCGGAGCGGTTGCGCTTGTTGATAGGCGAGGACTAGCGACCGGCGCGCTGGTCAGCCCGGTATCGGTCGTATAATCTGCCCGCTGTCGCCGCCATCCGGCTCAGCCTTGACCAGCGCCAGGATGGCCGGGCCATATTGGGCCAACTTGCGCGGCCCCATGCCGTGCTGAAATTACGGTATAGTTTATTACAGCAACAGTTCAACATTGCACATTAACATACAGTTGACAGAATAGCAGATCTGCGGTCAAATAGCCCCCTATCACAGTGATCGAGGGAGGTGCGATGGGAACCCGA
>DAOTXN010000091.1:0-48971 GCA_034435435.1 Anaerolineae bacterium | reverse complement strand
AAGTGATGGTCTGCCACTATCCCACAGGGGCTTCCAAGTGGAATCCCATTGAGCATCGTCTGTTCAGCTACATCAGCCTGAACTGGGCAGGCAAACCGTTGCGTTCTTTCGAAACGATGTTGGGCTACATCCGTGACACTACGACCGAAGCGGGACTCAAGGTCAAGGCCTTTTTGGTGGACCGCGTCTACGAGAAAGAGATCAAGGTCTCAGACCAGGAGATGAAAGCCCTCAACCTGCAACGACGCCGAGTATGCCCTACCTGGAGCTACGTGATCAGACCAAGGTGTGCGTCGCCATAATTCAGTTGTCAATGTACGAAGTTATTTTTGGACGAGTCCTAAGTATAAACGCTATTGAGAAATCCGTCAATCGTAAAATGAAGCCGAGTCAAATCGAGCGCACGCGGGCGCTGCAACTGGCGCACGAGACAATGGGACAAGCCGCAGAGGCCATTCAAACTCTGGCCGCAGAGTTGGATGACGCTTTCTTGGAGTGCGTGCAGTTGCTCGGCAATTGCTCCGGGTTGATCTGGGTGACGGGGGTAGGGACCTCTGCGGCGCTCGGCGCGCGCCTGGCCCATCTCCTGACTTGCTGTGGAGCGCGGTCCATGTTTCTCTCGCCTTCGGACGGGTTGCACGGCCACGCCGGAGTGCTGGCGCCGGACGATGTGCTGGTCGCGTTGTCGCGGGGGGGCGAGAGTGATGAGGTCAACCAGATGGTGCGCATTGCCAATCAACGCGGTGCGACGACCATAGCCCTGGTCCACGACACCGGCTCGACGCTGGCCCGCGCTTGCCGGTGCGTGCTGCCTGTGCGCAGCCGGCAAGAGTACGAGCTGATGGGTTACCTGGCGACCACTAGCACCGTTGTCCTTGCGGCCATGTGCGACGCGCTGTGCGCCGTCGTGCTGGAAGCCAAAGGTTACACGCCCGAGCAGTTCGGCCAGACGCATCCCGGAGGGGCCGTGGGGCGCACGCTTTCTCAGACGAACGCGGATGGGCAGAGGTGACCATGAGAGCGGCCTTGTTATACGGCAAAACGGACATCCGGCTGGAAGAGCTAGACCTGCCGCCGGTCGAGGCGCACGGTTTGAGCATCCGCGTGCTCTATTGCGGCGTATGCGGGTCTGATACGCGCATGTTCTTCACCGGGCCAACGCCTCGCTACATCAGCCCGGTGATTCTGGGCCACGAGTTGGTCGGCGAGGTGGCCGAAGTGGGGTCTCAGGTGGCCGGTTATGCGCCGGGCGACCTGGTGACGCTGGCCCCGATTATCCCCTGTATGCGCTGCCCGGCTTGCTCCCGAGGCCAGGACCACCTGTGCGAGCAGGCCGGGGTGATTGGCTGCACCGTCCACGGCGGCATGGCCGAATACGTGTATGCGCCGGCTCAGATGGTGTTGGCGGGCGGCGTGGTCAAACTGCCGCCAGGAACCGACCCGCGCGCAGCGGCGCTCACCGAATTGATCGGCTGCTGCTGGCACGGTCTCGACCAGACGGATTTCCAGACCGGCGACCGGGTGTTGATTATCGGCGACGGTCCCATCGGGCTGACCTTTCTGCAACTGGTCCGGCTGATGGGGGCGGGCTATGCGGCGACCAGCGGGCGGCGACCCCGCCGCCGCGAGCTGGCGCTGGAGTTGGGGGCCGACGAAGCCCTGGACGCCAACGCCGTCAACCTGCGCCAGCGCTTGGGCGGCTCACTCGACCGGGTCATCGTCGCCGCGGCCAACCTCGAGGCCACCGCTCAGGCTGTAGAGCTGGTGCGACCGGGCGGCGATCTGTTGCTGTTCAGCGGCTATACCTATGGCTCCACCTTGCCGTTGGACGTGAACGCGGTTCACTACCGCGAGCTGCACATCCACGGCAGCATAGACTGCACCATCCGCGATTTTCGACGCGCCGCGAGCTGGTTGCCGCGATTGCACATGGACAAACTGGTCACCGCAGCCTTCCCGCTGGAAAAGACAGTAGAAGCTTTTTATGCCAGCAAGGAAGCGCAAGCAGTCAAAGTTATCATCGAACCGTGAGACAGAAAGATGGGAGGTAGGATTATGACGCAAGATGCGTCGTGGGTACACGAGATGTACAAGAACGTATCCCACGAAGATTTGAGCGCCGGGCGCAAGGCGCTGCTCAGCGGGTCGGTGGGCGCGGCGGTGCCCAAGCTGTACGCCCGGGCGCGGGGAGCCAGGTTTTGGACCGACGACGGTATGGAATACATTGATTGCACCTCGCAGGCCTGGAGCCTGGGCGTGGGCGCGTGCCACCCCACGGTGATGGAGGCGGTCAAAGCCCAACTGGATTATTTTACCCACGTGCGCACCAACTTTGATACCGTCCCCAAGCTCCTGCTGTCCAAAAAGCTGGCCGAAATCGCGCCGGGCGACTTGAAGCGGGTGACCTATTGCTTGCACGGGACCACCGCCGTCGAGGGGGCGATGAAGCTGGCTCTGCGCAACAAGCCGGGGCGCAAGTACTTTGTCACCCTCTGGGATGGCTATGCGGGCCGCACTTTTGCCACGATGGACCTGACCTACCCGCACCCCACGCCGTTCCTGGACTATACCGGGCACAAAATTCGCCTGCCGCAGGCCTATTGCTACCGCTGCGCCTACGAGCAAACGTATCCCGAGTGCGACCTGTTCTGCGTCAAAATGATGGACAAATTCCTGACCAACGCGCTCGACGGGCAGCCGGTGGCCCTGTTCATGGAACCCGTCCAGGCCAGCGGGGGCATGATTCCCTTCCCCCAGCCCTACTATCACGCCATCCGCGAGCTGTGCGACCGGCACGACATGCTGCTCGTGTGGGACGAGATCCAGACCGGTTTTGGCCGCCTGGGCCAGATGTTCGCCGCCGAGCTGTACGAAACCATCCCCGACATCTTGATTTTTGGCAAGGCCATCGGCGGTGGTTTCCCGCTGGCGGGCAGCCTGCAGCGCGAGCACCTGACCGGTTTTGAGCCGGGCGACCACTCGTTCACTTTTGCCCACTTGCCGGTCTCGATGGTGGCGGGGCTGGCCACGCTAAAGGCGATGGAAGAGGAAAAGCACCTCGAAAACTGCCGCAAGATGAGGGCCTATTTCACCGAACGGCTGCTGGAATTGCAGGACAGATACGAGCTGATTGGAGACGTGCGTGGGCCGGGGCTGATGATCGGCGTCGAGCTGGTGCGCAACCGGCAGACCAAAGAGCCGGCGGGCCAAGAGTCGTATCGCTTTGTGGAAGAGGGCTTTCAGCGCGGCGTGCTGTTCGGCCATGCCAAATACGCCGGCATGGGCAACGTCGTCAAGATCAAACCGCCGCTGGTCATCACCGAGGTCGAAGCCGAACGGGTGATGCAAGTCTTTGAGCAAGTCACGCAGTTGCTCAGCAAATAGAGCAGGAGGGCTATCGTGAAAGGCAGAGAGATTCGTTTGAGCAGACTGTTCCCCGCCGGGGGAAACGCCGTCATCGTGGCCGTGGACCACGGCCAGACCTTTGGCCCCATGCCAGGGCTGACCGATTTTACCCACGCCGTGGAACGGCTCAAGGAGGCGGACGGCGTGCTCCTGGCCCCGCACATGATACGTTTTTCCGGCGATCTTTATCTGGGGCGGGGCCGGCCCACCGTCATCGCACGCTTGAACTGGAACACTATCCATTGCGAGCCGTGGGAATACCGCGAGGCGCACATTGTCAAAGCCACGTCTGCCCGCGTGGCCGTGGCCGCCGGGGCCGAGGTCGTTTTGGCCAGCCTGGTCTTGCAGACCGGCAGCCAGGCGCTCGACGCCCAAAACGTCGAAAACTTTGCTAAACTGGTCGAGGAGGCCTGCGAGCTGGGCGTTCCGTTGATCGGTGAGGTGTTTCCCAGCGGCGGGCTGCGCGACCGGCCCGAGGCTTTTCACGATTATATCACAAAGACCTGTCGTATTATCTGCGAGCTGGGCGCCGACGCCATCAAGACCTTTTACACCGGCGAGCGCTTTGCCGAGGTCACCGAGGGTACACCCATTCCGGTGTTTGCGCTGGGGGCCGAAAAGCTGGAGAGCGAGGTTGACGCGCTGGAGCTGGCGTACCAGGCCGTAAGCGCCGGAGCGCGAGGCGTGGTCTTTGGGCGCAACGTGCTTCAGGCTGAAAACCCGGCCCGGTTTTTGCGCGGGCTGAAGGACGTGGTGCAAGGCCAGGCGACGCCCGCCGAGGCCGCCGCGCGGCACGAACTCGAGTCGTAACAGCTTGGACAGGATTCACAGGATTGACAGGATAAAACGACGTGTTAAACCCTGTCAAAAAATCACCGGACATGGCAATTTGGATTCGTTGTTGTTCAGGAGAGATGGGTTATGCCCTTTGAAATCCGGGACGTTGACAGAGCGTTCTACGCCGAGCACCTGACGGACTGGCTGCCGCCCAGAATCATTGACGTTCACGCCCACGTGTGGCTCAAGACCTGGGTCGGGCCGGAGACGCCCCGGGGCGCTCAATGGCCGGCGCTCGTCGCCAGGGATAACTCTATCGAGGACCTGCTGCGCACCTACGAGCTGCTGTTGCCGGGACAGCAAGTCACTCCGCTCATCTTTGGCTATCCTCAGCGCGGCGCCGACCTGGAGCAGACCAACGCCTACGTGAGCCAGGTCGCCCGCCGGCACGCCACGCCGGGTTTGCTGCTCAGCTCACCGGAGGAAACGGCAGAAGAGCTGGAGCGACGGGTCGGCGAGGGCAGGTTCCTGGGGCTGAAACCGTATCTCGAATTCGCGCCGGCGCACATTGCCGCAGACGACATTACGATTTTTGACTTTTTGCCGCACCAGCACCTGCAAGTCGCCGACGCGCACGGTTGGATCGTGATGTTGCACATCCCGCGCCGCGCCCGCCTGCGCGACCCGCTCAACCTGGCGCACATGCTGGAAATCGAGCGCCAGGCCATCAACTATGCCACCAACAGGGCCGAGATCAATCAGGTAGTCTATTTTGGCAACGTGGAGCCGGCCTACGGCCCGCTCTCCAAGGCCAACCTGGAATACAACGCCGAGGTTGAAAGCCTCTACCCCTTCGACCTGGACAAGGCCAAAGAGTTGCTAAGGGAAGCCGGCTGGTGGGACGAAGATGGCGATGGCACCGCCGAGGCGCACGGCGTGCCGGACGTGGAGGATGGCACCCCGCTACAAGTGCGCATCGTGCGCGGCCGCTCGTGGCAGCAGTACAGCGACGTCTGGCAGCGCCAGCTGAGCATGGCCGGTTTCAAGGCCAGCATCATTATGACGGCCGGCACTACCCAAGACTGGTACGGCTGCATCAACCAGGCCCCGGCCAACGGCGACGTCTTTCTCGACTCGGTGGTGGGCATGAGCCGCGACTGGGACAAGGATCAATGCGGCGGCGCGATGAACTTTGGCTGCACCTGCGACGTGTCCGAGATACAGGATCCGATCCAGGAGTATCTGGCCGCGGCGTCGGCGGCGCAGACGATGGAAGAGCGCGCAGACGCCCTGGGCCAGTTGCAGATGTTTGTCATGGAAAACGCCCTGGAAGTGCCCATCTATGAGCTGTACTGGAACGCGGGCGTCATCAGCTCGCTCAAGGGCGTCAAAGCGGACGCGACCGGGTTCTATTACTTTTTCTACGACGCTTACTGGGAGCGGTAGGGCGGGTTTCTTACCCGCCATCTAGGGCAGGTATGGGAAACCTGCCCTACTGGGAGCGATAGGTTTCTTACCCGCCATCTGGGGCAGGTATGGGAAACCTGCCCTACTGGGAGCGGTAGGGCGGGTTTCTTACCCGCCATCTGAGGCAGGTATGGGAAACCTGCCCTACTGGGAGCGGTAGGGCGGGTTTCTTACCCGCCATCTGGGGCAGGTATGGGAAACCTGCCCTACTGGGAGCGGTAGGTTTCTTACCCGCCATCTGGGGCAGGTATGGGAAACCTGCCCTACTGGGAGCGGTAGGTTTCTTACCCGCCATCTGACTGCTCACCCTCCCGCAGGTTACCAACCTGCGGGAGGGTAGATCCGGGGACGGTCATGTTCAGATACATCGTGTGGCGTCTGATCGCTGCGATACCTATCGTCATCGGTATCTGCCTCATCGTGTTCGTGCTGACCTACCTGTCCCCGTATGACCCGGCGCTCGAGATGGGCGCCCGCTACCACCTGGACGCCGAGCAAATACAGGCCCTGCGTCAAGAGATGGGATTGGACAAGCCCTTTTTCACCCAGTTGGGACATTGGCTGCTGAATCTGGCGCGGGGCGACCTGGGCAAATCTTATGTTCAACGCCAGCCGGTGATCCAGATGATCAGCAGCCGGTTGCAGGCGACGGCCGAACTGGCCGTGGCCGGAATGCTCATGGCCACCGGCGTCGGCATCGGGCTGGGCATCCTGGCCGCGCTCAAAGAAAACTCGATCTGGGACAGCCTCTCGATGGTGCTGGCGCTCATCGGCAGCGCCATGCCCGACTTTTGGCTGGCCCTGGTGCTGATTTTTGTGTTCTCGTTGACCCTGCGCTGGCTGCCCACCCTGGGGCAGGGTGACCTGAAGCACCTGATCATGCCGGCGACGGTGGTGGGGCTGACCGAGGCCGGCGTGATCGCCCGCACGGTGCGCTCCAGCCTGCTCGAAGTCCTCAAAGAGGACTATATTCGCACGGCGCGGGCCAAAGGCTTGCGCGAGCGCATGGTTGTCGTGCGCCACGCCCTGCCCAATGCGCTCATCCCCACCGTGACCATCGTCGGCATCAACCTGGGGGCCGTGCTGGGCGGGTTGGTCATCGTCGAGACGGTGTTTGCCCGCGAGGGCATCGGGCGCTTGATGGTCCAGAGCGTGCTGTTTATTGATACCCCCGTGGTGCAGGGCATTGTGTTGCTCTCGGCGCTGGTCTTTGTGTTTGTCAATTTGGGCGTGGATCTCTTGTACGCCGTGCTGGATCCGCGCATCCGTTACGGCGGGAGTCGCTGATGGCAAACTTGAGCCGGCAGGAATCCATCATAACGGCGGCAGGCAGTCAAAAGGCCGGCGAGCTGTTTGTGGCGGAGCGCAAGCCGCTCGGGCAGCGGGCTTTTTTTGTGCGCCAGTTTCTCAAAAACAGAGGCGCGGTAGCCGGCGCGGCTTTGTTGGTGCTTGTTGTGCTGGCGGCGCTCCTGGCCCCCCTGCTCGCGCCCTACGATCCGTTAGAGATGCACCCAGCAGATCAGCTCGCCCCGCCAGGTAACAAGTACCTGATGGGCACGGATCAGTATGGCCGCGATATTCTCAGCCGGGTGATCTACGGATCGCGCATTTCCCTGCGCGTGGGCCTCGTGGCGAACGTGTTGGCCGTCAGCTTTGGGCTGGTCATCGGCGTCAGCGCCGGTTATTATGGCGGGTGGTTCGACCTGGTGCTGATGCGTTTTATGGACGTGGTGCTTGCTTTTCCCGGCTTGCTGCTGGCGCTGACCATCATCGGTCTGCTGGGCCAGCGCAACCTGACGTGGGTGATGGTGGCCCTGGGCGTGGTGTGGGTTCCCGTGTACGCCCGGTTGATCCGCGGCTCGGTGTTGTCGGCCAGAGAGAATGTGTATGTTGACGCGGCCCGGGTCATCGGCGCGAGCCACTTGCGCATCATGTGGCGGCACATTTTGCCCAACACGGTGGCCCCGGTGATTGTTGTGTTTTCGCTGTTGATGAGCGTGGCCATCCGCAACGCCGCCGGCCTGAGCTTCCTGGGCATGGGGGCGCAGCCGCCCACGCCCGAATGGGGCCTGATGCTATACGAGACCAAGGGCTTTATGCGGATTACGCCGTGGGTGACGATATTCCCCGGGGCGGCCATCTTGCTGACCGGTCTGGCTTTCAATTTGGTCGGAGACGGGCTGCGCACGGCCTTGGATCCGCGCATGAAAGTGGATTAGACAGGAGGGTTTTTATGGACAGGGTCAGAATCGGTCTCATCGGCGGCGGGTGGATCGGCAGCCACCACGGGCATAATGTGCTCAAGAATCCCGCCGCCGAATTGGTCGCCATCGCCGACCCTCAACCGGACCGCATACAGGCATTCATGGCCCAGGCGGGCGTCTCGGTGCGCGCCTACCCGGACTACGAAGCGTTGCTCAGGCAAGACGACGTTGACGCGGTCATCGTCGCCTCGCCCAACAGCATGCATGCCGAGCAGACGGTGGCGGCCGCCCAGGCCGGCAAGCACATCTATTGCGAAAAGCCGATGGCGCTCAACCTGGACGACTGCAAAAGGATGGCGGCTGCCGTCAAGCAAGCAGGAGTCAAGTTCCTGATCGGCTATCACCGCCGCTTCAATCCACTGGTCCAGCACGCCAAAAAGCTGGCTGCGGACGGCTACCTGGGCGAGTTGTTCCACGTCGAATCCGACTATTTGCACCACGTCCCCGGCGATTGGGATATCTGGAGCTGGATCGGCAAGCCAGAGATCGGCGGCTCGCTGTTTCACGCCGGATCGGGTCACAACGTGGACCTGATTCGCTTTTTCGGCGGCGAGATCGTAGAGGTGGCCTGCTTTAAGGACATCTATATGCCGCGCGCGACGCAGGTCGAGACAGAAGACACCGCCATCGCCATCTTTCGCTTCGAGAACGGCATGCTGGGCAAGGTGCTCTTTTGCGTGGGGCCGATTCTACCCTTCACTTTCAATTTTGCGTTGTACGGCACGCGGGGGACGCTGATCAACAACAAGCTCTGGCTGGACTCCAGCCCCGAGTTCTACCAGTTCGGCCACGAAAAGGATTACGTCTTGCTGCCCGAAAGCTGGATACCCGACAACGTGCAGGGCGGCGTCGGCGAGCCGTGGGATAAATGTATGGATCATTTCATTGATGCCCTGGTCAACATCTGCCCGACCTGGGCCGCCCGCATTTCAAGTTCAGGCCCACAGGCGACCTGTGCGGCTTTTTGACCCGCCGCTGGACGTGGACTTTATGTGGCGCTCTCCCTGGGGCGTGCGCAACCCGGCGACTTTTGTGCCCACCACGCACACCGCCGTCAGCGCCTTCCTGGATTTCTACGCCGGCGGCTGGCAGGACTGTCTGCCCAGCGGCGGGGATCCCTGTGAGCACCTGGGCCGGCCCTTTGGCGCGCACGGCGAGACGCCCACGATCCCCTGGGAATATCGCATCATCGAGGACACGCCCGAACGAATAGCCGTCAAGTTCCGGGTGCGCACCTATCGCACGCCGTTCTACGTGGAGAAGGAGCTCTCGCTGGAACGCGGCCAGGCGGCGCTGACCATCGAGGAGCGGGTCGTGAACGAAGGTGGCCGGGTTGGGAACGCCAGGCTCCAGCCTGGCGCTCCCAGGAAGGGCGCGTGCGGATGGACCTGATGTGGGGCCAGCATCCGGCCCTGGGCGCCCCGTTCCTGGACGAAAGCTGCGTCATTGACCTGCCCGCCGCCTGCGTCCATTGCGCCAACCTCACCCCCAACACCCGTTTTATGGAAGGGGTATACGAGTGGCCGCTGCTGCCCGGCAGAGACGGCGGCGTGATTGACCTGCGCCAGATTGCCACAGTCGAGGCCGACACCTCTGACACGCTGCGCCTCAGCGACTTATCCGAGGGCTGGTATGCCGTCACCAACACCCGCCGGCAGGTCGGCTTTGGCATGGCCTGGCCGCTGGAGGTCTTTCCCGCGCTGTGGTTCTGGCAGGTGTACGGCGGGGCCTACCATCCGCCGTGGTACGGTCGCACCTACAACATCGCTCTGGAACCGTTTAGCACGCTCCAGCCGACCGTCACCGAGGCCGTGCAGGACGGCTCAGCTCACGTGCTGGAACCGGGCGCCAGCCTGGAAGCGCGTTTTGTCGCCGTGGCCTACACCGGCATGACAGGCGTGCAGCGCGTTACCCAGAGTGGTGCGGTCGTTTCAAAAGAAAAAAGCTCCTGACCTGCTGCATCAGGTACGGGGAACCCACCGGTTTGCTTTTGCCTGTAACACCCGCCCAGCCTGGCTATTATTCTGCCAACAGCTTTGAGATGGCGGCCATGAATCGGCTGGCAGCGTCTGGCTGGAATGGCGGCCGGTCGTAGACGGCTGCGGATAACGCGCCGACATAGCTCCCCTCCTCAAAGGCCCGCGCCGGCGGGAGATAACCCACCAGGTCGTTTGTGTAACAGATGGGCAGGGTGTGCGCGTAGGGCGAGTCGGCCCGGATGGCCGCCCCCTGTTCGGTATAGATCTCGGCCGGAATGCCAAGCCAGGCCAATTCATCGCCAATGATAAAGATTTGCAGCTCGACGTTTTCACTGTCGGGCAGTCTCTGCGCCAGCAGCCGCTCGCGCATGTCCATATAATAACGCAGCCAGAAATTCGGGATATTCTCCTCCGAGGTCACGGCCTCGAATTTCTCATCCTGTAATCCGCGCTCAGCAGCTTTGGCTGCATAGTGAATCATATACGCCTGAATCGTCTCCAGCGTTGGAATGTGGTAATCCAGAGTCGCTGAGCCATTTCTGACTTGAATCTCGGCCGCCTCGATCCATTGCGCCTGGCAGAATGCCTCCCATGCGTCGGCGCCGAGCGCGGCCCCGGCCTGTTCGATGTCTTGATACGTGCCTTGCCCCCACACCTGGCGGTTGGTGACAGGGTCAACGTCGCCGCAGGCGCCGTTGGCGAACATCACTACACTTTTGGGGCATTTTTGGCCCAGATAGCGCCGCAGCGCGCCGGGATAGTCTGCACTGATGACCGGGCTGGGGCCAGGAATGACCGGGTGGCAGGCATAGTGCACCAGTATGGCCAGCGTATGTCCTTCAACTGCGTCAATCCTGACCATTTCAACCGTCGGATCGACCACGTCCTGGCCAGCGCGGTTCCATGCCAGGGCCGTGTGTGCGCTCCGGGCGACGGCGATGTTAACCGGGCGTAGTTTAGTTTTTGCGGCCACGACTGCGCCAGACAGATAGCGGGCCGCCATCTCCACGTAGGGCCGATCCATCTCGCCCCATTCACGGAATATCGCCGTCGTGGGTGCAGTGTGGACGTGTGAACAGGACACCATCACGTGCGTAGGAGGGATGCCTGTTCGCGCGTGTACGTCCTGGCGCACCCGCTCCGCGCACTCCCTCGAGATGCTAATCAGGTCGGCGGTGATCAGCGCGATACGGGTCTGACCATCGTCGAGGACCAACGCTTGCGCCATCAAGTCGTCGTGAACGTCGGTCGAGATGCGCGCCAGGCGCGGCCCGTAACCCGCCAATTCCACGCCGATGGGTGGGGTAATGCAGACCTGTTTTACACCGGCTTTCAACATCCCTTACACCTCAGGATCGTGGATTAAATAACTTTCTCCCATTGCTCCCGGCGGATTGCCAAATCCGCCGGTTTATGGCCTGGATTTGGCAATCCATGCCGAGCGAAATGAGCAAGTTATTTAATTCTCATTCCTCAGTATGACTAAAGCCCAGGCTGGCGGCGCACTCGCGGAAGATTTGAATGATCTGATCGCAAGTCTCACGCCGCATAACCGGCGGGATGCCCAGCAAGCTCGAACGCGCAAAAAGAGCGTCGGTTGCCGGCAGTGAACCTTTGTCATAAGCATACCCCGTAGCAAATGCGTTAGCCGGCGCACTCCATGGGAATCCCGAAGAGTTCACGCCGCGCTTGTTGACCAGGCTGGTATTGTTGTAGTACAGGTGTAGACCCCATTCCTGCAGCGTGATGTTGTTCAACCCATCTGGCCCTGGGCGTACACCGGCTTCACGCGTCGCCGCAACCATCCTGGCGCAGGTTTCGGCGTCTGGCCAGATGAGCAACACAAAGACGCCGCTGTCGCCCGTCGGATCAATCACCCGGCGCGGTCGCAACCCTGCGACGCCGTCCAGACCCTTGTACAGATAATGGTTGCGCTCGCGCATTTTTGCCGTGATCGCATCCAGCCGGGTTTCCTGGACGAGCAACACCGCAGCGGTCAATTCACTCATACGACTGCCCTGCCCCCAGAACTGCCGATCAGGATCAGCGGTCACCAGCCGCCCTTTCTCATCCCTTGGATACCCCAAGTCATGGAGGGCGACCGCCCGGTCGTACAACGTCTTGTCGTCACAGACGAGCATACCGCCTTCCCCGGCGGTGATGTTTTTGTTGAGCTGGAAGCTAAAGATGGCCGCATCGCCAAAACTGCCCAGTGGACGCCCACGGAATGCGCCGCCATTGGCCTGGGCCACGTCTTCCAGCACCAGCAAGTGGTGGGTCCGCGCCACCTGGACAATTTGCTCAATATCCCCGCTGGCCCCACTCATGTGCACGGCCAGCACGACCTTTGAATGGGGGGTAATCTTGCGCTCAAGATCTGCCGGGTCCATACAAAATGTGTCGTCGATTTCGACCAGGCGCGGGATGGCGCCCGCGCGCACCACGGCCGCAATACAAGAGACCCACAGGTATCCCGGCAGCAGAACTTGATCTCCAGGCCCCACATCCATTGCACTCAACGCAATGGACAATGCCGCTGTGCCGCTGTTGACGCCCAGCGCATACGCTCGTCTTGTGCGGGCGCAGTAGGCCGCTTCGAGTCTTTCGGCGCACCTTTGCAGGTCGTGGCCGTAGAAACGAAACGGACTTTTGGCCAACAAGACGCTGTTGACCGCCTCGATTTCTTCTTCGCCGATAAAGTAGCTACCCGGCCATTCGTAGGGAAGTAAGGAGTGGCTTGACATGGGTTATGGTCCTCTCGGTGTTAAAATCGGTCAAATCACGGGAACGTCTACCCAACGCTCTTCTCGGTGGCTGGTGAGTATGGCCTCAACGATGGCGTTGATCTGCCAACCGCTGCGGAAGGTCGGGAATTCCGCTTGGGCGGTGCGCGGATGATGCCCCGCCTGGATGAACGAGTAGATATTGCGCATGAGATGATACAGGCCGTCCATCCAGGCCTCGCCGTGCCCGCCGGGCAACGACGTATAGGGGCGCGCTTCTGGGAGCATCAGCGCCGGATCACGCAGCATCACCTGGTTAGCTCTGTCACGGTAGCCCAGCCACAGCTCGTTCGGCCTTTCCTGGTTCCATGCCGCCGACTGTTTGGAGCCGTTGATTTCGAGAGCCAGGTTGCACTTGTGCCCCGCGCTGACCTGGGAAACGGTGCACACGCCCATTGCGCCGTTGTCGAAATGCAGCAGAATCGAAGCATAGTCCTCGGTCTCGATCTCAATTGACTGGGTCGGCATTTCTGACTGGCTGGCGAACGTTTCGACTTCACCCACCGGCCGTTTGCGGATTGGATGTATAGTGGCCAGATCTGCGAATACGCGCCTGACCTGGCTACCTGTCACGTGTTGAGCCAGGTCAAGCCAGTGCGAGCCAATATCTGCCACGGCCCGCGATGCGCCGCTGTATTCCGGCAACAGACGCCAGTTGTAATCTGTGTCGTAGAACAGCCAGTCTTGAAGATAGCGGCCATGTACGAGCCAGATCTGGCCCATCTCGCCCGTCCTGACCATCGCGCGCATGTGTTGCGGCAGAGGAAAGTAGCGATAGTTAAAGCATACCGCATTCACGAGGCCGTTTTCTTCGGCCAGCCGGGTCAGCTCGCCCGCTTCGGCCGCCGTCATGGCCACCGGCTTTTCGCTGATGACGTGTTTTCCCGCTTCCAGGGCCGCCTTGCTGACTTGAAAGTGAAGATAATTGGGCGTGCAGTTGTGAATGACCTGAATGGAATCGTCTGCCATCAGGTCGAGGTAATTGGCCGCGCCGCGGGGAATATAAAGCTGGCGGGCTTTTTCTTCCGGCGCAGCCGGGTCTGCCAGTGCGACGACGTTCACGTAGCCCAGTCTACGCAGTGCATCAATGTGACAGGGGCCGATAAAGCCCACACCGATGACGCCGACGTTGATGGTATCGATCATAATGTAATTTATCCTTTCAGTCCGCTCGTGGCGGATTGCCAAATCCGCCACTTTCCGCTGGATTTGGTAATCCAGCGGGAGCAAATCGTGATCTACTGAATTTATCCTTTCAGTCCAGAAAGCAGCATACCTTCGACAAAGTAGCGCTGGAAAAAGACAAACAGCAGGGCGACGGGCAATGTAGCCAGGGTAGAAACGGCCATGGCCGCTGCCCACATAGGCTGGCGCTGAAAAGCCTGCGCGAACATGGTCAGCCCTACCGGCAAGGTGGTGTATTCTGGGCTTTGAACGACGACCAACGGCCACAAAAAGTTGTTCCAGCTCCACAAAAAGATAATGATGGCCAGGCTGGCAGAGGCCGGCCTGAGCATCGGAAAGACAATTCGCCTAAAGATGCCAAACTCGCTCGCCCCGTCGATGCGGGCCGCATCCAGAAGCTCATCCGGCAGGCTCAGGCAGAACTGGCGCATCATAAATACACCAAACGGATTGAGTATACCGGGGATGATCAGCCCTGCATAGCTGTTATCCCACCCAAAGGATTTTATCTCGACGAACAACGGTATCAGCAAGATCTGAAACGGGATCATCATAGTGCTGAGGATAAAGTAGAACAGTAGCTTCCGGCCAGGAAAGTCAAACTTGGCGAAGCCGTATCCAGCCAGCGCCGAAAAAAACACGGTAAAGATCACGTCCACGACCGCCATAAACACGCTGTTGAAGAAAAAGCGTTCGACCGGCGCGATCTCAAACGCGCGCTGATAGTTGCCAATGCCTTGAAAGTCGCGCGGGAGCACCCGCACCGGCGTGGCAAAGATCTCAGTTTCCGCCTTAAAGCTGGACAAGATCATAAAAAGGACGGGAAAACAAAAAGTGACGGCGACCGCGAGCGCCAGTAGGACCAAGAGTATCTTGTCTAACTTGTGTTTTTGTGAAATCGTCATACACGTAACCTACGTCAGCGTGTAATCTTCACTGCGCCCCAGCCTCAGTTGCACCATCGTGATTATCAGAATGACGAGAAACAAGATGACCGAAACCGCTGCGGCGTCGCCCATGCGATAGTACTGGAAACCATACTTCCAGATCACAATGCCCAGTGTCGTGTTCGAATCGACCGGTCCGCCGTGGTTAGGCGCCAGCACGTACTGCAGATTAAAGCCCTGAAAGGCCGTGATGGAGGACACTGCCGCAATCAGCACGGCTGTCGGGCGCAGCAGCGGAAGCTCTACCCGCAGGAACGACGTCACCCGGCTCGCGCCGTCAACCAGCGCCGCCTCACGCAGCTCGGTGGGAATGCCGTTCAGCCCGGCCAGCCAGATCAGCATATAGAACGGGATGGTGCTCCAGTTGTTCACCACGATCATCATTATCGGTGTGAGATGCACGTCACTGAGCCAGCGGATCTGGCCTTGACCGGTGAGCGGGTGGAGCAGATTGGTCAGCAATCCGGTTGGGTTCAAAAGTACCAGCCACACAATCGAGACGACGGTCAGTGAGGGGAGCACGGGCAAAAAGAACAGAGTTTTGAAAATCTCGCGCCCGGGGAACTTTTGAAAGAACAGCAAGGCCGCCAACAGGGACAGACCCCAGACCGGAATCGTGCTGCCCAGCACATAGCGTAGGGTGACCCCAACAGATTTGATAAACAGGCGGTCGTTCAGCAGGTTCTGATAGTTTTCCAGGCCGCAGAATCGGGGCGGGTTAAGCAGGGTGAACTTGGTCAGACTCAGGTACATTCCACTCAACATAGGGTAGAGCATAAAGACGGCAAAAAAAAGCACACACGGTAGGACAAAAACAAATCCCCACATCTGCCGGCGTGAGTACAAAGAGACCTTTTGTGAGACGGAAAATCTGGCGTTCATGGTGATCGGCCTTTGTTCTATCGGCAAGATGCGGTGATGTCAGGATCAGACCGGGTGGGCTGTGCTGGACAGCCCACCCGGTGTGTACAGGTCAGAAGCGCTACTCTAGATCGGCGCGGGCGCGCTCCAGAGTTTGAATGACTTGTTACTGGGTATCAGGTAACACATCCGCAATTTTTTCACCGCCGATCACGACGCGGTCGCGTCCGCGAGCCAGGGCGTCGGCGACTTCATTCCAGCCGACGATGCGCGGCGGGTAAAAGCTGGTGGCCATCATCTCAAAGAACAACGGCATAACCGGGTCTTTCTGGAAGGTCTCGGACGCTACGAAATCGCGGCGCGGCTGGAACAACCCTCCCTCGCTAAAATACTCGCCGGGGTGCGCCAGCAAATAGCTGGCCAGTTTCCAGGCCGCCTTTTGCACATCTGCGTCTGAATGGGCGTTGACCATGAAAAAGTAGGCGTACATGTCCAAATAGTTGTCGTTCACGGCCGCTTCCCAGATCGGGACCTTGTGGACCGACCAACTGATGCCGGCGTCTTCCATTTGGGGGATGCCCCAGTTGCCAAAGCTGCACTCGGTGGCCAATTCCCCGGCCAGGAAGGCGTCACGCGAGCCGGTGTACTGTGGGCCGCCCAGATCCCATTCGTTGGCCCAGCTCGCCCAGTAGGCCATCACCTGTGCGACGGCGGGGGTGTCAATGGCGACGCTATAGTTGCTGTCGTCGATCAACAGCCCGCCCAACTGGCGCACCATAGGATCAAATTGCAGCCACATGAACACCGGCGCGGTCCAGTTAAAGTCAAACCCGCGCTGAGTGACGACGCCGTTGCTATCACGGACGGTGAGCTTTTCGGCCACTTTATGCATCTGTTCCCAGGTGCTTGGAAAGTCAGCCTGGGGATCCAGGCCGGCCTCTTTCCACAACTCATCGTTGGCATAGCAGGCATAGATGCTCAGCTCGGTCGGCAGACCGTATAGATGGCCGTCAAAGGTGATACCGGACAGCAATTGCTCGCCGCTTTCGTAGGCGGCGAATACGGCGGCCTCGTCCGCAAAACCTGCGGCGACCGGGTCGAGCTGGGCCAGTGCGTCAGAGGCGTAAAACTGGCCGATTTCAGCGGACCACTGGTTGAACAGGTCGGGGCCCGCGTCGGCAGCCAGCGCCGTGCGCAGCCGCAAGTCAAAGTCGGCCACCGGAATGACCTCATACTTGACGGTGATGTTGGGGTTTTCTTGCATAAACTGCTCGATCAACGCCTGGTCAACGGCGACTCGTGGTGGATGCTCGTGCATCCAGAGCGAAACTGTTACCTTGCTTGCTTCTGCGGTAGGCTCTTCGACGGGCGCTTGAGTCGCTGGCGGCTCGGTTGCCGGCGCTTGGGTAGGTTCAGCATCGCTGCCACAGGCCGCCAGCAATACGACGCCCAGGAGCAAGAACAGCGGGAATATCATTCGCTTGCACATCGTTTTGTCTCCTCCGTAAAGTTCTGTGGAAAACGAACAGACTTGTCGCATCTTTCGTTTTCTATAGGACAACTGGTCTGACGTCTCGTCAGTGTAGAGACTTGCCGTTCAAGTCACGTGTTCATGTATGCGTCCCCGGCGCATGCGGTCGTCCGCTTTAGCATCGATCCACTCGGCACCTCCCTCCTTGTATTGATGGTTGGTTTTCTACTATTTTTGGACATGTCAAGCCCAAAACGAGGCCATATCAAAGTGCGGGTGGCGCCAGGGTACGACCTGGCAAGCGTGGGAATGGCCTGGCTTGCGGTGGGCGCTATAAACTATTTTGACAATCGGGTGCGTCTCGGGTCACGATGGCGAATTGAGGAACTCGCCGCTCGCCCATGCAGTCTCCAAAGCCTGCGCGGCTACGCCCAAAGCGCCGGCGTATTCTGCAAGCGCCGCATAATTGACGCTGATATGTTGCGCGAGGGCCGGCATGACGTTCTGGCGCAACTCGCTGATCAGGTCGGTCAAAAAACTGTCTCCTGCAAATCTCAGTTGGCCGCCAATCAGCACAAAGGTCGCGCCGGTGATGTTGATCGCACTGGATAATGCCTTGCCCATCGCCCCGGCTAACCGGCGCAGAACAATGTAGGCTTCTTTATCTCCTTCTTGAGCGGCCTGGCAGATTTTGGCAAAGGTGATGCCCTCGTCTCTACTGAGCGTGGATATAACCCCCTGGTCGAGACGAGCCTGCAACTGGTTGACGACGGCTTTGTGCGTAGCGACGGTTTCGAGGCAGCCATAGTTGCCGCATTGGCACAATGCCCCATCTTTTTCGACGACAATGTGGCCGATCTCGCCGCACACGCCCGACGAGCTTTTCATCAGGACATTGTTGATAAAAACACCTGCCCCCACCCCCTGGCTGCCGACGAACATGTAGATCATGTCCGCAACCCCACGCCCATTACCGTAGCGGTGCTCTGCTTCGGCGAATGCACGCGACACGTCTTCAACGCTGACCGGTCGGTTCATCTCGCGTTGTAGATAGTGTTGAACGTTATAGGGCGTATGATGGGCCTGTTCCCAGGTGATCCATTCACCTTTGGCGCTGACGACGTCGTGAACGGCCAGCCCGATTGCGCCGACCTTTTCCCAACGGATGTTCAATCTGTCGGCCGTTTTTTTGATGACCTGAACAAGAGCATCCGCTGTGGCGTCATTGGCGGCAAAGGACGGCGCTTCAGTTTCCTGGCCCCAGTGCACCTGGGTTCCAATAGCGTCTACCACACTGACGATCAGATGTCCTCGACCGAATTCCAGGCCCAACGCATATCCGCAATCGGGGGCGATCTGCAGAACGTCCGATGGGCGGCCACGGTTGCTCGTCTCGCCGGGTTTTCGCGTCTCTAACAAGAACCCAGCATCCCGTAGGCCGGCCACGATGCGCACGACGCTGGCAGGACTCAATCCCGAAAGCTCGCCGATGTCTGCGCGGGTGATACTCTCGTTCTGAAAAACCAGTTTCAGGATATGTGTTTCGCTGGTTCCACGGGATGGCATAGCCATATCGGCTACCTCTGTTCAAGTTCCACGGTCGCCCCGACCAATTAAAGTTATTATAATATATAATTACGGATTTGTCAAGCCTTTTAATTTTCATTGTGAATTTATTATACGCGATAAGCCCTATCAACCGGGTGCAGATTGCACGTTCGTGCAATTTTCGCCCTGGCTATTGACACCGGCTCCCCTATCCGCTAAAATCTCATCTGAGAAAAAGTGCACACGATGAATATTTGTGCACTTTCCCTTTGAGGTCGAACGCCATGCTCGAACGCGCCGAGCTGCTGGCCCGCGTCGCCAGCATGTATTACGAGGACAACCTGACTCACGACGAGATCGCCCGCCGCATGGTCACTTCGCGCTCGACCATCTCGCGGCTGCTCCAAAAAGCGCGCGAGACGGGGGTGGTCGAAATCGTCGTCCACTATCCCTGGAAAACGGCTCCGGAGATCGAGGCAGAGCTGATCGCGCGTTTCGGCTTGCGCCAGGCCAGCGTGCTGCTGGGACGCGACCGCCCACACGAGGAGATGCTGCGGGGATTGGGGGTATTGGCGGCCCGTTACATCGAGAGCGTCGTAAAAAAAGACACCATCCTCGGCATTTCCTGGGGCGCAGCCGTGTATAATACCGTGCGAGCCATCCGGCCGGAACGCCGGTTGCCGATCACGGTGGTGCAGATGGTCGGCGCGCTGGGCAGCGGCGACCCGCTGATCGACGGACCCGAAGTGGCCCGCCTGCTGGCCTCTGTGTATGGGGGGGAACATCGCTACCTGCACGCCCCCCTGATCGTCGAGGATGCCCACGCCCGCGACGTGATCCTGCAGCAGCCGCGCATCCGCGAGACGCTCTCCCTGGCCTGCCGGGCGGACGTGGCGCTGGTGGGCATCGGCGCGCCGGCCCCCGAGGTCTCTAGCCTGCTGCGGGCCGGCTACCTGGAGCGGGACGCGCTGACCCAACTGTGCGCCCAAGGCGTGGTGGGCGATATATGCGCCCGGCACTACGACGCCCACGGGTACGTGTCAGACGTCGCGCTGAACCAACGAGTGGTGGGCGTCGAGTTGGAAACGCTGCACACGGTCGGGCAGGTGATCGGCGTGGCCGGAGGAGCAAACAAAGCCCAGGCCATTCTGGGCGCATTACGCGGCAAGCACATCGACGTGCTCGTCACCGACGACGCAGCCGCCCAAAACATCCTGAACCCCGACTAATTCACTCATCACTCATCACTCATCACTCATCACGTTTCACGTTTCACAGGAGGCAATTTTGACCGTGAGCGACACACTTGGAAAAGCACAATCTGACCAAAACCCAGGCCCTCGATCTCTTGCAGCAGATGTGGGAGATCCGCATGTTCGAAGATCGGGTCTACGACCTGCTGGGCCGCAACGTCATCAAAGGCGCATCGCACCTGTACGCCGGTGAAGAAGCCATCGCCGTGGGGGCCATCTCGACCCTGCGCGACGACGACCTGATTACCAGCGCCCACCGCGGTCACGGCCACTGCCACGCCCGGGGCGCCAGCATCACCAAAACTGCACAGGCCAGACAGGAGCACTATAACAAGATGATGGCCGAGCTGTGCGGCCGCGAGACCGGCTATTGCCGGGGGCGGGGCGGCTCAATGCACATCGCCGATGTGGAAAAGGGCAACCTGGGCGCCACCGGCATCGTCGGCGGCAACCTGCCGGTCGCCGCCGGAGCGGCGCTGGCCCAAAGACTGCAGGGCGCCGAGCGGGTCGTGCTGTGCTTTTTTGGCGATGGCGCCGCGCAGACCGGCAATTTCCACGAGGCGCTCAACATGGCCGGGCTGTGGAAGCTGCCCGTGGTGTTTATCGTCGAGAACAACCTGTACGGC
Source organism: Anaerolineae bacterium (assembly GCA_034435435.1). Taxonomy (GTDB): domain Bacteria; phylum Chloroflexota; class Anaerolineae; order S140-20; family S140-20; genus DAOTXN01. The sequence continues at coordinate 28,405 of DAOTXN010000091.1, read as the reverse complement.
ATGTCGGTGCCCCTCGACCAGGCCGCCGCCAAACAAGACATCGCCGGGCGGGCCTGCGCCTACGACATGCCCGGCGAAGTGGTGGACGGCATGGACGTGCTGGCCGTGCGCGAGGCAGTGGGGCGGGCCGTGGCGCGCGCCCGCTCTGGCCCCAATGGGGGGCCTTCGCTCATCGAGTGCCGGGCCTATCGCTGGTACGGCCACTCGCGCTCCGACCCGCGCAAGTACCGCACCAAAGAAGAAGAAGCGACCTGGAAAGCCCGCGACCCCATCCCCAGCTTTGCCGCTCGCCTGGTCGAGGCGGGGATCGCCAGCCAGGCCGAGGTGGACGCCGTCGAGCAAGCAGTCGAACGGGCCATCGAGGCCGCGACCCAGTTCGCCCTCAATTCCCCCACGCCGCCGGTGGAAGAGCTGGAGAGGTTCGTTTACGCGCCCTTTCGGTGGACCGCGGCCGACGCGGCCCGCGAGCGCGAGCTGCGCCTCAAGTGCCGCAGCGACGGCGCCGGCGTGCGCCGGGTGCGCTACTGGGAAGCAATCCGCGATGCCCTGCGCGAAGAGATGCTGCGCGACGAATCCGTGTTTGTGATGGGCGAGGACGTGGGTCTATACGGCGGGGCCTACGGCGCGACGCGCGGCCTGTTCGACGAGTTTGGGCCAGAGCGCGTGCGCGATACGCCCATCTCCGAGGCGACCATCGGCGGGGCGGCCGTGGGCGCGGCCATGTGCGGCATGCGCCCCGTGGCCGAAATCATGTACGTGGACTTTACACCGCTGGCGATGGACCAGATTGCTAACCAAGGGGCCAAGAATCGCTACATGTTTGGCGGCAAGACCACCGTGCCTATGGTCATCCGCACCGAAGGCGGGGCCGGGCGCTGCATCGCCGCCCACCATTCCCAGTCGTTGGAGGCGCTGTGGACGCATTTCCCCGGCATTTACGTCGTCATGCCCAGCACGCCCTACGACGCCAAGGGCCTGCTCAAGGCGGCCATCCGCGACGACAACCCGGTGATGTTTATCGAGCACAAGGTGCTTTACGGCGTCGAGGGCTACGTGCCGGACGAGGACTACATCATCCCCTTTGGCGTGGCCGACGTCAAGCGCGAGGGTTCCGACGTGACGCTGGTCACCTACTCGCGCATGGTGCACCGGGCGCTGGAAGCGGCGGAAAAACTGACCGGGGAAGGCGTCAGTGTCGAGGTGATTGACCTGCGCACGCTCAAGCCGCTGGACATGGACACCGTGGCGGCGTCGGTGCGCAAGACCGGGCGCGTGGTGGGCGTCACCGAAGCGTACAAGACAGGCTCGTTCATCAGCGAGCTGGCCATGCGCATCCAGGAGGAGCTGTTCGACTGGCTGGACGCGCCGGTGGTGCGCGTGGCGGCGGCCGACGTGCCGGTGCCGATGAGCGAGCCGCTGGAAGATGCGGCCATTCCGAACGTCAGACGATGGAAGAGGGCGCCATCATCGAGTGGTTCAAGCAGGAAGGAGAGCCGGTCCAGCGCGGCGAGGTATTGTTTTCCATCGAATCGGACAAGGCCACGCTGGAGGTAGAGGCCACGACGCGCGGTTTTTTGCGCCAGATTGCGGTCCCGGCAGGCGAGGCCGTGCCCGTGCTGACCGTTGTGGCGCTGATCACTTCCACGCCCGACGAGGACATTTCCGCGTATCGGCCCGAAGCGATGACCGCTGCAGCCGTCGCGCCATCTGCCGTCCCTGAACTCCAGACCGCGCCATCTATCGCCGCAGCGCCGGAGAGAACGCGCCTGTTTAGCTCGCCTCGGGCGCGCAAGCTGGCGCGGGAGAAAAAGGTGAACCTGACGCTGGTGAGCGGCAGCGGCCCCAACGGGCGCATCCAGGAAAAAGACGTCGTGGCCCACCTGGCGGCGCGACCCAAACCGACGCCCGTCGCCCGCAAGGCCGCCGAGGCTTTGGGTGTGGACGTGGCCGCGCTCAGCGGGACCGGCGCGAGCGGGCGCGTGACCCGGGCCGACGTAGAAGCCGCGGTGCAGGCGCTCTCCGGCGAGCCGGCCGGGATGCCGGTCATCGCAAGCGCGCCCCTCATCGGGTTGCGGCGCGTCATCGCCGAGCGCATGGCCGCCAGCGTCCACGCCACCGCCCGTGTTACGCTGGTCACCGAGGCCGACGCGACGGCCCTGGTTGAGGCGCGCGAGGGATTAAAGGCCAGCGTGACCGAAGCGTGGGGCTTTGCGCCAGGCTACAACGACCTGTTGGCGCTCATCGTCGCCCGCGCCTTGCGCGAGTTCCCCTACATGAACGCCCGCCTCAGCGCCGACGGCCAGGCCATCGAGCGGCTGCCGCAGGTTAACTTGGGCATGGCCGTGGACACCGAGCGCGGGCTGCTGGTGCCGGTGATCCGCGATGCCGACCGGAAGGGTTTGCGGGCTTTTGGGGTCGAGTTTCGCGCGCTGGTCGAGCGGGCGCGGGCGGGCAAGGCCGCCCCCGACGATCTGTCAGGCGGCACGTTCACCATCACCAACCTGGGGATGCACGAGATCGACGCCTTTACACCGGTGATCAATCTGCCCGAGGCGGCGATTTTGGGCGTGGGGCGTATCCAGCCCAAGCCGGTTGTCAAGGATGGCGCAATCGTCGTGCGGCAGATGTGGACGCTGAGTCTGGTGTTTGATCACCGCCTGGTGGACGGTGCGCCGGCCGCACGGTTCTTGCAGCGGATCAAACACCTGGTTGAGAATCCGTACCTGCTCTTGGAATGAGGACGGACTAGCAGCCTGTCGGAGAACCCTCATTTTGGACGCCCACAAGGGGCTAAATTACGTCTCTCCGACAGGCTGCTAGAGCGCGACCCCACGCAATTTGCCGATATAAGGTCGAAACTCGGCCACGTCCTGTCCCTGCACGAGCGCTTTGTAAAAAGCGCGCGCAATGTCCGCTTGCTGCTCTGGGTTGAATCGCTCCCATGGCCAGCCTTGCGCCACACCTTCTCGGAACTCGTAGGCCCCGTGCCCAAATTCGGCTTGCGCTTGCAAGGCGTTGACAAGGTAGCGCGGTCCGTATTGCCGGTATTGCCACACGTGCGTCATCTCGTGGATCAGCCAGGGTATATCGGCATGGTCCGGCTCCAGTTGAACACTAAAATGGATGGTGTTGAACACGGTCACACCAAGGCCCCGATCCTGGGGGAGATGTACGCGGTTGCTCAAGGATACCAGGAACGCGGCAAAGGGAGAGTTTTCATAAACTCGCACATCTTCGTATGGAAACGTGTATCCAAATACGTGTTCGGCTGCGCGGATTTCCTGAGGGTGCAACCGGCGCATACGGTCCCGGCGCACGGTACGCCACACCAGCTCGATGCACCGATCCAGGTATATCCGACCCACCAAGTCGGCCAGCGCGTCGAGCGGGAACCGGCGAAGGAATGTATTCATAAGAGATTGTACTAGTGTCACTTTGGCTCCAGATAGAGGAAAACAAGATGCCCGATAAAAGTTGCTGTTATATTGTACCACAGTTTTGGGCGGTGGGAGGAACGCTGCTGCGAAAAAACGCACCCCGGTCAGGTTGACGGCAATCGGAGCTGGTGTTATAATCGTGTGCCATAGCTGAATAGCCAAACAACTGCGAACGGGAAGAGTAGGCAGGCTCGCGCCTGGTAGAGAAGGAGAGGCCACAGGCTGAAAGCCCCCGCAGCCGCACTTGCCAAAGGTCGCCTGGGAGTTGGTGGAGTGAAACGAGTAGCTTTACCCGGGTACGCCCGTTATCGCGTCAGAGCGCAGTCAGTCCAGTCGTGGTGAGCCGGTCGAGCCACGAACGGACCGGCCGAAGCAAGGTGGTACCGCGAAAGCCCCCTTTTCGTCCTTGTGATGGAAGGGGGTTTGTGTTGGTTGATATTGGGGATTGGGGAGTGGGGAACGATGAAACCCAAAATCAAAGCGACGAGCTTTGGTTCGATTACCGTCGGCAAAGAGACTTTTCATCACGACGTCGTGATCGAGCTGGACGGCGCGGTGCGCAAACGCAAGAAAAAGCTATCCAAGCAACTGTTTGGCACGTCGCACAAGGTTTCGCTGGAGGAGATTCAGGACGTGTATGAAAAAGGGGGCAAGCTGCTCATCGTGGGTACGGGGCAGTACGACAATGTACGTCTGTCCAAAGAGGCTCAGGCGTTCCTGGCCGAGCAGGGCTGCGAAGTGATGTTGCTGTCCACACCCGAGGCGCTGGAAAAGTGGAACGAGACCGAGCGCAAGGGCGAGACCATCGGGTTGTTTCACGTCACGTGTTAGCCGGACCGGTTAGGTCCGGCTAGTTCTCAATCGGAATCGGATACTGGTCAGAACGCAGGTTGATCTTGCGAGCCGTGGACTCGGTGCTGCCGTAGAACTCGGCGCGGGTCAGGCCGGACTGCAGAATCATCGAGGTGATAAGCTGAGGGCTGAACTCTCGGTAGTGGGTGTCTACGGTGACCATTCGGCGTTGACCGCGAACAGAGCCGCCATAATACTCGTGGCTGCCCCGGGTGCGCACGTGCTCAAACTCACGCGCTCGTAGAATGGCAACGACTTCGCGTGGAGTCAACGGTGGGTAGCGTTTAGGCATAAACCAGTTGGTCTCCCTCCACGCGCTTGACAAAGTACAAAAAGGAGGGCTTGCGACCCAAAAGTGTTTTGACCGTGTTCAAGATTAACAGGGCGTAAAAATGAAGCCACTGACGAGGGGGATAGGGGCGTGGGATCAGTGTACTCGCTGTGCTCATCTCACCCATTGCCTCAAGGTAGCCTAAAATGTTTTCGTCCAGGGCGGCGATGGCCTTGTCCATTGTGTCACGGACGTCAACCAGTAACAAATCCAGGCAGCGAGCGACGTACTGTCCGTCTTGATCACGATAAACATAACAGCGAAACGCGTTATCCTGGGACATTTCACACCTCGTATGATCACAATAATCGCCGATTGTGATTATACCACATATTGAATCCAAAGGTAGAGGAGCGTGCCTGGTGCAGATTCAGGGACAACACAGCCAAAGACATCAACAAGTCGGCCTGATCGCAGCACTGGCGATTGGGTTGCTTCTGGCCGCCTGCATGTCAGACCCGACGCCAGCCAGCACGCCGCTGGCCAGCCTGACAAGGCATCCAATCCTCACGTCAACTTATTCGAGTCCGGCAGCACCGCCAACTGCCACTCCAACTGACACGCCGACTGCCAGCCCGACCGTTCCCCCCAGCAACACACCAACCCTCTCGCCCACACCGACTCGGACACGCTATCCAACTTTGACACCGCGCCCCACAGCTAAACCACGCCCCACCGCTACTCCGCCGCCGACACCCCTCCCTCACCCGGCTTTAAAGAACCTGTGGCCTGATGACTCTCTGACTCTTTTAGATTGGCCTGATAATGGCAGGGCGATTCTGGTGCAGCGACAAAAAGAAACCTGGGAGTTGGACATAGCTACCGGTGAGGTGACACCGGCGCTAGAATTGGTTCCCACTTCAGCGAACCTTGACCTGGCATGGATTGATGAGCTTGGGTTTTTTGTGATAGAACAGCACGTACTGCCAGGTAGCCAACAGGTTTTTCTGTTTGTTCTTTCGCCGCCTCCACAGACCGAGCCGCACCGGGCAGTGCTATTGGACTATGATGGAGTCTTCGGGTGCGTCAAGTGTCACGCGGGCGATCTAGCGCCTGGTTTCAACAGCGATGTGCTTCTTGTGAAAGCCACGGGGCCTGCGTTCAACCTACCGCTATTTGAAGGTTGGGTGGCCAACACAGACGGCAGCGACCTGCAAAAGATATTCGTTTCAGACCAATCTATGAGCTTCACGGCGCCGCCGCAAGGTCCAACCCTGTTTACCGTGCAGATTTGCTATGGCAACCTGCTTCCCTTTAGTGAAGGCGCGTGGTTGATAGACATCGACAAGCCATCCGCAAAGCTCATAGATGAACAAAGTTTCTGGGCTTGCGAAGGGAGTACTTGGCCCAAGTTCTCTCCCGATGGAACATATCTGGCTGTTGCCGCTGCACATACGTTTTTGATAAGGACTGATGGTAGCCAAAAACACGTTCTTTGTTCTGCTCATGTCTTTGCTTGGTCACAAGACAGCCGGTACCTCTACTATGCCTGCCGTGATGAGACGTACAACAGCGACGTTCTCTGGCGCTACAATACCAGTACCGACTCAACTGAACAATTGACCGATCCCGATAAAATACAACTCAAAGTCCTACAAATGGTCCCCTCGCCTGATCAGTCCCAAATCGCCTTTCTTTGGGGAAGCGGCTGGAGTTGGAATTCAGAACCTTTCGGATTGTGGTTGCTTGACTTGACCAAGCTGTCAGATTAAAACCAACAAAGAGCCGATGTGTAAACCTGCAAAAATGAGGAGAACCAATGACCCACGAAATGCACCCAGTCTACGACTTTAGCGCCACCGAACAGCGCATCTACCAATGGTGGGAAGAAAATGGCTGGTTCAAGCCCGAAGTCGCCGGCCCTGACGCCAAACCCTTCGTCATCTCCATCCCCCCGCCCAACGTGACCGGCGAGCTGCACCTGGGCCACGCCATGTTCGTCAGCTTGGAAGACCTGATGATCCGCTATTACCGCATGAAAGGCTACGCCGCGCTGTGGGTTCCCGGCACGGACCACGCTGGCATCGCCACACAGCTCCAGGTGGAAAAGATGCTGCGCGACGAGGGCAGCAGTCGCCAGGAGGTGGGGCGCGAAGAGTTCCTGCGCCGCACCTGGGAGTGGAAGCACAAATACGGCGGGCACATCACGCGCCAGTTGCGCCGCCTGGGGGCCAGTTGCGATTGGGAGCGCGAGCGCTTCACGCTCGACGAGGGCCTCAGCCGGGCCGTGCGCGAAGCCTTTGTGCGGCTGTATCGCATGGGGCTGATCTACCAGGGCGAGTACCTGGTCAACTGGTCGCCGGGCTTGCAGACCGCTGTCAGCGACCTCGAAGTCGAGTATTCGGACGAGCTGGGCGCGCTGTACTATTTCAAATATCCCATCGCCGGGGCCGATCTGGACGAAGGTCCGGGCAGGGGTTATATCCCCGTCGCCACGACGCGACCGGAGACGATTCTGGGCGACACCGCCGTGGCCGTGCACCCGGATGACGAGCGCTACCGCCACCTGATCGGCAAGACCTGCCTGGTTCCTATCCTCAACCGCACCATCCCGGTGATCCACGATACTTACGTGGATATCGAGTTTGGCACAGGCGCGCTCAAAATTACCCCTGGCCACGACCCCAACGACTTTGAGATCGGCCAGCGCCACGGGCTGCAAATTATCAACGTGCTCAACACCGACGCCACCATGAGCGCCCACGCCGGCCCTTACGCCGGGTTGGACCGCTTTGTCTGCCGCGAACAGTTGTGGGCCGATATGCAGACTGCCGGGTTGACCCTGCGCACCGAACCCTACCAGATGACCATTCCGCGCAGCCAGCGCGGCGGCGAGGTGGTCGAGCCGATGGTCAGCAAGCAGTGGTTCGTGGACGTCAAACCGTTGGCCGATATGGGGCTGGCGGCGGTGCGCAACGGGCGCATCAAGATCATCCCGCAGCGCTTTGAAAAGGTCTACTATAACTGGCTGGAAAACATCCGGCCCTGGTGCATCAGCCGTCAACTGTGGTGGGGCCACCGCATCCCGGTGTGGACCTGCGCCGACTGCGGCCACTTGACCGTGACGCTGGATGACCCGTTTGTGTGCGAGGCGTGCGGCTCGCTGCGCATCGAACAAGACTCCGACGTGCTCGACACCTGGTTCAGCTCGGCGCTGTGGCCTTTTTCGACGCTGGGCTGGCCCGCCGACACGCCCGATCTGGCCCGCTTTTTCCCCACCAGCGTGATGGAGACCGGTTACGACATCCTGTTCTTTTGGGTGGCGCGGATGATCATGACCTCGCTGATGTTCACCAACGATATTCCGTTTCACACGGTCTACCTGCACGGGCTGGTGCGCGACGACCAGGGCCGCAAGATGTCCAAGACCACCGGCAACGTGGTGGACCCCATTGCCTTGCTGGACGGGGCCAAGCCGGGAGAGCTATCCGAGTACGTGCGCAAGCAATACCCCGCCGGCCTGCCTGCCATGGGGGCCGACGCCCTGCGCTTCACCCTGCTCACCGGCGGCTCGCCCGGCAACGATATGAACCTCTCGCTGCAACGGGTCGAGGGCAATCGCAACTTTAATAACAAAATCTGGAACGCGGCCAGGTTTGTGATAGGTAAATTGGGGACCTGTCCCGACCTCCATCTGCCGCCCGAACGGATCGAATGGTCGCTGGCCGACCGCTGGATTTTGTCCCGCCTCAACCGCGTCATCGGTGACGTGACGCGGCTGTTTGATGCCCACCAATACGGCCAGGCGGGTTTGCAACTCTATGACTTTTTCTGGTCAGAATTTGCCGATTGGAGCATTGAAATCGCCAAAGGCCAGATCGAACAAGGCGGCATGGCGGCGTACAGCGCCGGGAAGACGCTGGTGCACGTGCTCGACCAGGCGCTGCGCATGTTGCACCCGTTCATCCCGTTTGTCACCGAAGAAGTGTGGGGCCATCTGAAACGCGCCGCCAGTGGGACCTTCGCCCCGCACAACGGCTGGCCCGACGCGCTCATCATCGCGCCCTGGCCAGAAGCGGGTCTCCCAGACGAGGCCGCCGAGGCCGACATGGGTCTGCTGATCGAGTTGATCCGGGGCATGCGCAACGTGCGCAGCGAGTATGACGTGCAGCCTGGCAAGCCCATCGCCGCGCTCATTGCAGCGAGCGACCAAAGCGACCTGTTGAGCGCTCAACAAGACATCCTGGTGCGCCTGGCCCGCCTCGACCCCAGCCAACTCAGCATCCAACAAACTGTCCAGCCACCCGCCCAGTCTGCCGCCATCATCGCAGGCTCCGTGACCTGCTACCTGCCTCTGGCCGGATTAGTGGATCTGGAGGCCGAGCGCGTGCGCTTGCAAAAGGAACTGGACGAAATAACCACTCTGGTCGTCCGTAGCGAAAAGCAATTGGGCGGGCCCTTTGCCGAAAAAGCACCGCCAGATGTAGTTCAGCGCGAGCGCGACAAATTGGCCGGCCTTGCACAGCGGCGAGAGCGACTGCAAGAGCGGCTGAGAGTACTGAGCTGAAAAGCTGCCGCTACGATGCCCGCTTCTTTTTCCTGGACGTGCGTCGTTTTTTGGCGCGTCGGGGGGCCATCTCTGTGCCGATATACACCCCAAAGCGCGGCAGGACCTCGCGGTGCACGAACAGCACAATCATCGCCAGGCCGAAGGCGTTGGCAAAGATCAACAACGAGTTGCCCAGGCTGTTCATCAGCGCCGGGTCTACGATCATCACCACCGCCAGCGTCAGCATCAGTAATCCGCCGACCAGCTTGAGGACGCGCCCGTGCTTTTCTTCCAGCCGGCTGGCCCGCAGCGTCACCACCGCCGCCATAAAGATGCCCAGCTCGTCGATCTGATAGATGACCATGTACAACACCAGCAGCGCGGCAAAGGTGGCCGACGAGGCTTTCTGCGCAGTGAGTATGTTGGTCCACAGCACCGGAAAGCCCGCCGTGCACGAGAATTCGACCACCGAAACCCCGGCCGCCATCACTATCGTGGCGCTGACCAGCCCCCATAGCGAATCGCTGGCGTTCAGGATTTTGCGGGCGCGCTGGTAGATGCCTGGTTTTTTTTCGTCGGCGATGGTGAACGAGAGGCCCTCTTGGTACCAGAAATAATCCTTGATGTTCACCAGCGCAAAGAACAGCGCCACCAGCGCCACCACGACCTGGATCCAGCCCAGGAAGCTGACAAAGGTGAACACGGTGAACAGCCCGGCGATGAACAGCGCGTACACGCCGGCCGTCACGCTGATAAAGATCAGGCCGATGATCAGCACCTTTTTGCGCGAGCCGGTGTGCAGCGTGAGCGCCAACAGGATGGACAGCACCCACAGCGAGCAGGGGTTAAACCCGTCCACAAAGGCGATGATAGCCGTGCTCACGGTCAGCGAGTGCGCGCTCAGGTTAACCGCGCCCAGCAACGGCACGTCAATCACCTCGGCCGCGGCTTCTGCCTCGGCGCTACGCTCGGTTGTCGCGGTTTCCGCCGTGGCGCTCTCGGCTTCGGCCGGGCTCTCAGGCGCAACGACAAGCGGTCCGGCTGGGGTGATGATCCTCCGCCCGGCATCGGGACAAGCAGACGACAGGCAAGTCTCTACGTAGGCTTGTATCTGCCCGGCGATTGTTTGGTTGTATCCTTGCCAATAACGCTCGCCGATGAAAATGGTGGGCACTGCGCGGGCCTCAAAGCCAAAGGCCGCCGCCATCTGGGCCAAGAGCGCGCGGTTTTCCTGCACGTAATAAACCTCATAAGCCTGCACTTTAACCTGAGGATATTGCCGGCTCAGGTCTTCCAGAAACGGCTTGGCCTGGGCGCAGTGAGGGCAGCCGTCGCCCCAGAAAAAGTAAATGGTCACTGCTTCGCCGGTTTCAGGCAGAGTATCTGCACTTGCCGCCGGATAGGCGAGCACAGCCAGGTAAGCCAGGAACGCGCTACATGCTACAACTCTGAAAAGTCCGGTCTTGATCAATCGTCGCCTCCCATTTTGGTCTCGTTAATCCAGTCGTTGCGCCAGCGTGCGCACGGTCAGCGCGAACAAGAGGGTAGCAAAGGCCGCCAGCGCCGCGCGCAACGCCTCGACCGAGTAGGTCAACGGCAACGCGCGGGCGACGATTTGCAGCCCCACCTTTCACGGCCACCGACACGAACGCGCCCAACGCCGCAAACGCCGCCGCCGACCAGCGTCACCTCGGCAAGGTCAACATCTCCCGCTCGCGCACGGCGGGCAGCTCGGCGGGTGTGCACAGCGGCGGGTCGCCGCAGGCGCCGGCCTGGCCGCGGGTGGCGGTGAGCAGGTGCACGCGCACGCCGCGCCGGGCCAGTACGTTTCGTCATCAGGGTGGGTCAGGACGGCCAGCAAGCGCTGCTCGTCCATTGTTTATCGGGCGGCAAACCACGCGCGCCGCATCCACAACGCCACGTACACCAGGCCAATGAGCGCCGGCGCCTCGATCAGCGGGCCGATCACGGTGGCCAGCGCCTCGGACGAGGCAATGCCGAACGTGCCCACGGCCACGGCGATGGCCAGCTCAAAGTCGTGGGGTCATACCGAGAATCTTGATTTCCGTCGTTTTTCGCTCCTTGTGAGTGTCAGTTTCTTGCCAAGCGCCCATTTTTTCAACTTGCGCATAACATTCAATCCAATGAATATATTATAGCCTGAATATAGTTTGTGTCAAGTGTGTGCCGGAGGCCTAGCAGCCTGTCGGAGAGACGTAATTTAGCCCCTGGTGGGCGTTCAAAATGGGTGCAAAACGAGCAAAAACGGGCGCAAGGCCCTATATTACAGGGTTCTCCGACAGGCTGCTAGTGTCACAGATTTGGGGTGATAGATGTCATTTAGACTCGATGCTGATCGGCCAGCAAATTGAAAATGTGGCTGCGGCTCAGGAGCACTTGACGCCTAGACCAAACAGAGTAGAATATGCCCAAGTGAGTTCATGTCAGTCGCGCACCTGGGCTAACCAACCTCCAGGTGCGTTTGTTGAAAGCTGAGAAAAGCCTGTGATCGAGATAGATCAAGAAAAAGGGACGACGATTTTGCGCCGCACGGCCAACTATGAGCCGCGTCCGTCGTGGCGCACGTCGCTCATTGGGCGTCCGCTGGCTACAGCCGACGCGCCACATCAAACCATCGGCAAGGCCATCGGGTTGGCGGTGTTTGCTTCCGACGCGCTCTCATCCACGGCTTATGCTACCCAGGAGATTTTGATCATCCTGGCAGCCGCAGGGACGGTAGCTTTTGGGTATGCCTTTCCCATCGCGGTGGCCATTGTGGTGTTGCTGACCATCGTGACGCTTTCGTACCAGCAGACGATCCACGCCTATCCGGGCGGCGGCGGCGCGTATATTGTGGCCCGTGACAACCTGGGCGAGCTTCCCGCGCGGACGGCCGGCGCGGCTCTGCTGACCGATTATATCCTGACCGTGGCCGTCTCGGTGTCGTCGGGCGTGGCGCAGATTGCGTCGGCGTATCCGGCGTTGTTTCCTTATCGAGTTCCGTTGGCGGTCAGCATGGTGCTGTTTATCATGGTGATCAATCTGCGCGGCGTCAAAGAGTCGGGCGCGATTTTTGCCATCCCAACCTATTTTTTTGTGGTGACCATGTTTGCAACGGTAGGGTTGGGCCTGTTTCGATACCTCACCGGCAGCTTGGGTACACTGGTTGACCCGCCGGCGCTCGAGATTGTGGCCGCGCAAGCCATCACGCCGTTTCTCATCTTGCACGCCTTTTCCAGCGGCACGGCCGCTCTGACCGGCGTGGAGGCCATCTCGAACGGCATCACGGCCTTTCGGGAACCGCGCAGCCGAAACGCCGGCGTCACGTTGCTCTGGATGTCGGTCATTCTGGGCACGTTGTTTTTGGGCATCACCTTGCTTTCGCATCAAATCGGCGCCGTGCCCTCGGAGGGCGAGACCGTCATTTCGCAACTGGCGCGCACGGTTTACGCCGGCCGTGGAATCCTGTATCTCGGCACCATTATCGCTACGACGGTCATTTTGATCATGGCCGCCAACACTTCCTTTGCCGATTTTCCGCGCCTGAGTGCGTTATTGGCCGTGGATGGCTTTTTGCCCCGCCAGTTTGCCTATCGCGGCAGCCGCCTGGTCTATTCGCGGGGTATTGTGGCGCTGGCTTTTATCGCGTCGGCGCTGATTCTGGTCTTTCGCGCCAGCGTGACGGCGTTGATCCCGTTGTATGCCATTGGCGTGTTTCTTTCGTTTACGCTGTCGCAAACAGGTATGGCCCGGCGCTGGCGAAAAATCGGGCGGCTGGAGCTCGGCCGGGAAGTGCGTGAGCGCGGCTCGACGCTGCGCTATGATTCCGGTTGGCGCTTAAAGATGCTAGTCAACGGTTTTGGAGCAGTGTGCACGGGCGTCGTGATGCTCGTGTTCGCTGTCACCAAGTTTCGGGATGGGGCGTGGATCGTTTTGGTGCTGATCCCTATGCTCGTGGCCGTGTTTTGGGGGATTTACCGTCACTATCAGAACCTGGCCGGGCACCTGTCGCTGGAGCACTATGGCGCGCCGTCGCGCATCGCCCGCCACCGGGTCATTTTGCCCATTGGCGGCGTGCACCGTGGGACGATGGCCGCGCTCCGGTATGCGCGCTCGCTCTCCGACGACGTGACGGCGGTGCACGTCTCGCTGGATCCCGACGAGGCCGAGCGGATTCAAGCCAAGTGGGAGCAGTGGGGCGAGGGGGTGCGGTTGGTGGTCTTGGATTCGCCCTACCGGCTGTTGGTGGAGCCGTTGCTGGACTATGTCGAAGAGGTTGCCAGGCAAGGCCAGCCCAATGAGACGATTACAATTGTCGTGCCGCAGTTTGTGCCTCGACGTTGGTGGCACAATTTGCTGCACACCCAGACGGCTTTTTGGCTGCGACTGGCGCTGTTGTTCAAACGCGGTATCGTCATCACCGACGTGCCGTATCAGGTGGATTAGGGATTGGTACGCCCTTTGGGCGGGGGATTGGGCATTCGTCCTTCGTCTTTCGTCCTTTGTCTTTGGACTGGAGTATATTCGATGAACGTTATTGTGATCGGTTGTGGTCGGGTAGGTACAGAGCTGGCTTACCGGCTTTATCAAAAGGGGCACGCCGTTACCGTGGTGGATGAAGTCGATACCGCCTTTGACAGCCTGCCTTCCGACTTTCAAGGCCGCACGGTCGAGGGGGAGGTATTGAATCAGGACGTGTTGCGTCGCGCCGGTATCGAGCGCGCCGATGCGCTGGCCACCGTCACCAACTCGGATGCTGTCAATGCGGTGGTGGGCCACGTGGCGCACACGGTTTTCAATGTTCCACGGGTGGTGGTGCGCAATTATGACTCCAAATGGAGATCCTGGCACGAAGCGTTCGGCCTGCAAGTGATTAGCTCTTCCAGTTGGGGGGCGCAGCGCGTGGAAGAGTTGCTCTACAACGCGCCCGTCAGCACGGTGTTTTCGGCGGGGAATGGCGAAGTCGAGGTGTACGAGTTTGTCGTGCCAGAAGCGTGGGCCGGGCGCAACCTGTGTGAGCTGTTGCCTGAGCAGCAATGCCTGCCGGCAGCGGTCACGCGCGCCGGGCGGGCCAGGTTGCCTTCTGGTGAGACGAAGTTGGAGACCGGGGACGTGGTGCATCTCAGTGCGACGTGGGAAGGCATTGAGGCGTTGCGCGCGCGCCTGATGACCGGACCGGTGTCAAATGGCGCAGTGTCTCAAGCTGACCGGATGTTCCAGGAGGACTAGGATGTTTGTTTTGATCGTAGGTGGCGGGCGCACCGGCACTCACCTGGCTTCGTTGCTGGTGGAGCAGAATCAACGTGTGCGACTCATTGAACATCGCCGCGAGGTGTTGGCGCGCATCCATCGGGAATTGCCTACGGAAGTGATTTATGAGGGCGGTTTTACCGACCCGCAGGTACTGGAGCACGCGGGTATCCGCGAGGCGAACGTGTTAGCGGCTTGCACGTCTAGTGACGCCGATAACCTGGCTCTGTGTTTTCTGGCCCGCACACACTACAACGTGCCGCGCATCATTGCCCGTGTCAACAATCCTCGCAACGCCTGGCTGTTCGATGAAAAGTTTCACGTGGACGTGGCGCTCAACCAGCCCGCCATTCTGGCCAATCTGATCGTGGAAGAAATGTCGCTGGGGGATATGATGACTTTACTCAAGCTGAGGCGGGGGCAATATGCGTTGGTAGAGGAAAAAATTCCATTCGGTGCAAAGGCGGTGGGGGCGGCCATCAAAGACCTGGCTTTGCCTGCCGAATGCGTCATCGCGGCGATCATTCGTCACGGCAAGATGGTTATGCCACGTGGAATCACGGTTTTTGAAGCGGGTGATGAAGTATTGGCGGTGACAAACCCCGACGGCGCCCGGCAGTTAGCGGCGCTGTTTGCTCCTGGCGTTGCGCCATCCGGTTCTATCTAGTAGCCTGTCGGAGAACTCCGTAACATAGGGCCTTGTGCCCGTTTTTGAGCTATTTTGCTGCCCACGAGCCGCCCACAAGGGGCTAAATTACATCTCTCCGACACTAGTTGTTTTCGTCAACGCGGGTTTGTTCTTCTAATTGACGCCGGGCCAGGTTAATCGCTGCTTCTTCCTCGAAACTGAGAGAGTGGGGGGAGGTCCAGGTTTGCAAGGGTTTGGCGTAAACCCGTGCGCCGTCGCGGGCAAAGATGCTTGAGATGACCACGCCTTCACCTGTGACATTAGCCAACGCCAGGGCGAAACTCTGGTCGCCTCCGTAATCACTGAAAGCCTGAAAGCGCACCAGTCCGACGGCCTGGATCGCGCGAGTCCTGTCCGTTTTTAGCCCTTCGATTTCGCTCTGCAATAGTCTCAATTGTTCCTGGTTTGCGACCGGATAGCCTGGCGCATTTTCTGTTTCCTCTAGCCCAGTCAAGAGCGGGGCGACGCGTTCGTGGAACTGGCGTTGACGGTTGCCGATATCCAAGAGCCAGGCGATGGCGAAAAAAACCATGATCGACAGACCAATTAGCCAAAAAATAAATCCTACATTGCTCATGGTAACCCTCCAGGTTCTGCCTATGGCGTTTGGACACGCACCGGCCCCATAATGTAGCGGTCGCCGGCCAGATTCCCGGCCCGATCAAAGTGGTAGGCTCGCTGCAGGCTGGTCATGCCATACATTCCGATCTCGATCCAATAATCGCCCGGCGGCGCGGCGGCCGGGATGGTGAGCCGGTACGGGTCGGAAACGGTTTGTCCCTCTAGCCAACGCGGTATCCACAGAAAGGTAGGAAAAGCGCCGCCCATCGGCGTATAGTCGTGTTGCGCCCATGGGCGGCCGCTGGCGTCGATGAGATGCACAAAGGTCGTGTAGGGCTGATCTACCGTGCTGAGCGCGCGCCAGTCTAGCCAGACCTGAATGCTGTCGCCGGGATGCACGAGCAACGGCTCGGTCCACGGCGCGTGGACGGTATGGCCGTGGGCGCTGGCCTGGCCGCCCAACAGCACAATGCGACTGTTGATATTGGCCAGCGCCGCCTTGAGCACGGCGTCGGGCGGGGCGATGTGAGCCGTCTGAACCTCCAGCGTGACCGGCAGCGTCACCGTTGTGCTGCCGTTGGACAGCGTGAGGTCCTGGCCTTGTGACACGTTGCTCATACCCAGCGCCAACGGGTACACTCCCGGCGGCGTGCCGAACGGCGCAGTAATCTCGTAGCGCTCCACGACAATTTCGCCCGGCTTCCACCAGGGGGTGTTGAGCCGGCTGTCGGTGGTCCAGCGGTACAGTCTGTTTCCCAGTCGGGCGTAGGGCATGTAATAATCGGTCAGCTCGTGTGAGGCGCGCATAAACAGGGTGAGATGCGCCGTTTCTCCTTCGTGTAGCCATAATTGGTCCAGATCCCAGCCCAACAGTTGAATCTCATGACCGGCCCATAATTCAAGCGGGTGAGAAATGGCGGGGATTGGGGTTGCCGGTGGGGGGAGGACCTGGTAGAACGGCCAGTCTCCGACCGGTCGCAGGCGGAACCCCTCGGTCGTCACTTGGGGGCGATAGTCGGCCAGATAGAGAGGCCCTTTTTCAATGTTGGCCCACACGTTCTCGACCCACGGGTTGGCCGTGCCGGAGGCGACGAACACCAGTTGGACATCAGTCGGGTCCAGCCTGCGGCCCTCAACGTGCTCGGCATACCACAACGGGGTCAGTCCTTCCCAGGGAGCCAGGAGCACGGCGCCGGCGCCCGTGCCTGCAAATTGCTCAAAAACGGCGTTGATAAAGTCATCGGCCAGGCGATAGTGACGCAGCGAGATGCGGGGCGCCTGGTGAATGGCGGTCGTGAGCGGAAAGATGAAAAACATCAGGACCAGCCCAGTCGTCACAACACCCAAGTGGCGCTTCCTTGACAGGATGAACCGTCCCGCGTCAAGCAAGGCCTGCGTTCCGACGCCAGTAAACACCGCAGTGGTTGTAAAGGGCAAGAGCAAGTAGGCCATCACGTCCTGGACGGTGTTGATAATGAAAGCCAGGTTGACTAGATAAAACACGGCCAGCAAAAGAAAAGGCCGTGGCCGTCGCCACGCCAGCCAACCCACTCCGATGAGCGAAAGGAATAAGATTGGCGGCGCGTATTGGAGCCGTAGCAACTCCCAATAGACGCGCAATCGCACCGGTTGGTCAGCCCAGCCAAAGTAGAACAGGTTGCCCCGGATACCGCGCGCTGTCGCGTGGCCGACGAGTCCATCCCAGGTGGGTGTTGGGCCAAAGGGTGTCGCGCCGGCGCGCAATGGCAGATAAAGGAAAATGCTCAATCCCAACAGCATAGCCAGCCCTATTTTGACCAGGCTGCGCCCATCACGCAAAAGACCTGGACGCACGGCCAGCACGAACGCGACAAAAGCCGGCGCGCCAAAGGCCAGCAGTGGGTGGTGGGTAACGCCCAAGGCAGCCAGAAAAGCAAAACCGTACAGCCAGTGGTCGCGGCTTGTGGCCCACCAGCGCAACCCGGCATAGAGCGTCGTTGCCGAGAGGGCCGCGCTCACGACGTGCGAGTTGGCGTGGAGGCTGTGTTGCCAGAGGTCGGTTGAGGTGGCTAGAACTGCTGCGGCAAAGAGAGCCGGGAGAGGGCGGGTGGATGGATAGATTGGGGATTGAGAAATTGGGGATACGTTGCGCGGCGTGAGTAACAGAACTATTTGGTAGACCATCAGCACGGTCCAGGCGCCGGCGGCGGCAGCCAGCAGGTTGCTGCGATAGGCGACGGAGCCGACCTGGACCACCACCGTCCAGGTTTTAGCCAGGACGGTGAAAAAAGCGTAACCCGGCGGGTGAGCGATGCCCAAAATGTGGGGGATGAACTGATACTCGCCAGGGTCGCCGGGAATGACGGAAGGGGCCAGTGTGGCCACGTACAAGACAAAAGCTGTCAAAAAGACGCCCACAGAGTTCCAGTGTTTAGTGTTGACCGATGTGATACTCGGGCTTTTTCGGATGGCCGATAAAAACTTTTCCATTTGGGGTCGAATCTCCTACGTGTCTCGCGGCGCGATTATACCACGCTCCCAGGCTTTATCCAATCGAAGCGTTTAGCTCAGCTATCGGCGTTCATGCTGACGGCTGACGGCTTTTTACGTTTGACAAATGCGCTGGGCTGGTGTATAGTGCCACGCGCGCACATGCAATGGAGCGTATTTCATCCTGGAGGAGGGTACCGTGAGCTTTCGTCGTCAGAAACCAACCGAGCCTCAACCGGCAAGACCGGCGCCGGCGGCGGCTAGTAGCAAGATTGAAACAGTAATTGGTCCCAACTGCCACGTCCACGGTTCCGTTCAAAGCGATGGGGGAATTCGCATTGACGGCGTGTTTCAAGGCGATATTGACACGACGGGTAATATGGTGATTGGCGAAGGGGCCAAAGTGATTGCAGAGATCAAAGCCAACAATGTTTCCATCATGGGCGCAGTCAAGGGGAATATTTCCGGAAACAAGGTAGAGATCTTGGAGACGGGGCGCGTCTGGGGAGATTTAGCCGTCAACTCGTTGTTGATCAACCCAGGCGGTTTCTTGCGCGGGCAGACGATGATGCACGCGGATATTGAACCACCGATGATTGAGCCGCCCAAAGCGGCCAAGACCCCGCCCCCGCCCCCGCCGGCCCCCAAATCGGCTGCGAGTGAGCCTATCATGGGCGAGATCGTGGACATTGAGCCGGAATAGCAAGAATTGAGCCAGGTTTGACAAACCGTGCTCTTTATGGCACAATAGCACTATTGCCCCCGTAGCTCAGTGGATAGAGCACCGGCCTCCGGAGCCGGTGGCCCGAGTTCGAGTCTCGGCGGGGGTGTTGTTCCCCTCTCCGGTTTTTCTCCTGTCTTGTCCTTCAGGTCTTTTGGGTTTCTGGTTGACAGTCCACCCCCTTTCAGTTACAATGCCGCGAGATATCAGGCCAGGAGGAGACTGTCGCCGATGAAAAAGCTGACCAGCGCCGAAATCCGGCAGAGCTTTCTCGACTTTTTCCAGCGCAAAGACCATCTCATCGTGCCCAGCGCGTCGCTGGTGCCGCACGACGATCCGACGCTGTTGTTCACCAACGCCGGGATGAACCAATTCAAAGATGGATTCCTGGGCCTCAGCGCGCCGCCCGCTCCCCGCGTGGCCGACGTTCAAAAGTGTATGCGCGTCAGCGGCAAGCACAACGACCTGGAAGAGGTGGGGCCTTCGCCTTACCATCACACTTTTTTCGAGATGCTGGGCAATTGGTCCTTCGGCGACTATTACAAAAAAGAGGCCATCGCCTGGGCCTGGGAATTGCTGACCGGGGTGTGGGGCTTTCCAGGCGAGCGCCTGTACGCCACGGTGTTCAAAGACGAAAAGGGCGAGATCGAGACCGACGAAGAAGCCGTGGGGCATTGGAAGCGCGAGACCGGCATAGACCCCGCACACATTCTCTACTTTGGCCGCAAAGACAACTTTTGGGAGATGGGCGAGACCGGCCCTTGCGGCCCGTGCAGCGAGATCCATTTCGACCGGGGTCCCGATTTCTGTAATATGCCTGACATACCCGGCCACGCATGCCGCGTAAACGGCGACTGCCGGCGCTTCGTCGAGCTGTGGAACCTGGTGTTCATCCAGTACAATTCGCTGGGCGGGGGCAAGCTAGACCCGCTGCCCGCCAAACACGTGGACACCGGCGCAGGCTTTGACCGGCTGGTGATGGTGATGCAGGAGCGCCGGTCCACGTATGACACCGACGTGTTTGAGGCCATCTTTCGCCGCACTCAGAGCCTGGCCGGCCACACCGGCGCCCAGCGCGAACAGCATAACGTGGCCTATCGCGTCGTCGCGGATCACTGCCGGGCGGCGACCTTTCTCCTGGGCGACGGCGTGCTGCCGGGCAACGTCGGGCGGGGCTATGTCCTACGTATGATTATCCGCCGCGCGGCCCGCTTTGGGCGCAAGATGGGCTTCACCCGGCCCTTTATGGCGGGTGTGGCCGAGGCGGTGATCGAGACCATGGGCGGGCATTATCGCGAGCTACACGACCGGCGCGACCATATTTTAAAGACGATGACCCAAGAAGAGGAACGTTTTCTCAAGACGTTGGACCTGGGTCTGGCCCGATTGGATGAAGTGTTGGCGGCGACCAGAGGCGACGGCGTGCCAATTCCCGGCGACGTGGCCTTTGATCTGTATGCTACCTTTGGCCTGCCGCTGGAAATCACCCGCGATGTGGCCGGTGAGCAAGGCGTTGGCGTGGACGAAGCCGGTTTCAAGGCCGCTTTAGAGGCGCATCGCCAGGTCAGCCAGGGCGGGCCGCTGGCGACTTTTGGCGAGGGCCTGGCCGCCTACGCCGACCTGTTAGAGACGCTCAAAGCCGAAGGCAAACTGCCCGCTGACGGCGTGACCCACGACCCCTACAGCACAACCGAGATGCAGGGAACGGTGCTCGCGCTGGTCCACGCCGGCGAGCAGGTGACGAGCGCCCGGCCTGGCGACGCACTCGAGGTCATATTGCCTGCCACGCCTTTTTATGTCGAGGCCGGCGGGCAGGTCAGCGACACGGGCCTCATCGAGGGCGAGGGTTGGGAAATTCGCGTGACCGATGTGCGCCGCCCGTTGCCAGGTCTCATCTTGCACGTGGGCCAGGTGGTCACAGGCCAGCCGCACGCGGGCGACGCGGCCCGGGTACGGGTAGACGCCGAGCGCCGGCGCGATATTATGCGCAACCACACCGCCACCCATCTGCTCCATCGCGGGCTGCGCCGGGTGCTGGGAATGCACGTGCAGCAGGCCGGCTCGCTGGTGGCCCCCGACCGGCTGCGCTTCGACTTTACCCACCCGGCCATGGTGACGCCAGACGAGCTGGAGCGCATCGTTCAATCGGTCAACGACGATATTTTGAGCGACTACTCGCTGCGTATCACCCACGAGCCGTATCAGCAGGCGCTGGAGAGCGGCGTGATCGCCCTGTTTGGCGAAAAGTACGGCGACGTGGTGCGCGCGATCCGCATCGGCGACCCCGCTGCGCCCATCAGCCAGGAATTGTGCGGCGGCACCCACGTGCGTGCGACCGGCGAGATTGGCGCGTTTTACATCGTCTCCGAGAGCAGCGTGGGCGCGGGACTGCGGCGCATCGAGGCCGTGACCGGGCGCGGGGCGCAGCAGTACGTGGCCGGGCGCCTGGGCGTGCTGCAACAGGCCGCCGCCGTGCTCGATTGCCCGCCCGACGAGGTGGATCGCAAGGCGCAGACGCTGCTGGAACAGGTCCAGGCCGCCCAAAAGGAGACCGCTCGCTTGCGTCAGGCATTGGCAAAGCGCGATTTCGAGCGTCTGTTGGACCAGGTGCAGGAGGTGGATGGCGTGGCGCTGCTCGCGGCCCGCGTCGAGGCCGCCGACGCCGAAACCTTGCGCGAGATGACCGACTGGTTCCGCGACCGGCGTCCATCGGGCGTGGTGGTGCTGGGCGCGGTGGTGGATGAGCGCCCGCAGCTCGTGGCCGCCGTGACGCCCGACCTGGTAGCGCGGGGCGTGCACGCCGGTGAGCTGGTCAAGCGGGTGGCCCAGGTCGTCGGCGGCGGCGGGGGGGGGCGACCCCACCTGGCCCAGGCCGGCGGGCGCGACGCCTCCCGGCTGGACGAGGCGCTGGCGGGTGCGCCGACGCTGGTGCGCGAAATGTTGAGCATCCGTTGACGCCAATTTCGATGCAGTGTAGGAGAGTCTTGAATGGTGACTGAAACGGTGACGCAGCGTGTAGGACTGGCGCAAAGCCCAGCGCCTTCTGCCCGCGAGCGCCCCTGGCCGCCGGCGCAAGGGCAATGGACGCGGGAGGACTGGGAACGTCTACCCGACGACGCCTGGCGCTACGAAGTCATTGACGGAGTTTTGTATATGACCCCACCCCCGCGCACACGACATCAAAGAATCTTGGCCGCTCTGTTTGGGCATCTATGGTCCTATGTCGAGCAGAACCAACTGGGCGAGGTCATCCCGGCTCCGTGCGCCGTGCAGTTGCCCAACCAACCGGTGCCGGTGCAGCCCGACATCCTTTTCGTGCGCGCCGAGCGGGCCGACATTATTGGCGAGCTGGAGGTGCAAGGCCCGCCCGATCTGGTCGTCGAGGTGCTTTCTCCTTCTAACTGGCTCTACGACCGCCGCGAGAAATTCACGCTGTACCAGGAAGCTGGGGTGGGCGAGTACTGGATCGTAGACCCCGACCGGCGCACCGTAGACGTGTTTGTCTTGCGGGGCAGAGCTTTTGCCGTGCTGGGGCAGTGGGGCGTGGGCGACGAGGCGCACTCGGAGACTCTGAGCGGCTTTGTGCTGTCTGTGGCCGGCCTCTTTGGCGCTTAGGGAGCAGTCTGCGTGCTTGAAAGACTGGAAACACTGATCGGCCGATCATCCAAACCCGTTCCGCCCACTTGCGTTTTTTACTTGCGTCCCGACGACGACGTGACCAGTGTTCTCGACCGTCTGAACTGGACCGACGCCGGGCGCGTGGCGCTGGTGATGCCTCCCGATGCAGCCGTATTGACGGACAGGTTGGACCTTTTGCGCGTGCAGCGCCGCGCCGGGCAGCGCGGAGTCGAGTTAGCGTTGATCACGGCAGAACCGGCGCAACGCGAGATGGCGCGCGAACTGGGAATACCGCTTGTTTCTTCAGTCGAGCGGGCCGAAACGCGGCATTGGCAGCGGCGTCGGCTTGCAGAGCCGCCTCGCAGATCCCGCGGTGAGCGGATATCTCCTCAAGAACTGCGCCCCGGCGACTCGCGCCTGTCAGGTTACATCTTGACCGGGCTATCCTTTGGCGTGGTGATGGTGTTGTTGTACGATCTGTTGACCATCGGGCGACTTGATGTGGCGCTGCTGCGCAAAGATGCGCCGTTGGGCGCTGCAGGTGGAACGGCCTTGGGCTTGTTGGTGTTTTTGATCCATGGGTTGTTGCGGCGCTACACGCCGCGTGTGCTGCGTGGACTGCGCTACGTCGCGGTGGCGCTGCTGTTTGTGTTTGGGGTGTTGGCGCCGGTAGGAGCAGGTTACATTATTGTGCCCAGCGCCCGGCTCGTGCTCACGCCTGCGCGGACCTCGCTCTCGGCCATCGCTCGCGTTACAGTAGTAGTACCTCTGGCCGGCCAGGAAGCGGGGCTGGAGGAAATTGATTTCGAGGGCTTGCGTATCTCTGGCCGGCGTGTATCGGCCGAAGTGTCTGGCGAGGCCGTCGCCGGGGCGACGGGCGTCTCCGACGTACCCAGCAGTCGCGCCACCGGCACGGTGGTTTTCTCCAATCTGTTGGCTCAGGATTACACGGTGGGCAAAGGCACAGCGGTGCGCACATCTGCGGGTACGCCGGTGCGTTTTCTCACCGCCGGCGACGTGACCGTGCCTCCGCTGGGACAGGCCGCTGTGGGCATCGAGGCCGTCGAGCCAGGCCCGACCGGCAACGTGGATGTGGGATTGATCAACCGGATCGAGGGAGCTGCTGCTCGCGCCGTGCGCGTCACCAATCCCGAACCGACCCGGGGCGGCGGCTTGAGCCAGGTGCGCGCCGTTACTCAGGAAGATCGTGAGGCCTTGCGCCGGACGTTGCTGGCCCAGTTGCGCGGCCGAGGCTATACCAGCGTGTTGGCCCGCCCCGAGGCCGAAGGCGGCCTGCGCGAGGGGGAATATCTGGTCCCCGGCTCGGTGCGGGTGTTGCAGGTGCTTCACGAGACCTACGACCGTTTTGCCACCGAAGAGGCCGAGTCGGTCAAGCTGGAGATGCGCGTACAGGTGACGGGCGTGGTCATAGACCTGGGCGACGCCTATAACCTGGCGCGATACGTGTTGACCCGGCGCGTGCCCCAGGGGTTCAAGTTGGTTCAAGAGCAGTACCGGCCGGGGATGATGGGCGATAATGTCCTCGGCGATGGCACGTTGACCTTTTTTGTCGAGGCCGAAGGTGTGGCCGAGGCCCAACTGCCTCACGAGCAGGTGAAACGCTGGCTGCGCGGCAAGCCCTACGCCGAGGGAGTCGCTGCCCTGGAGATTGCCTGGCAGGACCAGACCCTGCCCGTCGCTCAACGGCCCGAAATCGAGCTTGGGCCTGATTGGGCGCAGGACCGCTTCCCCTGGCTGCTGTGGCGCATCCAGGTGTTGGAAGCCAAGCCCGATGAGTCTTGAGGTGTGGCGTGGCGCGGTTTCTGGCCCTCGACATTGGTGAGCGACGCATTGGCGTCGCTGTCAGCGATCCCACCGGGACGGCGGCCCGGCCTCTGACGACGATCATTCGCGCCTCGCGCCAGGCCGATTTTCAAGCCATCGGCCGCTTGATTGATGAGTATGCGATAGAACGGGTCATTGTTGGCTTGCCTCTGAGCCTGGATGGGAGCGAAGGACCGCAGGCTCAACAGACCCGGCGTTACGCCGAACGACTGGCAGCGGCGCTGACGATCCCCCTCCAACTGTGGGATGAGCGTTATTCGTCGTCTACAGCAGAAGAGATGCTTGCCATCAGCGCCAAACCGCTCTGGAAGATGCGTCGCAACCGACGGCAACGCGCTCGCGCCGAGATAGACGCCACAGCAGCCGCTATCTTTTTACAGTCCTATCTGGACGCCTGTGCTACTTTAGGCGCCGAGGAGAAAACATCGTGACCCGACTTGCTGTGCGCTGGGTGGTTTTTCTGTCCGTTTTGGCCGCCATTGGCGTGGCTGGCTGGATGGTTTACGACCGGGTTTTGAACCTGGAAGTGTCTGACTTGTCGGACCTGGATAGCGCGGCCCGCAAGGCTTATCTCAATACCCACAAATCCGACCTGGACCGCCCGCCGGGTGAGGACAACACACCGGTAAGGTTTGTCGTGAACGCCGGAGAGACCGGTCAACAGGTGGCCGACCGGCTATACGAGCTGGGCCTGATCAGGGACCGGCGTTTGTTTCGTTCCTACGTGAGCGAAGAGGGGCTAACTATTGAGGCCGGCGAGTACACGCTGCGCCAGACCATGACGCTGCGCGAGGTCGCAG
Source organism: Anaerolineae bacterium (assembly GCA_034435435.1). Classification (GTDB taxonomy): domain Bacteria; phylum Chloroflexota; class Anaerolineae; order S140-20; family S140-20; genus DAOTXN01. The sequence goes on along the minus strand of DAOTXN010000091.1, from coordinate 3,344 downwards.
CGACATTGCAGCACGGCCAGGCCAGCGAATTGTTGCTCACCATCCCCGAAGGGCTGCGTCTGGAAGAGGTGGCCGACCTGGCCGCCCGCGGCGGCATCGCGCCGGGCATCGATCGGGACGAGTTCATCGCCCTGGCGACGACCGGCAGCTTTGATTTTGGCTTTTTGGCCGACCGGCCCGCCAACGCGACGCTGGAGGGCTATTTGTTCCCCGATACGTATCGCTTGCCGCAGGACGCCACTGCCGCCGATTTGATCCAGCGCATGTTGGCAAATTTCGACGCCAAGGTGAGCGCCGAGATGCGCGCTCAGGCCGTCGCTCCACTTGCGCCTGCGGGCAGTGCAGGTGAAGGCCGCACACTGTATGAGGTGATCGTGCTGGCCTCCATCGTCGAGCGGGAGGCTGTGCTGGCCGAGGAACAGCCCACTATTGCCAGCGTGTATCTCAACCGGCTGGCGGCGGGCATCAAGCTGGACGCCGACCCCACCATCCAGTATGCGCTGGGCGCGCCGGGCGACTGGTGGCCCCAAATCACTGCCGACCACTATACCTCGGTGGACTCGCCCTGGAACACCTATCTCTACGCCGGGCTGCCCCCCAGCCCCATCGCCAACCCCGGCCTGGGAGCCATCCAGGCCGTGCTCAACCCTGCCGACACGCCCTATTTTTTCTTTATGCGCGACTGCGAAAGGGATGACGGCAGCCACCTGTTCGCCGCCACCCAAGAAGAGCACTTGAACAACTATGCGCGTTGTACGGGGCAATAGAACGAAAGACCAAAGACCAAAGACGAAAGACGAAAAGCGAATTACGTTTTACGTTTTACGTTTTACGTTTTTCTTTTTACTCTTTACTTCTTGCTCCGTTATTCGCGTCATCCAACCCGTCGTCAAAATCGGCCTGGTAGCGCCTTTTGAGGGCGAGTATCGCTACGTGGGTTACGATGCCATCTATGCGGCGCGATTGGCCGTGCGGCAGGCTAACGCGGCGGGAGGCGTCGGCGGGCGCACGGTGGAGCTGGCGGCCTACGACGACCGGGGCGCGGTCGAGGGCGCGGTCGCGGCCGCCCGCAGCCTGGCGCAGGACCCGCAGGTTGTCGCCGTCGTCGGCCATTTCCGCGACCAAACCACCGCCGCCGCCCGTCCCATCTATGAGCAGGCCGGACTCCCGCTCATCGTCGCCGGGACGGTGGAAGGGGGCGCCGACGACTGGCTGTGCCCGTTGTTGGATTACCTGGCCTCCGAGCTGGACGCCGAGACCGTGGGCTGGATGGGTTCCCCCCCAGCCGGCGAGACGCAGGCAGCCTGCGCGCACGAGTTGTTCCTCTTTGAGAGCCTCACGCCGCCGCCGGGCGTAGATGCGGTGGTGTTATCCGACGACCCTCTGGCGGTCGGCGAGCGGCTGCGCTTCTTGCGCGAGCTGGGTTGGGATGGCCCGGTCGCCGGCGGCCCGGCGCTGGGCAGCCCGCTGTTTGTTCAGATTGCGGGCGAGTACGTCACAGACGTGATATTCGCTGCCCCCTATCGCTGGCCCGAAGCCGGCGCCGCCGACGCCGAGTTCAGCGCTGCGTATCAGGCCGTCGGTCCCCACGTACCCCCGCCGGGACCCTTTGCCTTGACCACCTACGCGGCGGTGCAGGCGGCGCTGGCGGACGTCGCTGATGGACGACGAACGGCAGATGGCGAACGACGGATGACGGCCGTATATGTGTACCGGTGGAGCTCTCGGCTCGAAAAACAATTGGCGCTGATCGCTGACTAACAGCCTGCGGAGAAAATGTCTGGGGCTCAACGCTGCAGAGCGCGCCGCTGTCACCCTCCAGCGGTTCCCCGAAGGGCCGGTAGCTGTGCGCCTCCACCACCCTTCGGGCTGAGCCTCAGGGCGAAGCCTGCCCAGGCCGTTTGCGAAGCATCCTGAGCGCAGCGAGGGACGGCGGCGGTGTAGGTCCAGCCGCCTCCCTGCGCTACTTGTACGTGCGTAGCGACACCGTCGTGAGGCAGGCTTTGTCCTGAGCCTGGCGAAGGATGGCCAGGGCGGTGTTGCCCCCGTCAGGATCGGTATAACTCAGCGCGGCGTGGCTGGCGGAGCTTGCCCCGCGGACTCGCGGGGTAATAATAGGCCCGCAGCTTCCACTTGCCGGCGCTTGCCTCGGCGTCTATCTCGCTGCGCATCCAGGCGCTCACGTGGCGCAGCGTGACCTCAGCACTGCGATCCACGAGGGCGATGGGGTTACGGACGGAGGTCGGGATTATCCACGGCCAGGTTTTCAACAGCGGCTGCCGCGTTGAGACGCGTATCGGCCGATAGGAAAATCAAGGGAGATAGACCGGCGGACAAAAGCGCCCGGTTGGCAATCAGCGCCGAGGCCAATTGAATTGTATCATAGGCGCGCAAGGGGTGCTGCTTCAGGAGGTCACGCGCTATGTTCACAACGGCCAAGTCCAACTCGACAAACTCGTATTCTGTGGCGCTATGGGCCGCAAATGCCCGTTCTGCAATCTCGCACTCGGCGACCGGGACAGACTTTTCCCGTCTGCGGCGCGCCAACGCGCTATAAACCTCGACCATTGTAATACGCGCTGTCAACAAGGTGTGTCCGGCGACAGGGTTGACCAGGTCTCGTATCCAATGGCTACCAGGTTCCGTCACATACCGTTTGCTCAACGCGCTGGTATCCAAATAGTACGTTGTCATCGTCCTTCCCGTTCTGCCATGATGAGTTCGGAGAGGGGGCCTGCGCTTGCCAGCACATTGGCTGATCTTTCAAGCTCAATTTCTGAAACCGGTTCAATGGCTTCGCTTGGGAGCTGCAGGTGAATGACACCCGCATCCAGCAAGGCCTGACGCACTCGACGTCGTTCTTCATAAGCGGGCAAAGCCGGTGCGAGAATTTGAATCCAGACACGCGCTTTTTCCGGTAGGGATAGCGGCTTGAGTGGACGCAATATACCGTGTTCATAGACCGTCACAATTGTCTCGCTCATCTCTCTCTCCTGCAAGCTGTTTATGAGATTGTAGCACGGCAAAGGGTTACCGTCAACGTCCACGGCCGAACGCTTGACCATTGTAAACGGATTGACCCTGGCTCATCCCTTCACAGGGCTCAAGGCACGCACTGAGCCGGATAGAAGGATGAAACGCGTTTCACCCCACGCCTTATCCCTTCGCTTCGCAGCTCGGCCCCACGCACGCCGTCTTCGTAGGCCGTGACGGCGGTCGAGCCGAGGCTATAGTCCTGAGCGAAGCGTGGGATGGTCCCCCAGCAGGTAGTGCAGCACGCCGTCACCTGCACTGCGCACAGGCACAAGCGTCTTGCGCAGCGCCACGCGCTGGCCGCCCGCGTA
>DAOTXN010000090.1:0-15002 GCA_034435435.1 Anaerolineae bacterium | reverse complement strand
CGTGGCCTAGCGCCGCGCCGCCGAATATGTGCGCGACGAGTTACAACGCATCGGCTTGCCCAATGTGCGGCTGGAGCCATTTCGAGGCGCGGTGTCGAGCTGGCTGCCGCTGGCCGTGGCTTTTTCGCTAGCTGCCTGGGCCATGCTCCTGGGTCTCCTGCTGGGAGCGGTGGGCGGCGTCCTGGCGGCGCTGCTCTATGCGCTCGCCACCTGGACTGTTTTCCGAGAGTTGTATCCCACGCTCAACGACCATCCGGTGCGTCGCTGGTTGTGGCGCGGAGATAGCCAGAACGTGGTGGGCGTGATCGCGCCGTCCGGCCCGGTCGAGCGCCGCGTCGCGCTCATCAGCTACCTGGATAGCGCCCGCTGCCCCTTTTGGTGGCGCAACTCTCGCCGCCGGCGGCGGGCCGGCTGTCTGGCTCTGCCTACGTTCCTCAGCCTGCCGGTGTGCGTCGCGTCTTTCTTGTTGAGCGCCGTCAGCGGCGACACGATCTTTTACTGGATCGCGTTCGTGTGCCTGTTTCCTCAAATTGCGGCCCTGTTCATCAGTCTGCACGCCGAACACAGCCCAGTTGGGCCGGGAGCTAACCACAACGCTGCTGGCGTGGGTACGCTGCTGGCCCTGGCCAGGCGTCTGGCGGCCACCCCTCTGGCCCACACCGAAGTGTGGCTGGCGGCGACCGGATGCCGCGAGACGGGCGGCGACGGTGTGCGCGCCTTGCTTCACACCCACGGCTCCACCCTGAGCGACGCGACGTTTATCGCCCTGGAAGGCGTGGGGGCGGGCGAGCGCGTGGTCTACCTGACTGCCGAGGGATTCCTGGCCCAGACGCCTTACCATCCCAGCGCGTGCGCACTCGGCCAACGCGTGGCAATAGGCCAAGACATCAACCCTGGGCAACATCGGGGCGGAGCGACAGAAATGGGCATCCTCACCCGGAGCGGGTTCAAAGGCATCACCATCAACGTGTGGCCGCGCGACGAGGGTGTCGCACTCGGGCGGCGCCGAGCGGACGACACGGTCGAGAACATCGACCGCCAGGCGTTGGCCCAAGCCCATTCCTTTGCGTGGGCGCTTTTGCAGGACATCGACGGCAACCCGGAGAAAGAGGTGCGATGATCCCATTACGCGACAGCAACCCCACACGCCGCTTCCCCATCGTCACGGTTTCGTTCATTGCGGCCAACGCGCTCGTATTTTTCTACGAATTGAGTCTCAGCGGCCCTGCGCTGGGTCGGCTTTTTCAATCGGCAGGGATGATCCCGGCGCAGGTCACACACAGTTTCGGACCGGCTGTCGCCGGTGATTTGATCACGTCTATGTTCCTACATGGCGGCTGGATGCATCTGTTGAGTAATATGCTCTACCTGTGGATCTTTGGCAACAACGTCGAAGACCGGCTGGGACCGGTTCGCTTTACGGTGTTCTACCTGGTTTGCGGCATTTTGGCCGGTCTGGCTCAGGTTTTATCCAATCCAAATTCACGTATTCCTACACTCGGCGCCAGCGGAGCCATCGCCGGGGTGCTCGGCGCTTACCTGGTGCTGTTTCCCCAGGCGCGAGTTCTGTCAATGGTGTTTGTATTCTATTTCGTTCGCTTTGTCGAAATCCCTGCCATCATTGTGCTAGGCTTTTGGTTCATCTTGCAGTTTTTCAACGGGCTGGCCGCTCTGAGCGTCCCCGGCATGGGTGGAGTGGCCTACTTTGCCCACATCGGTGGCTTTGTGGCCGGCGCCGCGCTGATCTACCTCTTTGCAGCCGGCCGGCGTCCCGGCCCTCCACGCCGGCGCGTCCACCCACACAATGTTTTTCAAGACGAATTTCCCGATCTGTGGGAATAAGCTCGATTTTCCGGTAAACTTGCTCTTTTGCCTTCGCCCAGTTTAGAGTATAATTGAGAGTAACTGCTCACCCTGGTAGCTCTTTGGACAAGATTTACAGGATTTACAGGATTTTTCCACGAATTCCATCCTGTGAATCTTGTGAATCCTGTCGAATGGCTTTGGGTTTGCCGCTTTTACGCATTTGGGCTGAGCAGTTACGTTTTTTCTTTGCGCCTTTGTGCCTTGGTGGTTAACACGCGACCCGATAAACCATCTCCTCGTCGTAGCCGGTGACGATATGAATATAGCCGGTCAGTGACTCGTCTACCGCCCGGTCGCCGCTGTCCACCAGCAGCGGCCGCCCGCCCAACGCATAAATTTTCGACGCCGTACTCACGACGATAATGTTGTCCCGGCCTACCTTTTGGATGACCCGGTGGCTGATTTGCTGATTGCCCCGTCCAAAAATATAGCCCTGCCCACCGATGGGCGTGACGACGATTCTGGCCCGCCGACCCTGTAGCAGCTCCAACAGTTGAGCCTCGTTCACGTCGGCGGCGAGCAATTCCCGGCTGCACACCACGTCCACGCCGATGAGCGTCTTGGGCAGGCCCAGCTCGACGGCGATGGCGCGCACCGTCGTGCCGGGACCCAGGATGTACAGCACGTCCGCTTCCATGCGGTCCACGACGGCGGCGGCGATGGCCGCCATGGCCCCCTGCTCGCCGGGACCGCTGGCCGCTTTTAGGTTCTGCACCCAGCGCCGCTCAAAAGGGATGCTGAGATAACCGTACAGCCGGGCCGACACGACCCCCTGCCGCACGGCCTCCTCGTCAATGTCCATCACCTCGGCCTCGCGCAGCGTCGTCGTCTGCCCGCGCAGATAGGCCGCCGCCAGCTCGCCCGCGCTGGCCGGGCTGACGCCAAAGACCGCCGAGTGAATCTTGACCCCGGCCGGGATGCCCAGCGCGGGCAATCGGTCGCCGATGGCGCTGTACACGTCGCGGGCCGTGCCGTCGCCGCCTGCAAAGAGCAGCAGGTCCACGCCCAGCCGTTCCATTTCTTGGGCGGCGGCGCGAGTGTTCTGGGCGGTCGTCGCGCCGGGGTGGATATTTCCAATCACCGTCGGCGCAAAGCCGCAGGCGCGAGCGGCCTCCTCACCCATCTCGCCAGAATACGTGACGATTTCGAGGCCGTCTACCGGTTGAATCCGCTCCAAAGCCTGGATGGTCCGGTTTTGCGCCTGGGGCACGGCGCCCAGTTCGAGCGCCTTGCGCTGGATTTCCGCGCCGTCGCTGCCCTTCAGCCCGACCCGCCCGCCGATCCCGGCGATGGGGTTGACGATCAATCCGAGTGTTTTGCCTGCCATTCGCCCGCCTTACGCCTGTACGCCCGCCAGGTCATGGCCCACTGCGCCGGATCGTCCAGCGGGGCGTGGTCAATCGTGTGAATCGTGCTGTTGTGCGGCGCCGACTTGACCCGCTCGGGGTCGGTGCGGGCTTCCTCAGCCACGCGGGCCATGATGGCGGCGTACTCGTCCAGTTCGTCTTGCGTGTACGATTCGGTCGGCTCGAGCGTGACCGGCTCGGGGACGATCCACGGATGATGGCTCATCCAATAGTGCACGCCAAAATCGGCCGCCCGCCGCCCGATGTCTTCCGTGTGCACGCCGGTCTCCTCGGTCAGCGCCTGCCAACTGTAGCGCACCTGCTCGACCCGCCGCTTGCCCTTTGAGTATGGCGCGCCGGCGCCGGGGATTTTCAGCATCTTGTGGAGCAAATAGTTGTTGTTGAGCACGGCCACCTCGGCCACCTCGCGCAGGCCCTGCGCGCCCAGGCTCATGGCCCAGGCGTAGGCTTTGAGTATCACCGAGGCGTTGCCGTAAAATGGCCGAATTTTGCCGATGCTTTGGGGCCGCTCATAGTCCAGGAAATACTTGGCGCCGTCGAACGCGACCAGCGGTACGGGCAAAAAGGGGGCCAATTCCTCGGTCACGCCGCAGGCGCCGGCCCCTGGCCCGCCGCTGCCGTGGGGCGTGCTGAAGGTTTTGTGCAGGTTAAAGTGGCACAGGTCGAACCCGGCGTCGCGGGCGCGGGTGACGCCCAGGATGCCGTTGGCGTTGGCCTGGTCGTAGCTGCACAACCCGCCCGCCGCGTGCACCACCGCCACAAACTCGGCGATGCGGGGGTTAAAAATACCCGTGTCCTCCGGGTTGGTGATCAGCAGCCCGGCCGTGCGCTCCGACACAGCGGCCTTGAGCGCGTCCAGGTCGGGATAGCCGTCGGCGTCGGGGTAGAGCGTAATGACCTTGAACCCGGCGGTCTTGGCGCAGGCGGCATTGGAGGGGTGCGAAAAAATCGTGGTGATGATTTCGTCGCGCCGGCCGGCGTCGCCCCGCGCGGCGTGGTAGGCGCGAATCAGCGCCACGTTGGTGTAAATGGCGGCCGACCCGGCCCCGGGTTGCAGGGTAAAGCGGTCCATGCCCGAAATCTCTTTGAGGATTTGCTCATAGCGCCACATCACTTCCAGAATGCCCTGCACGGTGGACTCGTCCTGCAAGGGGTGCAGGTCGGCCATTTTGGGACTGGCAGCCAACTGCTCGTTGATTTTGGGACTGTACTTCATCGTGCACGTGCCCTGGCCCACGTCCACGTTCAAGTCGGTACCCAGGGTTTCCTGCGACAGCCGCGTGTAATGGCGCAGCGCCTGCGGCTGCGACAACTCGGGCAACGCGGGCGGCTGTTTTCGGCGCATGAAATCCGGCAGACCGGCCAGGGCGTCGCCGACCGCCGCGCGGATTTCCGGCTCGACTTGCGGCGCGAGGATACCGCGCCGGCCGGGTTGGCTCAGCTCAAAAATGATCGGCTCGTCCCAGCGGGCCTGGTGAAAACGGCGCAGATTGGGTTTGCCGTCGGTGTAGCGCTGTTGCGTGATGTCTTGACTCATTGTGTCATTATCTCCCTTGATCAAGGGACACAGATTTCACAGATGAACACAGATTTTGTGATTTTCAGACCAATCTGTGTTTATCTGCGTTCATCTGTGTCCTATTAAAATCCCCTTCAATGCAGCGACCAGCCGGTCAATGTCGGCCTGGGTGTGGACTTCGGTCACACAGTACAGGGCGCTCTGGCCTAACGCGGGGAATTGGCCGGACAGGTCTACCCCGCCGAAAATTCCGCGCTCCAGCAGCGCCCGGTTGATCTCGGCGACGCTTTTGCCCGTGGCGTCGAAATTGACCACGAACTCGTTAAAATGGGGAGCACGCAGAACCGGGGCGCGTACACCCGGAATGCCGTCGAGTCGCAGCATGGCGTAACGGGCGCGGGCCATCATGCCCTCGCCCAGCTCGGCCATACCCTGCGGCCCCATCAGCGCCAGGTACACCCCGGCGGTGATGCCCCACAGCGCCGCCGCCGTGCCCACCCATTCCTTGCCCGCCTCGCGCTGCGCGAACGACGTGCGCTCGTAGGCCACGTCGCCAAAGCCATATTCGCCCGGCACGCGGGTGGGCGCGATGCCGAACAGCCGCGAGGGATATTCCATCACCAAGCGTTCCTCGTCGCGGGTGGCGATAAAGCCGCCGTGCCCACCGCCGAACTGCATATGGATGCCCAGCGGCTGGATGTCGCCGCACACAATGTCGGCCCCGTAATCGGCGGGCGGGGTCAGCACGCCCAACGACATGGGATTCACGCCCACCACACACAGCGCGCCCTGCTCGTGGGCCAGCGCCGCGATCTGGTCGCCCTGGGTCTCGATGGCGCCCAGATAGGTCGGGTTGTCGAAATAGACCGCCGCTGTGTTATCGCAAAAAGCCCGGCGGAGCGCGTCCAGGTCTATCTGGCCGGTCGCCGGGTCGAAAGCTACCCACTCGATCGAGATGTCCGGTTGACAATAATCCCGAATTTTGGACAGCTTGTCGGGGTTGAGGTTGCCGGGGAGCAGCGCCCAACGCCGCCCGGTGACCCGCGCCGCCATGCGGATGGCCGTGGCCGCGGCCTGAAAGCCGTCATACGTGGGCACGTTGACCACGTCCATGTTGAGCAGCTCGCCCATCATGCTGGCGTACTCGAATAGGGCCTGGAAGCGCCCGTGGTCGTCATACGGCTCGCCGGCATAGGCAGTGAGAAATTCGCCGCGCCGGTTGATCTCGTCGCACACAGCCGGTATGTGGTGCAAATAGCAGCCCGCGCCAAGAAAGCTCAACACCTGTGTGGCGGCGGTGTTTTTCGCCAGCAGGCCCTCCACGTGCCGCTTGAGCTCATACTCGGACAACATGGGTTCAGGCAAATCCATCTGCTCCGCCAGCCTGAGCGACTCTGGGATGTCGGCGTAAAACTCTAGCACGTCGGCCGCGCCGACCTCGCGCAGCATGCGCTCTTTGACCGCGGGGACAGAATTGGGAATGTAGGGATAAACTCGGGGTGTTCTTTTCATACACTCATCCTCCATTAGGTTCAGTTAAGGCTGCGGACGTCTCGCTTCAGCGAGAATTTCCCGGCGAGAATTTCCCGGCTAAAGCCGGACGTCCAGACGCGGATAACCTCTTTGCCGTATTGATTTTACCACAGATTTATGAGTGTGTCGGCTTGTCCTCCTTTCGCGTCCTGATGTCTTGGTGGTCAATGCCCACGTGTGAAAAGTCGTGAGGCGTTTGACGACGCCTCTGGCAGTGATACACTATTGCATCTCATAGACGGAGACGAGAATGCTCACAGGCACACCGTTCCATTCACGGACCTCGGCCCTGTGCCAGGCCCAAAACTGGCGGCGCTGGGCCGGTTATCTGGTGGCCGGCTCTTACGAGCTGAACCACGAGCGCGAATATCACGCCATCCGCAGCGCCGCTGCGTTGTTCGATGTTTCGCCGCTCTTTAAATATCGCGTCAGTGGACCGGACGCCGCCCGGCTGCTGGACCGCGTCGTGACCCGTAACGTAGCCCGCTGCGCGGTGGGCCAGGTGCTCTACACGCCCTGGTGCGACGCGGCGGGCAAAGTCATTGACGACGGCACGCTCCAGCGTCTGGACGAGCGCACCTTCCGGCTGACGGCCGCCGAGCCAAACCTGCGCTGGCTGCACCACAACGCGCTGGGTTTGAAAGTGGAAATCGCGGACGAATCCGACGCGGTGGCCGCGCTGGCGCTGCAAGGACCGGCGGCGCGCGAAATCCTCACACAGGTTTCAGAGGCCGACGTAGATGGGCTGCGTTATTTTCGCTTGCTCTCGACCCACCTTCAGAACATCCCGGTGACGCTCTCGCGCACCGGCTACACCGGCGACCTGGGCTACGAAATCTGGGTAGACGCAGCGCAGGCCGGGCCGCTGTGGGACGCGCTGGTTCAGGGGGGAGCGCCGTTTGGGCTTACGCCGGCCGGTATGGCGGCGCTGGACATCGCCCGTCTCGAGGCCGGGCTGGTGATGATTGGCGTGGACTACGTCTCGGCGCAGCACGCGCTGATCGAGGCGCAAAAGTCATCCCCGTTGGAATTGGGCCTGGGTTGGACGGTGGACCTGGACAAAGAGAATTTCGTGGGGTGGGCGGCGCTGCGAGAAGAGCAGCGCCGTGGCCCGGCCTGGGCGCTGGTCGGCCTGGAAATCGAGTGGGCGGCGCTGGAAAAGCTGTACCAGGCCGTCAAGCTGCCGCCCCAGGTACCCAATACGGTCTGGCGCACGAGCGTCCCGGTTTACGCAGGCCGCCGGCAGGTGGGCTACGCCACCAGCGGCGGCTGGTCGCCGTTGCTGAAAAAATACATCGCGCTGGCGCACGTGGAGGCGCGCCTGGCCCAACCCGGCACGCCGCTCACGCTAGAGGTCACCGTGGAGCATCGTCGCCAGCAGGCCGCAGCCCACGTCGCAAAAACGCCATTCTTTGATCCCGAAAGGAAGCGAGCTTGAATACGTATGACGCCATCATCATCGGCGGCGGGCACAATGGATTGGTCAACGCGGCCTACCTGGCCCGGGCCGGCAAGCGGGTGTTGGCGCTGGAGCGGCGACACGTGCTGGGCGGCGCAACGGTCACAGAAGAGCTATATCCGGGTTTCAAGTATTCGGTCTGCTCCTACGTCATCAGCCTGCTGCGTCCCGAAGTCATCCGCGAGCTGGATCTGCCCCGTCACGGGCTGGAAATCCTGCCGCTCGAAAGCACCTTTACGCCGCTGCCCGACGGCGACTATCTGGTGCGCTGGGCCGACCACGACGCCACCCGGCGCGAGCTATATCGCCACTCTCCGCGCGACGCCGAGGCTTACGACGAGTTTGGCCGCTTGATGTTTCACATGGGCTACGCGGTCAAACCGATCCTCTCGATGACGCCGCCGGACCCCACTTCGCTCAACCCGAATGACTGGCTGGAGCTGGCCAGGCTGGGCCGGCATTTGCGCGACCTGGGCGAAGAGCATTTTTTTGCGCTGTTCAAGCTGATGACCATGAGCGCGGCCGACTTTTTGGACGAGTGGTTCGAGAGCGAGGCGCTCAAAGCCACCATGTCGGCCAGCGGGATCATCGGCACTTTTTTGGGGCCGCGCTCCCCCGGCACGGCTTATGTGCTGCTGCACCATTACATGGGCGAGATTGACGGCGTTTTTCGGGCCTGGGGCTTTGCCAGGGGGGGCACCGGCGCGTTCAGCCAGGCCGTGGCCCGCGCCGCGCGGGGTTTTGGGGTCGAGATACGCACCCAGGCCCCCGTGGCAGAGATCATCGTCAAGGGCGGACGGGCGGTTGGCGTGGCCCTGGAGAGCGGCGAAGAGATTTACGCCCAGGTCGTCGTCTCCGCGCTGGATCCCAAACGCACCTTTCTGCAACTGCTCGATGGGGACCATCTGCCGGCCGATTTTGTGGACGCGATTCGCCGCTTCAAGATTCGCGGGTCTTCGGGCAAGGTCAACCTGGCCCTGAGCGAGCTGCCGAATTTCACCTGTCTGCCCGGCCCCGGTCCGCATTTGCGCGGGGCCATCTCAATCAGCCCCAGCGTGGACTATATCGAGCGGGCCTACGACGACGCCAAGTACGGCGACTTTTCGCGGCGGCCCTATCTGGACATCGTCATCCCCTCGCTGATTGACCCGACCATGGCCCCGCCGGGCCGCCACGTGATGTCCATTTTTGTGCAATACGCGCCATACGATTTGAACGGCGGCTGGAACGATGCGCAGCGGGAGGCCTTTGGCGACGCGGTGATCGACGCGTTGGCCGAGTATGCGCCGAACATTCAAGACATCATCCTGCACCGCCAGGTGCTCACGCCGTGGGACCTGGAGCACACCTTTGGCCTGACCGAGGGGAATATCTTTCACGGCGAGCTGTCGCTGCAACAGCTCTTTTTCCTGCGCCCGGCGCTAAAGTGGGCCGACTATCGCACGCCCATCGCCGGCCTGTACCAGTGCGGGTCGGGCACGCATCCGGGCGGCGGGATCACGGGTGCGCCCGGCCGGCTGGCGGCCCTGGAAATCCTGAAGGATTGGAAGCGATGAAATACGATGCCATTATCGTCGGCGGCGGGCACAACGGGCTGGTGACGGCGGCCTACCTGGGCCGGGCCGGGCAGCGCGTGCTGGTGTTGGAACGGCGACCCATGCTGGGCGGCGCAGCGGTCACGGAAGAGGTGTTTCCGGGTTTCAAATACGATAGCTGCGCCCAGAGTGTGGGCTGGCTGCATCCGCATGTCGCGCGCGAGCTGGAGCTGGCCCGGTATGGATTGGAATTCGTGCCGCGCCCTCCCACCCTCTTTGCGCCGTTGCCCGACGGCGATCACTTGCTGTTGGGCGAGGACCGGCGCAGCACGGTCGAGGCCATCCGGCGCTTTTCTCAGCGGGACGCCGAACACTGGGAAGCATTCATCGCTCAAAAGGCGCGCCTGCTGAAATTGCTGGAGGCGCTGTACACGATCACGCCGCCTCGCGCGCCCGCCCCAACCTCCGGCGACGTGCTGGCGTTGCTGGGGGTGGGCCGGCGGCTGGGGCGCTTTCGACGGGAGGACCTGGTCAAAGCGCTGCAAGTCCTGCCCATGTCCGTCGCCGACTGGCTGGAGGATGGGTTCGAGACAGACGTTTTAAAGGGCGCGTTGGGGGCGGACGGCATCACCGGCATTTTCCAGGGGCCGCGGGCGGCCGGCACGGCTTTTGTGTTGCTGCATCATCACCTGGGCAGCCCGGAAGCTGGCCTGAGACCCGTAAATTTGGTGCGCGGGGGCATAGGCAACCTGGTCCACGCGCTGGCCCAGGCCGCCCGGCGGCACGGCGTCGAGATACGCACCGGCGTGGAGGTAGCGCAGGTGCTCGTGAGAGAGGGCGAAGCAAACGGCGTGGTGTTGCAGGACGGCGCCGAGATCGCGGCCCGGCGCGTCGTCTCGAACGCCGATCCCCGGCGCACCTTTGCCGGTCTCGTAGACCCCGTGCACCTGGACCCCCAGTTCTTGTGGCGGGTGCGCAACGTCAAGTTTAGGGGTGTGTGCGCCCGGGTCAGCCTGGCGCTGGACAGATTGCCGGATTTTACGGCGTTGCCCGGCCCCGGCCCGCACCTGCGCGGCGCGATCTCGATCAGCCCCGCTCTGGATTATCTGGAGCGCGCTTACGACGACGCCAAGTATGGGCAGGTCTCGCGCCGGCCCTACCTGGCCGTGACCATCCCCACGGCGAGCGATCCAACGTTGGCCCCGCCGGGAAAGCATGTGTTGTCGGCCCTGGTCCAGTACGCGCCGTATCACCTGCGCGACGGGACGTGGGATGCCGCGCGGCGTGAGGCGCTGGGCGACGCGGTGGTCGAGACGCTGTCTGCGTATGCGCCGAACCTGGCAGGGGCTATCCTGCACCGTCAGGTGCTCACCCCGCTCGACTTGGAGCAGACCTACGGCTTGAGCGAGGGCCACATTTATCACGGCGAGCTTACTTTGGACCAGATTCTCTTTATGCGACCGCTGCCCGGTTGGGCCCAATACCGCGCGCCGATTCGGAACCTGTACCTGTGCGGCGCAGGGACGCATCCCGGCGGGGGGGTCAACGGGGCCTCGGGTTATCACGCGGCCCGTGAAATTCTCAAGGACGTGAAGAGTGAGGAGTGAGGAGTGAGGAGTGGGATGGGATGATTAAAAAAACCCCGACTTGTGATGTGTTGAAATCGTGCTATAATTCACGTGTAGTAGACCGAAATGGTATGATTTGAGAGCCACCGATTACCCCGCGATAGGAGGAAAGTTTTATGCCCAAAGAACCCGAAAAGGCAGCGCCGACCAAGATCAACCGTCGAGAATTTCTCAACTATGCCTGGGGCGCGTCTATGGCCCTGTTTATGGCCGAGATGGGGGTGGTCACTTTTCTTTTCGCTATGCCGCGCTTCAAAGAAGGTGAGTTTGGTGGAACCTTCACCCTCGACGTGGCCAAGGTGCCGCCGGTTGGATCGCCGCCGGCCGATAATCCGGATGGCAAGTTCTGGCTGTCCCACAGCGACCAGGGCGTCAAAGCGTTGTACAAGGTGTGTACGCACCTGGGCTGTCTGTACAAGTGGGTGGACAGCAACACCCGCTTCGAGTGCCCTTGCCACGGTTCCAAGTTCCAGGCCGACGGCACCTACATCGAAGGCCCGGCCCCGCGCAACCTGGACACGTTTGTGCTCACCGTGGAGGACTCGAGCGGCAACGAGCTGGCCCGCAGCGACGGCCCGGCCCCGCTACCGTTGCCTCAAGGCGCAGCCAAGATCAAAGTGGACACCGGCGAAAAGATTCAGGGCAAGACCGTCGGTTAAGCCGGGCTGGTGCGTTCCCTGTGACGCAGGAGGAGGACGACGAAATGAGCTTCATAGACTCGATTAAGGAACGGGGTGTGCGCCAGGTCGTCTCTGAAAAGGTTGACGATCTGGTGACCCGTCTCACCACGGGGTTGAACATTCAGGACACGCGCTCGGTCTTGCGGGGCGATCCGCCGGGCAAACCCAACCCGCGCGTCAAACCTCACACCGAGAGCTTTATTTTTCACATCCGCCCCACGTTTTACCACAAGGCCGTGACTAAATTATACCCGACCTTTCGCCTGGGTTTTCTGGCGGGCCTGTTGTTCATGATCGAGATCATCACCGGCATCTTTTTGATGATCTTTTACACCCCTGCGCCCGAAGCGGCTTACGGCAACATGCTGAGTATTCTGAGCAATGTGCCGTTTGGGAAACTCGTCCGCGACCTGCACCGCCTGGGGGCCGAGCTGATGGTCATCGTGGTCGTGTTGCACATGGCCCGCACCTATCTGACCGGCTCGTACAAAAAGCCGCGCCAGTTTACGTGGGCCACGGGCGTCGTCTTGCTAGGCATCACGCTCTTTCTCAGCTTCAGCGGCTACCTGCTGCCGTGGGATCAGTTGGCTTTCTGGGCGGTGACCATCGGCACGAGCATGGCCGAAGCGGCCCCGCCGCCCCAGGTGGGCGAGGCGGCCAACCTGCTGTTGCGCGGCGCGCCCGACATCGGCGCGGGCGGCCTTTTGCGCTTTTATCTGCTGCACGTCATCTTTTTGCCGCTGGCGGGCTTGCTCTTTTTCTCGGTGCACTATTACAAGGTCATCCGCCACGGCCACTCGCTGCCGCCCGAGCTGGAAGAAGTGGGCGAGGACACCGCCCGGCGCGTCAAGCCCGAAGACCGGGTTAACTTTATCCCCGACATTATGACCAACGAGCTATTGTGGACCGGCATGGTCATCCTGGGGATGTTTGTGGCGGTGATGACCTTTTTCCAAGCCCCGTTGGAGCACCATGCCGACCCCAACAACACGCCCCTGCACAGTAAAGCGCCCTGGTATTTCTACTGGCTGCAAGGCCTGCTCAAAGACCCGGTGTTGTGGCTGCTGGGCAAGTTTGGCCTCTCGCTGCCTGCGGCGATATGGAATAGCAAGATCATTCTGGGTCTGGGATTGCCCACGGTGCTCGTGATCGTCTTGTTGTTCCTGCCCTATCTAGACCGCAACCCCAGCCGCCGCTACAGGGACCGCAAGGTGGCGTTGACCATCGGCGGCGTGACGGCGGCGCTTTTGGTGTGGCTATCGCTGGGCGGCACGCCCACCGGCGACCCGCTCACCGGCTTTGGCGCGGTCACGGCCGACCCGGCCACCGAAATCGGCCAGACGCTCATTCCCCAAGAAGGGGTGGGGCCGGTGCGGGCGATGCCTTACGAGGACTTGATCGTCGGTACGCACGACCTGGCGACGCTGGACTGGGCCACGCTCGAAGAGCAGTCGCCCAAACTGGCCGACATCCTTAAAGAATACGAGCACCTGTTGGAGGAAGAAAAGGACGATCTGCCCAACGCCAACGGCGTGATGGTGATCGAGCAGTGGCAAGAGAACCTCAAAAAAGTGACGCTGCGCATCACGTGGGATGGTATGCCCCAGGCCTTTACCAAATCGGCGTATATTCACGTCGAGTCCAACTATGCAGGGGAGTAGCAGACATGACAACGCGTATCTTTATCGGACTGCTGATCTTTATGGCCGTTATGGCGTTGGTGGCCGTGGTGGGTCTGGGCGAGGCCGAGCGCATGGAGACTTTTGACCAAGCCCAACTGGCTCGCTCGGTTGAGAACGGCGCGACGCTCTTTCAAGGCAACTGCGACCGCTGCCACGGCGTGCAGGGGCAGGGCATCGCGGGCGTCGCCCCGGCCCTGAGCGACTATAACTTTTTCACCAATCGCCTCAAAGAAGTGGGATACAGCGGCTCGCTGCGGGCCTACATCGCCAGCACCATCGCCTCTGGCCGCCCGGTCAAGACGGCCAACTGGCCGGAGGCCATGCCCACCTGGGGCGCGGCCTACGGCGGCCCACTGCGCGACGACCAGATTCAAGACCTGACCAATTACATCCTCAACTGGCAAGCCGCGGCCATCGCCGCCGGTCCGCCGCCCACTCCCGCCCCGGTCAGCGACGACCCGGTGGAGCGCGGCCAGTTCGCCTTTGTCGGCAACGGCGGCTGCGGCGGCTGCCACACCATCCAGGGGCTAGAGGGGGCCATCGGTCAGGTCGGGCCGGAGTTGACCCACATTGCGGCTCACACCGACCACATGGGGGGCATGACGGCAGAGGAATACATCCGCGAGTCTATCTTGAACCCGGCCGCCTTTTTGGTGACCACATGCCCGCTAGGGCCGTGCGCCGACGTGATGCCCAAAGACCTGGGCACGCGCCTCACCCAACAGGAGATTGACGACCTGGTGACCTTCCTGTTGACGTTAGAATAGGGGGCGAACGATGAGCAGGAAACGAAAAATCTTCCTGATCGCCGCGCTCTCGCTGTTGTCGCTCATGGGGGCATTCCGTTTCGTGCTGGCGCAGGAGGGCGACGCCGAAAACGGCCAGCGGCTGTTTGGCGAATATTGCGCCGTGTGCCACGGCTCCGACGGCCAGGGGCGCGTGGGGGCGACGTTGAGCGAGTGGTTCGGCGGCATCAACCCGCAGGCCTTTGTGCGCTCCACCGTCAGCGACGGCGTGGGCGGCGTGATGCCCGCTTTCGCGCAGGCCAAAGGCGGCCCGCTGACCGAGGGGCAAATTGACGACATCGCCGCGTACATCCTGTCGTGGAAGGAGCGGGTCGAGCCGGCCCCTACGCTGACCCCCATTCCGGTAACGCCCATTCCCCCCGTGGCGGGCGTGAGCGGCGACCCCACGGCCGGGGCGCAGGTGTTTGCCCGCGAGTGCCGGGTGTGTCATGGCGCACAGGGTCAGGGCGGCGTCGGAGCGACGTTGTCCGGACCGATCAGCGCGCCGCAGCCGGCCGCTTTTTTGCGGCAGATGATCAACAACGGCGTCAGCGGCTCACCCATGCCCGCCTTTCGCGGCGTGCTCAGCGCCGGCGACATTGAGAACGTGGTCGCTTTTATCTTGAGCTGGGAGCACCGGCCGGCCTCGCCCGCCACGCCCGTAACCGAGGAAGAAAACGGCTTTAACTGGCTGGTGGGGGTGGCCTTTGTGATTGGGCTGCTGGTGGTTGCGGGCTGGTTGATCGTTCGTTTCAGCCAGCGCAAAATGGCGAGCAGCGAGTAGCACATCAGGTAGGGCAGGTTTCATACCGTTCGGCTGAATTCACGGCGAAGCCTGCCGACGAGGGCGGCGGCTATAGAAAGCCGCCCTACTTTAGTCCAGAAACTGCACAAGAAAAAAGCCCTGGCTGCGTATCGGTCGGGGCTTTTTTCGTATCTTTTCGGGGT
>DAOTXN010000089.1:0-115517 GCA_034435435.1 Anaerolineae bacterium | reverse complement strand
TGATACATCCTGTAACTGCTCACCCTGGTAGCTTTTTGGACAAGATTTACAGGATTTACAGGATTTTTCCACGAATTCCATCCTGTGAATCTTGTGAATCCTGTCGAATGGCTTTGGGTTTGCCGCTTTTACGAATTTGGGCTGAGCAGTTACTACATCCTGACGATTTTGACAAAATGGGTGAGGTTCGACGCCATTATACCTGCATTAGCCGAGAAAGCCAAAACCGGTTCCACTCTTGACGAGCAGGGGTGGCTGCGCTACAATAAAGACACCCCTCTAGCAGCATGTCGGAGAGATGTAATTTAGCCCCTTGTGGGCGTCCAAAATGGGCGCAAAACGAGCAAAAAACGGGCGCAAGGCCCTATATTACAGGGTTCTCCGACAGGCTGCTAGTCCGCTGTAATCCCAGACGTCTCGTCTGCGAAAGGAGGAAAAATGAGCGCAACAGAAAAGATGCTAGAGCGCTTGCGCTGGCTGGGGCATTCCAGCTTTCGGCTCGACGGATCGCCGACGATCTACTTTGACCCCTGGCAACTTTCGCCCAACTCGCCGCCCGCAGACCTCGTGCTCGTCACCCACGAACACCACGACCATTGCTCCCCCGACGACGTGGCCGCCATCCACAGCGAGAACACCATCGTGGTCGCCAATCCCACGGCCGCGAAAAAACTCGGCGGCGACGTGATCGTGTTGCGGCCCGGCGAGAACACTCAAGTCGGCCCGGTCGAGATCAAGGCGGCGCCGGCCTACAACGTGAACAAACGCTTCCACCCGCGCAACGCAGAGCACATAGGCTTTATTGTGAACGTGGAAGGTGTGCGCATTTATCACGCAGGCGACACCGACCACATCCCCGAAATGGCCGAGATCACATGCGACGTGGCCTTGCTGCCGGTCAGCGGGACCTATGTGATGACCGCCGACGAAGCCATCGCCGCGGCCCGCGACATTCAGCCTCAGGTCGTCGTGCCGATGCACTGGGGGGCGGGGGTCGTGGGCACCGAGAGCGACGCCCGCAAGTTTCGGGATGGGTGGGAAGGCAAGACTATTATCCTGCCGCGCACGAAATAACGCCAAGACACAAAGAAAAAGACACAACGGAGACGCCAGTGACCGACAAGTTGGAATCTCTGCGCAAACAGGCGACGGCCCAGGGGATGCAGCTCTATGTCTTGGTGCGTCCCGACGCCTGTCCGGTGTGCGCGATGAACCGGAGCAAGATTTACTGGGCCGACGAGGCGCCCATCCTGCCCATCGGCGGGTGTATGAAACACGATTGTAAATGTGAGTATCGCTTGTATGACCCCAACGGCCCTACCTTGAACGAGATGTTGAAAAACGGCGTATCAGCCGTAAAAGCAGGCAAGCTGGAAGAGGCCCAGGAATGGCTGGTGATGCTCTTGCAGATCGAGCGCTACAACGAACAGGCCTGGCTGTGGCTCAGCGGGGCCGCCCAAGACGACCAGGACCGCCTGGATTGCTTGACCGAGCTATTGAAAATCAACCCCGACAACGCCGTGGCCCAGCGTGGATTGGCGGCCCTTCGAGCCAAGGGCGTCGGCCTCGCATCGGCGGTTGGCGAACCGGAAGAGAGCTAATGGAAGTAGAGTCTACTTGTCGCGCCAGTCACTCGACTCGTTGAGCGCCTCCATCTCGGCGGCGCTGAGGCGCATACCGACCGCCGCCAGGCTGGCTTGCAATTGCTCCACGCTGTTGGCCCCGATGATGGGCGCGGTGACCAGTGGATGGGTCAGCAGCCAGGCCAGCGCCACTTGCAGCACCCCTTTGCCGTAGGTCTGGCCGATTTCGGCCAGCTTGTCCAGCAGGTCAAAGCTACGCTCGTTGTAATAGCGCCGTTGCACGCCCTGGGCGCGGGCGCTATCGGGCAGCGGCTCGCCCCGCCGATACTTGCCGGTGAGAAAGCCGGCCGCCAGCGGGCTATAATTGATCACGCCGATGCCGTATTGTCGCACCAGGTCGGCCATCTCACGCTCAAACTCGGCGCGGTAGGCCACATTGTAATGTGGCTGCAACGAGACGAAACTCACCAGCCCGACCTTGTCGCTGACCCACAACGCCTCGGCCAGCCGCCAGGCCGGATAGTTCGAGCAGCCCACGTAGCGCACCTTGCCCGCCCGCACCAGGTCGTCCAACGCCCGCATGGTCTCTTCGATGGGCGTGTCGGCGTCAAAAGAGTGCGCCTGGTACAGGTCGATATAGTCGGTCTGCAAACGACGCAGGCTGTCGTCCACGGCGCGCATGATGTGCGCCCGGCTGAGACCCTCGCCGTTCGGCCCCTCCCACATGCGCCCGCGCACCTTGGTCGCCAGCACGATGTCACGGCGGTTGCCGCGCGCCCGCATCCAGCGCCCGATGATCTCTTCCGACACACCGCCCGGATTGCTCTCGGCCCAGCGCGAGTAAACGTCGGCCGTGTCGATCAAGTTGCCGCCCGCCGCTGTGTAAGCGTCCATCACGGCAAAAGCGGTCTGTTCGTCAGCCGTCCAACCGAACTGCATGGTGCCCAGCGCCAATTCAGAGACTTTCAAGCCGGTCCGACCCAATTTGCGGTATTCCATTTCGCACCCCTTTTTTCACCACCAAGGTACAAAGACACGAAGGTAAACGAGCCAATGGCTCACACTGTTTGCGTTTTTATCACACCAGGCGGCAATTGGCAAGCATCTCAAAAGTGACTCTGCCTTGCCAGAACCATCCAGCAATGCTAGAATCCCAACCTGAGTAGGGCAGGTTTCCATACCTGCCTCTTGCGGCGGGGTAAGCGTTCAGATGGGAGAGATTTTACCGCAGAGAGCGCAGGGCGCGCAGAGAATTTTCGCAGAACAACCCGCAAACAGATCAACCTCAGCGATCTCTGCGTGCTCCGCGGTGAGTGGTTCCCCGCCGACTGAAGGGTTACGCGGCGGGTAGGCAACCCGCCCTACAGAAAGAGGGAGAAGAGAGCGTGAAACTCTACACCCGCACCGGCGACGACGGCTACACCGGACTATTGGGCGACGCGCGCGTGCCCAAATATGCGCCGCGCCCAGAAGCTTACGGGACCATCGACGAGCTGTCGGCGGCGCTGGGATTGGCGCGAGCCGCCGCTCGCGCCGGGCGCAGCCGCGACGTCCTTCTGGAGGTCCAACGCCGGCTCTATCAAATGATGACCGAGCTGGCCGCCGCGCCCGATACCGCAGCCCGCTTTGAGCGCATCACCCCCGCGCACGTGGGCGAATTAGAGGGCCTGACCGACGAGCTGGGCGCGCAGATAGAATTGCCCAAAGACTTTGTCGTTCCCGGCGACACGCCCGCCGGGGCCGCGCTCGACCTGGCGCGTACGGTTGCCCGGCGGGCCGAGCGCTTGATCGTGCGCATGGTCCACGCGGGCGAATTGGACAACCCGGAGGTGATGCGCTATTTGAACCGCCTATCGTCGCTGTTGTTCGTGCTGGCCCGCTTTGAAGACGCCGCCGCCGGCGTAGGAACGGCGACGCTGGCAAAAAGGACAGACTCATGACTACTGCTCCTGACACTGTGCAAGCGGGCGGCGGACCGGCCGACGCACTGCCGTTTATCTACGGTCACGTAGACCCCACGCTGTTCCCCATCGAGCACATGCAGGTCGCCGCCGAAATGGCCCTGCGCCAACACGGGCCACAGGCGCTCAACTATGGCGCGGAACAAGGCTGCGCGTCCTTGCTGAGTTACCTGCGGGCCAAACTGAGGCGCGACGAAGGATTATCCATCACCGCAGAGCACTTGATGTTGACAGCCGGCGCGTCGGCGGGATTGGACGCGGTGTGCCGGCTGTACACCCATCCCGGCGACGTCGTGCTCGTGGAAGGGCCGAGCTATCACCAGGCCCTCGACATCATCCGCGACTACCCGGTGCGCCTGGCAGCGGTTCCGCTAGACGAAGAGGGACTCATCGTAGAGGCGCTGGCCGAACGCTTGCAGAGCCTGGCGCAGCAAGGCGGGCGCCCGCGCCTGTTGTACACCATCCCCACGTTCCAGAACCCATCCGGCGTGACACTCTGCGCGGCCCGCCGCTTGGCGCTGTTAGAACTGGCCCGCCGCCACGAGCTCTTGATCGTCGAAGACGACGTATACCGCGACCTGGCCTTCGAGACCGACGTACCCCCGTCGCTGTACGCGCTGGACGCCGCCAACGGCGGCCAGACTGTCATCCGCCTGGGCAGCTTTTCCAAAATCCTGGCCCCGGGACTGCGGCTGGGGTGGTTCGTCGCCGCGCCCGCGCACATCCGCCGCCTGATGGCCGGCGGCCTCACCCAATCGGGCGGCGGGGCCAATCCCTTTGTGGCGTTTGTGACGGCCGCCTTTTGCGCAAGTGGATGGCTCGAGCCGCACATCGCTCGCCTGACGGAATGTTATCGCCAGCGCCGCGACGTGATGCTCCAGACGTTGGCGCAGGCCATGCCTCCTGGCGTCCATTGGACCCGACCCGCGGGAGGTTTTTTCGTGTGGCTGACTCTGCCCGAAGCGTTGCGCGCCCGCGACGTGCTGGCCCACGGGGCCGCCAATAGGCAGGCTCAGGCCCACAAACACCGCATTACCTTCTTGACCGGAGAGCCGTTTTTCGCCGAGGGAGGCGGCGAATTCAATATCCGCCTGCCGTTTAGCTACATCCAACCGCCAGAAATGGCTGAGGGCCTGCGCACACTGGCAAATATCCTCAGACAAATGCTAGGCATTTAAAAAACCGCTCGATCTACAGATTTAGCTCTGGCAAGTCTTTGAGACTCTCCAGACCAAAGAACTGCAAAAAGGCCATCGTCGTGCCATAGAGAATCGGTCGCCCGACCGTCTCCAAGCGCCCAACCTCTTCGATCAACCCTTTGCTGAGCAACGTGCGCAACACACTATCGGAATTGACGCCCCGCACCGCTTCTATCTGGGCGCGCGTGATCGGCTGTTGATAAGCCACAATGGTCAGCGCCTCCAGCGCGGCCTGCGAGAGCCTAGTCTGCAACTCTAGCCCCAAAAAACGCTCGATGTAGGGGGCCATCTCTGGAGCCGAGGCCAACTGTACGCGCTCGCCGGCGCGCTGCAAACGCACACCGCGCCCGGCATACATCTCTTTCAAGGCTGCCAACGCCGCCTCGACTTTGGTCGGCGCGACCTCCAGCGCCTCGGCCAGACGATTGATCGTAACCGACTCGTCGGCCACGAACAGCAAGCCCTCGATCAGGGCAATCAAGTCAGGCGCGTCGCCATCAACACCCACTTTAGCTTGACCAAGCGCGGCCTGCCCACCGTTCTCGTTGGATGACATTTCTTGTTCCATCGCCCTCACCTATCCACCGTTGCTGCAAGGCTATTATACCACACCGCGCGACTATGCAAAATCGGCGATTCGCGGTATAATTTGTCATCCACGTCGCGACTTTCGCAGCAAGCACTATGATCAAGGAATAAATATGAGAGTTCGACTGTGGGGAACACGAGGCTCTATCCCCAGCACCCTGCACATATCAGAGATCGAGGCCAAACTCAAAGCCACCCTCCTGACAGCGGGCCAGGTCGGTCTAAATCTGACCGATCCCAACGTCGTTGATAGCTTTGTCACCAGTCTGCCTTTTGCTCTGCGCGGCACCGCCGGGGGTGATACGTCTTGCCTGGAAGTGCGCAGCAAGGGCAATCTCATCATCTTTGACTGCGGTTCCGGCATGCGTCTGTTGGGCCAATCCCTGATGAAAGAGGAATTTGGACGCGGGCAAGGCGTCGCCCATATCTTTCTGTGCCATACCCACTGGGACCACATGATGGGGTGGCCTTTTTTCATCCCGGCCTATATCCCCGGCAACCAATTCTACATCTATGGCGTCCACCCCGACCTGGAAGCTCGTTTTCGCCTCCAGCAAACTGCCCCCAGCATGTTCCCCATCTCTTTGGACTACCAGGCCGCGAAAAAGCATTTCGTCATCCTCGAAGAGGGGGAAACCATCGAGATCGGCCAGACCCGGATCAGCAACATGCGCTTTCATCATCCCGGCAACTCGTATGGCTATCGCGTTGAAGATGACGACAGCGTGTTCATTTACGCCGGCGACAGCGAATACAAAACCCTCGACCACGAAACCACCCGGCACGCCGTCGAATTCTTCCGCGACGCCAACGCGCTCGTATTCGACGCGATGTTCAGCTTGCGCGAATCCTATCAAAAAGAAGATTGGGGCCACAGTTCGGCCATCGCCGGCGCCGACCTGGCCACTCGCGCTGGCGTGCGGCAATTGCTCCTATTCCACCACGACCCCTACGCCACCGACGAAGAAATCTGGAGCCTGCGTGACCAGGCCCAAAAATACCTTGAACAACACCCCGAACGCCCCCCCTGCCAGGTCATCGTCGCCTACGATGGTCTGGAGCTGGAGCTTTGGCGCGAAGCCACGCTAGAAACATCCAGCGTGTCACAGCCAGAAGGTGTCGTATTGCAACTGAAGGGCCGGCTCGTCGCAGAGACGACCCCCGTTGTTATACAAGCGATCAAGACGGCGATCCAGCGTTTTGAGAACCAGCCTATCGCTATCGACCTGACACAAGTTGTTCATCTCGGCCCCAAAGGGATTAACGCGCTGCTCACCGCCCGCCGGCAGCGCACTACTGCGCCCATCGCCTTGTGCGGCCTCTCACCCGAACACCGCCGCGCCCTCATCAAGGCTGGCGCGCTCGAGCATTTTGCCACTGCCGACTCACCCCAAGCTGCCTTGTCTACCCTGCGCCAGGGCCTGGAACTGCAACCCGGTCACATAATCAACGATCGCTACAAAATTCGGCGCCGCGCGCATCGTCATTACCTCGGCGACAACTATCTCGCCACCGACCGGCCCACAGGCCGGCAGGTCAATCTCCTGGTCTTGTGCCCATCGCTGGGACCTGCAGCAGCCGGGGCCATCCTCAAAGCAGCCCACGCTGCCTCTAGCTTGCGCCACCCCTTCATCGCCGACATCCTGGAGGCCGGGCCGCTGCAAAGCAAGCCTGACCCGATCCGCTATGTGACCAGTGAATACACCCAAGGGCGCTCGCTGCGCCAGATCATCAACAGCCGCGCCACGCCAGACCCTACGCAGGCGTTGCACATCGGCCTGCAAATCGCCCAGGCGCTAGAATACGCCCACAACCAGGGCATTGTGCACGGCGCTCTGGTTCCTGAGGACATCTTGGTTTTGGACGACGACACGATCAAAATTGTCAATTGGGGGATCGGTTGGCTGGGAACTACCAGGCCCTTGTCTGAACTACCCATCCACCCCGGTCCTCTTGACTATCTGGCTCCGGAGCAGCTCCAAGGATACGGCGCGTCTATGGCATCCGACCTGTATGCGCTGGGAACCATTCTCTACGAAATGCTCGCCGGCAGCCCCCCCTTTGTCACGAACGACCAAGATGAAGACTGGATCGCCCTGCAACTACGCCAGCCGCCTGTGCCACCTCGGCGTCACAACCCGGGAGTATCCCGCTCTCTGGATCACCTGATTCTCAGCTTGCTGCACAAGAACCCCCGTGACCGCCCACCCAACGTCTCGACTGTTAGTCAACTGCTATCCAAGCTCGCTCCACTGCCTCCACAAGGTCAACTACCCGGTCGCGACGCCGCACAGCAAAAGCTGCGCCAACAGCTAAAGCGTGTGGCGCAGGGACAAAGCGCGTTTGTGTTGATGTGTGGACCCAGGGGTATTGGCAAGACCCATTTGACACACTCGGCAATCTGGGGGTGGTCGGACACGCCATTGATCGTTCTACACGCTGAGCTTTACGCCGCCGAGCCGTCTTTTCCCTACAAACCCTTTCTGGAGACGCTCCAGGCCATGCTTCTGGACCTACCGGCGCACCGGCTCTCAAAACTCTTGAATGACATGCGCAATCAGGCTTCCAATGCGAGCGACGGTGACTTGACTCAGCCACTTACCACCCTCATGCCAGGTCTGCGGCCGGCTATGCCCACCTATGGCTCTTCACACCCCAACTTTGAGCAATTAGAAGATGCCATCTGCAAGGCGATACGTCTCTTGACCATCGACCAACCGGCCGTGTTGGTAATGGACGGTATGCAATGGACCGACGCAGCAAGCTCGAGATTGTTGCAGCGCCTGGTGCAAGAGCGCATCCCGCGTCTGCTGATCATCGGGCTTTGTCGGACCACGGCGCCGCAGTCCAATACCGCACTGCACCAGGCTCTGCAAGCATTGACCCCGTGGGTCGACGAACGTATCGAATTGAAGCCCCTAGGCCCCACCGATGTGCATCTGATCACATCCGCCCTCAAAGCCCCCTCCGACCTCGCCCTATGGCTATACAGTCAAACCGAGGGCAATCCTGTGCACATCGAACAACTCGTCCATATCTATCAGGAAGGCCCGGCGCGGGCCGAAGGCGGCTCGATCGGAGAAACCAGCCTGGCCATCACGCTAGAAGAAGCCATCCTGCGTCGCCTCGAACGCTTATCAGAGGGTGTCTTATCTGCCCTGCGCCAAGCCGCCGTCCTGGGACATCACTTTTCTTTCAATCGGCTCCTGGCCGCCCTCGACCAACCCGAGCAACAAGTCCTGACCCATCTGGACAGCGCCTTGCGCGCGGGCTTTCTCTGCGCGCACGCCACCGAGGACCGATATCAGTTTGAACACCCCGCCATACGCGAAGTCATCTACACTGAGATGCTAAGCGAACTGCGAAAACGTTATCATCGCCGGGCAGCGCGTGCTATCGAGCAGGAGGGAACGCCCAGTTCGCTGGACGCCAGAATCGATATTCTGGCCTACCACTACTTGCACGCCGGCCAGCACGAGAAAGCTCTGGAGCATCTGGCCCGCGCCATCCGCCGATCTCGCACCTTGTGCGCCTATAGCTCTGCCATTGATTATGTCGATCAAGCTCTCGCTGTGTTGGATGAGCTAGAGAAGGCAGCGATAGAGGAACACGAACACCAGCAGCGACAAAAACAACGCGCCGACCTGCTGGCCGTGCGCTCTCAGCTAGAGGGCTATATCACCGCATAATACCGATCCACCAGGCACGCCGTCCGATCAGAGCAAATAGCATGACCAGCCCCCCCAGGCTCACTACCGTGCCCCACCGAAACGAGGCCGGGCGATAAACCCATTCGACCCGGTGCGCCCCCGCCGAAACAGCCACCGCGCGAAACAAGACGTCTGCGCGCTCCACTACCGCCGCCTGACCGTCTACCTGCACCTCCCATCCCGGATACCAGGCGTCGGTCAAAACCAGCCAGCCGGCGCTAGGAGCCACGACGTCCACAATGACGCGCTCCGGCTCGTAGCGCACGAAATTGGCGATGGGAGATTGAAGATTGGGGATTGGGGATTGGAGATTGGAGATTGGGGCCAATCCCACATCGCGCTTTCCGGCCAAAACGGCGGTCGTGGCCGGATCAAAGGCCGGATCGCGCATCGCGGTCAGCGCCGCCGCATCGTTTCGCGCGGTAACGGCTTGGGATACAAAGAAGGCCCGGGGCAGCACATCCAGGTTCTCGTAAATCTTGACGTCGCCCGAATGCGCCAGCCGGAACCGGCCACGATCCGACAAAACCAGCGATTGGAAAACATCAGTGCGCTCGTCGATCAAGCTCAGACCCCGGATAAACACCTCTCCCTCTTGCCATGCGCCACTCACGCGAACGCTCGTCGGCGTATCGGCGCCCCCCCAACTCAGCCGCGCCACGCGGTCCCCGGTCGCCGTGGCGTCTGCGCGCAGGACCAGGGTCTGTACCCCACTCTCAAAAGTGACCTCCAACCGCGCCAGGACCGTATCAGCAGGCGCCCCGTCGGCCTGATACACCACTCCCAGCGCCGTCGCTGCCAGCGGCGGCGCGTATCCCACCGCCGCCTCCTGGCTAGCAGACAAGTGAGCGCCCATCTGCAAATCATACAACACGCCGTCGAGCCAGGCGTCGTCCAGCTTGTCGGTGAGGATGTAGCGCGCGTTGAACAGACTCAGCCAGCGCCCGTCGGGGATGGTTTCCAGATTCTCGCGCAGGCGCCCATCAATAGCCACTTGCTCGGCGGGCATGTACAACCGTTCCAGCGTGACGTAGCGGCGCAGCGGCAACACCCCGCCGTCGTAACCGTCCATCGCCGGCAGACGGTAGTAGAGCGGCAAATTGGGAATGAGGACCTCTTTTTGCTTGGTAGCGATGAGATAATCGTACACCGCATCATTGGAAAGCTGAGGCCCCAGCGCCGTTTCAATCTCCGGCTTGTCGCCCGGATCGAACAAGATATCTGAGATGCTCAAAAAGCGGGCCGGGGGAGTCTCGTCGGCCGCCGCGGCCAACAAATGCGCCACTGCCGGACGCAGGCTGGTCAGCGCGCCGGGGGCGGTGGCGCGCTGGAGAGGCAAAAATTGGCTGGCGGCGAACAACTCGCAGATGACAAGGACAACGAGCGTGAGGCGCGAGAAATGAAGGTAGAGCGCAGATCCGAATACGAGGGCGGTGGCCAGCCAACCCAGCACCGACCACGCCTTGAGCGGCGGGGCCAGGTCTGATTCCACTTTGCCCAACCATTGCCCGCCGGCCACCAAAACAGCCAGCGCCACGCCAAGCGCCAACCACCCAACCTTCCAGCGCCTCAGCCTCGGCGCACCCGCCCCGGCGACCAGTTTATCCAGCCCGACCCCGGCCAGCCCGGCCACGCCCACCGCGTACAGCGCCAGCCAACGGGCCGGCGCGCGAAACAGCCCGAACCCCGGCCCGAGCTTGACCAGCAGAAAATAGAGTGGGTTAAAGCCGCCCAGCGCCAGAAACAACCCCAGCCCGGCGAGAATCAGCGCCCCTCGCCGCCCGTTCCGCGCGCGAAAAGAGTCAAATCCGGCCGCCGCCCCTCCGACCACGGCCAGGGCCAGGCCCGTCACGCCCACGTAGGCCACGAATTCGGGGAACAACGTCGCCCCCCAGCCGGGCAGCAGCGCCCGCCCCAGCAACCCCGGCCGGAGCGAAAAAGACACGGCTTCTTTGTACGGCAGGCCGCCGCTGCGCACCGACAACTGTGTCAGCTCCCAGGTCGGCAAAAGCTGCACTGCCGCCAGCGCCGCGCCCAGCAACGCCGCCCCTACCAAAAACACCCCCGGTCGGACCAATCCCCGCCAACTCACCCGGCGGCGCAACACGTCCCACGCCAGCGGCAGCCCGACGTACCCCGCCAACCCCACCAGACAAATAAAAACCGACTGCGTGTGGCCGGCTAAAAACTGCACCCCCATAATCGCCGCCAGCCCGGCCATGCGGAATACACTACCCGCCCCTCGCCGCTCGCCCACTTGCCCTGGCGGGCAGTGCCAGGGGCTTGCCACTCGCAACAACCACGGCAGCCAGGCCAGCACCTGCGCCTGATTCAAATGCTCTACCTGAGCCAGATAATAGCCGCCCAAGCCATAACACACCCCGCTCAGCCAGGCCGCCGGCCGGCTCAGGGCCAGCCCGCCCCGGCCCCAAACATAAGCCCCTGTCGCCGCCAGCGCAGTGTGAATGACCAAACTGGCGTTGACCATGCGCGTCACCGGTAGCCATGCCAGCGCCAGGTTCAAGGGGTAGAAAAACCCGGCCTGCGAGTTCGCCAAAAAAGGCGCGCCCATAAACAAATACGGATTCCACAACGGCACACGCCCGGCCCGCGCCGCCGCCGCCGCGAAATCCCGGTAGGGGTAAAAATAGAAAAACAAGTCGCCGCGCCCGATGATCAAATCGGTCAGCGCCAGCCGCCACAGAAAAAGCGCGACCAGCCCGCCCAGCGACAACAGGGCCAATCCATCCTTGCGCCGGTTCACCGCCCTATTCTCGGTCATTCCACTCTATCGCATACACGGTGAATGAGGTCGTACCGTCGCGTCGCTGTGTGGTCAGCACAGGAAACATACCCAAGCCCTCGGCAGCCAGCGCCCGCCTCAGGCGCGCCGCCGACTCCCAACCCGGTACAACCACGTAGCGCGGGCGGCCATCGAAATGGGCCGCCGCGTCCGTCGCCAGCCACTCCGGCGTGGGAAACCCCGCCCGGTACAGGTAAGCGTCGAACAGATAAAAATCATAATGCCAGCTCAGCCAGCGGTCGTACAGCACTGTGCCCACCGGCAAATCCCGCAAAAAAGCCACCACCTCTTCCAGTCCGTGGTATGCCCCGTGGTCGCCGCCGACGGGAATGCGCCCCGCTGCGGCCAGCACGCCGCTGCTGAACAGAACCAGAACGAGTAAAACGTAAAACGCAATTCGTAATTCGTGAAACGCAAAGCATGAAATCCCTTCGCTGATTCGCTGACTCACTGACTCGCTGACTCGCCCCAGCAACAGGCCCATCACCGGCGCCAGGGGCAATAGATACCGATCCCACACCGGGAACGCCGCCAGCCAGTGCAGCAACGCATAGAACAGCCCAAAGGCGATAAGCGCCACGTCCGCCAGCGCCGGGCCAGTGCGACGCCCCCGGCCCAAGTCGTAAATCAGCAGCGCCGCCAACCCGACCAAAAAAACCACCCCCAGCCAGCGCCAGCCCAACAAGTATCCGCCCAACCACGCCCATTCCCGCCCGCGCGCCGCCAGCTCCGACGACCAGATCAGGCGCAACCCGCCGTAACTGTCTACCCCCTGGCCCCAAAATCCTGTTGTCCTATTATTGACTATGCGAAAATAATCCCAAAACCATACGCTCGCGGCTACCGTGATAAACGCCAGAGCGAATCGGATAGCGGCCTGGCGCCCTTGCCGCGTCTGCCAATGCGCCACCCCCAACCCAACCACCAACCCGCCCAACACCAATGCCTGCTGTTTCGTAGCAAACGCCAGCCCCAACAGCGCGCCGGCGCTGCCCCACCGCCCGCCCACCGCTGCGACGCACGCCGCCAGCCAGAACAGCACCAGCAACGCATCAGTGAACGCCGTCGCGCCAAACAACACCGGAAAAGGGGTGAGCGCCATCATCGCCGCGGCCACCCACCCCACGCCCCGCCGCCCGTACAACCGGCGGCCAAGGGCATAAATTAGCGGAATAGCGAGCAAGCTGGCGGCCAGAGCGGGCAATCGGATGGCAAAGCGGCTCGCGCCAAACACAGCCTGGCTGCCCGCAATGAGATACAGCGCCAGGGGGGGTTTATCCACCGCTACCGTCGTCAGCCAGGGATCCTGCCCGCTGCTGACCAGCCGCCCCCAGTAACCGTACAGGGCTTCGTCCTGATGCAGCGGGTCGTTAACCAGCGGGACAACCCGCAGCGCCAGCCCGACCAGAACCAGCCCGACCAGCGGCGCTAGTCTACCACGCGGTACTTGAGCAACGCCCACAGCACAGTGAACCCGTCGCGCCACGAAATCTTTTTGCCCTCGTGATATTCGCGCCCGTAATAACTGATGGGCACTTCAAAGATGCGCTGGCCGCGCTTGAGCACTTTGACGGTGATCTCGGGGTCAATGCCCCAGCCTTCTGAACGCAGTTTCAAGCCGCGGGCCAAGTCGCCCTCCAGAACTTTATAGCACGTCTCCATGTCGCTCAGGATGGCGTTATAGAGCACGTTGGTCACGAGCGTCAGGAGCTTATTGCCCAGCATGTGCCAGAAAAGCATGGCCTTGCGCGGACCTAGAAAGCGCGAGCCGTACACCACCTGGATGCGCTTTTCCAAAATGGGTCGCAACAAGGCCGGATAGTCGCGCGGGTCGTATTCCAAATCGGCGTCCTGAATGAGCACGATGTCGCCGGTGGAGCGCGCGATGCCCGTACGCACCCCGGCCCCTTTGCCCCGATTGCGTTCGTGGAACAACAGCACCAGATCGCCCTGGGCCTGCTCTTCTTCTAGTATCTGGCGCGTGCCGTCGGTGGACATGTCGTCCACGATAATAATTTCCTTCTCCAGCGCCACCAGACCCGCGTTCGTCTCAATCTCCAGCTTGACGTTTCGCACCTGGCGCAAAATCTCACGTATGGTGTCGCGCTCGTTGTACACCGGTATGATGATAGAAAGCTTCATCGCGCCCATCCTCCAAGACTCGAATTCGGCCATAGCCGACGGGCGATTATAACCCAACGCCTTGCCCGTGGCAACCGTATTGCAATCCGCGTCAAATCTGTTAGAATCAACCCTTATGAACACTCGGAAATCCCTCCAACACGTGCGGCATCTACTCATCGACATGGACGGCGTGCTATGGCGCGGAGACCGGCCCATGCCCGGCCTGGCCGAATTTTTCGCGTTCCTGCGTCGCCGACCCATCCCTTTCATCCTGGCCACCAACAACGCCAGCCGGCTCGCCAGCAGTTACGCCGAAAAACTGGCCGGGTACGGGATCGCCGTCTCGTCCGCCGAGATCATCACCTCGGCTCAGGCCACTGCTGAATATCTGGCCGAGCGCGCCGAACCTGGCGCGCCCATTTACGTCGTCGGCATGGAAGGGTTGCGCCAGACGCTGGCCGGGCGCGGTTTTCGCTTGCTGGACGACGCCGCCGAACCCGGCAGCGCCTGCTTTGTCGTCGGCAGTTGGGACCGCCACGTGAGCTTTGACAAACTGGCCGCGGCCACGCTGCACATCCGCGCCGGGGCGACATTCATCGCCACCAACGCCGACCGCACCTGGCCCGGCGAGCGCGGCCTGTTGCCCGGCGCGGGGGCCATCCTGGCCGCCCTCGTCGCCGCCACTGACGTCGAGCCGACTGTCATCGGCAAGCCCGCGCCTACCATGCTCCAGATCGCCATGCACCGCATGGGCGCCGAGCCGGCCGCCACCGCCATGCTGGGCGACCGCCTCGAAACCGACATTCTGGGCGGCCAGAACGCCGGGCTGACCACCATCCTGGTCCTGTCCGGCGTCACCCAGCCCGCCGACCTGGAGACCTCGCCCATCCAGCCCGATTTCGTGTTTGAAAATATCGCGGCGCTGACCCAGGCGTGGCGACGGATGACGAAGGACGGATGACCGATTTACTTGACCTGAGTCAAGATGAACTGCGGGCGTTGCTGGCGGAATGGGGCCAACCCGCTTACCGGGCCGACCAGGTCTGGCATTGGCTGTACGTCCAACTGGCGGCCGGCCCCGCCGAGATGAGCAATCTGCCCGGCGCTTTGCGCGCTCGCCTGGCGGCAGAGACGCGCATCGGGGGGCTGGCGCCGCTGGCAGAGCAACACTCTAGCGACGGCGAGACGGTCAAATGGCTGTTCGATCTCGCCACACCCGGCGGCGGGGCGCAGGTCGAAACCGTCCTGATGCGCTACGATCCCTCGCTGCGCTCGGGACGCTCCCGCGGTCGGCGCACCGCCTGCATCTCCAGCCAGGCCGGATGCGGCATGGGATGCAGCTTTTGCGCGACCGGCCAGATGGGCCTGCAGCGCAACCTGAGCGCGGGGGAAATCACAGCGCAGGTGTTGTTTGCCGCCCGCCAGCTGGCCCGCGCCGGCGAGGCGCTGACCAACGTGGTGCTGATGGGCATGGGCGAGCCATTCGCCAACTATGACGCAGTGTTGGCCGCCCTGCGCCGCCTGACCGACCCCACCGGTTTCAACATGGGCCAGCGCCGCCTCACGGTCTCGACCGTGGGGTTGGTTCCGGGCATTGAGCGCTTTAGCCGTGAGGGCTTGCAGGTCAACCTAGCCGTGTCGCTGCACGCCGCCACCGACGATCTGCGCGACACGCTGGTTCCGCTCAACCGGCGCTACCCGCTGGAGCGCCTTTTCGCGGCCTGTCGCGATTACGCCGCCCGCACCCATCGGCGGATCAGCTTCGAGTGGGCGCTCATCCACGGCGTCAACGACGATGTGACGCAGGCCCGCGCCCTGGCCGAGCGAGTGCGTGGTCTGTTATGTCACGTCAATCTGATCCCGCTCAATCCCACGACGGGCTATCCCGGCGCGCCCACGCCGCCGGAACAGGTGGCCGCGTTCAGCGCCGAGCTGGAGCGCCACGGCGTCCCCGTCACGGTGCGCGTGCGGCGTGGGATCGACATTCAGGCCGGGTGTGGGCAGTTGCGGCAGCGAGTGACAAAGGATGGATGACGAATGACGAATGACATCATTGGCCTGATTGTATCCTACGTGTATGCCTTTGGATTGCTGGGGCTGGCCGAGGCCATCCGCGCCTGGCGCAGCTACTCGCAGGCTTTTACGCGCAAGCTGGTGCACATCGGCGCGGGGATGTGGGTGTGGGGCATCCTGGCCCTGTTCGACACCTGGCAGATGGGGATCATCCCCTTTGCCACGTTCATCGTGCTCAATTACATTTTTTACCGCCAGACCACCTTCAAAGCGATGGACGCCGCCGACTCGACGCCCGGCACGGTCTATTTTGCTTTTTCCATCACGCTGCTCTATGCACTGCTGTGGCGCACCGACGGCGGGACCGACTGGGCTGCCGTTGCCACCGGCGGCGTGATGGCCATGACCTGGGGCGACGCGCTGGCCAGCATCGTCGGCGGACGCTGGGGGCGGCGGGGTTATGCGGTGTGGGGCCACCGGCGCACGTGGGAAGGGTCTGTTGCGATGCTCGCGACCAGCTTTGTGGCCGTGGCGCTCACCCTGCTGGTTTTGCCCGGCTCGTCCCTCAGCCCCACCGCCGAGGCGATACCCACCGGCGCGGCATTGTTGTACGCGGCCCTGGCCTCGATTGTCGCGACGCTGGCCGAAGGCCTCTCTCCCGCCGGCAGCGACAATCTCAGCGTGCCCTTGCTCACCGCCGCGACGCTGTATCTGCTCATCGCTTGACATCCCCCCTGCCCTATACTATAATTGACGGTATAATGCAGCGCGTCATAACGACGCACTGCGATCTGCGCAGCTCCCTTATTTTTGCTCAACCAACGGAGGAACAAAAATGGCGATCAGATTTCCCACCGACGCATGGATCAAAGCCCTGATGGACGAGCTCAACCAGAGCGCCTCGTACCGCGACGCCGCCAAAACCTGGGAAGGCGACTTTTATTTCATCATCAACAAAGGCCACGGCGTGCCCGAGGACGTATACCTGTATCTCGACCTGTGGCACGGCGAAGCGCGTGAGGCTTTTGAAGCCGCCGACCCCAGCGCCAAAAAACCCGAATTCATCATCAACGCCCCCCTGCCCGCCTGGCGCAAAGTCATCGAAAAGCAGGTGGACCCCATCCGCGCCCTGATGACCCGCCAGCTCAAGCTCCAGGGCAAAATGACCAAGATCATGAAGTCGCCCAAGGCCGCCACCGAGCTGGTCAACTGCTGCACGCTCATCCCGACCGAGTGGCCGGAATAGCACGTTTCACGTTTCACGCCCCAGGAGTCTGCCATGTGGTACTTTCAAAGTCCCAAGATCGTGTTTGGCGAAGACGCACTGCTTGAGCTGGAACAGATCCGCGGGCAGCGCGCCTTGATCGTCACCGACGCCAACGTGGCGCGGTTGGGATTCGTGGAGCGCGTTCAAGCGCACCTGGAGGCGGCCGGCATCCAGAGCGCCGTCTTTAGCGAGGTCGAACCCGACCCCTCGGTGCACACGGCGCTGCGCTGCGCTCAGGCCATGGCCGAATACGAACCCGACTGGATCGTCGGGTTGGGCGGCGGCTCCAGCCTCGACACAGCCAAAGCGGCCTGGCTGCTGTACGAGCGCCCGGACATGGACCCGGCCGACATCAACCCGTTCGAAGATTTCGGCCTGCGGGCCAAAGCGCGCCTCGTCGCCATCTCGACCACCTCGGGTACCGGGGCCGAAGTCACCTTTGGCGCCGTGCTCACCGACACTGTGGAGGGCCGCAAGCTGGGCCTGGGGGCCTACGAGCTGATTCCCGATATCGCCATCGTAGACCCCAGCTTTGTAATGGGCCTGCCCCCGCACATCACCGCCGACACTGGCCTGGACGTGCTGACCCATGCCGTCGAGGGTTACACCAGCACCAACCGCAACGACTTTACCGACGGTCTGTGCCTCAAAGCCATTCAACTGGTCTTTGCATACCTGCCCCGCGCCTACGCCGACGGTTCCGACGCCCAGGCCCGCGAGCACATGCACAACGCCGCCGCCATCGCCGGGCTGGGCTTTGGCAACTCGATGACCATGCTCGCCCACGCCCTGGGCCACTCCCTGGGCGCGGTGCTCCACGTCCCGCACGGGCGCGCGGTAGGCCTGTTCCTGCCCTACACCGTCGAATTCACCGCCAACGGCGGCGATAGTCGCTACGCCGACATTGCTTACGCTTTACGGCTGCCGGCCCACGACGAAGCAACCGGCGCGGCCAGCCTGGCCCAGGCCACCCGGGAATTGCAGAAGCGACTCCACTTACCCACTTGCCTGCGCGACGCAGGCATCCACGCGGCCGCCTTTGAAGAGGCGCTCCCCAAGCTGGTCGCCAACGCCGAGAGCGACACCTCGCTCGTCACCGGCCCGCGCATCCCCAGCAGCGCCGAGCTGGAGCGCCTGTTCCGCTACGCCTTTGAAGGCCGGTCGGTAGATTTTTAGGCGCGACGCACCTGCGAGGTGCGTCGCACCTTACTCATCGAAGGAGCAACGTATGGACGGCTACACAGGCCAATTGCTGCTCGTAGACCTGAGCAGCGGCCGCATCGCAACCGAAATGCTCAACCCCGACTACACGCGCGACTTTTTGGGCGGCAGCGGGCTGGCCGCCCGTTACCTTTATCATCGGATGGACGCCCAAATTGACCCGCTCGGCCCACACAACCCGCTGCTGTTCATGACCGGGCCTCTGGTGGGCACCAGCGCCCCCTCGTGCGGGCGGCACGTCACCTGCGCCATCTCGCCCCTCACCGGCATCTGGGGCGAGGCCAATTCGGGCGGCTTTTTCGGGGCCGAGCTGCGCTTCGCCGGATACGACGGCCTGCTGGTCACAGGCCGCGCCCAAAAATCGGTCTATTTGTCCATTATAGACGGTCAGGTTGCCCTGCACGACGCGGACCACCTGCGCGGGCTGGACACCTATGAGAC
Source organism: Anaerolineae bacterium (assembly GCA_034435435.1). Lineage (GTDB taxonomy): Bacteria > Chloroflexota > Anaerolineae > S140-20 > S140-20 > DAOTXN01. The sequence continues at coordinate 96,607 of DAOTXN010000089.1, read as the reverse complement.
CCAGACCCGCGTCAAGGCCGAGCTAGACCAGCCCAAAGCGCGGGTGGCTTGCATCGGGCTGGCGGGCGAAAACCGGGTGCGCTACGCGGCGATTATGAACGACCACGGTCGCGCCGCCGGGCGCACCGGTATGGGCGCGGTGATGGGCGCCAAAAACCTCAAAGCCATCGCCGTGCGCGGCGCGGGTCGCCCGCCCCTGGCCAACCCCGAAGCGTTCAAGGCGCTGGCCCGCGAGACCACCCAGTTCGTGCGCGACGACTTCATCAGCGTCGGGTTCCGCGAGGGCGGCACGGCCATTTACGTCGAGATGGGCCTGCTCATGGGCGACGCGCCCGCCAAATACTGGACCGAGGGCAAATTCGAAGCCGCCGGCGAGCTGAGCGGCACGGTGATGGCCGAGACCATCCTCAAAGGCCCCATCGCCTGCTATCGCTGCCCCATCGCCTGCGGGCGGCGGGTCAAGCTAGACGGAAAGTATCAGGTCGAAGAAGTAGACGGGCCGGAATACGAAACGGTGATCTCACTCGGCTCGCTCATCCTCTCCAACGACCTGGAGGCCGTATCTTACGCCGGGCACCTGTGCAACGTGTACGGGATGGACACCATCAGCGCCGGGGCTACCATCGGTCTGGCCTACTATTTGTACGACCAGGGCGTGCTGACCCCCGCCGACACGTGCGGCGTGCCGCTCAAGTGGGGCGACATGGACACCGCCGTGGCGTTGATCGAGCAAATCGCCCGGCGGGAGGGCTTTGGCGACGCGCTGGCCGAAGGCGCCAAGCGCCTGGCCGAGCGCTTTGGCGCGCCCGACCTGGCCGTGCACGGCAAGGGTTTAGAGATGCCCATGCACGACCCGCGCGCCTTTTCAGGCATGGCCGTCACCTACGCCACAGCGCCTCGGGGCGCGGATCACTTGATGAGCGACATGTACATGATCGACATGGGCCAGGAAATCCCCCAGCTGGACATCCAGCCCGGCGGGCGTTTCAAGACGCGCAGCAAGGCCGCCACCACCGCCCGCCATCAGAACTGGCGCAGCCTGCACAACGCGATGATCATGTGCCATTTTGCCAACCCGCCCGTGTCCAACACGGTCGGATTGCTGGCCGCCGCCACCGGCATTGAGCGCACGCCCCACGAGTGGCTCAAGGTGGGCGAGCGCATCTTTACCCTGCAGCGGGCCATCAATAACCGGCTGGGCATCCGGCGCGGCGACGACCGGTTGCCCCAACTGGTCCAGCGCCCCATCAGCGGCGGCACAATGGGCCGCACACCGCGCATGGACCAACTGCTGGAAGCCTATTACGCCTATCGCAAATGGGACTGGGAGACCGGCAAGCCCAGCCGGGCCAAGCTGATCGAGTTGGGGCTAGACGACGTGGCCGAGGATTTATGGACGTGAAAGCGGTCAGCGGTCAGCGGTTAGTGGTCGGTTTGGCGCTGGGCGGGGGAGCGGTGCGGGGGCTGGCTCACGTGGGCGTGCTGACGGTGCTGGAACGGGAAGGTATCCCGATTCACTGCGTCGCAGGCGCCAGCGTGGGGTCGGTAATCGGCGCGATTTACTGCGCCACGGGCGACATTGAGCCGTTCCGAGAACTGGCCCGCACCGTGCGCTGGCGCGACGTGGCCCGCCCCACCTGGCCAGTGCGGGGATGGATCACGTTTGAGCGGTTGGAGCGCTGGCTGGCGGGGCTGGTGGGCGACCTGAGTTTCGACGAGCTGCGGTTGCCTTTTGCGTGCGTCGCCACGGATTTGGAGAGCGGCGAGCCGGTGGTCCTGCGCGAGGGACGGGTGGCGGCGGCGGTGCGAGCCAGTTGCTCGATTCCGGGCCTCGTCGCCCCGGTCCGCCGAGATGGGCGTTGGCTGGGCGACGGGGGTGTGTCGGACAACCTGCCCGTGGCAGCGACGCGGGCGGTGGGCGCCGATTACGTGATCGGCGTGGACATTTGCCTTCCGACCTACCGCGGGCGCTGGGGGCCGTTCGGCGTGGGCTTTAGCGGGCTAGAGAGCGCCATCCGAAACGCCGGCGGCGGCGTGCGCAGCGCCGACTGCCTCATCACGCCTGATCTGGCCGGATTCAGCTACGTGCGTTTCACCCGCCGCGACGAGCTCATCGCGCGGGGGGCCGCTGCGGCTGAGGCCGCGTTGCCGCGCATCCGGGCGGCGCTGGCGGATAACGACTAAAGTCGTTACTACAAACCCGAGGCCCGGAGATTGCTCTCCGGGCCTTTTGGTTTCGACCGGCTCAATGATTTCTCAGTACGAGCGGCAGATAGATATAGTAATGCGGGTCTAGCCAGTCGGGAACGCCGTCGCCGTCGCTGTCCGGGCAGGGCGGCCCGGCGGGGCACTCGACCTCGTCGGGCATGCCGTCGCCGTCGCTGTCCGGGTCCAGGTAGTTCGGGATGCCGTCTCCGTCGGCGTCGTTATCCTGACAGTCGGGAATGCCGTCGCCGTCGCTGTCCTGTTCGGTGTTGGTGCAAAAGTCGTCGTCCGGGTCGGCCGGGTCGTTGTATTCGTCTTGCGTGGGGATGCCGTCGTCGTCGTCGTCGGGGTCCAGATAGTCGGGAATGCCGTCATCGTCGCTGTCCGGGCAGGGCGGGCCGGCGGGGCACTCGTCGTCTGTGGGGATGCCGTCGCCGTCGTCGTCCGGGTCCAGATAGTCGGGGATGCCATCGTCGTCGCTGTCGTCGCAGGGCGGGCCTTCGGGGCACTCGTCGGGCGTGGGGATGCCGTCGCCGTCGTCGTCATCGTCCTGCCAGTCGGGGATGCCATCGCCGTCGCTGTCCTGACATGGCAGGCCGCCAGGGCACTCGTCGGCGTCGGGAATGCCGTCGTCGTCGCTGTCGTCGTCTTGCCAGTCAGGGAGGCCATCGTCGTCGCTGTCCTCACACGGCGGACCTTCGGGGCACTCGACGTCGTCGGGGATGGTGTCGCCGTCGCTGTCGAGGATGTAGACCTGGGCCACCTGGTAGCGCCCATAGGGACCGGTCTCGACGTAGGCCGGCGCCAGTTGGTCGCCGGTCACCGGGTGGGTGGCGGTCAACCCGTCAAAGCTAAAGGTTTCCGTAAAGCTCACCGCGCCGACAAACTCGACCACGACGCTTTGGGGACTATAGTCGCGCAGGTGAGTGGCAGCCGTCACGACGAACTGCGGCACGACGACCCAGGTGCCCACGTCGAAATAATCGTCGTCGTTGTTGTCGGCCCACAGGGCGCTGTCGTAAGGCGGGCCGACCTGGATGGATTGGTACAGCTCGTAACGGTAGGCCGGGTCGGTCAGGTTGGTGATGCGCGGCGCGGCGTATTGAGTAATGGGGACGGTATGCGTCAGCACGTCGCCCCGCAGGACCTCGATCAGCCCGTACCACACCTGGCTGACGTCCACCTCTTCGCCGCCCGCGCCCTGGTCGTTGTTCTGCACGGTGTTCGAGATGTGCAATTGGTAGGGCGCGACAGGGGCGGTGTCGAGTGAGCGGATGCCGTGGCCGCCGTTGTCTTGCACCGTGTTGCCTTGAATAATGGGAATGGAGAGAATGTCGTCGGCGGCGTCTAGCGGTGAATAGGTGTAATTGAAATCCACCTGATTGAAGATGCCGTGGTGGGTGTTGTTTTGAACCACGTTGCCGGTGATGAGGGGCGAAGCGCCCAGGTTAAAGATGCCAAATCCAAGCGGCTCTACGCCGTCAAAGCCGCCGTTGTCGCTGATCAGATTGTCGGCGATGAGGTTGTCATAATCGGCGGCGGCCAGCGACGGCAGGGTGTTGCTGACGGCCAGATGGGTGTCCTCGTTCACCACGCCGGCCCTGGCCGTGGCGGCGCCAGAGCCAGGACAGGCGTCCACGTTGTTATGGCTAATGGTGTTGCTGATGATGCGGTTGCCCCGCGGCGGATAAAAGGCGTCGTCGCCCGGATCATAGATGTCATCCCCGTCGTGCCGCCCGCGCAGATGGACGCCATAGCAGCCGTTGTAGCGAATCTGGTTATCATACACCAGGTTGTTGTAGGCGTTGTGCTGGATCAACACCCCTTTGCTGGCGTTGCCCAACTGGTCGCCCCACGGATTCGTGCCGATCCAGTTGCCGGCAATGGTGTTGCTGAACGGGATGGTCGTGGTCGGAAAATCTGACAGCGTGGAAATCTGTACGCCGTTCTGGCTGTTGCCGGCGATCACATTGCCCACGATGTGGTTATCGTGGGCCGCGCGGTTGATATAGATACCCAGGCGATTGGGGGCCGGGTTGCGCCCACTCAGGTCGGCGCCGATATAGTTGCAGGTGAGGGTCAGATTGTCGCCGTTGGCGATCTGGACGCCGTAATCTTTAAAGTTTTGGATCACCAGGCCCTGGATGACGCCGCCGTCGCCCGCGATGCGCAGACCCGAGGCAGTCGTGCCGGCGTCGGTGATGTTCTCGCCGTTGACGACGACGTCAGGGGCACAGTCGTCGTTCAGGTCGCCGTCTATGCCGACGTCGGGCTGAGCCAGGGTGTCAAAAGGCAACACCGACCCGTCACCGGGGGGCGTGCGATAGGCGAGTGTGATGGTGTAGGCAGCGTCAAAAACGATTAGCGCATCCCCGCCGGGGAAGCTGTTGGCGCGGGCGATGGCCTCGCGCAGGGTACAACCGGGGCCGCCGCTGGCGCAGTCCGTCGGGTCAACCGGATCGACGGCCGTGTTGTCGAGGCCGGTGGTGACGGTGATGATGTTGCTCTGGGCCATGGCGACCGGCTGCCGGAGCAAAGCGGGTCCCCTGGGCAGCCAGGACAACAACACCAGCACCGCCGTCAGCGGCAAAACCAGCCCGATCAAGAGATAAAATTGCCTTTTCATAAAGCCTCCTTTATGTCACGTCAATGATGGAATCGCCCGGCGCTGCCGGGAGTAGCACCCCCGCCAACGGGTGAGTTTACACCCTTTGCGAAAGCCAAATACTGCCTCTGGCCGTAGTGGCGACTTGAGTCGCTCTGGTAAACGACAAGTCGTTACTACGAGTCTCCAGGATATTAACGAGAACGCCGGGCCTGAGTCATCAAGCCCGGCGCATCAGTACGCGCTTTCATACCACCCGCCGGCTCGAGCCTAGCAGCCTGTCGGAGAACCCTGTAATATAGGGCCTTGTGCCCGTTTTTGCTCGTTTTGCGCCCATTTTGGACGCCCACCAGGGGCTAAATGACGTCTCTCTGACAGGCTGCTAGCACGCGGACCTTTCACCGCCATTTTAGGCCGGTTGGGAATCAGTTAGAAAAACATGCCTGCATCCCCCAAAAGTGGGATAGACAAAGCAATGCGGAGCGTGTAAACTGACGGTTGAGATAGAGTTGGTATGATTCAGATGAGATGATGTCACAGATTCGCTCAATCCCCCGATTCGTTGTCATATCTGCAACAGGCGGAGCAAGAAAATGCACACAAGACAGCTTTCCGGACGGATGTGGTCGGCGTTACTGATCATCCTGGCAGGGCTAGCAGCGATTCAGCCGGTATTGGCCGCCTTTTCGATCACCGCGACGGTAGAAACGGCCCCTATGCCCAACCAGGATTCCGCCGACGACCCCGCCATCTGGATCCACCCCACAGACCCGGCCCAGAGCGCCGTCATCGGCGCCAACAAGCTGAACTCGGCCAGTGGGGGCCTGTACGTCTATGACCTCGGCGGAAGCCAGATCCAACACGTATCCAGCCCGCGCTACAACAACGTGGACCTGCGCTACAACGTGACCCTCGCCGGAGAGCCGGTAGACCTGGTGGTTGCCAGCGAGCGCACGACCAACAGTCTCAAGGTTTACACCATTGACCCTGCCACCCGCCAACTGACCGACGTGACGGGCGCGACGGGCGTCAGTTTTCAACCCTACGGGCTGGCGCTGTACCACAGTCCCATCAGCGGTAAACTGTATGCCTTTGTCAGCGCCCGCCTCAGTCCCTACTATGTCTACCAGTACGAGCTGACCGACAGCGGCAACGGCCACGTGAACGCCACCCTGGTGCGCACGATCAACAACGTCGGCGGCAGCGGCGAGTCGGAAGGTCTGGTGGCCGACGACGTGATGGCCTACCTCTACATCGGCGAAGAGGACGTCGGCATTTGGAAGTATGGCGCGGAGCCGGGCGACGGCGTGACGCGCGTCGCGGTGGACGCGGTGGGCGGACCCAACGGCCTGACGGCCGACGTGGAGGGACTGACCCTGTATTACGCCTACGCCAGCGTGACCGGACCCGATGACAGCCAGGGTTATTTAATCGCCTCCAGTCAGGGCAGCAGCGAATACCTGATCTACGAGCGCGGGGGGAACAACGCCTTTGTGGATAGTTTCAACATCGTGAACGGTCCGATTGACGGCACGATCAACAGCGACGGCATTGACGTGAACAACGCTTACCTGGGCAGCGCCTTTCCGGCCGGCGTGTTCATTGCCCACGACGATACCAACGATACCGGCGGCGAAAACTTCAAGCTGGCGCCCTGGGACGCCATCGCCCTCCAGTCTACCCAGGTGATCAGCGATACCTCGTGGAACCCGCGCGACGACCCCAGCCCGGCGCAGTGCCGCTTTTATCTGGGGACCGCGCTCGACAGCACCCAGTTCTACACCGCCGAACTGACCACACCGGCGCTCGCCAGCCTCGGCCCACTGCACCCGGCCTACAATCTGGAGGGCCTCGACATCCACCCCGCCACCGGAGTGCTGTACGCCGCCTCTGGCGGCAGCGACCACGCCGGCGAGCTCTTTTTGCTCGACGGCCACAGCGGCGTCATCTCATACCTCGGCGATAGCGGCGCCGACGAGGTGACGGCCCTGGCTTTCCGCGACGCCGACGCCACGCTATGGGGCTGGACCGAACAGGCCGACCGGGGTCAGGCCATGATCCAGATTGACTATACCAACGGAGCGGCCACGGAGCAATGCTGGAGTCCCACCCGCGCCGGCGGCTCGCCCAGCTACGAGATCGAGGGCCTGGCCTGGAGCGCCGACGGCGGCGCGCTCTACGCCGCCTACGGCAGCAAGCTCTACACCCTCGCCGACGCCGACCCGCTCAGCCCGACCAACACCTGCACGCTGACCATGCTGCGCGACCTGGCCCCGTTCCTCCCGGCCGGCGCATCCGTCCAGGCGCTGGACACCCTCCCCAACGCCTGGCTGCTCATGGGCTACCCGGGCGGCGCGAACCCAGACGGCACGCAGCAACTCGTCCTGGCGCGCTACGACCCGCTCAACGACGCGCTGATCGAGCTGGGACAGGTCACGGTCCCGGCAGAGGACGACTCTCACATCGCGGCCCTGGCCTGGCGCGGCGACTGCGGCATGCCGCCCTACACCGTTGACCTGCGTATGTCCAAGTCGGTGACGCCCGCCCTGGCCGCGCCCGGCGCGACCGTCACTTTTACGCTGGCCTTTTCAAACACGGCCGGCCTGGCTACCGGCGTCGTCATCACCGACCACATACCGCTCAGCCTCACCCACGTCAGCGTCGCCAGCAGCGGCGTCGTCATCACCGACACCGCCGCCAGCCCGACCTATGTGTGGGCCGTCCAGGATCTGGTCCCCGGCGTAAGCGGCGTCATCACCCTCACCGGTCAGATTTCCACGGCGCTGCCCAGCGGACACTCTTTTACCAATACCACCTCCATCGCCGGTAGCGTGAGCGATAGAAATCCCGATAACAACAGCGCGGCGGCGACCCTCACCGTCGTCAACCAGCCGCCGGTAGCCCACGCCGGGGCCGACCAGACGGCAGCCGCCCACGCCCTGGTCTTGCTGGACGGCGGCGCCAGCCACGACCCCGACGGGCACATGCCTCTGGTCTTCGGCTGGACGCAGAGCGGTGGGCCAGTCGTGCTCTTGAGCAGCCCGGCCGTCAGCCAGCCCACCTTTCTAGCTCCCGACGGCCCGGCCGTGCTCACTTTTACCCTGCTCGTCACCGACGCGCTGGGCCTGCCCTCCACACTCGACGCGGTGGTCATCACCGTCACGGCCACGCCCAACCAGCCGCCGGTAGCCCAGGCCGGGACCGACCAGACGGCAGCCGCGCACGCCCTGGTCACATTGGACGGCAGCGCCAGCCACGACCCCGACGGTCATCTGCCCCTGACCTTCGGCTGGACGCAGAGCGGCGGCCCGGCCGTGCTCCTGAGCAGCCCGGCCGTCAGCCAACCCACCTTTCTGGCTCCCGGCGGCCCGGCTGTGCTCACCTTTACCCTGCTCGTCACCGACGCGCTGGGTCTGCTTTCCGCGCCCGACGCGGTGGTTATTATGACCGTCAGCCTGGCGCCGCCTAATCTGATTTTCCTGCCGCTGGCGGTCAAGACCTCTGCACCCCACGGCTGGCAGCACACGCTCCACGCCCTGGCTCAGCCCTCCAGGGCGCGCAGAAAATAAAAAGGGTGTGTTTCAGATGAGTTGAGCCATAGGGTGACGCAGGATGAAAGTTGATTACCGTCTATCCCCCTGATCCGAGACGCCGGATTGACTGGCGCAAAAGGAGAGCAAGAGATGCTTCCATTTAGTGAGTGCCCGGTATGTGGTAAAGTCGTTGAAAAAGAAGTCGAGAAGCTGTTGCGGGGCGGCGCGCACGTAGCCATCGTGACGATGCAGGCGGAGGTTTGCCTGCGCTGCGGCGAACGGCCGTATAAGGAGGAAACAGTCCGTCGTTCTGTCGGAGAGACGTAATTTAGCCCCTTGTGGGCGTACAAAATGGGCACAAAACGGGCACAAGGCCCTATATTACAGGGTTCTCCGACAGGCTGCTAGCGCAAGCGAACCTTTTCTGCCAGGCGTTGCTGGAACCGCGCCACGTCGATGATAAAGCGCTCGTGCTCGGCCTCGGCGATCTTTTCCACCGCGTCCCACGCCTCGATGTGGAAAAGCAAGCGCCGCCCGTCTACCTCGACCAACTCGGCGCGCAGGATCACCTGCATCCCCGGCGGCGTTGCGGCCAGGTGGCGCACGTCGATGCGCACGCCGACGGTTTGCTGGCCGGCGGGCAACAGCAGGTCCACGCTCAGTCGGGCGCATTCTTCGCAAAAAGCCACCAGCACAGGCGTCGCCAGCACCGCCGCCAGCCCACTGCCCCAGGCGCTGGCCAGATGGCGCTCCTCGACCACGTGAGATGTTTCATTGCTCAGACCGGGTTGAATCATCGTCGTTTCCATTGTCAACAGCCGTAGGGCGGGTTTCTTACCCGCCATCTGGGGGCAGGTATAGAAACCTGCCCTACATCCCCATGAGTTATCCCAGGTGCGTGTTGAGCTTGGAAGACAGGCCGGCAGGTATAGAAACCTGCCCTACATCCCCATGAGCGACGGAATTGCCCGCAAGCGGCCCAGGTCGGCCTGAGCCGGCACGCGGTCGGCCACGCCGAGGATCATGCGGGCGTCGCCCCGGGACTCTTGGGTAGCTTGACGCACCGCCGCCTCCAGCTCCTCGAAATCGCGCGTGTCGGGCAGGTAATCCTGTGGGATGCCGCCCCACAAGGTCAGATCAGGTCCGGCAATCTCTCGCGCTTGCGCCAGCGACACATCGCCCTGCGGCGGCCCTGCAATCCCCTCCACGCCGTCCACCCCCGCCTCGGCCAGCGCCGCCAAAATATGGCGGACCGGCCCACCGACGTGTACGACCAAACGCTTATGCTGCTGGTGCAGCGCCTCGGCGGTGCGCCGGTAACTATCGGCCAGGTTCTTTTTGAACAAGCGCGGCGAGATAAACTGCCCGTCCAGATTATCGGGCGAGAGGACGAGGTCGCCGGGCAGTTGCGCCACCTGTTCGACCAGGCTTTGCAGTTTGTCTTCGAGGACGGCGTTGATCTGTTGTACGAGCGGATGGCCCAACAGCATCAGCCCGTCGCTCCAGCCGAGCATCTCGTGCAAAATATCAGACATGGGGCGGCGCGGGATTTCCAGAACCAGCACGCCGTCGTCGCCCACGGCTCGACTGAGCTCGCCCAAGTCCTGCGCCTCCAGCTCGGCCAGGCGGGCCGTGTCCAGCACATAGCTACGCGCCTGGGCCAGCTCCAGCGCCGCCGGCAACGCCTCTTCGCCTGTGACCGGGTACTCGGTCTGCCACCAGTCGCCGTCGGGCATTTGCATCCAGCGCGCGATGAGCGTGCCCGACGGAGCGTCAGCGCGGATGATCCGCTCGCCGTTTTCCTCCGTCTTGATGACCGGCACGCCGGGCGTCTCCAAGCGCCACGGGCGGACGGGCCACCACACCGGCACACCCAACTCACGACAAATCTGCGGCAGCGAAAAACCCTGCCACTCGGCGGGCAACGTCCCCTGTCCGGTGTGCCAATCGTACCACAGGGTCAAATCAGGCAGATAAAACGGTCGCCCCTCACCTTCGCCCGAAAACCGCGCCAGAATTTCTGATTTCCAGCTCATCGCGCACCTCCCTTTGCGCTCCCTGCGCCGCTTGCGTGTTTCACAGGTTCTCGGCCGCCCACCCCAGCAGTCGCCAGGCCGCCGTCATGCCGGTCGGCAGCGCTTCCAGCGACAACCATTCGCTTACGCGGTGGGCGTCGTGTCCCTCGGTCAGATAAATCGTGACGGCAGGAATGCCCCGGTTGAGCGGAATGTTGGCGTCGGTGCTGCCGATGCGATGGTATATCTCTGGCTGTGGAACGCCCAAATCGGTCAGGATGCGGGTCGCAGCCGCCACCAGCGGATGGTCTGGCGCGATTTCACCCGTGGGCCGGTCGCCGACAATGGTAGCCGTGACCTGAGCGTTACCGGCGGCGTTGGCCGCCGTCACCAGCTCGGTGGTGCGGGCGATGAGCCTGTTCAACTCGCCCGCATCCTCGGAGCGCAGGTCCAGGAGCAGGCTGGCGTATTCGGCGATAGTGTTGACCGACGTGCCGCCCTGGATGACCCCGATGTTGTAGGTCGTGCGCGGAGACTGGGGCGCCTCCCAGCGCGTGATCTGCTCGGCCAGGCGCACCAACACGTGGATGGCGCTGGGTTCGCCAAAGGCCCCCCAACTGTGCCCGCCCCGCGCTTTTACCTCGATCTGGTAGCGCCGCACGCCCAGCCCGCGATGGGTGATGGTCCAGGGCTGATCGGAACCCCCTTCGAGCACGATGCAACCCTTGATCTGCGCTCCCAGCCGGTCCACAGCCCGGCGCATCCCGTGCAGGTCGCCCAGGCCCTCTTCGCCGGCGTTGGCGATGAACCACACGTCGCAGGGGGGCGGCCGGCGGCCGGTCGCCAGTCTTTCGGCCAGGGTCAGCAGGCCGGCGACGCCCATGCTGTTGTCGCAGATGCCAGGACCGAACAGCCTGTCGTCTTCGCGGCGGCTGCTCAGGTCGGTTTCGATGGGAAACACCGTGTCCAGGTGGGCGCTGACCATCAGCCCTGGTCCGTTGCCCGTCCCCACGACGCGGGCGTAGACGTTGGGCGCGTCGTCCGTTTCCACGTTTTGCAGGCCCGCCTCGCGCATGCGCGCCGCGACGAACTCGGCCCGCGCGTGCTCGGCAAAAGTGGGGGCCGGGATGTGTTGAACGGTCAGGCACAAGTTGGCGATTTGGTCTACATTCCAGTCCATTTTTTACTCATCGAGCGAACTGAGTGATGTGCCCCACGTAATGTCTACACGTACAGGCCAGGACCAATTCCGAGAGCGGTCTATCCCCTCGCCAGGCCACGTGTTGCGCATCCAGCAGCACTTGCTCCGGCAGGGCCTGCACTGTTTCCAACACGGCTTCTAGGGCCAGGCGATGATCGGCCAGCACGCGCTCCCAGGAAAGGTGCTGATAACTGGCGACAAAGCGCTCATTCGTGCGGTCTATCTCGCCCCAATCCCAGGCCCCGTCCACCAGGGGCAGGTCGGGCGTTTCACCGCGGGCGAAAATCTGTAGCCAGCGCACCAACTCTTGATCCCATCCCAGAATGTGCGCCAGTGTATCTTTTACCGACCAGTCGCCCTCCACACCTGGCTGCGTCGCCTGCGCCTCGTCCAGGTCTGCCAGTGTAGCTTCCAATAACGCATTGCCCTCACGAATCTCGGCCAACAACCGGGCTTTGCTCAGTTTGGTATCCTCCTTCGCAAGATGCTCCAGATGCTCTCGATAATGGCGATAGGTGCAGGCTGCCACTATGGCTGCCAGAGGGCTGCCCGCCGTCCACGCCAGGCGCCGCGGGTCTAGCAGCGTCTCTTCCGGCAGCGCTTCGAGCGCGTCCAGGATGGCCTCCAGCGCCCGCTGGCGCCCGGCGAGCGCCTGCTCCCACGTATCGCTCTGCCGCTCGGCCACCACCCGCTCATTGAAACGCTGAATGTCGGCGCCGGTGAGCGCAAAGATCGGAAAATCGGGCGTCTTGCCCTGGGCGACGAGGCGCAACAGATCCACCAGCCACTCTTCCCAGCCTGCAATGTGCACGACCATGTCTTTGACCGACCACTCGCCGACGGTGTGGGGTTGGACCGCCTCGGACGGTTCCCAAGCGGCCAGGGCTGTATCAAAACGCTTCCCTTCTGCCCGGATCAAGTCCAGCAATTCTGTTTTGTTCATTGTGATCCTCCCGAAAGTTACAGCGTGACGTAACGCTCGATGCGGCCTCGAATCACGTCAAGGCTGTTCCGCCAAAAGTCGGGCCGGCGGATGTCAATGTCGAAACGCGCCGCCAGGTCGGTCGCCGTGGCCTCGCCGGTGCTGGCAAGCAGCGCGTCGTAGGCCGGCAAAAAGGCCTCACCCCGCTCTCGATAGATGGCATACAACCCCAGCCCGAACAACAACCCAAAAGCGTAGGGATAGTTATAAAAAGAAAGGGTGGGCCGGTAGTAGTGAGGTTTCCAGGCCCACATATACGGGTGCAGGTAACGCTGGTCCAACCCGTCGCCGTAGGTCGCTTTTTGAGCGGCTACCATCAGCGCACAAAAATCGTCCGCCGACAGCTCGGCCCCGGCGCGGCGCTCAAATACCTCTTGTTCAAACATAAAGCGCGAGGAAATGTCCACGATGATCTGGGTGTCGCCGGTCAGCGCCGTTTCCAGGATCGCCAGCTCTTCTTGCGGGCTGGAGGCGGTCGCCAGCATGGCGTCGGTGACGATGGTTTCACAGAAAATCGAGGCCGTCTCGGCCAGCGTCATGGGCGTGACGATCTGGAGCATGGTCTTGCCAATCTGGCACTCACGATGGTAGGCATGGCCCAGCTCGTGGGCCAGCGTAAACACGCCCTCCAGCGAGCCGTCGAAATTGCACAGAATGCGCGACTCGTCCACCAGCGGCACGCTCATACAGAACGCGCCGCCGCGCTTGCCGGCGCGAGGTTCGGCGTCGATCCAGTGGTGGTCAAAGGCGCGCTGCGCAAAGCGGGCCAGCCGGCCGGAATAGCGACCGAATTGCTCGACGACAAAGTCGCGGGCCTGGTCGAAAGTGAAACGGCGCTCGACCTGGCCCGTGGGCGCAAAAAGGTCCCACCAGGGCAGGGCCGTGTGGCCCAGCCGGGCCGCTTTGGCCTTCAGGTAGCGCCGAAAGGCCGGAAAGGCCTCTCGCATCGCGCCCATCATGGCCTCCAGCGTCTGGCGGTCAATGCGCGAGCGGTCCAGCGCGTCGTGCAGGGCGTCGGTGCGGCCGCGCCGTCGGTCCAGCGTTCCCACGGCTCCCTTGACGCCATTCAGCGCCGCCGCCAACGGCTCGCGCACCGATTCCCACGCTTGCAGCTCGGTCTCGTAGGCCCGGCGGCGCACGGCGGGATCGGGGTCGGTGCGCAGGTTTTGCAGCGTGGTGATGGGCATTTTTTCGACTTGTCCATCGCGCTCGAACGTGACGGTGAGCTGTGAAGTGACCGTGCCTTGCAGCTTTTGCCAGGCCATAGCCCCGCTGAGCGCCAGTTCGGAGGCCAGCGACTCCTCGGCCTGGCTCATCAGGTATTGGCTTTGCTCTATCTGCTCTTGCAGATAAAAGGCATGGTCGCGCACGGCGGCGTCACATTCCAAAAGCTCGGGCAACCGTTCGCCAAGCCGCCCTACCCAACTCTGGAAGCGCAGCTCCTGGCGGCGCACGTGCACACCCAAGATGTCCAGCTCGGAGTGGAGGCGCTTGGCAGCGGTGTTGTAGGAATCGGTGGTGACAAAGGATTGGACGTAAGCCTCTAGCGTGCGAAAAAGCCGCTTTTCGGCGTTCATCCGCTCCAGATAGCCTGCAATGACCGAGGCCAGGGCCGCCGGAGCATCGGCGGGCGTCGCCGACGCCGTGATGTGATGGACATCCAGGTACTCATCCAGCGCGTCGAGTTGCAGATGGAGGTCTTGGACGGCTTGGGAAAACGCCAGGGACTCGAGACTTGGATACACGTTGGACAGGTCCCAGTGGGGAAGAGGATTGGTTTTGGGGGGCATAGCTACTCCTTGTAATGGATCAGTTGGTTGGTAGGATTATACATGCTTTCGGGCAAAATGCCCAAAAGGTCAAGTGAGTGAAAAGAAACAGGGCGCACACTGACGTGCGCGCCCTGTCTTGATCGACCCTGCCACGAGTTACGGGATATAAGCCGCCGCTGCCGCAGCGTCAATGCGACCCCAGCCGTAGATGGGGTTGGGCCACGTCGTGTAGCTGCGCCCACCGCAAGCATCCGGGTCGGGCGGATTGCCCAAGGTTTGCACAGTGGTATCGCGCAGCGCGCGATAGTAATAGTTAAAGCTGCGCCCCGGAGTGTCGGCAGACAACAAAGCCAACGCGCCGGCGACGTGCGGAGCCGCCATCGAGGTGCCCGAAAGCACGGCGTAGGACGTGTCGCTGGTGTTGTAGGAAGAGCGCACCGATTCACCCGGCGCCGAAAAGTCGGGCTTGAGCCGGCGGAACACGCCCGGTCCCTTGCTGCTAAACGAGGCCAGGGTGTCGCTGATGTTGGTCGCGCCGATGCCCATCACGTTGCGATAGTCGCCCGGTGAGCCGACGGTATTGCAACTCGGACCAGAATTACCGGCGGAAAACACCGGCAAGATACCGGCAGCGGCCCATGCATCCACGTAGGACTGGTACCACGAGTCGCCGCCGCTGCCGCCCCACGAGTTGTTCACGATGTCGGGGGCTTTGGTGCAGTCGGGATCCGAACCGTCCACGCGGGTCGGGCAGGCGATCCACTCGGCCGAGCTGATCAGGTCAAAGTCGGTGCAGAAGACGCTGTCGCAACCCTGCGCCGCGATCCATTGGGCTCCAGGAGCCACACCAATCTGATTCGCGCCGCCATCGTCGCCGACCATGGTCCCCATCGTGTGGGTGCCGTGACCATTAGTGTCGGTGGGCGCCGCCAACGCCCCATCGGGGTCCCACCAGCTGTAGTCGTGGTCATAGCTGCCGCCGCCCAGGCTGCCCCGGTACTGGTTACGCAGCGCCATGTGAGTATAGCGTACACCCGTGTCAATGTTGGCGACGACGACACCCTCACCTGTGTTGCCGGTCGCCCACACATCGGGCGCGTTGATCAAATCTACACCCCACTCGACAGCCTGGATACCTCCAGACGGGCTGATCTCCTGAGCTACCGGCGCGTGCAGCGGCACGCTGTGGTCGCCGCGCACATAGGCCACATCGGCCCGCGCCGCCAGCACATCGACCAAGGCCTGATCGGCATCAAAGACATACACACTATTGTTGATCCAGAAGGAGCGATACTCCACGCCCTGCTTGTCCAAAAAGACAAGCAAATCCTTCTGGCTTGCAGCGGCGTGAGCCGTAAGCCGGTCGTGAGCGGCGTTCAAGCGGTCGTTGCGATTGACCATGCCCTCCACGTCGCGCAAATTCGCATCGCTCGCCAGCTTGACAAACACGTTAGCCCGCCCACCGCCGGCCAACTGATCGGCGACAAACGCTTCCACTTTATCTAAACTGGGCGGCGATGATTTAGCTTCCACCATCGGCAGCGCGGAGATGAGCAGAATCAAGGCCAGCAAGAGACCGGCCGAAAGCTTTTTGGTTTTCATAGGTTATTCCTTCCTCTTACATCAAGTAGAATCTGATTACAAACACATCGCGCAACGCATCAAACGGCATCAAGACATAGCATCCTCCCTTCCTTGGCTGTTCGGACTCTGAAGAAAACCCTCTCGCACTGAGAAATCGGATAAATCATACCAAATTTATCATATTTTGTCCACCACCAAATCCCCTGATCCGGGCCTCAAATGGGTAAGAATTCGTTAAAAACTCGCAGGGTGGCCATAGACCGGCCCGCGCACAGAACTTGAGGATCAAGCGCGCATATCTTGGGGAGATGCGGCGAGGCGTACAAACAGCGTCTTTTCATTGCGGTACGTCACCACACCGGGGCGCTTACCTTTGAGACGCCGCACAAAGCGCCGCTCGGTCACGTCCACCGCAACCTGAGTGGTGTGGTCACGCGCCGGCGAGTAATAAACAGCCAGTTGGGCGGCGCGTTGAAACACTGCTTCTGGCACGGCCTGTCGCCCGCGTTTGACCACGACGTGCGCCCCCGGCAAGCCGCGCACGTGCAACCAAAGGTCCTCCGGTCCAGCGTGTTCAAAGGTGACGTGTTCGTTCTGTTGCGCGTTGCGTCCCACCAGGACCAGAAACCCTTCTATTTCAAAGCGACGCGGACTGCCGATCTGTCCGGCGCGCCGCCGTCGGCCTTGTGGCGCCCAGCCTGCTTGAATCAGGGCCTCGCCCACAGCATCGATTTCAGGGCGCGACTCGGCCAGGGCCAAGTCGGCGTTCAACTGAGCCAGATAAGCCTGATCTGCCCCTAGCTCTTCGAGCAGCGGTGGAATCTGCTCGGCGGCGCGGCGGGCCTTTTCGTAGCGCCGAAAGTAGACCTGGGCATTCTCTACCGCCGACCGCCGGGCGTCGAGAGTGATTTGGCGCGGCTGGCCTGCATAGTCGGGTAGCGTGACTTGAGACGCGCGGCGCGGCACCAGGCTCTGATAGGTCAGCAACAACTCTCCGGCTACGCAAAGCTTGCTCATTTCGTCTTCGTCCACCATTTGGTTTTGGAGCTTTTCCGCCCGCTTGGACAGGCGCACGGCGACTTGATCGAGCCGACGTTGCACGGACTGCCTGGCCCCGGCATACGCGTCCGCCGCATGGCGAGTTTCAAAAAAACGCACCATGGCCTGATTGATGTCCGGCATAGGCGCAACGTGCTCGAACTGGCGTGGCTCGAAAGCAGTGAAGGCCACGACCTGGCCGCTTTGATCGAGCGCGACGTGTGGCGCCCACCAGCCAGTTTTCAGGGGTGAAAAAAGGTCTTGCACCACTGTAGCGACGGCAGCGGGCGCAGCCGCGTGGACCGGGGCCTCTGCGTCGCCGGTCGCTCGCAGCGCGATTTCTCGCGCCACCAATGGGCCGATCCCTTGATATTCCTCGATCAGCCAATGCCGCAACAGTTGGTCTTGGTCGGCGCGGGCCAGCCCAGACGCCAGCGCAATCGCAGTCGCCTCTGTAGGCGGACGACGATTGGGCGGCGGCGGCGGCAATTGATACGGATGTGCGGGCAATGTCACCCGAAAGCGACTCATGTCCCGTTCGACGTGTCGGACGGCCTCCAACACACATCCATCCGGCCCGACCAGCGCCACGTTGCTGTAGCGCCCCACCAACTCGACCACCAATTGACACACCCCCAGCGGCCCATCAAAATGCAGCACCAGGATACGTTCCCACGGGGGTTGGGTGACATCCATCAACCGGGCGCGGCGTAGCCACTTGCGCAGCAGAAGCAAGAGCGGTGTATGTGCTTCGACGCCGCGCCGCAGTTTTTCCGAAACCAGGAGCATGCGCGGCGTCTGTGGATCGACCGAGATCAAAAGATTGCGCCGCTGCCCGGCGTAAAGCTCCAGCCCGACCGAGCGCGAGTCGGGGAGCACGATCTGCTGCACGCGCGCTCCCAGCAGTGCGTCCAAAAAATCACGAAAACAGGCCAGGGTTAAGAAATCTACTTGCATTTTTTGACGTAAAACGTGAAACGGGTAGCTCCACATCTAATCGTGGTCGCCGAGGGCAAGCCCCAAATGTAAGGCAGTTCTATACCTGCTCCCAGACGGCGGGTAAGAAACCCGCCCTACGGTTGCACCACGATTAAGTGGGGGCCTCCCGTGAAACGCGACTGTCTCGACAAGGATGAATAAACATCCCCGTCGCTCCAGGCTGGGGGTGATTATAAAGGCTTGTGCCTTTTTTGTCCAAGACTTTCCTTCTCTCTCTGCCTGCGGTATAATGGTTTTACTGGTAGATTGGGAATGGGTAGAAAGACAATGAGCCAGCCAACTCGACCGGAGATCCAACCAACCATAAACGTCGTGCGCCGTGCGCTGACGCGACCGCTGCCGGGGTTGGCGGCTCAACTGGACATGTCGCCAGCCTATCGCGCCCAGATGCTGCGCGATCGCACTCCCCCACCCGCTCCCAAACACGCCGGGGTGTTGATCCTGATGTACCCACATGACGGCCAACTGTTTTTCCCGCTGACCCGCCGCACCGACAGTGTAGAAAACCATAAAGGGCAGATTTCCTTGCCGGGCGGGGCGCAGGAAACGGGCGAGTCGCTGCAAGAAGCTGCTCTGCGCGAGACGTGCGAAGAGTTACAGGTCTGTTTTGAGCACTGGGAAATCCTGGGGGCGCTGACCCCGCTCTACATCCCACCCAGCGGCTTTTTGATCAGTCCTTTTGTAAGCTATAGCCCGACTCGTCCGGCGTTTTTCGCCGACCCGGTGGAGGTGGCCGAGGTGATCGAGACGCCGCTGCCGTTGTTGCTGGACCCGGCGACAGTGGTGCGAGAGACCTGGGAATGGCGCGGTGAAAGCGTCGAGGTGCCCTTTTTTTACATCTACGGCCACAAAGTATGGGGCGCAACGGCGATGGTGTTGAGCGAGCTGGTTGCCCTGTTGCGCGAGGAATTGTTGTGACGCTCAACCCAGGGAAAAACGCCGCCGATATTTCACTTTTGCTCCAGCAAGTGGAGGGGGCGGTGCGCCAGGGGCGCGACAGCGCCGCCCGCCGCCTGCTCCACGAAATCCTGCGCCACGACCCCACCCACGCCGACGCATTGCTGTGGATGGTCTACGTGGCCGAGGACGGACCGAGCAGTCTGGTCTACCTGGCGCGACTGCTGGACGTGCATCCTCGCCACCCCCAGGCAAAACAAGCTATCCGTTGGGCGCGTCGCCGCTTGCCTACCAGCAGCCCTCGTCAAGCCCCACCGAGATCGGCCATCTCACGCTCCCCACGGTCCCGCGCCCGGTTTCTGGTCTATGGGCTGGCGGTGTTGACCGTCTTTGCCGGGATGGGAGTGGCTTGGACTATCACATTACCGCAGCCCCCGCTCGGCCCCATCCATGCCAACGCGTCGCCCACGCGCCCTACTCCCGCCCCAGGACAGTTCATGGAAATCATACGCGTGTCGATCCCCCTGTTCACAGTTACGCCAACGCCCACCCCGACGCCCACCCCGACGCCTACGCCTATACCCAGCCGCGCCATGGTACCCTTGCTCGGCCAACCCCAGACCTACAATATGAGCTGTGAAAGTCGCTCGGCGGCCGATCTGGCCGCTCACTGGAGCATCGAGATCGACGAAACCGATTTTTTTAACGCGCTGGGATATTCGGACAATCCCCATCAGGGTTTTGTCGGCGACGTGGACGCCCCGCCGGGCAGCCTACCGCCCTACGGTTACGGCGTCTACGCCGAACCGGTCGCCGCGACGCTGCGCAACTTTGGCCTGGATGCGCAACCGGCCTACAATTTGGGTCTGGATGGCCTCAAAGCCGAATTGCTGGCCGGACGACCGGTGCTGGTGTGGGCAACCTACGGCATGACGCTGTACGAACCGCAAGAATGGGTGTCCCAAGACGGACAGTCCAGCACCGTCGTACCTTTTATGCACACTTTTCTCGTCACCGGCTACGACGAAGAGGGCCTCTTTGTCCTGGATGCCTACGACGCCACGACGCAGCATTATCCTTTTGACACGTTTTTAGAGGTGTGGAATATCTTCAACCAGATGGCCGTCATCGCGGCAGGGCCATTGCCATGACGACGAAGGACGGATGACGAACGACGAATCTGTTGTCGTCATCCGTCCTTCGTCCTTCGTCAATCTATAAAAGGAGAACAGACATGACCATCAAATTCGGCACCGACGGCTGGCGGGCCGTCATCAGTGACACCTTTACCTTTGGCAATCTGCGGCTGGTAGCGCAAGCCATCGCCGATTATGTGCGGGAAGAAAACGAAGACATAGAGACGCCCCAAGTCGTGGTCGGGTTTGACACTCGTTTTTTGTCCGACCGTTACGCCACCGAGGTCGCCCGTGTGCTGGCAGGCAACGGCATCGTGGCCTGGCTCACCCGCGCCGACGCCCCCACTCCGGCCATCTCGTATGCCGTGGTCCACAAACAGGCCAGCGCCGGGGTCATGATCACGGCCAGCCACAACGCGCCGCGCTACAACGGCGTCAAGCTCAAGGCGGCCTACGGCGGCTCGGCCACGTCCGAACAGGCCCGGCGCGTCGAAGCCCATTTAGAAGCCGCCCAGGAGGCCGCGCGCGGCCCCAACCTGCTGGACTATGACAAGGCGGTGGAACAGGACCTCATCCGCCGCTTCGACCCGGCCTGGGACTATTACGCCCACCTGGGCACGTTGATCGATCTGGACACCATCTCCAACGGCGAGCTGCGCGTGGTGGCCGACCCGATGTACGGCTCGGGGCGGCGCTGTATCCGCGAGATGCTGGCCCGCACCCGCTCGCACGTGCACGAGATTCGCGGCGAGATGAATCCCGGCTTTGGCGGCATCCATCCGGAGCCGATGGCCCACTATTTGCGGGCGCTGGCCTCGGCCATCCAGGCCGGGCACGGGCGCATCGGCATTGCCACCGACGGCGACGCCGACCGGGTAGGCGCGATGGACGAGCGCGGCAATTACATCGACGCCCACCACATCTTTGCTATCGTGCTGCGCTACCTGGTGGAAAAGCGCGGCTGGCGTGGGGCGGCGGTCAAGACAGTGTCAACCACCATGATGATCAACCGGCTGGCGCACCAATATGGCTTGCCGCTGCACGAGACGCCGGTGGGGTTCAACTATATCGCCGACCTGATGATCAACAACGACGTACTAATGGGCGGCGAGGAAAGCGGCGGCATGTCGATCAAGGGTCACATCCCGGAAGGCGACGGCGTGTTGATGGGACTGTTGTTGCTGGAGGTGGTGGCCCACGCCGGCGTGACGCTGGGCGAGCTGGTGGCCGACATCCAACGCGCCGCCGGGCCGACCTGTTACACGCGCAACGACTTGCGCCTGCGCCATCCGGTCAACAAAAAAGAGCTGGTGGCGCGGTTGAGTCAAAATCCGCCCGCCAGACTGGCCGGCGTGGACGTGGCCGAGGTGAGCACGCTGGACGGGGTCAAGTACCGGCTGGCCGACGATAGCTGGCTGCTCATCCGGCCCAGCGGCACCGAGCCGGTGCTGCGCGTATACGCCGAAGCGCCCGAGGCAGGGATGGTGGAGGCGCTGATCGATTACGGGAAAGAGGTCGCGGCGACGGCGTAGTGTATGGCTAACCGACATTACGCCGAAATCGGCGACATCTGGAAGCACCTGCCTTTGGCGGAAATTCTCGCCGGTGAGCAGCCCGAGCAGTACTGGGAATCGCACGCGGGGTCGGCCCACTATCCGCTCACGCCGGCAGCAGGCCGGGACTACGGGGCGATCTATTTTCTGGCCCACGCCGCAACGCACCCGGTGTTGAACACCTCGGCCTTTTGGGCCGTGCTGGACCGTCTCCAACCGACGGCATACCCCGGCTCGCCGTTCCTGGCGCTTGAAGCTTCGAGGGCGCGACGCTTTCTGTTCTGTGACATCGACGCCGAGAGCTTGAGCAGCATTCAAGAGGCTGCCCGCGCTCTGCGTTGTGGGGCGGGCGTCCAGTGCGTCCAGGCCGACGGCGTAGATACACTCTGGCAGGCCGCTGCGCGGCTGACCGAACAGAGCGCGCCTCAGGTATTCGCCCACATTGACCCCTATCGCCCCTGGGAGACGAATCCCGCCGGTCGATCCGCGTTGGATCTGTTCGGCGAGCTGACCCGGCGCGGCGTCAAAACCATGCTGTGGTACGGCTATGATTCGCCCGAGGGCCGGGCCGTGTGCTGGAAGCATATCCAAACAGCTCTGGCGGCGCATCACGTGGGCCCCAGCCGCCTGTGGTGCGGCGAGGTCAATCTGGCGGCGCTGACGGATCCCAGTTCTACTTTTAACCCAGGTGTGTTAGGATGCGGCGTCCTCTTGGGCAACCTGAGCCACCGGACGACGCAGGCCTGCGCCCGGCTCGGCCTGGCCCTGGCCGATATCTACCGGAACGCCGCCTTCCCCGATGGTCGGTCCGGCGCCATCGAGTTCACGATCATTTCCTTGAGGTAAAGAGCCATGAGTGTTCTAGCCTGTTCCTTGCCCATTGTGGGCTATCACGACCGGCCGACGCCGCACACGTTTTTTAGGCAGGCGCATGAAACCGAGCACGTGGCCCTGCTGTTACCGGGTGTGGGCTACACCACCCACATGCCGCTGCTGTACTACCCTACCCGCATCTTGCTGCAACTGGGCGCCGACGTGCTGCGCGTGGAAACGATGTACGCCCGCTTATCCGACTATGAGGCCCTCGACCCTGCCGAGCGCACGCGCTGGGTTTTCGCCGACGCTGTCGCTGCGTGTCGCGCCGCGCTGGCCCAGCGCACATACCGGCGCATGACGCTGATCGGCAAATCCCTGGGCACGCTCGCCGCCGGCCACTTGCTGACCGCAGAGCCGGCGCTGCGCGCGGCCGAGGTCATCTGGCTCACCCCGCTGCTGTGGAACGACGCCCTGCGCGAGCAGATTCGGCAGGTCAAGCCGCGTTCCCTGTTCGCGTGCGGCAGCGCCGACCCGCACTATAGCGCCGACCACCTGGCCGAGCTGCGAGCCGCCACGGGCGGTCAGGCCGTCGTGATCGAAAACGCCAATCACAGCCTGGACATCGAGGGCGACGTGGCGCAATCGTTGCGCGCTTTGGGCCAGGTCATGCAGGCTGTGCAGGCATTTCTGGAGCAATGAGCGGCCCATGAGCATCCAGGCGGTCATTTTCGACTTCGGGGGCGTGATTCTCGCGCCGTTGGGCCAGGAACACCTGCACACGTGGGCGCGGCGGCTGGGCCTCGCGCCGGCCGCTCTGGCCGAGGCGTTATGGGGCGCGGCGTGGCATGCGCTGGAAAAAGGTGAAATCGATACCGTCGCCTATAACCGGCGGCTGGCCAGGGCCTTGCGCCTGCCCGACGCCGAGGCTGTAGAGCGCTTTATCACAGCTTTTTACGCAGACGAGCGCCTGTACCCCGAAATGCTCGACCTGATCGCACGGCTGCGGCGCGGCGGGCGGGTCAAATTGGCTCTGTTGACCAACGCCTTTGTCGGCCACGCCGAGGTGATGCAACGCAAATGGGGGCTGGATCCGCGCCAGATGTTCGACGTGTACATCAACTCGGCCGAGGTGGGCATGGCCAAGCCCGATCCGGCCATTTTTGAGCTGGCGCTGGCGCAATTGGGCGTTCCGCCCGGCGCGGCCATCTTTATCGACGACGGCGCGCCTAACGTGGCGGCGGCGGCCCGTTTGGGCCTGCACACGATTTATTTCGACGGCCCAGAGTCGCTACAACGGGTTGTCGCCGAAGTTGAGAGACTGGTGAGGTTATGATTCTGCATTGACTTTTTTCCAAGAGCGGGTTACGATGTGCTCAATACTTTTGAGCTGTCATAGCTATTTGTTGTGGCCGGACGTCTCGCTTTAGCGAGAATTCCCCGGCTAAAGCCGGACGTCCATTTGTTTTTCAATGAACGTATTTCGACGGCAGCGGGCGCGGCTGGCGCGCCTGGGCTACATTCGCAATATTTCGGCGCTACGGCGCAACGCCCGGCTCTATCTGCTGTCTGTCGTGCTTAACGGCCTGGGCAACAGCGTCTTTTTTCTGTTTTTCAATCTCTATGTCTTGAGCCTGGGTGAGACACGTGAGTTTCTGGGCTTGCTCCAATCGCTGCCCAGCGCCCTCACCCTCGTCGTGGGCATCCCGGCCGGAGTGTTAGGCGACCGGTTGGGGCGGCGGCGGGCGATGTTGCTGGGTGGCAGCGTAGGATTGTTCGGGTTTATCGCTTTTTTGTTATCGCCCGGCCGGCCGCTGATGATCCTATGGCAAGGCGTGCAAGGGGTGGCCAATACACTGTATTGGCTGAACATCGCGCCGTTTCTGGCGCAAAACTCTTCCGAAGAGGAGCGCGCTTTTCTTTTCAGCGCCGATTGGAGCCTGGCGACGCTGGCCGGTTTCGTGGGCAGCCTGATTGCGGGCGGGCTGCCGGCGGCGTTGGCGGTGCGCATGGGCGTCGGGCCAGAAAGCGCCCCGGCCTATCGTGCAGCGATGTTGGCGGGGATGAGCTTGAATCTGTTGGCCTTGCTGCCCATCTGGCTGACCCGCGAAGCGCGCTGGCCCGGATTGCACACGGCCGAGCGGCCAAGCCTGGGACAAGTTCTGCACCTCAAAGCGCCGGTAGTCAAGCTTTTACTGCCCAATATGATGATTGGTTTCGGAGCGGCGCTGCTGATCCCTTACATGAACCTGTTCTTCAAGGAGCGCTTTCCCATCGACGACCGGGCATTGGGCACCATCTTTGCGCCCAGAGAGCTTTTCACTGCTGTCGCCGCGATGAGTGGCCCGGTGTTGGCGCTGCGCTGGGGCAAGATTCGCAGCGTCGTGCTGGCTCAATTGTCGTCTTTGGGCTTTTTGATGGTCATCGGCTTTGTGCCGGTGCTCCCTATTGCAGTGGTGGCCTTTTGGCTGCGCGGCGCATTGATGAACATGGGCCAGCCGTTATACCGGGCCTTTATGATGGAACAGTCGCCCAAAGAGGAGCGCGGCGCGGTTTACAGCGTGGTCGAGATGGCCTGGCAGGTGGGCTGGATGGTGGGGCCGGCCATCAGCGGGGCCGTGCAGGCGCGGGCCGGTTTCACGCCCCTGTTCCTGGCGACGGGCGTGCTGTATGCCATCGGCTCGGGCTTGACCTTTGCTTTTTTCCGCCATGCGGAACGCAAAACGTGAAATGTGTGGCGCACGCAGAGCGCGTAGCACGCCACACGGATAAAAAGGAGCAATACGTGGAAAAAATAATTCGCGATTGGGATTACTGGGCTTATCTGTTTCGGGTCACACATCGAGAGCATGTACCCGGCATCGACGCCTACGACGACCAGTTAATCGAATTCATCTTGGCCGCGCTGGGGCTTAGGCCCGGCAACGAGCTGTTGGACCTGGCCTGTGGCAGCGGAGTGCATGGCGTGCGCCTGGGGCAGCGCGGCATCGGCGTCACCGGCGTGGACATCTCGCCGAGCCTGGTGGCGTATGCTAACGAATTGGTCAAAGAGGCCGGCGTACAGGGCGTGGCCTTTATCGTCGGCGATATGCGCGAGCCGCCCTGCACCGGCACGTTTGACGCCGTGACCATCCTCAGTCAGAGTTTTGGCTTCTTTGGTCCCGAAGACGACATAGCCATACTACGGGCCATTCGCGCGGCGCTGCGGCCGGGCGGGCGGTTTCTGCTGGATCTGAACGAGCCGACTGATTTGCAGCAGGATCGGCAGCGCTGGCAAGAGTTAGATGACGGCTTTTTGTTGACCGAATCCCACTATGACGCAGTCACGTGCGTGCGCACGGCCACATTTCGCTTCATCGACCGCGAGGGGCGCTTGAACGTGGCGGCCGAGCCAGAACAGATCCGCGTCTACACGCTGCCCGAATTGGCCCATATGATCCAGTCCGCCGGGCTGCGCCTGGACGCCGTGTACGGGCGAGTGGAATTACCATTGGCCGAATACGGTCCCGATTGCAACCAACGCCGCCTGGTCGTGGGGAGCCGGGCCTGGCAGTGAAACGTGATGCGTGAAACGTGATGCGTGAAACGTGAATTACGCATTACGTTTCACGTCTCACGTTTCACGCCCGATAGTGTAAAGCAGAACGTGCTGCCCTGTCCCACTCCCTCCGACTCGACCCATATACACCCACCGTGCACTTCGACGATGCGTTTGACGATGGCCAGTCCTATCCCTGTACCCTCGATGTGTTGATCCAGTTTTTCGAATAGACCAAAGACCTTGTCGTGGAAACGGGGATCAATGCCAATGCCGTTGTCGCGCACGAAAAAGACCACCTGCTCGCCTGCGCGCCGCACTCCGACCTCAATACGCGGGTGCGCCTGGGGGCCCAGGAACTTGGCCGCGTTGTCCAGCAGATTCTGCAAGACTTCACGGAGACGTGGGCGGTCGCCATAGACCGATGGCATGCCAGGGGCAATATACACCTCAACACCCCGCTCGGCCAATCGCCCCTGCACCAGACTGAGGGCTTCTTCGGCCAATTCGCTAAACGACACCTCTTCCGGCGGGTTCGCCAGCCGACCGATGCGCGACAGTTCCAACAATTCGCGCAGCAACTGCTGCATCTTGTCGGTGGCATTCACAATACGGGCGATGTCAGCCTGGACTTGCTCCATGTCTCCCGCGCGGGCAGCGCGCTCCAAATAACCCAGAAAGCCTCGGATAGTGATCAACGGGCTGGTCAGGTCGTGCGAGATGGTATAGATGAACCGTTCCAGCTCGGCGTTCCTGGCCTCCAGCTCGGCCGTGCGCTCCTGTACCCGCCACTCCAAATATTCCGCATGGTCCTGCAGGGCTTGATACAAACGCGCGTTTTGCATAGCCACGCCTAATTGTCCTGCGATAGCCATGTAGAATGCCAGATCCTCTTGATCAAAGGCGTTGGGCCGGCTGCTCTCTACGTTGAGTACCGCCACGACCTCATCTCCCACCTTGACCGGCACGGTCAGCTCGGAGCGTGCTCGCGCATCGGCCTCGGCATAGTCTTCCGCCTCACGCACATCGCTCAAAATCACGGGTTGCCCGGTCCGATAGACTCGGCCGGCAATACACTGATCGGTCCGAAATCGAAAAAATCCTTCAGGGGGCAGCACAAAGCCAAGCACCGACGAATGGCTTTTCATAAACTTGCCCCCCTCTTCGGGAAACAAGAAGCCCAGGTATTCCAGACCTAGCATACGGCTGAGGGCGTCAATCGTGCGGTCGAGCACCTGGTCAAAATTGAGAGTAGAAGCCGCGGCCAACATGGCTTCACGCAGGACTTGTGTCTGGGCCAGCCGCCGGGCTGTCCCCTGGTACGAGCGGGCATTCTCGATGGCAACGGCGGCATGATCGGCAAAGCCCTGGAGGGCCTGTGCATGGGTCAGGGAAAAAAAGTATGGCGTGGCGCTGTTCACGCCGAGAAACCCGGCCACCTGCCCTTGCACGCGGATAGGCGCCATCGCGTTAGCGCGTACCCATTCCCATCCCTCCACACGGACCCAGTTGGGATTGCTAGATGTATCGGGGATCACGATGGGTTCCCCGGTCTGTATCAACTGCTGTAGATTTGGGATTTGGGAAATTTGCAGCACTGCCCCAGGCGCAGGCGCCTCCAGGCCCAGGCGCTCGTATCCTCGCCAGCGGACGACGCGCGCCTGGTCATCCTCAATCAACCCGACGTCGGCTGTATCGCCGGGCACGACGTGGCTGATCTGCTCCAGAATGCGATCCAGCACCTGGTCGAGGTCCAGCGTGCTGCTGACGGCGACGGCTGCTTCGCGCAAGGCCTCGGCCAGCTCTCGTTGTTCACGCTCTAGCTGAAGGAGGCGAGCATTGCGCAGAGAAACGGCGGATTGGGCGGCGAGCTGGCTCAGCAGATCGGCATCCAATGGGGAAAAGGCGCGGGGAGCGTCGGCTGTAACGCTCAGCACACCCCAGAACTCGTCTCTCCAGCTCACAGGCGCGCCGACGACGGCGGCGTGAGCGTCGTTCACGATAAGCGGCTGGCGGGTTTCCCAGACCGCAGCGGCGAAACCTTCACCGCGCCGCAGCGTGCGCCTGGCGGTGATGTGCGCGTCGCCCACGCTCACCACTTGCTCAAGCACATCCCGCTCTGGCCGGTAGAGGAAAAGCTCGCTTGATGCGCCGCCCAGCAACTCGATGGCCCACCCGACAATCGAGCGCACGAGCGTATCCCAATCCAACTCGGCGGCGATTTCGCGGCTCGCCCCTCGTATGCGCTCGGTGATGTCCGTGCACATAAGGATGACACCTTTCCCCCCATGCTTGATTCCGGCCCAGTCTGATGCAAACTGAGTCGGGTTAGGCAGCGTGAGGAGGACCGTCCTCGTAGCGATAAATGGGCAGGGTCACGGTAAAAGTGCTGCCTTGACCCAGCTGGCTCGTCACCATCACGCTGCCGCGATGCCTCTCGACGATCTCTTTGACTAACGCCAATCCCAAGCCCATACCTCCGTAGCGCCGACTGGTCGAGCCATCGATCTGATAAAAGCGGTCGAAAATGCGATCCAACTGGTCGCTGGCGATACCGATGCCTGTATCGCTCACCTCCAGAACGACCTGTTCCCCGGCCTGGCGCGCGCGCAAGTCAATGCGCCCCCCGGCCGGGGTAAATTTAATGGCGTTGCTCAACAGGTTGTCCAACACCCGGCGCAGATGGGTGATGGACCCTCGCGCCGGAGGCAAGTGCGGGGCGATCTCGGCGCGCAAGGTCAGTTTGGCCTGTTCAATGGGCATTTGAAAATCCTCCATGACCGCCTGAGCCAGTTCACTCAGATCTACCGCCACAGGCTCCAAGGGGCTAGACTCAACTTCCAGGACGATAGTAATATCTTGCACCATGTCACTCAACATCCTGGCCCGGCGCGTGATGATGGCGATGGACTCGTGTTGTTCCGGCGACAGCCCGCCCATTGCGCCCATCAGCAACATCTCGGCATAGCCCCGGATGAGCGCCAGCGGCGTGCGCAACTCGTGGGAGGCGTTCTGGATAAACTCGTTCTTGAGGCGGTCCAACTCCTGCAAACGAGCGACGGCAGCGGCCAACTCAGTGGCGTTGCGACGCACCTCTTCTTCGGCGCGTTTGCGGGCGGCGATATTTACAAAGCTTTCGATGAGACAGGCCCGCCCGCCTAGCGTCGTCACGACCACGTTTTTGAGGATGGGCACCTGCTCACCACGAGATGTGAGCAAGACACGCTCCGAATTGTCTGCGTTCAAGCCTAAATCGCAGATCGGGCATTGGTGCTGTTCGGTGGGGCAGATGAAGCGGTGGCAGATAGAGCCAACCACCTCGCGCCGATCCGCGCCGACCATCTGAAGCGCGGCCGGATTGGCGTCTACGATTTCGCGCGTCTCGGCGTCAATGATAACAATGCCGGCCTGGACCGAGTCTAGGATGCTCTTGAGGCGGTGTTCACTCTCCCGCAAGGCTGCCTCGGCCCGCTCCCGCTGGCGGATGTGCCCCCACTCGCGCAGGGCGCGCTCGGCGACGCGGGGCATGTCGGCCAGGGCCTGCACCGACTTGACCACGTAATCCAAAGCGCCGGCCTTCATTGCTTCTACGGCCACTTCCTCGTTGCCGTAGCTGGTCATCACGACCATAGGAAAACCGGGCTTGCCATCGGTGGTGGACAAGAGTTCCGTGCCCCGCCCATCGGGCAGGAGCAAATCGGCAATGACCAGGTCGGGTTGAGCGCCCCGAGCCAGCCAGTCGCGGGCCTCATTCAGGCTGCCGGTTACTGTCAGATCAAAGCGGTCGGTGTGAGGCCCGAGGGCCGAAAACGCACGGCGCATCAATTCGGCATGGGCTTCTTCGTCTTCCACGACTAGTACGCGGACCGTTTGTGCGTGCATGTTTGCCTCCGGTTGCCGGTCAGGTAGCGGCAGGTTATCCGGCTATTCAACGGTCAATCACGACCAGGGCCGACGGTTCCAACACAGCCAGTAAAAGCCCAGGTCGTCCATTAACGTGGTGAATTTGTCAAAGTCCACGGGCTTGACCAGGTAACTATTGACATAGTTGTCGTAAGCTCCGGCCAGGTCTCTTTCTGCCTGGGAGGTGGTGAGAACGACCACCGGGATACGCCGCAGCTTGGGAAGGGCTTTGATCTCTTTGAGCACATCCAGGCCATCAATCTTGGGCAAGCGCAAGTCTAGCAGGATGACGTGGGGTTCAGGGCTGTCCTGAGGGTCGCTGTATAGACCTCGTTGAAAAAGATAATCCAGGGCGGCTTCGCCGTCGGCGACGTGATAGATGCAGTTGACCACGCGATGTTCTTGAAAGCTGCGCCGCACCAGCTCGGCGTGGTCGGGGTTGTCTTCAACGAGCAAAATGATCAGGGGTTCGCCTTTCATTTCCTCACTCCTCGTGGTGTGTTGATTGAGCGCTATCTGATAATGTAAAACATGCGGGGTCTCGTTCTCAACTCAACTGCTCCCATGGCCGGCGGTTCCAGCGCAACCAGTAAAACCCCAGGTCTTGCATCAATTGGGCAAACATGTCAAAATCCACCGGTTTGACCAGGTAGCTGTTGGCGTGATTCTCGTAGGCCTGGGCAATGTCATTTTCCGCTTCGGAGGTGGTAAGGATCACCACCGGGATGGCGTGCAGCTTCTCGTCGGCTTTGACCTTTCTCAACACCTCCAGGCCGTCAATTTTGGGCAGGCGCAAGTCCAACAAGATCACGTCTGGATGGGGACTCTTTTCCGGGCTGACATACTCACCGCAGCGGTATAAATAGTCCAACGCCGCCGCGCCATCCGGGAGGTGGTAGACTTTACTGGCCTCCAGGTGATCTTTCAAGTTGCGCAAGATCAACTCGGCGTGGTCTGGATTGTCTTCAATCAGCAGGATAACCAGAGGTTTGCCTATCATGTTTTCACCTCTCTCTATGGGTTGATGTTCTATTATCCGGCAACGTGAAGCAAAAGGTGCTACCTTTTCCGGCGCCTTCCGATTCGATCCAGATACGCCCGCCGTGCACTTCTACGATGCGCTTGATGATAGCCAGTCCCATCCCTGTGCCTTCGCTGCGGTGGTCCAGCTTGGCGAATAATTCAAACACCTGGTCGTGGTAGCGCGGCTCAATGCCGATGCCATTGTCTCGCACAAAAAAGACCGTCTCCTCGCCGTCGCGCCGCGCCCCGATTTCCACACAGGGATGCGGCTGGCTGCCCATATACTTGATGGCATTGTCTACCAGATTTTGCAGCACTTGCCGTAATCGGGGACGGTCGCCATGGACGATGGGCAGGTCAGAAGCGATGTTCACCTCCACACTTCGTCCGGCCAGCCGGCCGGCTGCCAGACTCACCGCTTCGCGCGCGAGTTCTCCTAGCGGTATCTCCTCAGGCGGGTTCATCAGCCGCCCAATACGGGAAAGCTCCAGCAGCTCGTCCAACAACTGCTGCATCTTGTCGGCGGCGCTGAGGATACGGGCCATGTCCGCTTTGACCTGCGCGATGTTACCTGCCAGCGCATCCTGCTCCAAAAAACCCAAAAAGCCGCGAATGGTGATCAGCGGGACCTTCAAGTCGTGCGAGACGGTGTAGGTGAAGCGTTCCAGTTCGGCGTTCTTGGCCTCCAGCTCGGCGATCAAGGCTGCGCGACTGGCATACAGCCGGGCGTTTTCGATAGCAATGGCGGCCTGGGCCGCAAAGGCCTGGACCAATCGGGCGTGCTCCTGATTATAAAAGCCAGGCTCACGCTTGTCCAGCGTGATCATCCCGATCAACTGCTCGCCTACCAGCATCGGCGCGCCCAGCCAACCCCGGATGTGGGCCGCAGCGTATGGCTCGCGGCGAAAAATCTCAAAACTCGCCCACGCATCCTCCAGGATCACAGGAGCTCGCGTGAGAGCCACTTTGGAGTTGGGATTGTCCGCACCGATCAAGAACGATAGACCCAGAAGCTCCGGCAAGTTGTTAAAACCGCGCCCGGCGACCACCTCCAACCGGTTGCCCTGGAGCAATTGCACCGAGGCGCTATCAAAAGGCACCACCTCTTGTAACTGGGCCAGCACGTGCTCGACGACCTCATCCCGGTCGAGGCTGGTAGTCAGGGCGAGCGCCGCCTCATGCAATTTCTCGGCTCGCTGGCGTTGCTGCTGCTCGGCCTGGTACAGCCGCTTGGTCTCCTCGAACAAGCGAGCGTTTTCTACGGCGTTTACGCACTGCTGCGCCAGGGCCTGCAAAAAAGCCACCTCGTCCGGGGCAAAGCGGCGCGGCTGGCGATGCCACAGCACAATGCCGCCGATTACCTCGTCGGCGCGCAACATCGGCACGGCCAGCACCGCGTGGATATCCTCGGACGCGGCCAGTTGGCTGTAGGGGTAGTCAGGCTCGACCGCGGTATCATAGATCTGAATCGGATGGCGCGCGGCCACCGCGCGCCCGATGGCGCTGCTCCCCGACGACACGCCCTGCGCATTGAGCACGTCAACGAACTGGCCGGATACCCCGCAACTGGCCTCCACGTACAATTGCCCATCTGAGCGGTAGGCAAACACCCCACTTGCGTCTGCCCGACACAACTCGGCCGCGCGGTACGCAATCGAATCGAGCATTTGGCTCAGGTCGGGCACAGACGTAACCTCGCGGCTAATGCGGGTGATGACGGCCAGCTCGTCGGCCCGGCGGCGCAGCTCGGTCTCGGCCCGCTTGCGCTCGGTGATATCGTCGCACACAATGAGGACAACGACGCTTCCGTCGGCCCGGCGCACGGCGCGCGCTCGTTCCTCGACCCACAGCACGCTGCCGTCCTGGCGCACCTTGCGGAACTCCCAGCTCGCCGCCTCGCCGGCGCTCTGGATGCACGCCGCAAATTGATCTCTAACGGCGGCTTTGTCGTCTGGGTGGAATACCTGCAGCACCGACTGCCCGACCAGTTCCTCTACCATGTAACCGAGCTGCTGGGCCCCAAACTTGTTGACCGACAGCACAATGCCATCCGCGTCTACAGTGAAATACATGGAGGGGTTGTCTTCGTACAAAGCCCGATAACGTTCTTCGCTCTCGCGCAGCGCTTCTTCGGCCCACTTGCGTTCAGCAATGTCAACAAAGCTTTCGATCAGGCAGCGCCGACCTCCCAACTCGACCGGGGCGGCCGTTTTGAGGATGGCCCTGGCCTCACCGTTAGCTGTGAGCAAGACCCGCTCTGAATTATCCACGACCAGCCCCAGGTCGGTCACAGGACAGTGGCCCTGTTCGGCCAGGCAAATAAATTGATGGCACACAGCGCCGATCACTTTTTCTTTCGGCGCGCCGATCATCTGGAGCGCGGCCGGGTTCGCATCTAAAATGGTGTGCGTTTCGATGTCGATAATGAGAATTCCGGCCTGCACCGTGTCCAGCACAGTTTGCAGACGCTCTTCACTCCTGCGCGCCGTCTCTTCGGCCAATTTACGTTCCGCGATCTCGGAATGCAAGCGCCGATTGGCCTGGACCAGCTCGGTGGTTCTTTCCTCCACCTGCGTCGCCAACTCGTCACGAGTTTGTTCGAGCTGGCGGGTCAGGCTCTGAATGCGCAGGTGGGTGGTGATGCGCGCCAGAACCTCCTGGTGCATCACCGGCTTGGTGATATAGTCAACCGCCCCCAGCTTAAATGCTTTGAGCTTGTCTTCTGTGCCGCCCAGGACGGTCATAAAGATGATCGGAATATCCTGGGTCGCCGCATCCGATTTTAAGCGGCGGCACGTCTCAAAGCCATCTATGCCCGGCATGATCACGTCTAACAAAATCAGATCCGGGCGGACGCGCGCGGCTCGCTCGAGCGCTTTGGCGCCATCCTGAGCCGCCAGGATTCTAAAGTCGTGCGCCTCTAAATGATCCGAGAGCACCGCCAGGTTGTCAGGGTTGTCGTCTACGATCAGGATGGTGTGCTGATGGAGATTAGATTGAGCCGCTTCCCGCGCATGGTCGCTCATGGCTCTTCCCCCTGCTGCATCTCGATGAGATCCAAAATCTGTTCCTCTTGAAAGCTCCGGGCCAACTGCTCCAGCCGCCGGGCCAACGGCGCATACTTTTTGTCCATCTGCGCCAGGTAAGCGGCTCGCTCCTGCACACCTCTCATATCACCTGTTGTCGCCAATTCCCTCAAAAGCGCCAGTTCTTTCGGCGGCAGAGCTACGCGAGGGACGGTCGGCGTCTCAGGCCCGGCGGTCGCCGCGCCCAACTCAGCGACGACCGCCGCCTCGTCGTACACCCACTCCAGCTTCAAGTGGGTCTCTAGTAAGCCGAGCAATTTCCTGACGTTGACCGGTTTTGCGATAAAGGCATCGCATCCTGCGACCATCATCTGCTGCTGATACTGGCCGGGTCGTTATCGTCGTGCAGATATTGCACAAAAGTATCCTGCTGGCGGTCGTAGCGATCCAGGCCGGCGCCCCCACAGACCCGCCGTGACCAGCAAACACGCGATCAGTTCCTTTCGCATAGTTTTCACCTCCGATGTGAAACGTAAATTCACGCTTCACACCTCGGCAGGGTAAAACAAAAGGTACTCCCCTGTCCAATCCCTTCCGATTCAACCCATATCCGCCCGCCGTGCACCTCGACGATGCGCTTGACGATGGCCAGTCCCACGCCCGTGCCCTCGCTGCGGTGGTCCAGCTTTTCAAACAAACCAAACACCTTGTCTTGATAGTTGGGATCGATGCCGACGCCATTGTCGCGCACAAAAAACACGGTTTCTCCCGAGTCGCATCGGACTCCGATCTCAACCCGCGGTTGCGGCTGCTCGCCCATATACTTGACCGCGTTGTCCAGCAGGTTTTCTAGCACCTCACGTAGCCGGGCGCGGTCGCCATAGACCTCGGACATGTCGGGGGCGATGTCTATCACGACGCCTCGTTCTGTCAACCGCCCGGTCACCATGCTCACCGCCTCGCGCGCTAGCTCGCCAAAAGACACTTTTTGCGGCGAGTTCATCAGCCGACCAACACGCGACAACTCTAGCAAATCACTCAACAACTGATGCATCTTGGCCGCGGCGCCAGCGATGCGCGTAATATCGGCTTTGGCGCGCTCAATGTTTCCTTCCTCTATCTCTTGTTTCAGAAAGCCTAGGAATCCTTGAATGGTGATGAGAGGACTCTTTAGGTCGTGAGAGACGGTATAAGTGAAGCGTTCCAGCTCGGCATTCTTGGCCTCCAATTCAGCGATCAGCGCTTCTCGTTCGTCCTCGGCTCGCTTGCGCTCGGTGATGTCTATGATACTTACCAGCACACTGTCCAACGCTTCTGTCTCAACAGGAATAGCCATCGTCAACCATACGTTGAATGGCTCTCCCTGTAAGGTCCGGTTGACGGTCTCTGTCTCAAAAAAGGTCTGCCCTTCAGCGATGGCGACGATCTCTTCACGCAGCGTTGATACAGTTTCAGGAACTATTATTTTTTCCAATGCCCCCACCAATGCGTCTTTGCTTTCGGCGCCATACATCCTGAGCGTCGCACGATTGACGTCTACAATCTCGATCAACTGCGCGGCTTGAGATATGAATTCGGGATGTTCTTCCAGATAGGCTCGAATGTCAGTAATGCCTTGGCTTTTCAACTCGTCAACGGCGACCTTGATGGCCGTAAAATCCTCTTCCCAAATAGACACGGCCGCCGTCTCAAAAATGTTGCGATATCTCGCTTCGCTTTCCCGCAGCGCCGCCTCTGCCTGCTTGCGTTCGGCTATTTGCTGCTCCAGGTTACCGATCAGGCCGCGTAATTGGGCCGTCATATGATTAAAGACTTGGGCCAACTGACCCGTTTCATCTTGCGTGCGTACCGGCGCCTGTACTTCCAGATTGCCTGCGGCGATCAGCGTTGCGGTTTCGGCCAGTCGGGCCAGCGGGGCGGCAATGCTGCGGGCGACCAGCACAGAGGCGAACACGGCGAGCGTCACACAAACCAGCGCCACGCCCAGATTGGCCCGCAAAGTCGCATAGGCCACCCGGAAAGCTTCCGACTGATCTTGTTCGGCCAACAAGGCCACTTGGAACTCGGGTAGCCAGCGATAGACGCCAATCACAGCCACCCCTCGGTAGTCGTCATACAGCCCGGAGCCGTCAATGTGCGCTTTCAGCGCAGCATTGGCGCCCGCGGTGCGCACGTAGATGTTGACGCTTTGCTCTGGGGAGACAAAGCGTAACTCGCTGAGAACGGCGTGGTTGGCGCCCACCAGATAGGTTT
The DNA here is from genome assembly GCA_034435435.1 of Anaerolineae bacterium. Classification (GTDB taxonomy): domain Bacteria; phylum Chloroflexota; class Anaerolineae; order S140-20; family S140-20; genus DAOTXN01. The sequence goes on along the minus strand of DAOTXN010000089.1, from coordinate 60,531 downwards.
CCCCTGTCTCGCCCAAACCGGCCCGCTCGACCATGATCTCATTCAGCGTGTCAAGGCTGGCGCGACCGGCTAGTATACCCAATGTATGCCCCTGCCGATCGAGCACCGGCTGGACCGCAATGACCGACATCCGGCCCAGCGACGGGGAATAGGAAGGCGGATGGACGTAGGCCCCCTTTAGACCCTGCTGAAAAAAAGGCTGGTTGCGCAGTACCTTGCCTTCCTGCGTGATATCCGTAGATAGCAGCACCCGGCCCTCGCGATCCATCAAAAAAACTTCCTCGAACAGTTGCGTCGGTATCATGGTCTGGCGAAAGCGACTCCGCAGCTCGACGTAGGCCTCCTGACGCTGCGCAGGGGTCACGGCTGCCTGCAGCAATCGGCTGGCATACTCGGCCCCCTGCTCGCCGGCCAACATGGGGGGAAGACTGGTTGTCAGCCTGTTAAGCCACGCGGCAATCTCGGCCTCTTTGAGCGTAATCACCGACTCTAATTGGTTGAGCACCTGTTGCCGCCCATTGCGCAAGCCCGACACGACTGAAACGGCGCTGATGACGCTGGCCGGCAAAAAGGCAATCGCCACGAAAGCCACGAGCAGTCGGCTGCCGATGGAATCCATGCGGCGGTAAGTGATCTGAGTTTCTTTCATCATAACGGTTTTCACTCTCCAGCAGAACATCGGAGTAGATGCGTTTTCTATCCATCGGGTAGGGTGGTGATGTGCTATGTTTCACACACCGAGCAGAGTAAAGCAAAAGGTACTCCCCATCCCAATCCCTGCTGACTCGATCCAGATCCGCCCCCCGTGCACCTCAATGATGCGCTTCACGATAGCCAGTCCCACGCCTGTACCTTCGCTGCGGTGGTCCAGCTTTTCAAACAAACCAAACACCTTGTCTTGATACTTGGGATCGATGCCGATGCCATTGTCGTGCACGTAAAAGACCCGCTCGTCGCTCTCGTATCTCGCCCCCACTTCTATGCGCGGGGTTGCCTGCTCGCCCAGGAACTTGACGGCGTTGTCTAGCAGGTTCTGCAGCGCCTCCCGCAACCGCGGCCGGTCCCCGTAAACGGTGGGCAGATCGGGCGCGATGAACACCTCCACGTCTCGCTCTGCCAGTCGGCCGGCCACCATACTCACCGCCTCACGGGCTAGCTCTCCAAACGCCACCGCTTGGGGCGGGTTCATCAGCCGCCCGATGCGCGAGAGTTCCAACAACTCGTCCAGCAATTGGTGCATCTTGACGGCGGCGTTGGTAATGCGGGCGATGTCGGCCTCGACCTGCTCTGCGTTTCCCGCTCGCACGTCTTGCTCCAGAAAGCCCAGAAAGCCCTGGATGGTGATGAGCGGGCTTTTCAAGTCGTGCGAAACGGTATAGACGAACCGTTCTAGCTCGGCGTTTTTAGCCTCCAGTTCTTTGATCAGAGCTTCGCGCTCGGCCTCAGCCCGTTTGCGTACAGTGATATCTTCTACAATGGCCTGCGCTCCAACCACCTGGTCGTTTTGACCCTGGATGGGGGTCAGGTGATAGCGTAAATAGATCTGTTTGCCCCATTTAGAGGTGTAGGGCCTTTCGTGCACGGCAGGCTGTCCCGATTCCAGGCAACCGATCAAGTCATCCGAGACGCCAGCCTGGACCAACAGCGGAAAGGTCAGAACGTTAATGGCCTGCGTGGCTTCAATTGAGGGAGAACCGAGGATGTCGAGGATCATGGGGTTCAATTCGACGATCTTGCCTTCGGTATTGACAGAGAGGATGCCCAGGGGAGCGTTCTGGGCCAGGCGCCGATAGCGCGCCTCGCTCTCGCGCAGTGCTCGTTCTGTTCGCTGGCGTTCAACGATCTCGGCCTCCAGTTCGTGTGTGCGTTTTTCCAGACGGCTGACCAGGGTATCCACGCGCTCTGCCATCGAGTTGACGCCGCGCTGCAAATCGCCGATTTCGTCGGGCGATGTTGCCCCGGCCGCGCGGGCCTTTAAATCGCCCGCTTCAACGCGCCCCAACACGTCCAACACGCCGGCAATGCGCATCAAAATGGTCGAACGAAAGGAGAGCATGATGATCACAGAGGTGAAAAGCACGGTGGCCGCCGAACCCAGTAAAAAGAGCCGGTTCAGTTCAGCCTTTTCGCGATCCGCCTCGTATGTGCTGACCCTGACGTAGATGTAGAACTGGGGCGTGCGTCCGTCCACCGCAAAAATCGGGGAAATGCTCGCCATATTGCCCTCGCCGTACACGATCAACGGCTGTGCGGCGTCGTTCCTGATGAACTCGAGATCGAATCCAGGGATGTCTCGGCTGCGCTTGCCCAGGTACTCGGGGTTGAGGGAGAAAAAGACATTATCGTTAACCCCGATGATCAAGGCTTCCAGAATCCTTTGGCCCACCAGGCGCTCCATCGTCTTCCGATCGGCCACCGCATCCAGGTTCAACAAGCCGGCGTTCATCAACGTGCCAGGAATCTGCACCTGGGCTTGGATCCGCCGATCAACCTGGTCGGAGAAACGGTTGACATAGACAAACCCGACCACGGCCAAAACCGCGATTTCAGCCATGATGATGATGGCGCCGATCTTGATGGTCAGGTTGTTGAATAATCTGCCCATCCTCATTCTCATTCTTGCGGGTCAATGAAATACTGCTCCGGATTGGTAGGCGCCGGATGCGGATACGACCAGGCCGCCGGCATCACGGGCGGCGCGTTGTGAAAGTTATTTTTGACGATGCCGTACCCGTCGCCGGGCAGGCTGGTGCCGATTTCATAAAACTGTTCGGCGGCGATGTCGAGGATCTGGTTGACCAGCGCGCTCCGCTTGTCGTGGTCGCCGGTGGCTATGACCTGGTTGTACAGGGCCATCTGTTGTTGCGCGGCCTCGGGGGGCAGCTCGGCCAGCGGATGGTCGGGATCCAGGTACCAGTAGGCCCAGGCCGGGGCAAACTCGGAATAGACCCACTGGGCCGCAGTCGTGTAAGGGAAATAGTTGCGCGGCTCAAAGATCACGTCCAGACCGCCTTCTCCTGTCCAAACCGTGGCGTCGAATTGATTGGTATTTTTGTGCTCGTCGCGCACGCCCCGTGGCACGTCCTCAACCTGGATTTCAACGCCGACCTCGCGCCAGTACCGCTGCACGTGTTCCATCACCGCCAACCAGCTCGACCCGCCCATGGCGTCGCTAGAAACCTCGACCGTGAAGGCGATGCGTCGCCCATCCGGCCCCAGGCGCAAGCCTTCCGCATCCCGTGCGCTGTAGCCGGCGCGGTCCAGGTATTCGTTGGCCCGGTTCACGTCGTATTCCAGATATTGTTTGGCCAATTGTTCGTGATAAAAGGGCGACGTGGGTCGAGGCGCCACCTGGTAGGGTTCCGTTCCATCCCCATACACCTGCTCGATGATCTCGCGGCGATTGATGGCGTATGACAGCCCAATGCGAAAGTCACGGTTCTGAAAGATCTCGCGCAGAACCGGGTTCGGGTGGGTTTGATTCAAGCTGATCACGGCGCGGTTGGAAAGCGTAGAGAGGGTGGTAAAAAAGTGATAGCCGCCCTTTTTCATATTGGCCTCGAGCGCCGCCCGATTTTCACTGGCGGCGATGTGCCGGTCTTGCATATCTATCTCGCCGTTGAGCGCCATCTGCAGCAGTTCGTTCGGGTCCGGGATGATTTTATACACCACGCGATCAATGTAAGGCAGTTGGTTGAACGCGGTGTCAATCTTCCAATAGTAGGGGTTGCGTTCCGCCACCAGCTCGGTCCCTCCCTGCTCAAAGTTGTTGATCATCACCCAGGCGTGCAGCGTTGGGAGATCGGGATTGATGTATCGGTCGGCGATATCGGCGCTTTTGAGCTGGAACAGCTCGACCCAATTCGCAACGCCGGCCTCTTTTACCAACGCCTCAATCCCCGCCGGGTTATAGGCCGGGAGGAATTGCTGCAAATAGTGACGGGGATGGTCGGTGAGCAGATCGCCGACGTCGGGTTGGGCGATGTATTGCAAAAAGAGGCCGTAGGGCGCAGCAAAGCGAAAGACGACCGTGGCGGCGTCTATCTTTTCGACTTGCACTGGCTCGCCGCCGGCAACCAGCCAGGACGGTTTGGACGGAGTCAATTCCTTGTTCAAGAACACGTCCTCGTACCAGAACAGGATGTCGTCGGCGGTGAAAGGCGCCCCGTCCGACCAGCGCATACCCTCCCGCAAGTGGAAGGTGTACACGGTGGAATCCTCGTTCACCTCGACCGACTGAGCCACGTTGGGGACGACCCGAGTCCATTGCGGATCCCAGCGCACCAGGTTCTCATAGCCGATGGTGCGAATCAAAAGCCCGGCGTCATTGGATGGTTTGATCCCCATGCGCCAGACGCCGCCATACACCCCCACCCGTTCCGCCGGCTGGACCACCAGGGGATTCCTGGGCAGGCGCTCCTCCACCGGCGGCAGCTCGCCCGCCGCCACTCGTTCGGCCAGTTGGGGCGCTTCTGTGTAGATAGACGCGCTGGCTTTTGAGGTGGGCGTGGATTTTACGGGAGAAGCTGGGGTCTCCTCGGGCGCTTTCGACGTTGGCGTAGAGCGGCAGGCCGCCAATCCTAAAACGAGCCAAACAACCGTGAGGGTCAAGGAAAATTTGTTCAGGTGTGACATCATTCACCTCCTCGTTAGCTCTCTACTGTCCGGCAGGGTAAAGCAAAACGTGCTGCCCTCCCCTACGCCTTCCGACTCGACCCAGATGCGCCCGCCGTGCACCTCGACGATGCGCTTGACGATGGCCAGACCCACCCCCGTGCCTGTGCTCTTTTGATCCAGCCTGGCGAACAGGTCAAAGACCCGCTCGTGGTAGCGCGGCTCAATACCGATGCCGTTGTCGCGCACGAAAAAGACCGGTTCGTCGTCATGATAGCGCAATCCAATCTCCACGCTAGGGCGCGGCTGCTCGCCCATGTACTTGACGGCGTTTTCCACCAGGTTCTGCAGCACCTCCAGCAAGCGGGGCCGGTCGCCATAAACCACCGGCAGGTCGGCCGCGATGACCACCTCGACGCCGCGCTCCATGAGCTGGCCGGCCAGCAAGCCCACGGTTTCGTGCGCCAGCTCGCCTAGCGGCACGGCCTGGGGCGCATTGACCACGCGCCCGATGCGCGAAAGCTCCAGAAGGTCCTCCAGAAGCTTTTGCATTTTGCTGGCGGCGTTGGAGATGCGGCCGATGTCGGCCTTGACCTGTTCGACGTCCCCGGCGAGGGCGGCTTGCTCCAGAAAGCCCAAAAAACCCTGGATGGTGATGAGGGGGCTTTTCAGGTCGTGAGACACGGTGTAGGTAAAGCGTTCCAGCTCGGCGTTCTTGGCTTCCAGCTCGGCGATGAGCGCCTGGCGCGCGGCCTCGGCTCGCACCCGCTCGGCAATCTCGCGCTGGGCGGCCTCGAACAGCCGGGCGTTCTTGACGGCAATGGCGGCCTGGTTGGCAAACAAGCTGAGTAGATTCAGATCAGAAGGGGTAAATTTTCGTCTCGGCTCGGAATCTACGATCCCGATCGCGCCGACTAATTCCTTTCCCACCATCAGCGGCGCTGCCATCACCCCGTACCAGGGTCCTTCCGTATACGCGGATGAGCGGCCTTCCCACGTGTTGTAGTTTTCGATGACCAATGGCTGATAGGTCAGCGCCACGCGCCCCATCGCGCCGTCGCCCAGCGCCATGCGCGTGCCGGCATAGTCCCGGCCCATATTGTGGCTGGCGACGATCAAGATTTCCTGGTCGGTGTGATGGTATAAACCCAGGTCCCCACCGGTGGCGTCTAACAGTCGCACCGCTCGCACCAGGACGGCCTGTAACAGCCTGGATAGCTCCAGCTCCGCCGAAATGTCGGCCATGGTGGCGCGCAACGCATCCAGTTCTCCTGCCCGCCGCCTTTCGACGTTCAGCAGGCGGGCCTGCTCGATGCGCGCGGCGACCAGGTTGGCTACCGTCTGGGCCAGCTCGATTTCCTCCGCTGTAAAGACATGGGGGCTGCCGATGGCGTCGCACCCCAGGCTGCCGATCAGCTCGTCGTAGACAATGAGCGGGGTGATCAGGATGGAGCAGACCTGACGCCGGGTCATGATGTCACGGATGGGCAAAAGCAGCGGGTCATTCTGGGCGTCGGCGATGGCCAGGGGGGCGCGGGTCGCCAGGATGCGCTTCATAGAAGGGTTGTCCTGCACCGGGATCCTGGTTCCGATCGCGCGCACACTGCCAGGGGAAGCATGTTCGGCCACGACCGTAAGGAATTCGCGCGTCTCGTCGAGTAGCGCCAGCCCGGTCTGGCTCACGTGGACGTCTTCCAGCACGTGGGCCAGGCCGTTTACGGCGGTCTGCAAGACGGCGTCCAAATCTTTGGATTGGTTGATCGCCACCGAGATTTCACCCACCAGCTTGAGCCGCCGGGCGCGTTGAGCCAGCTCGTCGGCCCGGTCGGCCACTTGACCGTACAATCGGGCATTCTCGATGGCAATCGCGGCTTGATTGGCGAAAGTAAAGGCGATCTCGGCCTCCTGCTGGCCAAAGGCCCCCGGCGTCTGGCTGTCTACGGTCAACACACCAATGATCTCGCCTTTGGAGATGAGCGGGACGCCGATCCAGCCGTGCACATCATCGGTGGCAGCGTAACGCTTAACGCGCGCATCACCGCGGGCGTCGGCGATGAGCACAGGTTGGCGGGTGTGCATGATCTGTGTGAACAACTCGTCGCCGGCCACCGGAATCCGCAAGCGCTGGACAGCCTCCATCTCGGTCAGGCCCCGGCTGGCGACTATGCGCAGGCAATCCTCCTGGATCAACATAACCGCAGAGCTGGCATAAGGTATGATCTGGGCCAGACTGTGCAAAAGCCGCTCCAGAATTTCAGTGAGATCGAGGGTGGAGCTCAAAGAGACAGTTAGAGCACGCAAGGTCTCTGCCAGGTGACGCCGCGCCTCGGCCTCTTCGCGCCGCTGAACCTCGGCCTGTTTTTCCGCATTCAACCGGGCCACGTGGATGGCGATCCCGGCCTGATCGGCCAGTCCGGCCAACAGGGCCTTGTCTTCGAGGGAATAGTTTTGCCCAGAGAGGCGCGGACCGAGGGCCAGCACCCCGACCAGTAGCGCCTGGGACGTGCGCCCCTGGCCGACCTGCGGCGCGGTCAGCGGGATGAGCAGGGGAAAAAGCCTGTCCCGCGGCCGCGAGATGGCCGCGCCACTCTGCAAACGGTCGAGCAGGGCCTCGGTCAGAACAAGCTGACCGGCCTGGGAATCTGACAGGTTGTAAACCCCGGCCGGCTCAAACGCTCCCCCGGCGTTGCGCATCAAAACCGCTGCGTGGGTGATGTGCAGCAGGCCGGCCACCCGGCGGGTGAGCGCGTGCAGCAGTTCCGGCAATTCGATGAGGGTGCGCACCTCGTGGGAGAAACTGGTAATGGCCTGCCGAAAGTCCACTTCAGCCCGGTAAAAGCGCCGGTCAATGAATGCCTGCAAGTAGCGGCGTAGGGGCTGGAACAGCGTCGCAATCACCAGCGTCGAGAGCACGATGGCCGCGTCGGATTTCTGGCCGGTGACGATGCGAAAGACTGTCTGGGTCAGCGCCACGCTGGCCCAAAAAACCAACCCCAGCGCTGCGCTCAGAGCGCCGTAGACCAGGGTGCGATTGATGAGGACTTGGATGGCAAACAGGTTGTAGCGCAAGATAGCGACTACCAGGGCCAGCGCCTGGACGATCAACAGCAACATAGCCACAGGATGGGGGATCAAGGAGCGGCCCGTCAGCGCCAGGGGTAAAATGTAACCTGCGCCTCCCACCACAAGCAGCACTCCAAAGCCCCACAGCAGCCAGTGGATCTGGGCGCGGGTCGCCGGGTCGCGGGCCATACGCGCCGCGCGCAGGCCCGCCAGGCCGCTCGATAGAATATAGACTGCCGAAAAAGCTACCGCAGCACGGTTGCCCGCCTCCAGCGCCGCGTTCCACGTCGGCGAAAAAATCAGGACGATCACGACGATCATCGGCACAAAGGCATACAGCGCCAGTGGGGCCAGGCGCGGAAAGCGATTCAGCAGCGGATGAGAGAGGGGGAAAATTAGAGTAAAGTGGCAGATAGAGGCAAAGGTGAGGGCATAAGAAAGCTGTTCCAGGGCCAGATGGAACCAGAAGGGCCAGCGCCAGGCCAAAGTGGCATATTGAAAGTTGTAGGCGTCGCCCCACAGTTGCAGAGCCACGCTGAGGCAGATGAGCATCATGACGCGCGCGGCCATTTCGTGGGGTCTCGTCGCAAAGACGAAAGCGCCAGCGCAGAAATAGACCAGAGCAACGATCAGTTGTGGCGCCCAGCGGAGCAGAATAGCGCCAAAAGGGACCGGGGCCAGCCGAATCGGCAAGGTCATGGTCTGACCATCGCGCAGGATTTCAAAAGCAACGCTCCCCCCGCGCCGCCATTCCGGTCCGCGCGGCGCGCCGTTCAGCCATTCGTCGACGGTGTGGCCGCCGGCGCGCAGGATCACGTCTCCTACCTGGAGCGCCCCTTCCCGCTGCTCCAGCAGCCATTGGACGCGGAACCCTTGCGGGCCAAAGCTCTCCAGGTCGCCAGTCGCGCCGTCGGCCGGCAGCCAGGCATAAAGCGCCCAGACCGCCAGCCCTACCAGCAGGCCCAGTCCCCACACGCCGCGCCAGAACCAGAGAGACCTGTCGGATCGCATCGCTTACTCTCCCGCCCGCGCCTTGGCCCACCACAACCCCAGGCGATACCCTAACCAGGCCAGTAGAACACCACCGAGCAGGTCGGGCAGGTTGTGTTGGCGGGTGAATAAAGTGGAAAACAGGACGGCGGCGGCCAGCGCGGCCCACAGCCAGCGCCAGCGCGGATGCCAGCGCTGCCAGAACAGCCCAATCAGCACCGTGTTGTACGTGTGGCTGCTGGGAAAAGCATTGTAGGCGCGATCATGGCCATAAATAAAGCGCATCAGCTCTATTTGCCAGTGGTCTCCCTCCAGAGCTGGTCGTTTGACGTAGGTCGGATAAAGCAGATACACGGCGTAACTGATCAGCATCACGAAGAGCATACTGATGGCAAAAGCCTGGTAGAGATCGTTATCCATATTCCGGGCGGCCCAAACGATGCACGCCACCCAGCCAAAGATGCTCAACAAATAGGGGACCGCCCAGATGGGCCAGAGAGGGATGGCGGCATCCCACGGCGTTGACAGAATAACGCCGCCCTGCGCCATGCGGTTGACAGGGAAGTACAATCCCTGGACGATGAGGAGAACGAATAACCAGATCACACGGGCCCTTGTCATTTGGCGTTTCGTATCCTCTTTCAGTATCGGGCGTGCTGCGCGTAAGAACAGATTCCCATGGCAAAACTACCCTAAATCACGTTTCACGCTTCACGTTTCACGTTTCACGCTTCACGCCTTGTACTCCGGCAAGACAAAACAGAACGTGCTCCCTCGTCCAACCCCCTCCGATTCGACCCAGATTCGCCCGCCGTGCACCTCGACGATGCGCTTGACGATGGCCAGACCCACCCCGCTGCCCTGACTGTGGTGGTCTAGCTTTTCGAACAGACCAAACACCTTGTCATGATACCTGGGATCAATGCCTATGCCGTTGTCGCGCACGAAAAACACGGTTTCTCCAGCGCCGCAGCGAACGCCGATTTCAACCCGCGGTCGAGGCTGCTCTCCCATATACTTGACCGCGTTGTCCACCAGGTTTTCCAACACCTCGCGCAGCCGGGGGCGGTCGCCGTAGACCACCGGCATGTCGGGAGCGATGAACACCTCCACGTCTCGCTCTGCCAGTCGGCCGGCCACCATGCTCACCGCCTCACGGGCCAGCTCGCCAAACGCCACCGCCTGGGGCGGGTTCATCAGCCGCCCAATGCGCGACAGTTCGAGTAACTCGGTCAGCAATTGCTGCATCTTGTCGGTAGCGCCGATGATACGAGCCATGTCTGTCTTGACCCCGGCCATGTCCCCGGCAAGGACATCCTGCTCCAAAAAACCCAAAAAGCCGCGGATGGTGATGAGCGGGCTTTTTAGGTCGTGCGAGACGGTATAGACAAAGCGCTCCAACTCGGCGTTTTTGGCCTCCAACTCGGTGATCAGAGCCTCGCGCTCGGCCTCGGCCTGTTTCCGCTCGGCGATTTCTTGTTGCGCCTCCTCGAACAGACGGGCGTTCTCGATGGCGACGGCGGCCTGGTTGGCAAAAGCTGCAACCATTTCGCCAGCGGCCGTTGTGTAGGCGTTGACAGTGGCGCTGTCCACGTTCAAAATTCCCACCAGGGCGCCCCTGGCTATCAATGACGCGCCAATCCAGGAGCGAATGTATTCGGCGCCCAAGCCCGTGATCCAACGCGAGTCTGAATAGGTATCCGGGATTACCACGACTCTGGCCCCGTCAAAACGCTCTTCCAGCGTTTGGCTGGCGACGACGCGGGCGGCTTGCCTGGCCTGTTCGAGATCTGGAAAACCGCGTCCGGCCACGATTTCCACTCCCCCTGCATCGTTCAACAATTGAATTGAAACACTGTCGTATTGCACAACCTGAGCCAACAGATCAAAGAGGCATTCAAAAACCTCTTCCAGATTCATCCGAGTGGTCAGGAGCGCCCCCACCTCTTGCAGAGTTTGCGCCAGTCGCAGTTGCACGCGCTCGGATTCGAACAAGCGGGCGTTCTCGATGGCGATAGCGGCCTGGGCGGCAAAGGCTTGCACCAACCGGGCGTGATCGGGCGTGAAATAGTCTGGTCGGTCGCTGTCCAGCGCCATCATGCCGATGATGTGGTCATGGACGATCAACGGCACGCCCAGCCATGAACGGATGTGGGCGCTGCTTGGGATTATCTCAAAAGTGGAATAGACAGAAGGAGCGTTCCCCAAAATAAAAGGTTGGCGCTTTTGAATGACTGTCGTGTTAGGGTTGTTGCCTGGTATAGGAAACCGCACGCCTATCACATGCGACAGGTCTGGCCAACCATGGCCGCCAACGATCTCTAGGTAACCTTCACGCAGCAGTTGCACCGTAGCACTGTCATACGGGACCACGCAGGCCAGTTGCTCCAGGATGCGCTCAATTGCTTCATCTTGGTGCAAAGTTGAGGTGACGATTGTGGTCGCGCGATACAATGCCTGAGTCTCGGCCAGGCTGGCGCGTGCCTGCTCGAACAACTGCCGGTAACGTGCTTCGGCCTCACGCAGCGCCTCTGTCAGTCGCGCATTTTCGATGGCTGCCGCCCCTACGTCGCCCATCCAGCAGTCCTTTCCAGAGCCAGGCCAATCCGACCGCCATAGATGTCTTGAGCTTTTGTTTCCGAACCGCCGGCGCAAGGCGGAAGTAAAAGTTTTCGAGGTTAGAACCTGTAAGAATTGTACCACGTCTTGAGTTCCAAGCAAAGCCTCAATTTCAGGCTCTGGCGACAGACTTGGGTTCCCATTTGAAGTGGTTTGGGCTATACTAGCAGCGTGTCGGAGAACCCTGTAATATAGGGCCTTGCGCCCGTTTTGTGCTCGTTTTGGGCCCATTTTGGACGCCCACAAGGGGCTAAATTACGTCTCTCCGACACTAGCAGCCTAACCGATCAAGAGGCGCAATGTGACTCAGCCCAGCCAATCTTTTCAGCCTTTAGATAACGGCCTGGTTCTGCGCGCTGTCGAAACCGACGCCGACGCAGAGCAAGTCAGCGCCATCAACGCCGAGATTCACGGACCCGACGTGGGCGCCATCGTGCGGCGTTGGCTGTTTGAAGGCCACCCGGCCACCTCGCGGCCCGATTGGCTGTTCGTCGCAGACACAGCCACCGGCCAGGCTGTGGCGACGCTCGGCCTGTTGCCGACCACCTGGCGCTACGCTACACAATCGCTACGTGTGGCCGAATTGGGCATGGTCGCCACCCGACCCGATTATCGTCGTCAAGGCTTGCAGCGCGCGCTTTACGCTGTCTACGAGCCATTGGCGCTGGAGCGCGGCTGTGTGCTCGGAGCCATCGAGGGCATTCCCGGCTTTTACAATCAATTCGGCCACGAGTATGCCGTGCCGCTGGACGCCAAGATTGACCTGAATTTCGAGCAGATTCCCGACGCAGCGCCCCAAGGTTACGCCGCCCGCCCGGCCCATGTGAAAGATACGCCCGTCTTGCGGCGTCTCTACGACGCCAGCATCGCTGCGCTGGACCTTGCGGCGCTGAGGAGCGCGGCGCTGTGGGAGCATCAGTTGTCGGCGCCTCAAAGCTCCTTTTATGGCTTCACGACGGTGATCGAGCGTCAGGGGCAAATAGCGGGCTATATGCGCTGGAACGACGATGACTGGTCCGACCGACTGCGTATTTTAGAGCTGGCTGTGGGCGATGGTCCGGGCGTGCGAGAATGCCTCCTAGTCGCGCTGCACCTGGCCGCTGAACAGGCCAGAGCTTCGACCAAGAGCGGCCTGCGGCTAAATTTACCTGCCAACCATCCGGCGGTCACGCTGGCGCATTATTTGGGTGCAGTAGATCGGGGACACTATGGCTGGCAGATCAAGGTATTGGACGCAAAGGGCTTTATACAAGCCATCAGACCGGCGCTCGAAGCGCGGTTGGAAGGGTCGCTGCTGGCAGGTTACACCGGTTCGCTGATCTTTGATCTGTATCGCTCTCGACTGGCGCTGCGCTTTGACACGGGCAAGCTGGTCGAAGTGGGCAAACCGACCGAAAAAGTCCGCGCCGACCTCGGCATAACGCTTGAACAAGCAACGCAACTGTGGTTGGGCTGGCGCGGGCGTGAGGCGCTGGAGGCGTGGTACCCGGACTTTTGGACGCGGGCCGAGGCGCGGCATTTGCTGGATGTATTGTTTCCGGCCATGCGGGCATTTATTTACATGCCCTATTGAGCGCCCGACTTACAGAGTTAACCAGGACAGCACTTGATCGCGCAAAGCATCCAAATCTGCCAGATCGTTCTGAATGACCTGGTAGACGCGGCGATCGTCTACTTGCCAATACAGATGCACAATCAGGTTGCGAAAGCGCGCCATACGCTTGAGACGCTGAGCCAGGTCGGGCGTGATGACGCCCAGATCGGCCAGAACAACGAAACAGTCGGCGTAATCTTGAGGGGCGCGTCCGCCCTGGCGGGCCACAATGTGATTGCACGTATCGATCGCGGCCTCGGTTGCAACAATCAGCAGATATTTGGCGCTTTCAGTATTGCGATAGTCGCCGAGGAATTCGGCCTCTGGCAATTGGCCTAATTCTCGCAGGCGGCGTTGGGCGTCAGCGATATTGCTCATCAATTCACGGATGCGGAGGGGATCTATATCTCTCATACTTGCTCTTTCAAATATTGCATCGCCGTGGGCTGGAAATCAAAGAACAGATCCCACGTTCGCTCCAGAAAGCAAAACAGAGCTGGTCTGTCCCGAACGAACAACGGCGTTCCTCGACTGACCTGATAGCGAAACGACAAGGGTGCATGGTTAATCACTCGAACGTCCACCGGATAGGGCACGACCTTTTCCAGCTCATCAGCCACGTCGCAAGCGTAATCCCAGTCATTCTCAGGCAATACTGTGGCGCGGTCCACGAACAGGGCGATGTCCACGTCTCGAAAGGGTCTGTCTTCTGCTGCAGAACCATACAGGAATGCAAAACGTATTTCCGTTCGGTGTTGGAGGATATGGGTGATTTTTCGCTGGATTTCCAGATTTAATCCCATTTTCGTCCAGGGCCTTGTTCCAAACACGTTTGTGTCTTTACCATCTCTGAGAAAAGAATTATAACATTGCTTCCACGGAGCGTCAAAAAATGACTAAACCCATTCACCTCACCAAACAGCAAACCCGCCGCTTTCTGCTGTCCAAGCAAGGTCTGTGGCCGCCGCGCGCACTCGTCGGCAAAGAAGGCATCATGACGGTGTTCGAGCGGCTGGGCTGCATCCAGTTCGACCCACTGAATATGGTAGGCCGCAACCCCGATCTGGTGTTGCAGAGCCGCGTGGCCGATTACCGGCCCGAGATGCTCTACGAATTGACCTACATCGAGCGGCGGTTATACGACTATTGGGACAAAATGATGTCCCTGCTGCCCATGCGCGATTGGCCCCGGCAAGAACTCTACCGCCGCCGCTGGCGCGCGCGCCACACCGAGCGCCTGAGCCAATTCGCCGCACAGGCCGAGATTGTTTTGCGCGTCATCCACGAGAATGGCCCTATGAGCAGCCTGGATTTCAACGGACAGCACGGCGTGGCCTGGAAGACCGACTGGCGCTGGGGCGAGATGAAAGTGGCCAAGATGCTGCTGGAAGTGCTGGCCGACGTAGGCGAGCTGATGGTCAGTTTTCGCCAGGGGACGCGCCGCTACTACGACCTGACCGGGCGGGTCGTGCCGCCGGAAATCGCCGCCCAGCCGCTATTGACCGACGAGGACGAATATCTGCGCTGGAAGGTAGCCCGGCGCTGCCAGGGCATCGGGCTGGTGGGGCCGGCCATGGGCGGCGAGGCGTGGGGCGGCGTGGGCACTGCGCGCGAGCGCGAGCGGGCCATCGCGGCCCTGGTCGAGCGGGGCGAGCTGACGCCGCTCCACATCGAAGGCGACGACCGTGTGTATTACGCGCTGACCCGCGACTTGGTCCATCTGGAGGCGACCCAGGCCACACCCCCCACACCGCAAGTAGCGTTCATCGCGCCGTTAGACAACCTGCTATGGAGCCGCAATCTGGTCCAACGGCTGTTTGGCTTTCAGTATATTTGGGAGGTCTATAAACCCGCCCACTTGAGGCAATATGGCTATTACGTGCTGCCAGTGCTCTTTGGCGACCGCTTTGTGGCCCGCGTGGACCCCAGGCTAGATCGCAAGACGGCCACATTACACCTATTGCGCTGGCACTGGGAAGCGGGAGAGTTTCTGACCGACGAGCTGGCCGAGCCACTTCGCCAGGCTTTGCGGCGCCTGGCGATCTATTTAGGGGCGCAACACATTGTCGCCGCCGACGGGGTAGACCCAGCCGTAGAAGCGTTGTTGAAATGAACCACACCGCCGAGGCGCCATGGGGTTTATGGCTTTGCAGCTTTGCGCTTTACGTTTTTGGGGAACTCGCCTCTGCTGAGATGGCGCAGCGAAAGCCAACGTTGTTATAAAATAAAAAATCGCCGTCTAGTCGGATGTAACTCCGCGCCACGTACAGGTCGTTGACCCACGAGCCGCCCCGCAACACCCGCCAGCCGAGCGCCGACAGATCCTCCCGTCCGTCGTGAGGGTCGTAAGGATAGGGGCGGAAAAGACTGGCCGTCCATTCCCACACATTGCCGATCATGTCGGCGACGCCGGTAGGCGTGTCGCCCTGGGGAGAATGCTGGTCTACCGGGGTCGTGCCGCCGACGCCGGTCTCGCGCGTGTTGCAGCGGTTGATCAGCGCTTCGTTGCCCCACGGCCAGATACGCCCCTCGACGCCGCGCGCGGCAAGCTCCCACTCGGCCTCGGTGAGCAGTCGTTTGCCGGCCCATTGGGCGTAGGCCAGGGCGTCTTTCCACGTGACCAATACCACCGGGTGCAGCGCCTTGCCAGTGGGAAAGGCGCGCGTCTCGGGATCCCAATTATAATCGCGCGTGTCACACCAGCTCACGTCATAGTGCGGCGCCGGATGGCCGGTGGCATCAATGAAGCGTTTGTATTCTTGATTCGTCACCGGGAAGCGGTCGATGTAAAAAGACGCGACGCGCACGATATGCTGAGGACGATGTTTGTCAGGGCCTTCAGCATAACCCATCGGGAATGCCTCGCCGGCGATAAAGCACATCTCTTTGCCGTCGCGCCCGGATGTGATTCGCGTTTCCATGCAGATTCTCCTCAGAGCGGTTTCCATTCATAGGCCAACACGCAGCCACCCAGCCATATCTGGTCCCCCGGATGGAGTAAAAGGGGGGCATCTTTGACGTACAGCGGTCGGCCATTTACGCGGGTGCCGGCGTGACTGCCCATTTCCTCCAAGAAATGCCTGCCGCCGCGCTCGATCAACCGGGCGTGGCGGCGCGAGACATACGCGGCGGTGTCTTGAGCGATGTCCAGATCGATGTCGGGCACGTAGCCTAGCGTAGGGTCGGGACGGCCGATAGTGATCTCGCGTTTGTTGGGCAGCGCGAGACGGTGGGCCGTGTGCGTAATGACCAGGGAAACGTGATGGGGCCGGCGGAGGTCTGGATCGCGCACCCAATCTGGCAACGGGCTGTACACCAAGCGGCAGCGGCCCAACAAAAGCCGGTCGCCTGCTTCGAGGGGGATGCTTTCGCCCAAGTTCACGGGGTAGCCATTGCGATAGGTGCCGTTGGCGCTGCCCATGTCTTCGATCCAGTGCTGCGCACCGCGCCCGATGATGAGCGCGTGTCGCCGCGACACGGAGGACACCAGGCCGTCGTCGTAGGCCAGGTCAATGTCGGGTGGGTTGGAGAAGCCGCGATCATAACGCCCCAAGACCACGTCGCCGGCGTCCGGCAGACGGATAAGACGTTGAGAATTCAGTACAACCAACCCACAAGCTGTTTCCGGCGCAGCAGGAATGTGGGCTTCACGTGTCTGCGCCACAGGCTGGGGTTGATGCACTGCCGATGGGTCAGGCATTGGCGTGCTTGTAATTTGAGGGCGGCCTGGCCGCGCCGGCGAAGACTGGCTAACTTGCTGCAGGCGCTTGAGCAGGCCCCCGCCGGGGATGGCAGAGGTCGCGGTGGGCGTTTCCTTGCGCTCTAGCAAGCAATCCTGCTGGAGCATGTCCCAGGTTTCAAACGTGTCGGTGCGGCTCTCAAAGCGGCGAACGACGGTCATCTTGAGACTAGGCCCAAATTCCTTTTCGTCGATACACCGCAGACGGATGGGACAAGTGCGACAGTCGTGTTTGTAGGACCTACCTGACATCGTCATACGCTCGGCGTTGGATACAAACCCTGGCGTTATTGTATCACAATTTTTGCCAGCGAGGGTTACTGTTTGGTTAACGGTCAGCCAGGAACGCTCAGAGCTTTTTTTCCGAGTGTTTGCGCCCGTCAAAACTGAACAACATGGGCTTGCCCTCGACCACGGTCTCCAGATGGACCGGTCGCGTCCACACCACGTGGAGGTTTTCCAAGGTGTCGAGCGCCCAGTCGAGCTTGAGGTCAATGCCCTCGTGTTCGTGGTGCAAAAGCAGCTCACTCCGATTGCCATGGTTGGCGTCTTGGACCAGGATGATGGGTTGTCCAAAATTGGTCAGGCTAAAGAGGAACTGGCGCTTGATGGCTTCAAAGTCACGGCTGTCGATGACATATTCTTGCGTGCGGGGGTTGTACTTGTACGTGAAGAACTTGTGCCGCCGGGCAAATTCAGGGGTGAGAAAGGCGTCGATGAACCCGATATCATTGTAGACGCGCCGCACCTCAAAAATCTTTTGTCGTCCCAGGCCCAGGCGTTTGTCCCAGGCGCGGCGCGCTGCCTGGTCTTCGCACGCTTCCCACTCGGAGCCAAATTGTCCCTTGTCCCAACGCTCCTCGATGTCGCGGAACAATTCCAAACCCAATTTGTAGGGGTTGAGCCGGCCCGGCGAAGTACTCATGGTGCCGGCATGGTGTTCGGCATAGTCGATCAGTTCGGCGGGTTTGAGCGCGCGTTGGGTCATGATGGTGCTGTGCCAGTAGCTGGCCCAGCCTTCGTTCATAATCTTGGTCTGTCCCTGAGGCGAAAAATAATAAGCCTCTTCTCGAACCATGGCCAACACGTCGCGCTGCCACTCGACCAGGGGAGCATGCTCGAGCAGAAAGAGCATCACGTCGCGTTCAGGGCGCTCCGGGAAGCGTTTCTTGCGTTCCTGCTCCTGCTCGAGTTTTTGTTTCTGGGTTTCCAAGAACTCAGGGGGGTTGATATACTCATCCATATAGAGCTTACTGGGCAGTTTGCGCACGGTTGGATTGAGGCCGGGGTCGTCGGCCAGCGGACGACGCGGTTCCGGGCGGCGGCGGATGCCGGGCGCGTGGATGTCAATCAGGTTGTCGATAGAGAGACATACGTCGAGAAAACGTTCTACGGTCTCATAACCATAGCGGTCGATGTAGCGACGGATGTGCGTGCCGTGGTTTGCCATTTCGTCCATCATTTTGCGGTTGGTGTGGGTGAACCACATGTTGTTTTTGAAAAAGTCCACATGACCAAAAACGTGCGCCATGACCATTTTTTGGTCCACCAGTTTGTTGCTGGTCAACAGATAGGCGTAGCTAGGGTCGTTGTTGATCACCATTTCGTAGATACGGTGCAGCCCGTAAGCGTAACTCTTGGACATACGCAGATATTCCATGCCAAAACGCCAGTGGGGGTAGCGGCTGGGAAAACCCACGTATGCTGCTACCTGGTTCATCTGCTTATAGTCCAGCACTTCAAAGATGGTGTCGAAAAAATCCAGCCCGTACTCGCGGGCATAACCTTCGACCTCTTTCTGTAACTCGACCAACTCGGGTGATAGACTCATCGCGCACTCCTAACAGCCGGTAGATGAGCCAATAGGCAACTCACCAAACCGTCAATCCACCTATTCCAAATTTGCCAACCTACTTCCCCTTCCCCAAGAAAGTCTTGATAGCGTCAAATATCCCATCCTTGTCCGAGATAGCAGTCGTGACCAGGCGCTCTCGGTCGTCAAGTTCTAGCTTGTCCAACGCCCGCATAAAGCGGCTATAGTCGCGCGGACCCCTAACTTCTCCATAACAGAACAAGTTGACATAGGGCAGAATATCATCAGCCAGCAGGTGAGCGCACTGAGTGTTATCGTCTTCCCAGTTGTCGCCGTCGGTAAAGTGAAACGGATAGATATTCCATTCGGCCGGGCTATAATGTTCCTGAATAATTTGTCGGCACAGCCGATAGGCCGATGATATGGCCGTGCCGCCGCTCTCGCGGGTGTGATAAAAAGCGTACTGGTCCACCTCGCGGGCCGCCGCGTCGTGGATAATATAACGCACGTCTACCTTTTGATACTGCGAGCGCAGCCAGGTATCGATCCAAAACGCGGTAAGGCGCACGATTTCTTTCTTTTCATTGTACATCGAGCCCGAGACGTCCATCATATAAATGATAGCGGCGTTGCTGTCAGGCTCATAGCGGCTGTTCCACGAGCGGTAACGTTTGTCTTCGCGCACCGGGATGACCGTTGGCGTGTCGAGGTTATATACCCCCATAGCAATCTGGCGCTTGAGAGCCTCGCGGTAAGTGCGCTTGAAATGGCGTAGACTCTCTGGCCCCACACGCCGGATGCCTGTATAACGGTCCACCCGGCTTTCGATGTTTTCTTTGCCTTTGGGCTCGATGTTGGGCAGCTCTAACTCTTCGCCTAGGATACGGGCCAATTCCTGTAGAGTGATCTCGACTTCCATCAAGTGCTCGCCGGGCAGGTTGCCGGCTTCATCGCCTTCGCCGGGCCGGTCGGGATCATAGCCGATAGGCGTGCCCGGCTCGCCATCCCCCTGACCCACGCCGCCGACCTGCCGGCGCCCAAAGCGGAATTGCGGGATTTGAATTTCAGGAACCGGGATACTGACCAGCTCGCGCCCCTGGCGACCGATGAGCTCGCCGCTGCTGACATATTTGCGCAGGTTTTCGCGCACCTGTCCGCGCACGATTTGGCGGAATCGGCTGGTGTCTTGTTCGATTCGTGCTATCATCGTTACCTCCTGAGGGTGGGTAGGTTGGTAGATCGGTCCCCATCTACCCATTCCCAATTTTACCAATCTACTTGTCCCCCTTGGTATCCCCCCGTGCAAAGATGCTAGCCACGTAATTCAGCACATCAGTGGCGCAAATGTTACAGTAGCCATAGTTGTTGATGAGCCGCGTTTTGACCACGTCGATCTTTTCCTGGGTCTCCTGGTCGATGACGCTGGAAACCAGGCTGGTCAGCTTGATCGAGTCCTTTTGATCCTCAAAGAGCTTGAGCTCCAACGCCTTGCGCAGGCGCTCGTTCGAGTCCCAGCGGAAGATGCGCCCGTCCAGCGCCAGCGCAGCAATATAGTTCATTATCTCGCGCCGAAAATCGTCCTTGCGGCTTTCAGGGATGTCGATTTTTTCTTCGATAGAGCGCATCAATCGCTCGTCAGGCTCTTCGTCCGCGCCGGTGTAACGGTTGCGCACCTTTTCGCGCTGGGTGTAGGCTTTGAGGTTGTCGATATAGTTGGCGCACAGGCGCGAGATGGCGGCTTCATCAGCAGTGATGGCCCGCTGCACCTCGGTCTTGACGATTTCGTCGTACTCTTCACGCACCACCGCCAACAACTCGCGGTAACGGGTGCGCTGCTCTTCACTAGTAATGAGCGAGTGGTGCTTGAGGCCGCCTTCCAGTTCGCGCATCACGATAAAGGGGTTGAGGCAGCCATCGATGGCATCGCCGACCAGGGCATTGGAGAGTTTGTCTTGGATGTAACGCGGTGAGATGCCTTCCATGCCTTCCCGCTCGGCCTCGTCCTTTAGCTCACGCACGCTGTCCTCAGTAAAGCCGGGGATGCTTTTCCCGTCGTATAGCTTGAGCTTTTGCAGTAAGGTCAGTCCGGCGTGTTTGGGTTCGTCCAGTCGCGTCAGCACAGCCCACAAGGCAGCCATTTCGATGGTGTGGGGCGCAATGTGCTGCCCGATGACCCGTCCGTCGTGAAAGTCGCGTTCATAGATCTTGACCTCGTCGCCGTAACGGGTCACGTATGGGATGTCGATCTTGACGGTGCGGTCGCGTAGGGCCTCCATGTATTCGTTGTTGAGCAGCTTGCGGTACTCGGGTTCGTTGGTGTGGCCGATGATGACTTCATCGATGTCGGTCTGGGCGAATTTCTTGGGCTTGATTTTGTGTTCCTGCGAGGCGGTTAGCAGATCGTAGAGAAAGGCCACGTCGAGTTTGAGAATTTCGATAAACTCGACCAGGCCCCGGTTGGCGATGTTCAATTCGCCGTCAAAGTTGAACGCGCGTGGGTCGCTGTCCGAGCCGTATTCGGCGATCTTGCGATAGTTGATGTCGCCGGTCAACTCGGTCGAGTCCTGGTTCTTTTCGTCTTTGGGCTGGAAGGTGCCCACCCCGAGACGATCTTTTTCCGATAGGATAACACGCCGCACACGAATGTGGTCTACCACCTTTGTCCAATCGCCCTGATATTGTTCCATCAAGCGGCGGTAGACAAAGCGACACGCCGGGCACAATTCGCCCTCGATCATCACTTGGGCCTCGGGAGGGCGACTATCGTTCAACTGGGTCAGCACAACGCTCCGAAACTCCGGCGGAATCAGGTGCAAAGGTTCCTCGTGCATGGGGCAGTCCATGCGGGCTGCATCGGGGATGTCTACCCAACTCAACGAATAGAGGGCGCCGTCGTCGGTCTTGGAATAGGCTTCCAGGCCCTTTTTGAGCAAACGCACGATGGTGCTTTTGGCGCTGCCGACCGGTCCGTGCAACAAAAGCACCCGCTTTTCGGTGCCATAACGCCGCGCCGCCGACTCGAAAACTTGCACCAATTGCATGAGAGGTTTGTCCAGGCCGTAGATGGCGTCGCGGCCATCGTCAAAGGGATCATCGAAAAATTTATAATGGACGATGGTTTCCCGATGACGGGTGTATTCCTCAACCCCATAGGAAAGGATCATATCATACAGGCGTTGGTAGGCGCTACGGGCGGTCTTGGAATTGCTCTTGACGATATCCAAATATTCCGCAAAACTGCCTTCCCAATATTGCTCACGGAAGCCCTGGGTATCCTGCAACTCACCGATCAACGAGATGACGTTCGTCTGGCCCATCTCTTCACCTCCTGGCTTTTTCCTTTGGTCGCCATTCACTGTCTTTACCTGAATATAACGTGGGCCGACCCAACTCGCCGGGTCGGCCCACCCCAATCATTCTGTTTTCGATATTTCTTTAGCGATTAACGCACCCTTTCCAAAATTGATGGGTTGCGAAACTGCCGGCGAGCATTTGTCCTGTTATTTGTACATAGGATGGGTGAGGACGGGGGAATCTTACGTTAAAAATGCGTTAAAATACCAAAACAGCGCCGGCATCCCAGAAAATACGAGATGCCGGCGTACACTGGAAACAGAGGTTAATCTAGCGCTGGACGTCAGTTAATTGCGAGGTGACGAACTCTTTTTCCATCAATGCGACGTCGCGCAGCGTGACGTACATATCGTAGCATTCGGCGCACTGTTCAAGATGATGTTTGACGCCGGGAAGGTGTGCAGCGGCGTCTTCTCCGGCAACCTCTAAATCTACGTATTGCGGAATGGTTTCGAAAAGCTGATTACAATCCAGTTCGTCATCGCGGGTGAGGTAAATCAAGCGGACCCACTTGCGGAATGGCTTTAATGGCATAGGCATTTTTCTCCTTCAGTTGTAAATGGCAGAAAATATGATGCACCCAGGTCCTGGATTCTTACCACAAAGACACAAAGAAAATCACATCGGTAACATCAACTTGCTTTTTTCCATAACCTTTG
Organism: Anaerolineae bacterium; assembly: GCA_034435435.1. Taxonomy (GTDB): domain Bacteria; phylum Chloroflexota; class Anaerolineae; order S140-20; family S140-20; genus DAOTXN01. Next base: position 38,086 of record DAOTXN010000089.1, on the reverse strand, counting down.
TGTCTTTAATGACTCAGCCCAAATGCGTAAAAGCGGCAAACCCGAAGCCATTTGACAGGATTCACAGGATAGAATTCCTGGAAAAATCCTGTAAATCTTGTTAATCCTGTCCAAAGAGCGACCAGGGTGAGCAGTTACGTGTCTTTGAGACCTGGCGGTAAGCTCTATCTGTCGCCAAAGATGGTCAGTACGTCGGCCTGGCTGTAAAAGCGACGTTGCAACCCTTTCTTGATCTTGACGCGGGCGTCGTGGAGCAGCTTGTACACATTATTGGGCGTCGAGTTGAGCTGTCGCGCGACTTGAGCCATGGGCATTTCCCGAAAGTGTACGCTGATCAGTGCAAAGCGTTGACGCTCGGTCAATTCTTCGTCAATGATCTGGCGAATGAGCGCGAGAATGTCGTTGCGAGCTGCTTCCATCTCGGGGTCTGGCGTCTCTTGATCGCTGAGAAAGGTAAACAGCGAAGTTTCGTGCTCGCTGACCAACGCCTCCATAGATTGGTTGCGCCAACGGCGCAGACGCAGCTCCCCCGCTGCCACGTTGATGACGAAAGGGTAAGCCCAGGTCGTGAATTTGCTGTCTCCGCGAAAGGTATCTAGTTTAGCCCGAATCTGCAACAGCGCCTCTTGACAGAAATCCTCGGCCATGTGTTCCAGCTCGCGCCGGTCCAAATGGGTCAGGTCTTCGCGGTAGCGATCCAGATAGAGGAACACAGCCCGCAGCAAATACTCCCGCAATTCGGCCAGGGCCTCGGCCTGGGTTTCCTCGTTGCGGAGATCTAGCAGCCATTCCTCGTTACTCCGCGACATCCTGGATGTCATCGCGCTCTTTCTCGCTGACGCTCTCGTGCACAACCTTATTCTATCACCCCTTGCGATTGGATTCAAGTGTTTCGCATGCCAGATTGACGAAAACGGGTCGTGTGGTATAATAGTCGGCGCGGGCGGGTAGCTCAGTTGGTTAGAGCGCCTCCCTTACAAAGTGAGCCTATGCTTGGGAAATGAACCAGCATAGTGGACGCTGCTGTATGCTGGGAAGCCCTAAAGCCAAGTCCACCACAGCGTGATCCGAGAGGATGAGTGCGATGGTCTTAAAAGGGTCTTGGATATTACAATGGGTGATCAGCAGGGAACCTTAGAATTCCTATAGTTTCTGGATGAGCACAAAGCGAAAAGGGAACATTGGCGAAGCAAAGGTAATATCTGATCTCTTGGAGCAAGATATTGAGGTTGCCTTGCCGTTTGGAGATAATCTTCCCTTTGACTTGATTGCTGTTGGACCCGATCTACGCCTCTGGAAAGTGCAGGTGAAATTCGCTCGTGCTTATCGCGGCGCGATTCGTGTAAAGAACTGGCGTCAGTCGGAGAACACGCGGCGACGTTATGAGCGGACTTATTCTCCGGTTCAGGTAGATGTCTTTGCAGTCTATTGTCCTGACACTGACCTAGTGTACTACGTATCGCAAGCAGAAGTGGGTGGAGGCTTGACTTTTTATCTGCGTGTCGCACAAGCCAAGAACCGGCAACAGGCTGGCGTTCACTGGCATCTCGACTATAGGAATTTTCAGGACGCCTCAGAGACTAAAAGCAGCAGGCCTGAGATGGCCAAGATATAGTCCAGACCGCAACACTTTTTTGTGGTCGGTGAAAGCCGATGCGGTAAGACAAGGAGGAGGCCGCAGGTTCGAGTCCTGTCCTGCCCACTGAAATGCCGGCGTGGCAAACGCGCCGGCATATCGTTTTTCTAGGTGATAGCAGGCCAGGCCGTCCAGTCGTAACCGATTTCCGAGTCGTCGTGAGGGATACGCCCTTCGTCGCTGCCGTCGTACTCTTCTGAAACGATGTAGAACAGATGCGCCGGCCCGTCGAGCACGCGATAGCCATGCGCCACACCGGGCGGAATCTTGACGACGCGGGGAGTGTGCGGTTCACCCATCATAAACTCCATCAATTCGCCATAGGTGGGAGAGTCGGGGCGGGTGTCGTACAGCGCCACTTTGATCGCGCCCACAGCCAGGTACCACCAGTCCACTTGCCTGCGGTGGACATGCCAGCCTTTAGCCACGCCAGTATAGGACATGGTGTGGCTCCATTGGGCAAATCCCTCGCCAAAGATCGGGTCGCTGGCGCGCAAGACCTCTCGAAAGAATCCGCGCTCGTCCCCGAAAGTCTTTAGCTCTTTGAATTCCACGCCTTGAATCATCGGCGACTCCTTTATTCCAGGGCTTGTTGGTTGAGGGCGCGTTTCCACACCTCTTCACGGCGAGCGAAAGCGCCGTTGGGTCCGAAATAGCGATTCAGAGTGGTGAACCAGCTTTCACCCATCACGCGCAAAGCCTCGTCCAGTTCGGCGGGCGTTGGCTGGCGATAGCCATTTTCGTGGAACACCAGTGTCTGGGGCAGGCGAGGCTTCTGGGGTGAGCTGTGCGCCGGGTCGGGCACGCCGACGGTGAGACCCACTACCGGCAACACGCCGGCAGGCAGGCGTAACTCGCGGGCAATAGCGTCCAGGTTGTTGAGCACGCCGCCGATGAAACACGTGCCGTACCCTAGTGCCTCGGCCGCCGTAGCGATATTAGCGGCCACCAGCACGGCATCCATTGTGCCATAGTGGACGGCAATGCGCGGCCCGGCGTGATATTCGCCGCCGTGATGCTCCACCAGGCGGCGGGCGCGGTAAACGTCGAGACAAAAGACGAAAAACTCGGCGGCGTCGCGAATGTGCTGTTGGTCGCCGGACAGCGCAGCCAGACGCTCACGCAACCCGGCGTCAGTGACGCGGATGACGCTGGAAAGCTGGGCCAACGCGCCAGAAGGCGCTCGCCGACCAGCCTCGACGATGCGATCCAGATCGCCCGCGGCCAAAGGGCTGTGCACGTAATGCCGGACGGTGCGGCGGTCGGCAAATAGTTCCAGGAGAGTATCCAAAGTCGTCATAGTGCTTTAGCTCTTGAGCAAGTTACTAAGGATGAACCAGACGTTGGCCGGGCGTTCGGCCAGGCGGCGCATGTAATAGGGATACCACTCGGCGCCATAGGGCACGTAAATGCGCACGTGATAACCGGCTTCGGCCAATCGCTGCTGCAGCGCCGGGCGAATGCCATAGAGCATTTGAAACTCAAAGGCGTCTTGTGGGATGTCGTGCGCCGTGGCGTAGGCTTGAGTGGCATGGATGAGCTTTTCGTCGTGCGTGGCCATGGCCAGCCGGGACCCATTCCGGCGCGCCTTTTCACTCAGGAGTAGATGCATCAAATCGATCATGTTCTGATCCACATCGGCCTTTTTCGGAAAGGCCAGCGTGGATGGCTCTTTGTAGGCCCCTTTGCACAGACGCACGGGCACTCCCGCCTCGACGAGCGCTTCGACGTCGCGCCGGCTGCGGTAAAGATAAGCCTGGATGACGATACCGACGTTAGGATACGTCTGGCGCAAAGCATACAGCACTTCCAGGGTGCGGTCGGTATAGGCGCTGCTTTCCATGTCGATGCGCAACAAGGCGCCCACTTTACGCGCATGGGCGGCAATACGGGCCACGTTGCTCCGGCACAGGTCGTCGCCCAGGTCTAACCCTAGCTGTGTCAGCTTGACCGACACGTGTGAACGCACGCCGCTTTGCGCAATGTGGTCCAGAGCAATCAGATAGTCATCGGCGGCAGCAAGCGCTTGGGCTTCTGTCTGGGTGTTTTCACCCAGGTGATCCAGCGTAGCCGCTAAGCCGCGCTCGTTCAACACGCGAATGGTTTCGATGGCGTGTTCAATCGTCTCGCCGGCTACAAACCGTCGGGCAGCGACTCGGGCAAAACGGGATTGTGAAGTCCAGTGCTTGAGCCGGCGGCTGTGAGACAGATACAGAAATACAGATCGCATGGTCATCACCTCGAAACAAATGGCCCATAGGGGCAAGCAGTTCACCCAAATTATAACACACTTGGCCGAAAGCACACGGCGATTAACCCGTGGGGTAGGCTTGACTTTTTCAGGGAAGTTAGTATAGTAGAAGTGATAACCAGCGCATGTTTGAATGGGCGCTGGGCGACATCACGGCCTTCTGCCAGGCCACTGACAATCGATGCATTCACACATCATCCTCGCTCCCGATGGCATCGTAGTCGAATGAACAAAGGAGGAAGGTATGCAACGCGGTAGATTCTTGATCTTGATTGGGGTATTGTTGGCCGTGATGGCCGTCGGCCTGTTGTTGGTCATGAGTCGCGGAGGAGATGAAAAAGGACAGGAACCGGGCGAAGGCACACCCCCGGTAGTGGCTCCAACTGCCGCGCCCACTCCCACACCCATACCGGCGGCGCAGGTCGTCGTAGCCAAGCAGTTTATCGAGCGGGGCACGCTGCTCGTCTCGGGCGCGGTTCCTCTCAGCGACTACCTGGATACGGTGGATTGGCCGCTGGACTGGGTTCCACAGGGCGCGCTGACTTCGTTGGATCAGGTTGAGGGACGCATTACCCGCTCGGATATTGCGCGTGGTACGGTCTTGATCCCAGATATGTTGACCGATCAGGCCGGCGACTTGGTGCGCACCGGGTCGGACGCGGCGCTGTTGATCCCACCTGATCGGGTTGCGATTGCCATTCCTGTGGATCACATCTCTAGCGTGGGGTGGGCGCTGCGGCGCGGCGACCACGTGGACGTGCTGATTTCTTTTCTGATGGTCGATCTGGATGAAGAATTCCAGACCCCATTGCCCAACCAGGTTGCGCCGCTGGTGAACATCAACGCTGGCGCGGCCTCGGAAGGCGTAACCGTGTTACAAGGAACATACGGCCGCATCGAAACAGACCCGTTTGGTCAGCCCATCAACGTAATTCCGTCCGAAGGTCAACAGCGCCCGCGCCTGGTAAGCCAGATCACCGTGCGCGACGCCGAAGTGCTCAACATTGGGCCGTGGGGCGAGCTGTTCTTTCCGACGGGGCGCGCAGTGACGCAAGCGGCTAGCACCGATACGACAGAGACCACGACCAGCGAAGAGAGTGGGCAGACGCCAGATGGCGGTTCAGGTGAGACTGCCAGCACGAGTGAAGCCCTGATCCCGTCATCACAGATACAGCTTTTCATCCCCGAAGATCTGAATATTTCAGAGAGTCAGAGGCTACGCGAGTATCTTTCTGTCTCGACACGCCAGCCCCTTTTGCTGGTGGTTTCGCCCCAGGATGCGCTGGTCCTCAAGTGGGCAGCCGATGCGGGCGCTGACCTACACTTTGTGTTACGCTCGTACTCGGACGCCGGTATCCGCCTACCCGATACGGAGGCAGTGACGTTCCAGTACATGGTGGATCGCTTCAATCTGGCATTACCGCCCGGCCTGGCCTTTGGCGTAGAACCGCCAGCCCGACAACTGGAGCGCAGTTTCCTCAAGCTGCCAGAAAAACTGTGGGGGCAGTGGACCCTGCAAGAAGTGACTACCGAAACACCGCCGAGGTAAAAGAAGTGATGAGGGCGCGGTTGGAAAAAGATTTGGGAAAAGAGGGAAAGTAATCGAATGAGTCCTGGTGGGGGCAAGATCCGAGTTCTGATCGTTGATGACATACCCGAAACACGGGAGAACCTGCGCAAGCTACTCTATTTTGAGAACGACATCGAGGTCGTCGCCGCAGCCTCTAGCGGTCAAGAGGGTATTGATTTCGCCAAAGAATACCAGCCCGACATCGTGTTGATGGACATCAACATGCCGGGCGTGGACGGCATCAGCGCCAGCGAAGCCATCGCCCGCGAAGCGCCGGCCGCCCAAGTCATCATGATGTCGGTGCAAAGCGAAGCCGATTATCTGCGACGCTCTATGCTGGCCGGCGCGCGCGACTTTTTGACCAAACCATTCTCTGGCGATGAACTGGTCTCAACCATTCGCCGCGTCCACGAAATGGGCGAGAGCCGCCGGCGGGCCATGCCGATGATGCAGCAAATGGTCGGGATGTCAAGTGGAGCTGCTGCAGGCCCGGCCCGGCCCGAAGGTAAAGTCATCACTTTCTTTTCACCCAAGGGGGGCACCGGTTGCACCGTCCTGGCCGTCAACCTGGCCATTGCTCTGCATCGGGTCACAAACAAATCGGTAGTACTGGTAGACGCCAGTCTCCAATTTGGTGATATCGCCGTGACGTTGAACTTGCAACCCACACACAGCATTGCCGATCTCGTCCCCCAGATCGATGAGATGGATCAATCAGTGGTCGAGAGTGTGCTCACTGCTCATTCGGGAGGCATCAAGGTGCTGCTGGCGCCGCCACGGCCCGAAATGGCCGATCTGGTGCTGGTGGAACACGTGCAGCGCATCCTGGAGCATTTGAAAAAGCATTTTGATTTCGTTGTGGTCGATACGTGGACCTCACTGCACGACACCGTGTTGACGGCCATGGATGTGGCGGATTTGATTATCTTGCTCACCACGCCCGACATCCCTTCTTTACGCAATGTCAAATTGTTCTTTGAGGTATCAGAGCAGTTGGGCTATCCATCGGCCAAGATTACGCTGGTGCTCAACAAATCCGACCCACGGCGGAGTCGCATCCGGGCCAGCGATATCGAAGAGAGTCTAAAACACCCCGTTTTGGTGGAAATTCCTATGGATGACGCGATGGCGCTGGCTTCGGTCAACCAGGGTGTGCCTTTTGTGATCAGCGATGGCTCGCGTCCCATCTCGCAGGCCGTGACGCGACTGGCGGAAAAGCTCTTGGAAAAGTGGGCCGTCGCCGAGGCAGAACAAGCAGCCGCAGCCGAAGTTCAGGCCGACGACCCGACCCGACGTCGCTTGGGACGGTTTTTCCGTTAAGATGCGCGGATTGGCGTAGATGAACCTTGTGGTAATGAGTTGAAGGAGACCGACCATGTCTTTGCTAAAAAGAATTGAAAAGGGACAGGAACCGGCCGCGGGAGCCCAATCAAAATTAACCGAGTTGCGTGTGCGCCGTCAACCGGCGGCCGCCACGCGCGACGCCTATATGGACCTCAAAACACGGGTGCAGAACAAACTGATCTCCGAGCTAGACCCCTCGATGGATGTTTCTCAGACCGACGAAGTGCGCAGCAATATCGAAGAGCTGTTCGATACGGTTTTGTCTGAAGAGGGCATCATTCTGAGCCGGGCCGAGCGCCAACGACTCTTTGAGCAAATCGTCGCCGAGATTCTGGGTTATGGTCCATTAGAGCCATTGTTGAAGGACCCCTCCGTCACCGAAATCATGGTCAACGGCCCCAAGAACATTTACGTGGAGCGCAGCGGCAGGCTGGAGCGGGCCGGCGCGGCTTTTGAAAACGACGAGCACGTGATGCGCATCATCGACCGTATCGTTGCACCGTTGGGCCGGCGCGTAGACGAAAGCTCGCCCTACGTAGACGCCCGCCTGCCCGATGGCTCGCGCGTGAATGCCGTGATTCCTCCGATCTCACTGGTCGGTCCGACGCTCACCATCCGCAAATTCTCCAAAGTTCCCCTCACCGTCGAAAACCTGATCGAGTATGGTACCATTACCCCCGAAGTCGTCGAGTTTCTCAAAGCCTGTGTGTATTCGCGGCTCAATGTTGTCATTTCAGGCGGTACGGGTTCCGGCAAGACGACGTTGCTCAACATCCTGTCGGGTTTTATCCCCAACGACGAGCGCATCGTTACCATTGAAAACGCCGCCGAGCTGCAACTCCGTCAGGAACACGTTGTTACGCTGGAATCGCGCCCGCCCAATATTGAGGGCCGGGGCGAAGTCAGCATCCGTGACCTGGTGATCAACTGCCTGCGTATGCGACCGGATCGGATCGTCGTGGGAGAGTGCCGTGGTGCAGAGGCATTGGACATGCTCCAGGCAATGAACACTGGCCACGATGGCAGTCTGACCACCGCCCACTCTAACAGTCCCCGCGACACCCTGGCCCGTATGGAAACAATGGTGTTGATGGCTGGAATGGAGCTGCCTGTGCGGGCAATTCGGGAGCAAATCGCTTCGGCTGTCGATCTCATCGTGCACGAGGAACGTTTGCGAGACGGCACGCGCAAGGTCACCCACGTCACCGAAGTGCAAGGAATGGAGGGGGACGTCATCGTGTTGTCGGATCTGTTCATCTTTGAGCAAACCGGAATCGAAAATGGGCGAGTGATCGGCCGCCTGCGCCCAACGGGCATTCGGCCCCGCTTCATGCCTACGCTAGAAGCGGCCGGTATCCACTTGCCGCCGAATATCTTTGGTGTAGGAGAGCGCATGCGGTTCTAGAAACCGGGACCAAGTCCGAGGAGTATAAGATGCCTGTACCTGTGATGATCATGGGAGCGTTGGCCGTAGTGCTATTGGCCGTCGGGCTGCTTTCCAGCTTGCGCGGCGGCGAGGCCGTGGTACAAGAGCGTCTGGGGCGCTATGCTGAGGCGGGCTACGATCTGGGAAAAGCGCCCGAAGACCGCAAAAAAGAAGAGCGGCGCTCGGTGATTACCGATGGGTTGAACCGGGCGCTGCAAGGTCGCAGTTTCGCCGAGAACATTTCTACCCAACTGGCCCGGGCCGACTTGAAATTCACCGTGGCCGAGTATTTAGCCCTGCAAGTCATCGCCGTGATCGGGGGGTTCATCGGCGCGTGGATCATTTTCGGCGGGGGCATTCTGCTGGCGGCGGCGGCGGCTGTGATCGGATTTTTCGCCCCGCGCTTTTACGTACGGATGCGCCAGCGCCGCCGGCTCAACCAATTCAACGATCAATTGGGCGACGCCATTAACCAAATGTCCAACGGCTTACGGGCAGGCTACAGCGTGATGCAGGCGATGAACTCGGTAGCCACCGAGTTGCCCGCGCCCATCTCGGTCGAATTCCAGCGCGTCGTTCAAGAGATGCAGTTGGGTTTGAGTATGGAGCAGGCAATGAACAACATGCTCCGGCGCATCGACAGCGACGACCTCGATTTAATGATCACCGCCATCAACGTCCAGCGCGAAGTGGGCGGTAACCTGGCCGATATTCTGGACACCATTAGCTTTACCATCCGCGAGCGCGTGCGCATCAAAGGTGAAGTGCGGACGCTGACGGCGCAAGGGCGGGCGTCGGCTTATGTGATCACCTTTCTGCCCATCGCCCTGGCCCTACTCCTGCTTGCGATCAACCGCGAATACATGATGCAGATGTTTGACCATTGGTGCGGTTGGATCATGCTGGGGGTTGGCGCTGTCATGATCGCTGCCGGCGCTTTTGCACTCAACAAGATCACGACTATCGAGGTGTAGATCGAGAGGTGTGAGGATGGTTCCTGTAATTGTTGGAATCGTAATCATCGGGCTGGTGCTGATCATTGTGGGATTGCGCAGGCCGCGCTCCCATAGCTCGATTCAAGACCGCCTGATGGAGTACAGCGGGCGGGCCGAAGCCGTCTCACTAGAAGAACTGGAGCTTTCGCAGCCGTTTAGCGAGCGTGTGCTCGTGCCCATGGTGGAAGCGGCGGCCCAATTCGTGACTCGTTTTACGCCCCAACAAACGCTTGAATCAACACGCCACAAACTGGAACTGGCAGGCAATCCAAATAACTGGAGCCCGGCCGAATTTTGGGGTGTGCGGGTGGTCGCGACAGTCGCTTTGGGCGGGGTGTTCTTTTTGCTGATGTTGGTATCCAAACAGCCGCTCGACAAACAACTCATGTTTGGGGGCGGCGCGGCGTTGATCGGTTTCATCTACCCTCACGTCTGGTTAAGCGGCAAGATTCGTCGGCGCCAGGGGGCTATAATCAAGGCCCTACCCGATGCTTTGGACCTGTTGACCATTTGCGTGGAAGCCGGACTGGGTTTTGACGCCGCTATGTCACGCGTGAGCGAAAAGTGGGAAGACCCATTATCAATGGAACTTGGCCGCGTGATTCGGGAAATCCAACTGGGCAAAGCCCGCAAAGACGCCTTACGCGACATGGCGAACCGTATGGACGTGACCGACGTCACCAGTTTTGTGGCAGCCATCATTCAAACCGAGCAATTGGGCGTCAGTATTGCCAAAGTGCTGAGAATCCAGTCCGAACAGATGCGTCAAAAGCGCCGGCAACGGGCAGAAGAAAAGGCCCATCAGGCCCCTATCAAAATGCTCTTTCCCATGGTGTTCTTGATCTTTCCATCCATCTATATTGTGTTGCTCGGGCCGGCCATTTTAATAGTCATGGAATCCGGTTTTATGGGTTAACCTGGCGACTGCCGCCTGTCACAGCGTCGTGCGCGCTCTTTCTTCCAAATGATACAGTTTCCTTTCGCAGTCGCTGAAAGAACCTGGCGCGGCCGGTTGTCCGACTGGCTGCAGCGCGGGCTGGATGTGCTTTTTCCGCCCCACTGCGTGGCTTGTTCGCAGGTCGGTACATGGCTGTGCCAGAGCTGTTTAGCCTCTGTCGAACGGGTGTCGCCACCCCTGTGCCCCCAATGCGGCCGCCCTACCACCCGCGAGAGTTTGTGTCCACAGTGCCGGAGCAATTCGAGCCACCTTGACGGCATTCGCTCGGCGGCGATTCACGATGGCGCGCTGCGCCAGGCCATTCACCACCTCAAGTATAAACGCAGACGCGAGTTGGCGCCTATTTTGGGGCACATCCTCCTCGACTGCTGGAATGCAACCCGGCTCCCGGCAGATTTGGTCACCCCGGTTCCTTTGCACACCTCTCGATTAAAGGAGCGCGGTTTCAACCAGGCTGGCCTGCTGGCCCACACCCTGGTCGAGCAAGCGCGGCTGGCGCTCGATGAAACGCATTTGGTGCGCAGCCGGCCCACGGCCCCCCAGGTAGGGCTGGGCGCTCAAGACCGGCAAGCGAACGTCAAGGATGCTTTTACCTGGACAGGCGACGACCTCACCGGTGTTCGAGTTTTGCTCATTGACGACGTGTGCACGACCGGAGCCACGTTACAAGCTTCGGCCCAGGCCCTACGTCAGGCTGGCGCTGCTTCAGTGTGGGCTTTGACGCTGGCCCGGGCGCGCTAGGTGTTGACCCCTCCTGACAGGCCCTTCCCGGTTGAGGGAAACGGGCTAAAATGTCAGGGATACCATAGACAAGGAGGAAGATAATGGAAGTATCAATACACGGACGGAATCTGGAAATCACACCCCGCTTGCAGGAATATGTCGAGGGCAAAGTGTCGCGTCTGGATCGTTATTTGCCAGACATCGGCAAGATCCGCGTAGACCTGACAGTAGAAAACACACGTTCGGCCGCTGATAGCCAGGTAGCGCAGTTTACGGTGCACAGCAAACGAACCATCTTGCGAGCCGAAGAGCGCAGCGACGACATCTTTGCCTCCATTGATGCCGTGCTGGACAAGCTACATCGCCAGATTGAACGCTTCAAAGGCAAGCGTCAGCAGCGTATTCGTAGCGCTGAGGTCGCCGTGACAGTCGAGACAGAGGAAACCGAAGAGCCGCCGGCCGGAGAAATCGTGCGCGTAAAGCGTTTTGAAGTCTGGCCGATGAATCCCCAAGAAGCTATTGAGCAAATGGAGCTGGTGGGGCACGACTTTTTCCTCTTTTTCAACGCCGAAGAAGCGGCGATTAACGTAGTTTACCGCCGCCAAGACGGAAATTACGGCTTGTTACAACCCGAAGTGCCCTGACGACACGTGAATCACTGTAAAGGGGGCCGGGCCATCTGGCCCCCTTTTTGTCACGAGGTCAACATGACCGAAGCAAAGGCAGGTTTCATCCTTATGGTGGGCGGGGGCGGACGCGCCACAAGCGTCGAGCAGACCCTGCGCCAGGCGCGCCGAGCCGCCGCGCTTGACCTGATCGATCAAGCGTTGAACATCCCTGCACTGGATCCCATCGTCGTCGTGAGCGATGAGGCTCCGTGGTTGGATTCACTCAAAAATCTGCCTTTACAATTCGAATTCGTGTCACCTGAGCGCCCGTTTCACTTTGGCCGGACTCTGCTCAACCTGATCCGGCGTTATGAACTCAAGCGTTGCCTCTATTCTGGAGGCGGCAGCGCTCCGTTGCTCTCTGAGGCCCAGCTTCGGCAGGCCGTACAGGTTGCGTGCGGAGACCAACCTGTGTTAATGACCAACAACCTGCACTCGACAGATTGGGCCGCGTTTTATCCCGCCGACGCCTACTTGCCTCTCGAATATTGGCTGGAACGCGACAACGCCCTGGCCTGGATCTGGCAGGAAAAGACCGGCTACCCTGTGCAGGTGCTACCCCGCTCGGCGGCCACTCAAATGGACATCGACACGCCTTTTGACGTGCTGGCCCTGGCCCGACATCCTTCGATTCACCCACACCTGAGGGCGTTTCTCGATCAGTTGGATTGGCCTTCCACTCATCTGGACGCAACCATCGACGTGTTGCGGCGCGATGCAACTCACGTCATCGTGGCCGGGCGCGTCTCGTCTTGGGCATGGCATTTGCTGGAACGGCACACCCGCTGTTGGGCGCGCGTGTTTGCCGAAGAGCGCGGCATGCGGGCCAGCGGACGCCAGGCACAAGGACAAGTGCGCTCACTGTTGAACGATTTTCTCGATTGCGTCGGCCTGGAGCACTTTTTCGTGCACCTGGCCGAAATGGCCGACGCCATCTTGTTGGACAATCGGGTCATTCTGGCCAGTCGCGGGCTATGGCCCAGCGACGCCGACCGCTTTTACTCCGACCTGCTGATGGACCAGTACGTCAATGATCCGTTCTTGCGCGCCCTGACCGCCGCCGCGCGCACCGCGCCGGCGCCGGTAGTCATGGGAGGCCATTCATTGGTTGCGGGTGGGCTGGCTGTGTTACTGGAAGGGGCCGGTCTGGCGCCTGTTGCGCTGGTCTGATTCCAGCCCGTCCGGGTTCGTATGAACCACGGATGACACGGATGACACGGATTGAAAAGAAATCAGTGAAATCTGTGTCATCCGTGGTTGGGTCCCCCTTTGGGGGCTTGTCCGGGTTATGGAGAACGGGTTATGCCCCGCATTCTCATCATTTGTACTGGAAACATCTGCCGCTCGCCGGCTGCCCAAACTCTGCTGGCTCATCAATTGACGCAAGTTGGGTTGGGCGATTGGGTCGTCGAGTCGGCAGGAACTTGGGCCTTGGACGGTCGCCCGGCCACACCCTACATGGTCGATTTGATGGCCGAGCGCGGCTTGGACCTCACGACCCACCGCGCTCGTTCGGTGAACCGACGATGGATAGAACAAGCTGACCTGGTGTTGGTGATGACCCACAGCCACGCCGAAGCCCTGCGTCTGGAATTCCCCGATCAAGCCGATAAAATTCATCTACTCAGCGCAATGGAGAGCGGTCAACATTACGACATTACAGACCCTTATGGCGGGTCGCTGGCTGACTATCGCGCCTGTGTGACCCAGCTCGCCAGCCTGGTTGAGCAGGGATGGGAACGCATCGTCGCGTTGGCCGGCGAAAACGCCGTCAAAAGAAAACGGGGCGTCTGAGCGCCCCGTCGCTTGCTTCTTCTCATTGTCATTCTGAGCGCAGCCAAGGATCTACCAACCTTGCAGATAACTGCCCCACTCGCCGTTCTGCTCCAGATAGCGCCCAAATAGATAATCAGCCGTAGGGAGGGGTTCACGTGGCTGGCGCAGCAACGTCATACGAGCCTGAGCCAGCGTTTTGCCGCCCTTGCGATGGTTGCAGGCCGGGCACGCCGCCACCAGATTGTCCCACCAGTGGGCGCCGCCCAGGCGGCGCGGGAGCACGTGGTCCACGGTCATGTGCGCGCTCTCTTGACCGCAATACTGGCAGATATAGTTGTCGCGGCGCAGAATCTCCTTTTTTGTCAACTTGATGCGGGGACGCGGGCGATGCACCATGTACGACAGCCGCATGACCGACGGGCGCAGAAATGTGCTGGCGGCAGCGTGGATGACACCGCGACCATTCAAGATAATTTCTGCCTTGTGCGTCATTAGCAAACCCATCGCACGCCGGGTGTTGCAGACGTGAATCGGCTCATAGTTGGCGTTGAGCAGCAACACAGGTCTGTTCATATCCAGCAGTATAGCACAAAGGTTCGCTCTGGTCAATCTCCTGGCAACTCGCCCGACTTGAGCATAGCTCGCAGACGCCAATAATTTCGCCAACCGAAATAATACGCCAGCAACAGACACAAGCGCAGACCGTGCCAGCCGTCTCGATACCCCTTGAGTGTGACGTAACGCCACCAGAACTGGCGCACGGGTTGCAACACAAAGGTGTGCGGGCGGGGCCTCACACCCTGGCGATGCAACGTAGTCGCTTCAAAGACCTCGCGGGCGCGCTGTTTGGCGTGGAACTGAGCCACCGTCTCGTAATTAAAGTGCAGCAGGGCTTGGGTCAGATAGCCATCGGCCCCCTTTAGCGCCACGATTTCCGAGGCCGGGCGTTCGTAGCGCCCGCACCCGCCCCGCAGCAAGCGCATCTGATAGTCGGGATAATAGCCCGCTCCCCGCGTGAGCCGCCCGAAAATATAATTGTGGCGCGGCGCCCACCACCCATTCACGTCGGCGCGTTGAATCACCTGCCGGATTTCCCGGCCCAGATCGGGCGTCCCACGCTCGTCGGCGTCTACAAACAAGACCCACAAATCGTCGAGCGATCCTGTGACCGATCCCTCGACGGCGTCGAGCGCGGCGTTGCGCTGTTGGGCAAAGTTTTGGAAGGGATGTTGGATTACGCACGCGCCGGCGGCGGCGGCCAGCTCGGTCGTCTGGTCGTCGGAAAAAGAATCAAATACGACGATTTCGTCGGCCCAGGCCAGGCTTTCGATGCAAGCTACGATATTGTGCACTTCGTTCTTGGTCAAAATGACGGCAATCAGGGTCATTTTTACGCGTTCTTTACGGACAAACGAGGAAAACTGTGCTATGCTATGATCGAGTAGCAGGGGTTCCCTATCACCAAAAAACCCTTATTTACCAACCGAAACTTGAAGAAACGGTTGTCAAACGTTTCCCCCCTTTCCCCGCAAGGATATGAGAGCAGAGCCGTTGACGATTGTCTGATAGGGAGCCGAAATTTTAAGTGAGAGCGAGGCCACAGGTCTCGCTCTCACCTTTTTATTTGAAACAGTCCAGCCCTCCCACCCAAGCCTGTAGACGCGCCGCGGCCTCATGTTCATCCAATTGGCCTGATGCTGCCTGTTGGCGTGTTGCGCGCAACTGGCGCTCCATCCCGGCCCGCACCCACTGCCTGGCCAGCCAGCGTTTGAGTGGATGATAGTGCTTGTCGTACAAGCGTCGCCGGCTGCGCCAAAGATTCACAAACGACGCACTGCGTATCTGCTGCGTGCTCTGCCCCTCGTGGTGAACCACCTCGGCCTGGGGTACGCAAAAAATCTCCCACCCGGCCCGCCGGATGCGCATGCACCAGTCGATCTCTTCGCAGTACATGTGAAAGGCCTCGTCAAACAGACCCACGTCCTGTGTCGTTTCCCAGCGCACCATCATCGCCGCGCCCAATGGATGATCGATGGCAAAAGGTTTCCCGCGCTCGTACCACTCCTTTGGGTAGCGCCCGTTGAGGCGTGTGTCGTATAACCGGGCGGGCAGTGGAAACAGGTCGAACAGGATTTGCCACAAGCCAGGAAAGCCAAAGGCGCTGTGCTGAAAGCGCCCGTCGCTGTAAAAAAGCCGCGCCCCGGCCACCCCCACCCGGGGGTGGCGGTCCATAAAATCAACCAGCGTGTGCAGCGCCCCCGGCCGCACCTGGGTATCGGGGTTGAGCAGCCATACGTAGCGCGGGGGAACGCCCCTGGCTATTTGACGCAAGGCCAGGTTATTACCCCCGGCAAAGCCCCGGTTCTCCGGGCTGGCCAACAGATGCACCTGCGGAAACTCGGCGCGAACCATCCCGGCGCTGTCGTCGGCGCTGGCATTGTCTACCACCCACACGTCGGCCTCTAAACCGGCGTGCGAAAAATCGGCCAGGACCGAGCATAGACAGGCGCGCAACAGGTCGCGCACGTTCCAGTTGACAACCAGCACGCTCACGTCGGGCATTTCAGGGCGCCTGGATTGTGATCCACTCTGGGTCTACCCGGTTGTTGACGTCGCTGATCTCGACGTCCTCGTGGATCAGGCCGGCCCAGAAATAAAGCGGGTTGCGCGGCGGCTCGCTGAGCAAGCGGATGCACCCATATACCCGTCCCCGCGCGCCGGCCGGCAGATAGTAAAAGGTCTGGCCTTCTTGTTGGACAATCTCTAACTGGTCCGGTTCGCCCACGGCCCAGCGGAACGGATAGTCGCGCTTGCTGGTGTCGTAATTGATGCCGATGCGCCACGCGCCCGATTCTTCGGAATAGCCCAGGGTGTTAAAATTTTGGTCGCCCTCGTACAACTCGGCGGGATCGCTTTCGTACAACGCGCCGGGCGGCGGCCCGCTGGTGCGGATGGGCGCCGGGCCATAATTGTCCACCGTCAGCGTAAAGCACAACGTGCTGCCCAAGAGCACCGATGACGACGACCAATTGACGTGCGCTTCGAGGATTTCGGCTTTGGGCACGCCCCCGCCCGCGATGGTCAACGTGTTCGTCACGACGTGCCGCTGGCCGACTGCGTCTTGCGCCACGGCGTAGACCGTGTAGGCGCCGTCGGGGGGAGGTTCGGCCCCCAGGTCTACGCCGGCGTCGTAATCGTAGGTGTGCAGACCCCGTTCACCCGGCTTACGCAGGCCGGGTTCTTCTTCCACCGGATAACGCACGCCATCCTCGCCCAGCAGGTAGACCTGAAGCTTTTCCACGTCCTTTTGGACATACAAATTCATACGCACCCGGTCGCTGATGCCGTCGCGGTTGGGTGTAAAGACAGGGGGGTGCAAGGTAAACTGGCTGATTTCCGGGAACACCGTGTCGGCTTCACTGATGGTCAATTGACCCTGCGCCTGGGCCTGCTGGCCGTCGGCGGCGACGGCCTCCATCACCCATTCATACTCTCCATCGGGCAACATACGGTCATTGATGACGCCGCCAAAAAACACCTCGTAGCCCTGGCGCAGCGCGCGTGGCTCGTGGTCGCGGAAATAGTGATGCGCGCCATCCGGGCCGATAAAATAGATGGATAATTCGGCGCTGCGTCCCAAGCTGTATTGGATTCTAGTGATGTCAGTGTCGCCATCGGCATTGGGGGTGATATGGTTGTCGGAGAACTTGACTCCGTACAGCAATGGCTTGCGACCACAACTACTCAGGAATAACAGGAGGGTCAGAGAAAGCGCCAATAGGGTCCAGCTCGTGCATTTCGTTTTCAAAAGAATTGTGCCTCCCCGTTCAAAATGGCATAGGCCGGGCGAGATTATACCCCGATTCGGTCAACTTGCCAAAGACGCACAACGACGCCGTTTCCGCCCAACTTGCAGCTTTGTGCGCTCAATGATATACTCGGTTGCAGACATTAGGCAGCCCTACCCGCAAATACTCAGGAGGCGAAAAATGGCCCGCCGCTCCGAGTCAGGTTGTGCAGTCCCGTTTGTGCTGCTTTTGCTTTTTATCGGCCTGATCGTCATTCTTTTTTCGCCTGCCGGCGCAGGCGTCGAACCCATTCCGACGTCTCTTGTGCACCCGCCAGCGGCAGCACAGGGCGCAATATCCCCCGGCACGGCCATTGTCCCGTGCCAGCCGCAGATCGCCGTGGGCAAGCCCGCCCAGGTCATTTATCCCTCGGTACATATGCGCCGCTCGCCGGGCTATGTGGACAAAAATGACGCGCAGGATGCAATTCACTATTTAGAGATGAATGACAGGATAAACGTCAAGGGCGGCCCAGAGATTCGTGACGGGCTGTGTTGGTGGCGCGTAGAACATCAAGGCTACGAGGGTTGGACCGCCGACCACAGCCGCGACGGTCGCCAACTGTTAACTGCCGGTCAATGAGCGAGGAATGAGTATGAGTAGCTTGCTGAGTAAAATCAAAACGCTGTTAATCGCCCAGGCCCGCGGCCCTCGGCGCTATCGTTCCCAGCCATCTCCGCAGACCGAGGAGGAAGCCCCTCCGTCGGCGCGAGCTCAAGTGACCGAAGCGCCACGTGACCGTCAAGAACGCCCCGAGGTCACCGAGGGCGCCATCAGGCCAGCGTTGGCGTCGCAATCGCCGCCATCTCCTCCCGCCTCGTCGCGCATTACGCAGTCCGCCCGCGACGAGGCAGCACAAGACGCGCTAGAAGACAGCCGCGTCGCCGATTTGCTGCAAGATCAAAATGAGGACTAGAACCATATCCTGACCCCTTGTCAGACAAGACCCCCCCGCTTCTTCCTTGCTTCACTTGATGTTTCCCGACGCCCGACAACCTGTTGTCAGCTAAATGCTGGCTAGGAGGCAGGAAACACCATCGCTTTTCTTGTATCCTGTTGCTGGTTGCACAAAAACTGTTATTGAGGAAAACATGGCATACCATCACATTTCCGACCCGGCTTTGGCGGCTGCCATTACTCGCGCCGCCAGCAAACAGACCTATTACACGATTCGCTTCCTGGTAGATCGCGGGCTGACTGACGGGGCCTTCCGGGCTTATGCCTACTTTCGCTGGGTGGACGATTGGCTCGATCAGGAGGCGCGCCCGCGAACCGAGCGACTGGCTTTTGTCAAGCGCCAGCAGGCCCTGGTGAAAAGCGGCTATCGCGGAGATGCGCTGGTCGATCTGACTCCAGAAGAGCGCCTGCTGGCAGACCTGATCCAGCAGGATACAGAAAAGAACAGCGGGCTGCAAACCTACATTCGCAATATGATGGCCGTCATGGCCTTCGACGCTGACCGGCGTGGGCGGCTGATCTCCCAACGCGAATTGAATGACTATACTCGCTGGCTGGCAACGGCGGTGACAGAGGCCCTGCATTACTTTATCGGCCACAATTGCGCCTCGCCTCACGGCGAGACGCGTTACCTGGCCGTCACCGGAGCGCACATCACTCACATGCTGCGCGATGCGCTAGACGATGCCCAAACAGGTTATTACAACGTCCCCCGCGAGGTGGTGGTCGCCCACGGCCTGGCTCCCTGGGACGTGGAGAGTCGGGCCTATCGAGATTGGGTGAAGGAGCAGGTACACCAGGCGCGCGCCTGCTTCCGGGCCGGCAGGTATTATCTGGCCCGGGTGGAGAACCTGCGCTGCCGGATCGCCGGCTATGCTTATATCCATCGTTTTGAGATGGTGCTCGATTGCATCGAGCGCGAGGGCTATTTGCTGAGGGCTTGTTATCCCGAGCGCAAAGGCCGCAGCCGCGGGCTAGAGATGATGGGTCGGGCGCTGTGGCTGGCGCTCAAATATCGCCGGCCTGCTCCTGTCTCGTCGGCTTTAACCGTCAGGTGAAAATATGAAACAGACCTCTATTCTCGTTATCGGCGCCGGGCTGGGCGGCATTGCCGCCGCAGCCCACCTGGCCCAACGCGGCCTGCACGTCACCGTGCTCGAAAAGAACCCCCGTCCCGGCGGGCGCTGCGACCGCTTCAGTCGCAGCGGGCACCACTTTGACAGCGGCCCCACTCTCTTTATTATGCCGCACGTGTTCGAGGACGAGTTCGCCTCTCTGGGGACCCCGCTGCACGAGATGCTCGACCTCCAGCGGGTGGATCCCACTTACCGCCTGATCTTTGACGATGGCAGCCGCCTGGCGCTCACTTCGGATATGAAGACGATGCAGGACCAATTGGAAGCTATCGAGCCAGACAGTTTTCAGGGTTTTCTGCGTTACATGGACGAGGGACACCGGCATTACCATCAGGCCATGCAACATCTGGTCAACCGTGACTTTCGCACCGCGCGCGAGTTCTTCGCCCTGCGCAACCTGCCCTTGCTGTTTAGTCTGAAGCCGCTTTCCCGGCATTACGGGCGCATGGCGGCCTATTTCGACGAGCCGCGCCTGAAATCTGCCTTCACCTTTCAGGACGTGTACATGGGGCTGAGTCCGTTCGAGGCCCCGGCCACCTTTTCCATGATGCCCTACACCGAGATGGCGCACGGGGTGTGGTATCCCAAAGGCGGCATGTACCGTGTGGTAGAAGCGCTGGTAGAGATCGCCCAACAGGCCGGAGTGGAGTTTGCTTTCAACACGTCGGTGAAACGAATCGAGTTGAACGGCCGACGCGCCAAAGGAGTGATTTTGCAAGACGGACAGCGCCTGGAAGCCGATGCCATCCTCGCCAACGCCGATCTGCCCTACGTCTACCACGATTTGCTGCCTTCTGACCGGCATACTCAACAACTGGCCCGCAAGCGCTACTCGTGCTCGGTGATCAGCTTTTTCTGGGGAGTGGATCGCCCCTACGCAGAGCTAGGTCCGCATACTCTGTTCCTGGCTGATGATTTCCGCGCCAACTTTGAGGCGATCATCCGCGACCTGACGGTTCCGGCCAACCCCAGCCTGTACATCCATGCCCCGGCCCGGCTCGATCCGGCCATGGCCCCAACGGGCGAGGACACACTGATCGCCATTGTGCCGGTGGGACATATGAACGAGCGCCAGGATCAAGATTGGAAGGCCTTGATCAAACAGGCCCGGCAAGCGGTGTTCCGCCGCCTGGCATTGCTGGGAATCACCGACCTGGAAGCGCACATCAAGTTCGAAACGTGCTTTACGCCGCTTTCGTGGCACAAGCGTTACAACCTGGCCCGGGGTTCTACGCACGGGCTGTGTCACAACCTGATGCAACTGGGCTACTTGCGGCCTGGCAACCGTCATGCCCGCTACCACAACCTGTATTTCGTGGGCGCCAGCACGCATCCCGGTACGGGGATGCCCACGGCCCTGGTCTCTGCCCGCTTGGCCGCTCGGCGGATGGTAGAGGATCTCGGTGTATCCGTGTGAACGACGGCTTACCTGCGTCCAGGGAGTTCCGCGGATCCCGGGCGTGGCGCGGTAGCGGCGTCAATGGTTGCCCCGTGCAACCTTCAAAAGTGCGCTGGCCGCCGCATCCAGCTCGCCCTCGGTGTTGAAAAAAGCCACCGAAAAGCGCACGGCGTTCCACTCGCGGATAGTGTTGGTCAGGATACGTCCGCGCTCCCACAGGTGTTGGCTGAGCGCCTCGGCCTCCCAACCGGGGATGGCGCACGTGAGCAACCCCGCGCAGCGCTCCGATTCTTCAGGGGTGTGAAAAGTCAGGCCGGGAACTTGAGAGAGCATTTTACGGAATTGGGCCACCAACCCGCGCACCCGCGCTTCGATGTTCGCCGGGCCGATTTCCTGAATAAAGTCAATCGCCTTGCCCAAAGCCAAGTACAGCGGCCAAGCTTGGGTGCTCTGCTCAAAACGAGCGGCAGTGGATTCCAATTCGTAGGCCATGCCCGCGCGGTCGAAAGGTTTGTTCACCCCCCAGCCGAGCCACGCCGGGCGCAACTGCTCCAGCCGCTCGCGGCGCACGTAGAACATGCCCGTACCCTGCGGCCCTAAAATCCACTTGTGGCCACAAGCTGAGTAGAAATCGGCGCCGAGGGCAGGCACATCGATGGGGAACTGGCCCTCGGCGTGCGCGCCATCAATCAGCGCCAGCACGCCGGCCTGGTGGGCGATAGCGCACAGCTTTGCCACGGGCAGGCGCGTGCCGCTGATACAACTGACGTGGCTGAGGCAGGCCAGCCGGGTGCGCGGGCCGACGAGCGACTTGAACTGCCTCACCATTGTGTCAGGGTCGGAACCAACCGGCAGCACGCGCACGACTATTCCACGTCGCTTGGCCAGCGCCAGCCATGGGACAGTTCCCGCCGGATGCTCTTGGTCGCTGAGGATTACCTCGTCCCCTGGCGCCCAGTCCAACCCGTGCAACACGATATTGATGCCATCGGTGACGTTGTGGGTGAAGGCGATTTCGTCGGGGGCGGCGTGCATCAGCGCGGCGACTTTGCGGCGGGTCGCTTCCAGACCCTCTAATTCCAGCTCGCGAAAGACAGGCGGCGCAAAGGTGCCGCGCCGCTCGATTTCGCCAAAAGCCCGGCGGATCTCCTCGGCGACAACGGTGGGCAAAGGACCAAAGGTGCCGGTGTTGAGATAGATACATTCGCGCAGCGCGGGGATGCCGTCGCGAACATGGTCAATCGGAATCGCATTCGTCACGCTGTTCATACCCTTTCCTCAATTGGCGCGGTGTGATACTTGCCGCTGAGTATATCATCCAATGGCTTTCCGTTTTCGTAACATTCGTCACATAAATTACTGACATTTTTCCTATTGACAAAATATCAGTAGACAGTTATACTATAGATAGCACAAAGGGGCGGTTGGATCACCGCTAGCAGCCTGTCGGAGAGACGTAATTTAGCCCCTTGTGGGCGTCCAAAATGGGCGCAAAACGAGCAAAAAACGGGCACAAGGCCCTGTATGACAGGGTTCTCCGACAGGCTGCTAGAGATCGACGAGGAGGTGATGAACGTGGGACGCGGACGAAAACAAGGAGGGCAAGGTCAAAAAAGTAGTCAAGGGCCGGGCCGTATGGGTGGACCGAAAGCAGCCGGGCCGGGCGGACAATGTGTCTGCCCCCGTTGCGGCCACAAGGTGCCACATCAAGCGGCTCAACCCTGCTATCAGATGAGCTGCCCGAAATGCGGGACCCCAATGACCCGCGAGTAAACCGATCGCATGAAAGGAGGTGAGCAAGATGCCAGGAGGAAACCGTATGGGACCTCTAGGCATGGGGCCGATGAGCGGTCGACGCGCCGGTTACTGCGCCGGATTCGACGCGCCCGGCTATGCCAATCCCAGGCCCGGCTATGGCTACGGCATGGGCTGGGGACGCGGTGGTTTCGCTGGCGGCCGCGGTTGGCGCCACCGGTTCTTCGCCACGGGACTCCCCGGCCGGATGCCTTTTGAATACGGCCCTGCGCCGACTGAGGAAAAAGAAGTCCTCAAGCGCCAGGCCGAGTGGCTCAAAGGACAACTGGAGGCCATCAACCGCCGCATCAACGAGTTGGGAGAGACATCGTAAAGCATCGGGGTAGCGAAGCACCTCGCTCGTCGGGGCGGGCGCACGTGATGCCCATCTCGCCGCCCGCCCCGAACCCACGACCCGCTGTGCGGGCCGTGAAGGAATTATACCGTCAAACGGATTTACGATCAAACGGAAAGGGGGTGAAACGAAATGGTTCACGTGGACGAAACACGCTGCACAGGCTGCGGCGTCTGCCTGCCGGCCTGTCCCACGGGGGCGCTCAGCGTTCTCAGCCTTCGACAGGCTCAGGGCGTAGCCGTCGTTGACCCGACCCTGTGCGACGACTGCCAGGCGTGTATTGCGCTCTGTCCCAACTCGGCGCTGGCGCTGGTCATCGAAGCGGAAGCGCTGAGCCACAGTCAACCGTCGGCAGTCGCCGTCATCGAACCCAAAATCATCCCCTTGCCCGCACACGCGCCGGCGCTGTGGCGGCGGGCTGTCTTGCCCGCCGTCGGAAGCGCCCTGGTTTGGATGGGACGCGAGGTCGCGCCCAGATTGGCGCCGTTGGCGCTGGACGTGTTGGACAGCGCGCTAGACCGGCGCATCAGCCGCTGGGCGACAGGTCAGCGGGTCGCGGCTGTGCCCGCCGACGAGAGTAACGGTCAGAAGAAACGGCAACGCCGTCGCCAACGGCGCGGTCGCTCTTGACAAGGAGAAAAATGAAAATCATCGTCACAGCGCAGGGGACCGATCTGAACGCGCCGGTCAGTCCGCGTTTCGGTCGCTGCCCCACCTTTATCTTGGTCGAAACCGACACGATGGCACACACGGCTCTCCCCAACCCGGCCATGTCGGCGTCGGGGGGAGCCGGTGTGCAGGCGGCCCAATTCATCGTCCAGCAAGGCGCCCAAGCCCTGCTGACGGACAACGTCGGCCCGAACGCCATGCAAGTCTTGCAAGCCGCCGGGATTTCGATTTACGCCATCGGCGACGGGACGGTGGGCGAGGTCGTGCGGGCCTTCAAGGCTGGGCAGCTCACCGCTATCGCCAGATCCACCGTGCCAGAACACACGGGGATGAAACCCGCCCAACCCAAACATGGCGCGCGCGAACAAGAGATCGCCGCGCTGCGGGCGCAAGCCGTCGACTTGCGCCGGGAACTGGCCCAAATCATCGATCGCATCGAAAAATTAGAAAAGGAGAACTAGTCATGCGCATCGCCATTTCTGCAGACAACAATAATGGACTGGACAGCATCGTCAGCCCCCATTTTGGGCGCTGCCCCCACTTTGTGCTGGTGGATATGGACGACCACACGCTGCAAGCCGTCCAGGCCGTTGACAATCCCTACTATCACAGCCATCAACCTGGACAGGTGCCGGCCTTTATCAGCAGCCACGGCGTGAACGTGATGCTGACCGGCGGCATGGGCCACCGCGCCATCGCGTTTTTTGAACAGTTTGGCATCCGGCCTGTAACGGGCGCGGCGGGCACGGTGCGTCAGTCGCTAGAGCGCTTTCTGAGCGGCGCGCTCCAGGGTGTGGCCCCTTGCAGCGAGAGCATCGAGCATGGTCGCCACGACCACGGCGGGTACGAACAAGACGACATTGGTCGCCTGAAAGAAGAGGCCGAAATGCTGCGCCGGCAGTTGGAAGAGGTCGAAACAAGGCTCGATGGGCTCGCCTAGCGTTGGAAAAGAATGATGGCTGACACTGGCAAAGCGTTTCCAAAAAACCAAGCTGTGACCTTTTTCGACGCAACAGATCGCGCCGAGCTGGAACAAGAACTGGCCCGCAGGGCAGCGCAACGTTTTTCGACCGCCGCCCTGCGGGCCGCGTTGTTCCCGGCGCACCTGGGCAAGCTGGAACACCCCGACGGCTTTGCCCGCGCCGAGGGTGAATGCGGCGACTTGATGACCTTTTACTTGCAAGTCGAGCACGGGCGCATCGCCCACGTTACTTTTACGACTGACGGCTGCGACGCCACCGTTGCCAGCGGCGAGATGCTGGCCACGCTGGTGGAAGGCAAGTCGTTACCAGAGGCCGACGACGTGACTCCCGCCGACCTGCTGGCGGCGCTAGATGGCTTGCCATCCAACCACGCGCACTGCGCCGCGCTGGCCGTCAAAACTTTGCAGGCGGCTATCGCGGACCATCAGCAAAGGAGCGCGGCGTGAACATCGCAGTCGCCAGCGGCAAAGGTGGCACCGGCAAAACCACCATCGCAACCAGCCTGGCGTTGGCGCTCGATTCTATCGCCGTGCGATTTCTGGACTGCGACGTAGAAGCGCCCAACGCTCACCTTTTTTTAAAGCCGGTTTTTGAACAGAAACAGCCGGTGAACGTGCTCATCCCGCAGGTGGACGCGGAGCGCTGCAATCACTGCGGGCGCTGCGCCGAGGTGTGTCAGTGGCACGCCATCGCCGTGATCGGGACCAAAGCGCTGGTGTTTCCGCAACTGTGTCATGGTTGCGGCAGTTGCACGCTGGCCTGCCCCGAAGCCGCCATCAGTGAAATCCCTAACCTCATTGGCGTCATCGAAGCCGGCCCTGCCCGCGCTGGCGTCGCCTTTGCGCGGGGGGTGCTGAACGTCGGCGAGCCCATGGCTGTGCCCATCATCCGCCAACTGAAACACGAATGTACGAATGTACAAAGCTACGAACTCACCCTCCTCGACGCCCCGCCCGGCGCTACCTGCCCGGTGGTCGAGTCCATGCGGGGGGCCGATTTTGTATTGCTGGTGACCGAGCCGACGCCGTTCGGCCTGCACGACCTGCGCCTGGCTGTGCAGGTGGCCCAAACGTTGGACATTCCCGCGGGCGTGGTCATCAACCGGGACGGTGTGGGCGACAGCGGCGTGGACGATTATTGCCGGGAGGCCGGCTTGCCTGTGCTGATGCGTATTCCACTGGATCAGCGCATCGCCGAGGGAACCGCTCGCGGCATACCCCTGGTTGACATCCGGCCGGAATACGTCGAGCAGTTCCAGAGCTTGTATGCGCAGATTGTAGAAATAGTCAAGACCTCCGAGGTCTTGGAGACCTCGGAGGTCTAATCAAGAGGGAGATTTGAAACAAATCGTCATTCTCAGCGGCAAAGGGGGCACTGGCAAGACCAGTGTGGCGGCGGCCCTGGCCCATCTGGCGGCAAGTAGCGACGCTCAACAGAGCGCCGTCCTGGTGGACGCCGACGTGGACGCCTCGAACCTGGAATTGGTGCTATCGCCCCAGATACGAGAGACGCACGAGTTTAAGGGGGGCCAAGTCGCCAGCATTGACCAGGCGCTGTGTGAGGGTTGCGGCGTGTGCGCCGCGTTGTGCCGCTTTGACGCCATCAGCGAACACAACGGGGTCTACCGCATAGACCCCATCGCCTGCGAGGGCTGCGCCTTGTGCTTCTACCAGTGCCCCAGCGGAGCCATTCGCATGGAGGAACAGGTAGCCGGAGAGTGGTTTCGCTCCGACAGCCGCCACGGACCGCTTTTTCACGCCGCCCTGTGGCCGGGCCAGGAAAATTCGGGCAAGCTGGTGACGCTGGTCAAGCAGCAGGGGCGGCTATTGGCGCTGGATGAGAGCCGTGACTTGGCGCTGGTAGACGGGCCGCCCGGCATTGGTTGCCCGGTCATCTCTGCTGCCGCCGGGGCCGACCTGGCGTTGATCGTAGCCGAGCCGACCGTCGCCGGCATCCACGACATGGAGCGCGTCCTGGCGACGACCGCTCATTTCGGTGCGCCGGCGCTGGTGTGCATCAACAAAGCCGATCTGTACCCGGCCGGCGCGCTGGAAATCGAAGCCTATTGCGCGGCCAGGGACCTACCTGTGGTCGGTAAGCTGCCTTTTGACACTGTGGTCACTGAGGCGATGGTCCAGGGACAGCCAGTGACGGCTTTTGCCCCCCACAGTCCGATCAGCCGGGCGCTGCGCGCCATGTGGGAATGCGTGCTGGAAGAGGTCAAGCTGTGAGTGACTCTGAGGCGCTGCGGCAGGCCATTCTCACCCGCCTGTCTACAGTCATCGACCCGGAGACCGGCGTGGACGTGATCCGTATGCGGCTGGTCGAAGCGTTAACGGTGGACGACGAAGGACGGGTCAGCTACTCCTTTCGACCCTCGTCGCCGTTGTGCCCCATCGCCGTCTTTTTGGTGATGAGTATCAAGGCCGCCGTGGCCGAGGCGCCGGGTGTGAGCCAGCAGACGATCCAAGTCGTTGGATATGTACAGGCAGAGGAATTGACCGAGTTGATCAACCAGTTGACGCTTGCCGCCGGAAGATGAGCTGGCCCACGTGTTCGTGACGCCGGCGCAGAGTCGAACGACGTGGGCGTTTCATCGAGGAGCAAAAAATGCACCGTGTCAGCCGTGGTCTACTTTTGCTGTGCGTTGCGCTGACCCTGGCGGCCTCGCACGCCCGGTCGCTGCAAGCCGCCGGAAACGTCGTGCGGGCCATTTTGTTCTACTCGCCGTCTTGCGGCCACTGTCATTACGTGATCACCGAGGTGCTGCCGCCGTTGATGGAACGATACGGCGAGCAGCTTGAAATTGTGGGGATCAACACCATCAATCCCACCGGGCAGGAATTGTACCAGGCCGCTGTGCAACATTTCGATGTGTCACAGGAACGCCGTGGGGCGCCGACGCTGATCATCTTCATCTCCGGCCCCGGCTTTGCCCACCGCGACCTCGATGCCTGCTGCGCCGCCCATCCCTTCGCCGACGCTCACATCATCCCACGCGCTCAGCGACGCTGGGGGAACAGGCCTCAATGTGAGTGATGTATCTTTTCGAGCGAACGATTGGCGCGCCAATTTCAGGCAGGACCCAGCCGGGAACACGCTGTCGGTCGTCGTACTGCTGGGGATGATTGCCAGCGTCATCTATCAGGGTGTAGCGTTACGTCGCCCGGTTTCTCCAAGTGCTGCACGCTGGCGGCGTGCTGTTCTCTATTTATCTGACCTTTTTGGAGCCATTTGTGATCGGCGCGACGTGCGCCTGGTGTTTGACCTCGGCGCTCGTGATGACCGGGTTGTTCTGGGTGGTCGCCATCGTGGTGCACCCGTAGGGCGGGTTTCTTACCCGCCATCTGGGGGCAGGTATAGAAACCTGCCCTACATTAGTTTCTTGGCCCGGTGGGCCGTCCGGCGTGAAATTGAGGAGGCCGCGCGCCTCCAGCTTGTCGAGGAGGAAAGATGACTGACAAAATCACTCACGTAGTGGCCGTGTTGAGCGGCAAGGGTGGGGTTGGCAAATCGTCGGTGGCGGCGCTGCTGGCGGCGGCGCTGCGCCGGCAGGGAGCGCGGGTGGGCGTTAGATGCCGACATTACCGGTCCCAGCATCCCCAAGATGTTCGGCCTGCATCAACCGCCGCCGGTGGGTCCGGCCGGTATGCTTCCGGCCGAGACAGAGAGCGGTATCGGGGTAATGTCCATCAATCTGCTGCTCCCCGACGAGGATGACGCCGTCATCTGGCGCGGCCCGCTCATCAGCAGCGCCATCAAACAGTTCTGGACGGACGTAGCCTGGGGCGATCTAGACTATCTGATCGTGGACCTGCCCCCCGGCACGTCGGACGCGACGCTGACGGTGATGCAGTCTATTCCGTTGAGCGGGGTCGTGTTGGTCACCTCGCCGCAGGACCTGGCGGGGATGGTCGTGCGCAAGGCCGCTCACATGGCCCAACGCATGAACGCGCCGATCCTGGGATTGGTGGAGAATATGAGTTACGTCGTGTGCCCTCAGTGCGGAAAAGAGATCCACGCCTTTGGCCCCAGTTGCGCCCAGCAGACAGCGCAGGAATTCTGGACGCCGCTGCTGGGACGGCTGCCATTGGATCCCGAGCTAGCCCGTTGCTGCGATGCGGGTGAGATTGAAAAGTATGCGGGCGAGATGTTCGCACCCATCGCGGAAAAAATAGTCGAGCGAATCCCGGCCACCAAAACCGTCCCGCTTTTTATCTGAAAGCCGACGCAGATGAGGTTGAAAAGGAAATGATCGCCTTTGGGCCGGTGCCATCCAGGCGCTTGGGGCGTAGCCTGGGGATCAACAATATCCCGCCCAAGAACTGCACATATGCCTGTGTGTATTGCCAATTGGGACGCACTATCGGGATGCGCATCAAGCGCAGCACATTCTATGCGCCGGAGAAGGTCCGGCGGGCCGTGCAGGACAAGGTCGAAAGAGCCAGAGCAAGCGGGGAGGCCGTTGATTACCTCACCTTTGTGCCGGATGGCGAGCCGGCGTTGGACGCCAATCTCGGCCGCGAGATACAGCTCTTGAAGTCATTGGACTTGCCCATTGCCGTGATCACCAACAATTCCCTCACCTGGCGGCAAGATGTGCGAGAGGATTTGATGGAGGCCGATTGGGTCTCTCTAAAGGTGGACGCCGTCACAGAAAAAGCCTGGCGGCGCATCAACCGTCCGCATGGCAATCTGGAGCTGGCCTCGATCCTGGCTGGGGCGCTCGAGTTCGCCGGGGTCTACCCGGGCAGATTGGTGACAGAGACGATGCTCGTGGCGGGCGTCAACGACGACGAGGCGCAACTCTGCGCGGTGGCCGAGTTTTTGTCTCGCCTTCGACCTGACAGAGCCTATCTGTCTGTCCCCATCCGGCCCCCGGCCGAACAATGGGTGCAACTACCCGACGAGCACGCCATCCACCGGGCTTTTCAGATCTTGAGCCAGACGGTGGAGCGGGTAGAGCTCCTGATCGGTTACGAGGGCAACGCTTTCGCTTTTACAGGGGATGCCGAGGAAGACCTGTTGAGTATTACGGCGGTGCACCCGATGCGCAAAGAGGCAGTCACCGAGTTCCTGGCGCGAGCCGGAGCCGACTGGGCCGTCGTCCACCGTTTACTGAATCAAGGGCGACTGGTCGAGATCGAACACCAAGGGCGAACGTTCTATATGCGAAAGCTGCCCAGCCAAGCAAGAAAATAAAGAACTGGGACATAACCAGAAGTGAGAAAAGCGCCGTCGCAGCCCTTTCAGCCAGGGCGCGAAAAGAAAGTGGGAGAGTTCTCGGAAAGTCTTGGTTTGGCTCAAAACACAACAACGAATGGGGAAAGGAACGAATGGTTCGACTCTGCTCACCACAGGTTTTTCGCCCCACGCCACCAATTCGTTTAATTCCAAATTCGTTGTTGTGCCCCACGGCAACCACTTTCCGAGAGATCTCAGTGGATAAAAGGAGGTGTCTGGCAAAAAAGTGCAATCCTGACAAAACGAGCGAGCGATGCAACTATTGACCGGATCACCTGCGTCTATCGCAGGTCACAAGAAAAAAGAGGAGGTCATCAGATGAAGGTGCAAATAGGAAAAGAAGCGCCAGATTTCACTGCCAAGGCGTACTATGCTGGCGCAGCTCAAGCAATCACACTCTCTGATCAGCGGGGCAAATGGGTGATGCTCTGCTTTTACCCGGCCGATTTCACTTGCGTCTGACCGACAGAGTTGTCGGCAGTTGCCGTCAAATATCCCGAATTTAAGGAGTTGGGAGTGGAAGTATTTGCCATTAGCGTGGACAGCAACTATTCCCACAAGGTCTGGCAAGAAGTCGAACTGTCCAAGATGGTGCCGGGAGGCGTGCCTTATCCCATGCTCTCGGATCCCGGCGGTAAAATCGGTGCGCTGTACAGAGTATACGACGAGGACAAGGGCGTGGACGTTCGAGGGCGCTTTTTGATCGATCCTGAGGGGATCGTGCAGGCTATGGAGATCCTCACCCCGCCGGTCGGCCGCAACGTAGCAGAAGTCATACGGCAATTGAAGGCCTTTCAACATCATCAAGCCACCGGGGAACTGATGCCATCTGGGTGGCAGCCGGGCAAGCCTACCTTACCGCCCGAAACAGAGACGCTGAAAATGGCCGGCAAGGTGTGGGAGGTTTGGAAACCGGAACTGGCGTTCTGAGAAAATGATGCGGGTCGAATAGAAATGCGGATTTCCACGCCTCGGAGCGCGAGGCGTGGAAACCGCACCCACCATCGAAAACTGCGTTATTAAAGTCCCTCCAGACTAACCCCGTTTTTAATAGTGCGGTACAATTCAAGCTATCGGCGCGGCGACCTGTTGCCCATCGAATGTTCTCAATCTGCTCACCCTGCCCTACCTGCCACTCACCATAACCGCCAACCTCTCCTGCACCGCCATTTAAAGTTACCGAGCCGACTCGATTGGTCGCTAGCAGCCTGTCAGAGAGACGTGATTTGGCCCCTTGTGGGCGTCCAAAATGGGCGCAAAACGGGCACAAGGCCCTATATTACAGGGTTCTCCGACAGACTGCTAGATCGAATAAAAACTGAGCATTTTTCGGTCTGGCAAATGAGCACCGACCGGGTGTAAATTGAGGGTGTAGGGCCGATACCGATTTAACAGGAGGTCAGCCAGTGAGCGCCAAATTTCTGTTTTATCTCTGTCCGATCTGTTTCCAGGCCGACGATTCGCCGCGCAATTGTCACGATCATCCCATGATCCGTTGTGACGCCGGGGGACCCAACGACGAGCGCCGCAAACCCCTTACCGACGAACAGGGCCACGTCAAGTCGCACGCGCCGCGCTGGTTTCTGGAAGCGGTGGGCTGGATGCCGGCGTGACTAGATCGGAAGGAGAATCAAATATTGACCAAGCCCGTGCTGTTTGCAATTGATGACGACCGATCAGTACTAAACGCCGTCGAGCGCGACTTGCGCCGCCAATATGGCCGCGACTTTCGCGTGTTGGGAGCCGACTCTGGCTCCGCTGCTTTAGAAGCCCTTGGGCAGTTGAAACTGCGTGACGAGCCGGTGGCGCTATTCCTGGCCGACCAACGTATGCCAGGCATGACCGGTGTAGAGTTTCTCCAGGAGGCGCGCGAGATCTTTCCTGCCGCCAAGCGCGTCCTGCTCACGGCCTACGCAGACACTCAGGCCGCCATCCACGCCATCAACCAAGTCAGGCTGGACTATTATTTAATGAAGCCGTGGGATCCGCCTGAGGAGCGCCTGTACCCCATTTTGCAGGATCTGCTGGACGACTGGCTGGCCTCTTTCCGCCCGCCCTTTGAGGGCTTGCGCGTGATCGGCCATCGCTGGTCGTCCCAGGCTCACGACGTCAAAGACTTTTTGGCCCGCAACCAGGTCCCCTACCGCTGGCTGGACATTGAGACAGAAGAAGAGGCGCGCCGGCTGCTCGCCTCTATCGGCTCAGACGGCGCGCGCTTGCCGCTGGTCATCCTCCCCGACGGCTTGGTTTTGACTCAGCCGACGCATACCCAATTAGCCGAAAAAATCGGCCTCAAGGTACGCGCCGAGATGCGTTTTTACGACCTGATCATCGTGGGCGGCGGCCCGGCCGGTTTGGCGGCGGCTGTTTACGGCGCGTCGGAGGGTCTGGACACACTGCTCATTGAAAAAGAAGCCCCTGGCGGGCAGGCAGGCATGAGCTCGCGCATCGAGAACTATTTGGGTTTTCCGGTGGGCTTGAGCGGGGCCGACCTGGCCCGGCGGGCCGTCACCCAGGCCACGCGCTTCGGCGCGGAGATTCTGACGCCGCAGGAAGCCACCGGCTTGCGACTCAAAGATTCGTATCGCCTGGTCACGCTGGCCGACGGCAGCGAGCTGAGTTGCTACGCGTTACTCATTGCCACGGGCGTGTCGTATCGCCGCCTCGACGTGCCCGGTCTGGACGCTCTGACCGGGGCCGGCGTGTATTATGGCGCGGCCATCACTGAAGCGCTGGCCTGTCGTCAGCAAGACGTCTTTGTCATTGGGGGAGGCAACTCGGCCGGGCAGGCCGCCATGTACCTGTCACAATTCGCCCGCAGCGTGACCATGCTGGTGCGCGGCGAATCGTTGGCTGCCACCATGTCTCAATACCTGATCGACCAGATCGACGCCACGCCAAACATCACGCTGCGGGTATGTACGACCGTGGCCGAGGTGCACGGCGGCGTCTGCCTGGAAACCCTCACCCTGGCCGACGCCGTGACCGGCCAACGGGAGACCATTCCCGCCGCCGCGTTGTTCATCTTTATCGGCGCCATGCCGCGCACCGATTGGGTAGCCGACGTGGTGGAGCGCGACGAATACGGCTTTATCCTATCCGGACCTGACCTGGAGCGCGATCATCACCTTCCACGGGGCTGGCGACTCGATCGCCATCCCTTCTGGCTAGAGACCAGCGTGCCGGGCGTCTTTGTGGCCGGCGACGTGCGCCACCGCTCGGTGAAACGGGTGGCTTCTGCCGTCGGCGAGGGATCGATGGCCGTCCAGTTCATCCACCAATACCTGGCGACGTTGTAGGGCGGGTTTCCTACCCGCCACGTCAAGACGGCGCGTATGGAAACGCGCCCTACTGCAAGGGGATGTGGAGTTGAGCAATACGTGTACCCATCTGGACCTGATCCACGACGTAAAACCCGAGGCCCAGGGCTGCCAGGAGTGTCTGGCGCTGGGAGATACCTGGGTGCATCTGCGTCTTTGCATGACCTGCGGACACGTGGGCTGTTGTGACAACTCGAAGAACAAGCACGCCACAGCTCATTTTCACGCCACCGGCCATCCCATCATTCGGTCCTTACAACCAGGAGAGGACTGGCTGTGGTGTTATATAGACGAGATCATCATTTAGCTCCAAGCGGGGGTTCTTGATGAGTAAGGATTTTTTGCGCCGTCTACCGCTGTTCGCCGGACTATCGGATCCGGACCTGGACCAGCTCTATCAACTGGCCGAGCCGGTTGCGGTAACGCGCGGGCAAAAGTTGATAGAAGAGGGCGACACGGGCGACGCGCTGTACGTTGTGCTCGACGGCACGTTCGAGGCCACCAAACGCTCCGGGCAGCGCGAGTTGGTCATCGGGACCTGCAATCCGGGCGAAGTGATTGGCGAGATGTCGCTCATGGAGCAGGCCCCCCGCTTTGCATCGGTGTGCGCCATTACCGACAGTCGCCTGCTCAAGATCAGCCAAGCCTCCTTTGAGCAATTATTGACCTCTAGCCCCTCGGCGGCGGTGGCCGTCCTGCACACCGTGACCGACCGCTTGCGCAAAACCGAAGCCATGTTGCGTCAGAGTGAAAAAATGGCTGCGCTGGGCACTATGGCCGCCGGCCTGGCCCACGAATTGAACAACCCGGCCGCCGCCGTGCGGCGCAGCGTGGCCCAGTTGCGAGAGGCGCTGACCGAGTGGCAACGCCTGAGCCGCGAATTGGAGGGGATGGCGCTCGACGCAGGCCAGGCCGAGAAACTTGACAGCTTGCGCCAGGGCATGTTGGCCCGAGTCGCCGCGCCGCTGGGGCTCGACCCGCTGACGCGCAGCGACCGGGAACAAGCGCTGCAAACGTGGCTGGAGCAACAAGAGGTAGAACAGGCCTGGGAATTGGCTCCCCCTCTCATCAGCCTGGGCTGGGACGCGCCGGCCTTGCAAGCATCCACCGCGCCTTTTCCAGATGGCATGTTGTCGGTAGTGCTTCAATGGCTAGGAAGCGGGAGCGCGGTCTTTATCTTGCTCGACGAGGCCGGCCAGGGCGCCGAGCGTATCTCCGAGATCGTCAAGGCCGTCAAATCCTACACCTATCTCGACCAGGCCCCGATTCAAGCGGTAGACGTGCACGAGGGCCTGGAAAACACGCTGGTCATCCTGCGCCACAAGCTCAAGGACGGCGTGGCGGTGCGGCGCGAGTATGCGCGCGACATGCCGCGCATCGAGGCCTACGGCAGCGAGCTGAACCAGGTGTGGACCAACATCATTGACAACGCGATTGACGCGATGCAGGGCCGCGGAGAGCTTGTCTTGCGCACATTTCCCCACAACGGCCATGTCGTGGTCGAAATCAATGACAATGGACCGGGCATCCCCCCCGAAATCCAGACGCGCATTTTCGAACCGTTTTTTACCACCAAGCCGCCCGGCGTCGGTACGGGGTTGGGGCTGCACATCGCCTACAGCATCGTCGCGCAAAAGCACGGGGGGCAGATTCAGGTCATCTCTCAACCGGGCGCGACCTGTTTCCGGGTGACCCTGCCGGTTCAACTCTCCAAAAGGTGATCAAGAATCGAGATGTTTTTTATAGAGTCGCACCTGCTTTTTGAAAAGATCAGATTGTTCAATTCCAAAAAAACGCGAGAGCCTGTCAGCGGCTTTTGGGACAGGATGAACAAGATGACAGGATTTTTATCTGTTTGTGTTGACCTTGCCCATCCTGTGAATCCTGTGAATCCTGTCCAAAGCTAACAACGAGTCAGTAGGAGAGAATTTCGATGGAGACCAAAACCCAGCATGGCTATCTCGTTTTGGCCGATATTTCCGGCTTTACCTCCTACCTGGCCGGGGTAGAATTGGACCACGCCCACGGGGTCTTGAGCGATCTGCTCGAGCTCATCGTCGCGCAGTTCAAGCCGCTGCTGACCCTCTCCAAGCTGGAAGGGGACGCTGTTTTCGCATACGCGCTCGAATCTCAGATGCCGCGCGGCGAGACGCTGCTGGAACTGTTAGAGGCGACCTACGTGGCGTTCAGGGGTCGGGTGGAGGCCATCCACCGCCGCACGACGTGCGAGTGCAACGCCTGCCGCGCCATTCCCACCCTCGATCTGAAATTCATGGCCCACCACGGCAACTTTGTCTTGCAGAGTGTGGCGGGCGCTACCGAATTGCTGGGATCAGATGTGAATCTGGCCCACCGGCTGCTCAAGAATCACGTCAACGAGGCCACCGGCTGGCGCGCCTACGCCCTGTATAGCGCCGCCTGCCTGGAGCACATGTGTGTGTGGCCGGAGGGCGCGCACGTGCAAACCGAGACCTATGAACATCTGGGCGCGGTCGAGACCCACAGTCTGGACCTGCACGCCCGCTACAAAGAGCTGCGCGAGGCGCGGCGGGTGTTCCTGACTGCAGACGAGGCCGACGCTGTGCTGACGCTCGATTTTCCTGCCCCGCCCTCTGTGGTGTGGACCTGGGCCAACGATCCTCAGCGACGCGGGCAGTGGATGGAGGGCACTACGTGGCGCGCGGGGTTGCGTCCTGGGGGGCGCACCAGTTCAGGCGCGCGCAACCACTGCGCCCACGGCAAGGGCGAGTCGCTGGAAAACATCCTGGACTGGCGACCGTTTGAGTACTTTACGGTGGAGCACACCGATCCCAAATCGCCGATGAAATTCACCTTCACCTATCAGCTCACGCTCACGCCCGACGGAGCGGGCACGCGCCTGCAAGCGCACATCCTATTGCAGCGGCCGCCGTGGCCCCGCTGGGTCACACGCCTGTTGTGCAAGCTGTTCGTCAGGCTGATGGGGATTGAAAAGTCGCTGCACGCCCTGCGCCGCCTGGTTGCCCAAGACGTGAGCTACCAGGCGACCTCGGGATTGCTGCCGATCTTGGCGACAGGCTGAAATCGTTCATCTCACATTCGAGATGGCTCAGCGCCAGGTGTAACGCTTCAAACGTGAGCGGCGTATGTTTCGTCTTGTTTGCCGGCTGCGGCCAGTTTCTCTGCGCAGAATTGCCGCAGCAGCTCGTGCATCTCGTAGCGCCCGGTCAGCGTGCGCCGCAGCAGTGAACGCTCGGTCAGAGCCGACAAAATCCGCACGTTGGCCCCGGCCATCGCCTCGGCCGCGGCAAAGTCGAAATCGCCCCGCAGAGCCGATAATCGCGCCAAGACTGCCTGTTCAGGCTCGGCCAGCATATTCCAGGAATGCTCAAACACAGCGCGCAGGCTGCGATGGCGCGGCGGCAGGTCCTGATATGTGACGGACAGCGCATCCAGATTGTGCGCGATGGCCCCGACAATCGTCTCGCACGAGAGCGTCCGCGTCCGCGAGGCCGCCAGCTCGATGCCCAATGGCATGCCCTCCACCAAGCGGCAGATGCGCGCCACGGCGTACAGCTCGTGCTGGAGCGAAAATCCCAAATGCGCCCGCCGGGCGCGCTGGGCGAACAACTGCACGGCGGCGTTCTGCTCTACTTCCGCGCTGATCCCTTCCGGGGGCAGCGGCAGCCCCTCTACCGGAAAAACCCATTCCTCGTACAAGTTCAGCGCCTCGCGGGAGGTAATGAGTAATTTCACACCGAGCGCGGCGTGCAAAATTTCGACCAGCATACCCGCGCTCGAAACGAGATGCTCAAAATCGTCGAGCACGAGCAGCAGCGCTTTCGGGCGCAAAAAAGCACACAGTTGCTCGAGCGGGTCGCGCTTTTCGACCAGCGCGAAACGCAGCGCCTGCGCCAGGGCAGGAACAAGCCATGTGGCGCAAGTGACCTCCTCCAGGGAGATGAAAAAGACGCCGTCGGGAAACAGCGTCATCTCTGGCGGGGCAAATTGCCGCGCCGCTTCCAGGGCCAGTCGCGTTTTGCCGATGCCGCCCACGCCGGTCAGCGTCAGCAGGCGGCAGTCGTCGCTACGCAGCAACCCGGCCAGCCGCGCCAGCTCTGCCTCGCGTCCAACGAAGGAAGTCAGCGGCGCCGGTAGAGACGAGAGCGCGGCCGGCGTTTTTTGCCCCTCCGCTTCGGCTTTGATTTCTTTGTATAGGGCGCTCGTCTCGACCGATACCTCGGCGTTCAATTCCTGGGCCAAAATCTGGCGACACGTCTCGTATTGCTTGAGGGCCAGGGCGCGCTGCCCGCTGCACGCCAGCAGGCGCATCAACAGGCGGTGGGTCTCTTCGCGCCAGGGTTCGAGGCGCAACGCCTGGCGGGCCGCGCTGACGCCTGCGGCGTATGCCCCTTCTTCGAGATAGGCGTCGGCCAGGCAGTGCAGCGTATCGAGCGCCAACTGCCGCAGCCGCTCGCGCTCCAGCAGCGCCCATTCCTCGAACAACGGCGCGCCGCCGAGCGTAAAATCCTCCAGAAAACTGCCGCGATACAGCTTGACTGCTTCCTGGGCGGTGGAGATGCTCCATGTCTCTGGCGCCAGTTTTTGCTCAAAAGCCTGCACGTCCAGCCAGCAGGGACGACAGGCGACCGACTGGCGAGTTGTTTCCAGATGCTCAGGGACGAACTGGCGCAAGGCGCTCAGCGCGACGCGCAGGTTCTGGCGGGCTTTATCTTCGGGCAAATCGCTCCACAACAGCCCGGCCAGCTTTTCCCGCGAGTGAGCCTGGCGCGTCACGGCCAGGTAAAACAGCAACGCCTGCGCTTTAGCTGAGACCAGACCGGTCAAGGGCTGGCCGCCCAGCGTCAGGCGGGGTTTGCCCAACAACTCCAGACAAAGCCCGAATTCGGACATTAAGACTCTAACTGAAATTACGGCATAGTGTATTTCGATAAAGCCAGACTGCCGCACTGTAATTTGCCGGTTTCTGCATCTTTGCCGACTAGCTTATATCTCGCAAGTAGTATGATTTGCGAAAGCCGGTCAGAATTGTCT
>DAOTXN010000088.1:0-9928 GCA_034435435.1 Anaerolineae bacterium | reverse complement strand
TTGAACCAGTGTATGATAAAGACGAAGCGAGTTTTCCATCGTTCACTCTCCTGTGAGTGGTATCCAGGAAAGTATAGCGCATTGTGCGCTTTTTGGAAGGCTCGCTTCCTTGACTTTTGTCAGTCAACCAGCCCGCCCTACTGACATGCACGCACATTGGATTGACCCGTATCATGGCGGCTCAAGCTGGATACATCGGCTGGATGCCCGCGTCAAGCTGCTGCTGACGCTGGCCTTCATTCTGATCGCCTCGCTGACGCCTGCCGGCGCCTGGATCGCCTACGCGCTGCTGTTTGCTTTCGCCCTGGGCGCGACGCTGGTTTCGGGACTGGGGGTGGGGCGCGTGCAGCGCCGGGCGCTGGTGGCGTTGCCCTTTGCGCTGGCGGCCATCACCGTCGTCTTTTCCACCGCCGGCCCGACGCTGTTCACACTGTCGCTAGGCGGCTGGCAATTGCGGGCCACCGAGCCAGGAATGATCCGCTTTGCCAGCATCTTGCTCAAGAGCTGGCTCTCGCTGCAAATGGCGATTTTGCTGACCGGGAGCACATCTTTTCCCGACCTGGTGACGGCCATGCGCGCCCTGCATTTTCCGCGCACGTTGGTGGCCATTGTTTCGTTCATGTGGCGCTATATCTTTGTGCTGGTGGACGAGGTTCTGCGCTTGCGCCGCGCCCGCGAGGCCCGCAGCGCCGTGCGGCCCGGCTTGAAGAGCGGCGGGCGAGTCGTCTGGCGGGCCAAGGTCGTGGGGGGCATGGCCGGCAGCTTGTTTCTGCGCAGTTACGAGCGCAGCGAGCGTATCTACCAGGCCATGATCGCTCGCGGCTACCAGGGCGAGCTGCGCGCGTTGAGCGTTCCTCATCTGCGTCGGTCTGACGCGGTGGTAGGAATAGCGACGCTGCTCCTCCTGGCAACCATCCTGGTGCTGGGGATTGTGATATGATGCAGAGGATAATGCCAGCGCCGGCGGCTCCGATTGCGCCGGTGAAAATCCCTTCTAATGGGGCCGACGCGCCGCCGGTCATTCAGGTGAGCGGTCTGCGTTTTGCCTATCACGACGGGCGCGAGGCTCTGCGCGGCGTGGACTTGACGATCCGGAGGGGAGAAAAGGTGGCGCTGGTCGGCCCAAACGGCGCCGGCAAGAGCACATTGATGCTGCACCTGAACGGCATTCTGGGCCAACCACACAACGGCGGCCACGTGCAGGTGCTAGAGCGCACGTTGAGCAAAGAAAACCTCGGCCTGATCCGCGCCCAGGTCGGGCTGGTGTTCCAGGACCCTGACGACCAGCTCTTTTCGCCGACGGTGTTTGAAGATGTGGCCTTTGGCCCGCTGCACATGGGGTTGGCCGAAGCCGAGGTGCGCCGACGGGTGGCGCGGGCGCTGGAGCAGGTGGGCATGGCCGACTATGCCGAACGGGTGTCGCACCATTTGAGCATCGGTGAGAAAAAGCGCATCGCCATCGCCACGGTGCTGTCGATGGAGCCGGAAATTCTGATCCTGGATGAGCCGTCGGCCGGTCTCGACCCGCGCGCGCGGCGCGGGTTGATACGTCTGCTGCACGCTATGCCACAGACGATTCTAGTTTCGACCCACGATATGCGCCTGGTGGCCGAGCTGTTTCCGCGCATGATCATCATGGACGGCGGCGTCATCGTCGCCGACGGCCCGACAGTCGAGCTGATGAATGACGCGGCGCTGCTGGAAGCGCACGGCCTGGAGCGACCCTGATATTCTCCCCTCTCCCTGCCAGGGAGAGGGGCCGGAGGTGAGGGTGATGGATGTCCTGTGAGGAAATCTTTTTCAAACAACTGCGCCAGCGTGGTTTCCGGCTCACGCCGCAGCGGGAGATGGTGTTGTCGGTGATGCACCGTCTGGAGGGCTTGGCGACCGCCGAGGAGATTTTTGCCGGAGTGCAGCAAATCAGTTCTTCGGTAGACATCTCGACCGTTTACCGCACGCTCGACCTGTTGCAGGGTTTTGACCTGGTGGCTTGCGTTGATCCCGGCGACGGTCAGCGGCGCTACGAGTTATCGGCCTCCCACGCGCCGCATCTACACCTGGTATGCCGGGCTTGCGGCGAGGTCTCGGGCGCTGAGCTAGAGTCGGCGCACCCTCTGGTCGAGCACCTGTTGGCGCAGCACGGTTTCGAGGCCGATTTGAATCACCTTTCCATCCCGGGGTTGTGCCGGGTATGCCGGACCATGCGCGTGGCCGATACACCGTCACAATGAGTCAATTCCAGCCAAATGGACCCAACAGGGCGGATCGCGCGATCCGCCCTGTTGTGTTTTTCCCCTGTCACCGTTCCGCACCGACTGAACACTTACCTTGCCCTTTTTGGGTCATGACCTGCGCCTTTTCTCCCAATTCTAACTGATTTCAGACCCGCGTAAAATCTAACGCACATGTTGGTGTGTTACACTAATGGTGGCCCGGTCGTATAACGGGCCAGATGCGCGTTTTTGTTGATCTTGGTTCGTCGAGAGACGATTTGGGAGTGAAGAACATGAAGATATTACGATTGACTCGTCCGGCGGCCTTGCTTGTGGGGCTGCTCATTGTTTTGGCGCTGACCTTTGTCTGGAGCGCGGGCGTCGCCCTGGCCGACGATCAGCCGGACGGCAGCACCATCGATCCGGTGCAAGACGTGGATGGCGTGTGGGGACCGGGGGTCATCACGGCCACGGCCGACGTGGTGATCAACGCGGGCGTGGTCATCACCATCGCCCCCGATACGACCGTCTATTTTGCGAATGGCGCCGGGCTGACGGTCAACGGCGACCTGCACAGCACCGGCCCGGTGACGTTTACCGGCGTCTCGGCCACGCCCGGCGCGTGGGATGGCATGACGTATGCGCCCGGCAGCACGGGCTATCTGAGCCAGGCCACGATCGAATATGCCGTGCACGCGCTCACGCTGAACACGGCCAACCCGATCACGGTTTCTGACAGCACCTTGCGTAACAACCGGCACTCAACCACAGCAGCCAACACCGACGCCTTTGGCGCGGGATTGGTGCTTATGTCTGGCAATCACCTGATTGAGCGCACGTATATTTACGGTAACGTCGTGCGCGCTACCGGCAGCGGGGCCGAGGTTTATGGCGGCGGCGTGGACATTGTGTCCGGTTCGCCCACCCTTCTGGATGTATCCATTTATAACAACTCGGCTACCTCAACGACGAGCAACGGCGGCGGCGGCGGCGTCGTCATCCGCGCAGGTAGTTCTCCGCTCATTCAGCACAGTGAAATTACCACCAACACTCTGATTACGCAGGCTAACCTGGCCAATGGCGGCGGTATTGGCATATATGGTACGACTCTGGCCGTGATTCGTAACAGTTACATCGCCGGCAACCAAAGCGTGCCTACCGGCGGCTACGGCGGCGGCGGCGGTATCGGCTTTGAGACCAGCGCCCGCGCCTCACTGATTGACGGCAACGTCATCGCCAATAATCTCTCTATGGGCCCCGGTCACAGTGAAGGCGGCGGTATTGATTGCTGGGAAAGCAACGTGGTCACGGTGGTCAACAACTTGTTCTATAACAACCGCTCGCGGACGATTGGCGGCGCGATGAATATCAACGCCAACGCGGCTGCGGGTGATGTCAACGTGTTCAACAACACCATTATCGGCAACACCTCCGCCGATGGCGGCGGTCTGTATTTGCAGACGAGCGGTCGAGCGTATAACAATGTCATCGTTAGCAATACGGCGACGAATCGTGGCGGTGGCATCTATCGCGCCAGCGGCACAGCGGACTATAATGATATTTTCGACAACACGGCCCCTAACGGCGCAAATGTGTACGGCACGGTTAGCGGGAACAACATCTACGTGGATCCGCGCTTCCTGGGCGTGGGCGACCTGACGCAGCAGTATCATCTCTCGGCCTGGTCGCCGGTCATCAACGCCGGCGCCAACACCGGCGTGGGGCTGCCCACCACCGATTACGACGGCGACCCGCGTCCCCTCCACGGCGGCTACGACATGGGCTTTGACGAGGTCATACCGGCCTTGACGGTGTCCAAGTCTGTGACGCCCGAACCCGTCGAGCCGGGCCAGCAACTGGCCTACACCATTGTGGTCGCCAACGACGGGCAAGGAGACGCCACCGGCGTGACCGTGACGGATCCGCTGCCCGCCGGCGCGACCTTTGCGCCGGGCAGCAGCCAGGTCACACAGCCGCTCATGCAATCCTACCGTGACGAGCTGATCAACCGCGTCTACGACGGCAGCAATGGCACGCTCGACTGGAGCGGCCAGGCGTGGGCCGAGATCGGCGAGGTGAACGACCCCACCACCGGCGACGTGCAAGTGCTCACCGACCAGGTCGATTATAGCATCCGCATCCAGAACACCGGCCGAGGTGTGTGGCGACTGGCCGACCTGTCCGGTTATACGTCTGCTGTGCTGAGTTTTGAGTATCGCCGCAACAGCTTTGACAACGCCGCCGATTACGTGAGCATCGAAGTATCGAACGACGGCGGCGGCGCGTGGGTCGAGCTGGATAGGCTGGTGGGGCCGGGGACCGACAGCGCCTATCGCACGCTCAAATACGACATCAGCGACTATATCGCGGCCAACACGGCCATTCGTTTCCTCAGTGCGAGCATGGTCGGCGACCAATTCTATATCGACAACGTCCAGATTTCCGCCTACCAGACGGGCGCAGGCGTGGCCGGCGATCCACCCACGCTGCTCAGCGGCGCGACGCTCAACCCGGGCCAGCGCATGACGGTGACGTTCGCCGTCACAGTGAATTACCCCGCCGCGGCCGGTTCCCTTGTCACGAACACGGCTTCTGCGACCAGCGCCCAGGTGAGCACGCCGGTGGAGAGCAGCGTCGCCAGCACGGTGGCCAACGTGGCCCCGCAGGCCGTGGACGACGATGACGCCACCGACGAGGACACCCTGTTGAGCATCGGCGCGCCGGGCGTGCTCGGCAACGACAACGACCTGAACGGCGACCCGCTGACCGTCACGGCCTACGACGCAACCAGCGCCAGCGGCGCGGGCGTGACGATGAACCCCGACGGCAGTTACAGTTTCGACCCGACGGGATCGGCGACCTTGCAGGCGTTGGCCGTCGGCGAGGCGCTGGTAGACAGCTTTAGCTACACCATCTCCGACGGCAACGGCGGCAGCGCCACGGCCACGGTCAGCGTCACCGCGAGCGGGGTCAACGACCCGCCCGTAGCGGCAGACGACAGCGCCGCCGCCGACGAGGATACCGCGCTGACCGTCGCCGCGCCGGGCGTGTTGTCCAACGACGCCGACGCCGACGCCAGCGACCCGCTGGCCGTC
Source organism: Anaerolineae bacterium (assembly GCA_034435435.1). Classification (GTDB taxonomy): domain Bacteria; phylum Chloroflexota; class Anaerolineae; order S140-20; family S140-20; genus DAOTXN01. The sequence goes on along the minus strand of DAOTXN010000088.1, from coordinate 4,620 downwards.
ACCGCCTACGACGCGAGCAGCGCCAACGGCGCGGGTGTGACGGTGAATCCCGACGGCAGTTTCAGTTTCGACCCGACGGGATCGGCGGCCTTGCAGACGCTGGCCGTGGGTGAGACGCTGGTGGACAGCTTTGGCTACACCATCTCCGACGGCAACGGCGGTAGCGCCACGGCTACCGTCAGCGTCACTGTGAGCGGGGTCAACGACCCACCCGTAGCGGCAGACGACAGCGCCGCCGCCGACGAGGATATGTTGCTCACCGTCGCCGCGCCGGGCGTGTTGTCCAACGACGCCGACGCCGACGCCAGCGACCCGCTGGCCGTCACCGCCTACGACGCGAGCAGCGCCAACGGCGCGGGTGTGACGGTGAATCCCGACGGCAGTTTCAGCTTCGACCCCACCGCTGCGGCGACCTTGCAGGCGTTGGCCGTCGGCGAGACGCTGGTGGACAGCTTTGGCTACACCATCTCCGACGGCAACGGCGGTAGCGCCACGGCTACCGTCAGCGTCACTGTGAGCGGGGTTAACGACCCGCCCGTGGCTGCGGACGATAGCGCTGCCACTGATGAGGACGTGGCGGTCGTGGTGGATGTGTTGGCCAACGATAGCGACGTGGACACTCCCATCTTGTTTGTGGCGGCAGTGGGCCAGGCAGCCAACGGTCTGACCTCCATCAACCCTGATTTCAGCGTGACCTATACCCCCACCGCCGATTTCAACGGCGCGGATACCTTTACCTACACCGTCGCCGACGGCGACGGCGGCAGCGACACGGCCAGCGTCACGATCACCGTCAACCCGGTCAACGACGACCCCGCTGCCCAAGACGACCTCTTTGTAGCGCCTGAAAACAGCGTGAACAACGTGCTCGACGTGCGCGACAACGACACCGATGCGCCGGACAGCGGCGAGACGCTGACCATCGTCGCGCTGGGTACGCCCGACCAGGGCGGCTCGGCCACGACCGACGGGGCGACCGTCGTGTATACGCCGGTGAGTGGCTTTGCCGGGACCGAAACCTTTACGTATACAATTGATGACGGCAACGGCGGCAGCGACACCGCCACCGTCACGGTCGTCGTGGATGACACGTTTGCCCAGTTGACGCTGCACGTGCTTGGCGGCGGCGCGGTGAGCCGCGATCCTGACGAGCCGCTCTACCTCTCCGGCGCGGTGGTTACGCTGACCGCCAGCGCCGACCCCGGCTGGGTCTTTGATGGCTGGAGCGGCGACATGAGCGGGACGGACAATCCGGCTGCCATCACCCTGCTGGGGAACAAAGAGGTCACAGCGACCTTTACTTACGAGGGTTTCCATCCGCTGCTCAGCGTGGTGAGGACCGGCCCAGAGGCGGCCACGGTCGGCGACATGGTGGTGTCTACTTTTACAGTGCAACACGCCGCCGCCAGCGACGGCTCGCCGGTGAGCGACATTGTGCTCGACGATGGTCTGGGCGGGACGGCGACGCTGGTCAGCGGCGACGCCAGCGGCGACGGCGTGCTGTCTGCCGGGGAAGTGTGGGTCTTGAGCGCCAGTTATACCGTGCAGGCCAGCGACCCGAATCCGCTGCAAGCCACGGCGACAGTCACCGGCCTGGACCAGGAAACCGACACGATCCAGGCCCAGGCGCCATACAGCATCGTGGTGTTCCAGCCGGCCCCCGAGACGTACCAGGTCTTTCTGCCGCTGGTGGTGAGGAGCCAGACGCCGACCGTGCTGGCCCCCGACCTGGTGGTGGAAAGCATCAGCGTGACCAGCGCCAGTGTGCGAGTGGTCATCAAAAACCAGGGCAACGCCCCTGTGACCGACGCCTTTTGGGTAGACCTGTACGTCAACCCCCACCCTGCCCCCACGGGGGTCAACCAGGTGTGGAACGACGGGCGCAGCACCCAGGGGATGGTGTGGGGCGTCGCAGGCGAGGGCCTGCCGCTGGAGCCGGGCGAGAGTCTGACGCTGACCTTTGGCGATCAGTTCTACTGGCCGACGTACAGCGCCGTGGCCTGGCCGCTGCCGGTGGGCAGTTCGATTTACGCGCAAGTGGACTCGGCCAATGCCGACACCGACTATGGCGCAGTGCTGGAGAGTCACGAGATGGACGGCGGCGCGTATAACAACATTTACGGCCCGGCGCTGTCGGGGCTGGGCGTGGGCGTTGCGCCCATACAGTCTGGCAGCGGCGCGCCGCGCTGGGCCGAGCGTCTGCCGGCGCGCCCCCAATAGCTGCGTGTTTCAACGCGCCAGAACGGGAATGGAAAAATGAACGCGAAATATGGAATCCGTTTGATCGCCATCGTGAGCATCTTGGGTGTGCTGTTGGCGGCTTCGACGCTGCCCACGCTGGCCCAGGCTGCAGCGCCCACCTTGCCGCCGCGACCGGCGCCGGCGTTACCCTCACGGCCCAACCCTAGTCCCACGCCTACACCCACACCGGCGCCGGCGCCTTCGTTCCCCTTGGGGGCTTTTATCGAGCTGCGCGTTTCGCCGCCCCAGATCGGGCTGTGGACGGTGGTGCAGTGGCAGGATCGGTTGGGCGATTGGCACGCCGTAGAAGGCTGGCAGGGCACGCTGGAAGACGGCGGCGTGAAACAGTGGTGGGTGGCCCCGGAGGATTTTGGGACAGGACCCTTCCGCTGGCTTGTGCTGGACCAACCCGAAGGTGAACCCCTGGCTACGAGTGAGGCGTTCGATCTCCCCGACGCCGCGGGGGAAAAGATAGTCGTCGCGGTGCAGATCGAACCCTGACAGAGTGGCGCTGCTCTCAAAGAGCCTCCCGCAGGTCACACGCCTGCGGGAGGTTTCTTTTTGTCAGGCCTGGATTCCTGCCAGCCTGCGCGCCAACTGTGTCTTTCCCTCCAGGTCGGCCAGCCGCGCCAGCATGATGCGCTGCGCCTGCGGCGACCCGGCCCCGTGCATCGACTCTGCGAGATAGGCTGCTGCCCCTGGCCCCAGCGTGAGATTTTCTATCAACCGCAACATCCGGCAGCGTTCCTCTGTCGTATATTGCTCCACGCTGCGCAGGTACTTTTCCAGAAACGGTCCTACCTCGGGATGGATGAGGTCCTTCTCCGACGGCAAAGTGACCAGCAACCCGCCCGCGATATCCTGCGCCAGCCGCGCGATCTCGTAGGGAAAGCGCGTTACGTTGAGCTTGCATACGTTTGCCAGCAGCAGGTTGACGAGGAAGGTGCCTGAGGCGGTCGGTTTGCCTTCTGCCGAGCACGCAATGCCGCCCGCATATAGCGTCTCGTTGAGATGAACCATCTCGACGATCTTGTCTTTGATGTGCGATGCCGTGGCTGTGCCCTGATATTGGGCCAGTGATTGAGCCGCCCCGATCAACACGTCACCCACGCCGACCTTGCAGCCGCCATAACTCTGCCGATGGTAAGCGGCAAAGCGCTCGACGAGCAATCCGCTAAACGTGTATTCGCCGGCCATGAATACCCGCTCCCAGGGGACGAATACGTTGTCAAAGATGATCAACGCCTCGTGTCCGCCAAACTCCTGGTTACCCACATCGATCCGGGCGCCTTCCAGCTTGCGCGTGTCCGATGGTTGCCGCCCGTAGATCATGAGGAGGCCTGGCGCGTCCGCCGGGATCGCGAAAGCGACGGCGTAATCCCGATCCTCTTCCGAGAGCGTCTGTGTAGGCATGACGATGATCTCGTGCGAGTTCAGCGCGCCGGTTTGGTGGAGCTTGGCCCCGCGCACCACGATGCCATCAGGCCGCCGGTCTATGCTGTGCATGAACAAATCTGGGTCAGCCTGCTGCGAAGGCTTCAGCCGACGGTCGCCTTTGGGGTCCGTCATCGCGCCATCCACCACCAGGTCGTGCTCTTGCACGTGTCTAAGGTACTGCCGAAACCGGATGTGATACTCGGTCGCCAGCGCGCGATCCATTTCGTAGGTCACGGAATCCAGTGCGTTAAGCGCGTCCATACCCACGCAGCGCTGGAAACAGCACCCCGTCATTTGCCCCAGCAGGCGCAGCATCTTTACTTTGGACACCAAATCGGCAGTATCCTGGTGCAGGTGGGTGAAACGGTTGACCTTTTGACCTATCAGGCTCGACGTGACCAGCATCGGATCGGCGTATGCCGGATGTTGAGCCAATTCGTACGTCATCGCGCAAGCGTTGAGCGACGGACGAACCAAGGGGTGATCGACCGGGTTCTCCACTTCCTGGCCCATGATGAACACCCGTTTTTTCATCTTGCGCAAACTTGTGATATAGTCGTCTCGTGTCATTAGGGTCATGGCGATCCTCTCTATGCTTGGGTCAGGTTGTGTCTCGAGACTCATGAGGTCCACCAGTACGCCATAGAGCATCCAGGTGGCCCACAGCTGCATTTGGACCGCGTTAGGGGCGGCACAATGGAAATAGGCCAAACCCAGGAGGCGTTTCACGATGGCATAGGCATCTTCGATGCGCCAGCGTTGCCAATACAGCGCCAACACATAGGCGGTGGGCAGGCGGGTGAGGTATGGTGTTGCTGCGCCCAAGCGATCTCAGCCGGTAAGGGACGCTGGCGCGCCGCCCAACGCGCCTGCAACACTGGCAAAAGGGCCTCCAAAACCCGCACAAACAGTTCAGCCGGCAAGCTGCATAAACGCTCTGAG